>DATKPA010000128.1:0-18660 GCA_035524355.1 Phycisphaerae bacterium | reverse complement strand
CCCCCCCGCCACGCCGGCCGCCCCATCGACGCAGAAATAACCGCCCCCCTCACGAGCAACCGATGACCACGACCTCGGACATCCTCAACCTCCCCGTCCGCGACTTCCTCGCCGCCACCGCCGCCAAACAACCCACCCCCGGCGGCGGCTCCGTCACCGCCCTCGCCGGCGCACTCGCCTCCTCCCTCGCCGCCATGGCCCTCCGCTACACCATTGGCAAAAAAGCCTACGCCGCCTACGAACCCGAACTCACCGCCGCGCTCACCCAGTTCGACACCGCCAGCAAAATGCTCCAGGAACTCATCACCGAAGACATCGCCGCCTACGACGCCCTCTCGCAGATGCTCAAGCTCCCCGAGCCCGACCGCCTCGCCCACCCCGACTACACGGCCACCGTCGTCGCCGCCATCCGCGCCCCGCAGACCACCGGCGCCATCGCCGAAAACATCCTCCACCTCGCCTCCACGCTCACAGGCAAGACCAACAAATTCCTCCTCTCCGACCTCGGCATCGCCGCCGTCTTCGCCCACGCCACCGTCCACGCCTCCGAACTCAACGTCCGCATCAACCTCCCCCTCCTCCCCAACAAAGAGGAAGCCGCCGCCCTCAAACAATCGCTGCACGACCAGTCCCTGAAAGCCGATAAAACCTACGAGGAAATCCGCAGCTTCATGCTCAAAACCTTATGAGGCAAGCATGGCCCCCGCACCCGACAACTCCGACCCCCGCGATTACATCCTCGACCTCTCCACCAACCCAACTCCCGCCCAACCTACTCCCCCAATCGAAAATCGAAAATCAAAAATCGAAAATAAAATCGATTTCCTCTCCATCCACTTCCGCTGCTGCCACGTCTACGCCCCCATCTACAAAAACGCCGCCGGCACCGCCTATTCCGGCCACTGCCCCCGCTGCCACCGCCCCGCCGAAATCGCCATCTCCCCCACCGGCTCCCCCGCGCGCATCTTCGAGGCTGGATGATGAGAAATGATTACCCCTTCAATAACCAGATCATATATAATAATTGCAGTTTGACCCTTGGAGCCTTTATGGCCTACGACATTGAATTCACTTGGCAGGCCAAAACTGCCATCGACTCCCTCGACCCTGGTGAACGTGAAGAGGTCGCTCGATCAATTGACCGACTCCGCCACGGCCCTAAGCCGCCGGGTGTTCCGGAAGTCCGCACGCTACGTGGTCCGAAGAACATCTCCGTCCTCCGCGGCGGTAGAGGACAACGTCTTCATATCCTCTTTACCGTTGAGCCCGGTGACCACATCCGAATTCAGGACCTCGTCACCCATGACTTAGTACAGGAATATCGCAGGTCGGTCGCGCAATGAGCAAAGAGCTCGCCCCCTTTTCGTTGTCGCTCAAACAGTGCGAAGTCGAGCTGGGCGATTTTCGCGCATGCTCGCCGCCACAACTGAGCTTTCTGAGAAGACCCACATTCTTCCTTTCTTCCGCGCCCGCCCGAATCTTTCCGCCTTTGCTGGCACCTTTAACATGCCCGTTGAGCGCATCGATCTATTGGGACATGAATTGGATATTTTCGGTCATTTCCGATGCGATCTCGCCGTCGGCAACTCGCGAGAACGCGCTTTCTCACTCATAGAATTCGAGGACGCAAGACCATCCAGTGTCTTTGCCGAAGGAACCAAGTATCATGATGAGTGGGGTAAGCGCTTTGAACACGGATTCTCTCAACTCGTGGATTGGTTTTGGACCATCGATGACCAACGGCACTCAAATGATTTCGCCAGGCGCTTCGGAGGAAGCGATGCCCGATTCTTTGGAATGCTCGTGACCGGCCGACGGGCTTTTGTCGACTCCGTCGGACAATCTCGTCTCCGCTGGCGATCAGACAGCGTCTCCATCGGCGGACATAAGATTGCTTTCGTAACATTTGACGATCTTCTGGAGGCCCTTGAGGCCAAATTGCAATACCTGCGAACGATTGCCGACGCCGGAGACCTGACGTGAATTCCCGTCCGCTCAAAGTAGATCGCAAGTCTTTTTCTTGTTGACTCTCCCCCCCAAATGCCGATATAAGAGGAACCATGATGACTCTGCCCCTTACCCTCGCTCTGCTTCTTAGCCTTCGCGGTAATCGCTCGTAGGGTCATCCGACTTTTTCAAGAATCAGGAACCCCGCGAGTGACCCTCGCGGGGTTTTTCTTTTTGGAGATTGCGTAATCTACCCCCCCGCGTCACCCCACTCGCGTTCCCACACCGCCCGTCAGCGCTTATCCTGATAGGCCCGCAACACAGGAGTCCGCCATGTCCACCCCCACCGACCAGCCCTCTCCCGCCCCCGCCATCCGCATCTTCGACACCACCCTCCGCGACGGTGAACAGTCACCCGGCGCCTCGCTCAACCTCAAGGAAAAACTCGAAATCGCCCGCGCACTCGAACAACTCGGCGTGGACATCATCGAAGGCGGATTCCCCATCACCTCCCAGGGCGACTTCGAAGCCGTGTCCGCCATCGCCGCCGAAATCACCGGCTCCACCATCGCCGGCCTCGCCCGCTGCACGGAAAAAGACGTCCGCCGCGCCGGCGAAGCCGTGAAGCACGCCAAAAAAGGCCGCATCCACGTCTTCTGCGCCACCTCCAAAATCCACCGCGACTTCAAGCTCAAGAAAGCCAAGGAAGAAATTATCCGCATGACGCAGGAGAACGTCCGCCTCGCACGCGAATACGTCGAGGATGTGGAATTCTCCCCCGAAGATGCTTCGCGCACGGAGCTCGACTATCTCGCCGAAGTCGTCCACGCCGCCATCGAAGCAGGCGCGACCACCATCAACTGCCCCGACACCGTCGGCTTCGCCACCCCCGCCGAGCACAAGGCGATGTTCGAATACCTGATCAAGCATGTCCCCGGCGCCGACAAAGTGGTCTTCTCCGCCCATTGCCACAACGATCTCGGCCTGGCCGTCGCCAACTCCCTCGCCGCCGTTCAAGGCGGCGCGCGGCAGGTGGAATGCACCATCAACGGCATCGGCGAACGCGCGGGCAATGCCTCCCTCGAAGAAATCGTCATGGCCCTCAAAACCCGCCAGGACGCCTTCCCCTTCTCCACGCGCATCAACACCAGGAAACTCGTCCCCACCAGCCGCCTCGTCAGCTCCCTCACCGGCCTGCACGTGCAGCGCAACAAGGCCATCGTCGGCGAAAACGCCTTCGCGCACGAGTCCGGCATCCACCAGGACGGTATGCTCAAGCACAAGTCCACCTACGAAATCATGACCCCCTCCGACGTCGGCTGGGCCCAGTCGCTCAACGTCCTGGGCAAACACTCCGGCCGCCACGCCTTCAAGTCGCGACTCGATGAACTTGGCTACCGCCTGAACGAAGAGGAACTCAATCGCGCGTTCGAGAAGTTCAAGAACCTCTGCGACAAAAAGAAGGAAATCTACGACGAGGATCTCGAAGCACTCATCGAAGACCAGTTCGAAAACACCGAGCAACTTTTCAAGATCAAGAGCCTGCAGGTCATCGCCGGCACCAACGGGATCCCCACCGCCACCGTCACCCTCGTCGATTCCAACGGCGATGAAATCACCGACGCCGCCACCGGCGACGGCCCCATCGACGCCATGTTCGCCGTCATCCAGCGCATCACGCACGTGAGCGCCCAGCTCGTGAGCTATCAGGTGCGATCGGTGACCGCCGGCAAGGATGCGCAGGGCGAAGCGACGGTCGAGCTCGTGCACTCGGAGCGCAAGGTGCGCGGCCGCGGCGTCAGCACCGACATCCTGGAAGCGAGCGCCAAGGCGTATCTCGCCGCGATCAACCGCATCCGCACGATCAACAAGAAGACGGTGAGCCAGTCCACTCCGATGTGACCGCCACTCACGCCAACATGCCGGCGGCCCGTATAACAGACGGCGTCGACGGAAACTGACCGGGTCGCGAAACATGCGGCCGGTGGAGCCTGCCTTCGGGTGGGTTTTTTGTTGCGCGGTGATTCGGCGGAGCGGGGGTTGGCGCTATTTCCATGATGCCTGTTCGGCGGCGTGGACTCCGGCGGTCAGCGGCGGCGTTTGAGGAGAAGCGGGGCGGAGAGGGTGAGGAGGATCAGGGTGGCGGGTTCGGGGGTGGGGATGATGGCGGAGGAACCGGAGGAGGTTGGCGTCAGGAGGAAGGCTTGGGGTTGGCCGTTGAGGGTGCCGTTGCCGGTGATTTGGCCGACGTTGTTGATGCCGGTGGCCTCCTCAAGTACCCAGCCGGAGGCGGGGTCGATGAGGGTATTCAGGTCCACCATTGTGCCGTCGAAATAGAGGAAGGCGTGCTGGTCATACTTGCCGGGGATGATCTCGGAATAGCCGACAACTTGTCCGAGGTTGTTGAGGGCGTAAGCTTCGCTATCGTCGCCGCCGAGGGTGCCTAGATCGATCATGATGTCGTTGGAATCGAGGAAAGCGTGGATGGGGGGTGCGCCAACGCCGGTGCCGTCGGGCGAACGGTGTGCGTAGGCAGCAGTGCTGGCGAAGCCAGCGATCTGGCCAGCGTTGTTGATGGCCGTGGCGCTGCTGATGGGACCGCCGAGGGTGCCCAGGTCGGTCAGTACGCCGTTGGCATATAGAAATGCACGGTGATCATAACCGGGGGCGAAGTCCGCGTGGCCGACGACTTGGCCGAGGTCGTTGATGCCGTTGGCAAAACTTCCTGCGGCACCGGGCAGGGTTCCGATGTATTGAATGGAGCCATCTGAAAAGATTATGGCTTGGCCGTTAATTCCGTCAGGCGAATAGCGCACACCCGCACCTTCCCCCGAGCCGTTGATTGCGCTGAGGCTAATATCACCGTCGGAGGAGGCAGTCGCGGTCGTCTCCCCGCCTGAGTAGACAAAGCCCTGGTCTACGCCACCTGAAGTCCAGACGTATCCGGCTACGGCGCCTGCGTTGTTGATCCCGTAGCCAAGAGAGAGGGTGCCGCCAAGCGTGCCCAGAGAAGTCCCCAGGCCGTTTCGGAAAACGAATGCTTGCATGAGAGGTCCGGCGGAAAAGCCAGTAACTTGGCCGGAGGCGTTGATGCCCATCGCGACGGCAGGGGCCTGCGCGGGGCCTATGTCGACGAGGGTGACGGAGTAGTTCTCCCCCCTTGCGACCATCGCGGCGGATGCCAAGACTGAGATCGAGAGAAACTGGGCAGCGGTGAATTGCATATCCGTCCTCCGGACGATTGAAACATTGATGCAGATCCCACGACGGGGGGCACGACAACTTGACGCGGCGCAGCACTGATGTATTATCGGCCGTCAATCCGAAAACCCTTTAATAATTCATAATCCTGTCGGAGGTCAATTGTGCGTAAATCATCAGTCGTGCTCCTGCTTTCGGCTGCGGCCGCACCTTCCGTTTTTTTCTCAACGAGGCCGGCTGCGGCTGCGTTCGCGTATTTCGAACTGCCCAGCAAGGCCTCCTGGGGTAGCCTCACTGCGTGGAGCCCGAACCTATCGAGCGCGTCGTACCACAGTTCCTATTCGTTGCCCTTGCCTGGCGGGTCTTACACTACGGTACCAAGCTTTTACATGGATTCGTCGTCGACTCTCAATGTTGATGATGCGGCACCTGGGATAGACGCGTCGCAGACCCTCGGGTGGAGCTTTGATGTTTCATCCATCACTCTGAACTCTGCAGCGTTCGGACAACTGTATGCCGACTCCTCCCCTCGTTGGATTGTGCTTGAGAGCAGTGGGACGGCGTTGGAGCTTGGGAGTTGTGCCACCTTGTCGTTCCAGTTGGGTGGGATCAACCCTTCGCCCACGTACCTGTATCTTACCTCATTTCCGAGCATCGACGTGGAGGGGACAACTTCTGGCACGCAACGGACGTTGGCGATTGCCGCTCAGATCTGGGGATATGGGTTCACTAAGACCGGCACGGGGACACTCAAATTGACCATGACGTCGGACGTTTATTCGGGGCCAACAGTCATCAATGCGGGAACTCTGGCCATTTCCGGTGATGGGGCGCTGGGGGACGCGAACGGGACGCTCTATTTAAATGGCGGCACGTTTCGTTCCGATGCCGATGTTTCACTTGCGTCTTCTCGGTCGGTGGACTTGCTCGGCGGCGGGCACATCGACACCAACGGCCACAACTTGACGATTGCTGGGAGCGTGGCAGACAACGGGGCTCTCATTAAAATGGGTGATGGAACGCTCACGCTTTCGGGGGGAAAGACTGGGACAGGAGAGATTGAAGTAGACGGCGGGACGCTGACGATTCATTCCAACTTCACCACCGGTTCGAGTTCTGCGGCCAGTGCGATTGGTGCTGCGGGTAACGGCACGATCACCCAAGATGGATACGCAGCGACGTTCAACAGTGCGCAACTGTTAATTGGGTATGGCGCCGGCCATGCAGGAACCTACAACCTCGAGAACGCCTCATCGCTAACACTGGGCGCAACCTCCGGGTGCGACCTCTATGTTGGTTACAACGGCACGGGCGTTTTCAATCAGGCCGGCACTTCGAACAACACCGTTAATGGGGTTCTTTACGTATCCAACGCCACCAGTTCTTACAACCTAACGGGCGGCAACCTTACCGTTGATTCGATCGTCGATAACTACGGCAACTTCACGCAAAGCGGCGGAACTGCTTACGCGCTTGGCAGTTCATCCTATTCCATCGTCAACGAGGTAGGCGGCACCTTCACGTTTTCGGGAGGAACACTGGGCAGCTTTGGGCTGCTCAACGGCGGCAATTTCTCTCAAAATAACGGAAGCCTTCAGGACATCATCGGTCCCTTCTACAATTACTCTGGCAGCACCTACACGCTCTCCGGCGCGAGTTCGGCCCTCGTCATGGATAACACCTTGGGAACTGCGGTGGCGGTCAACAACGGAAGTTTTATTGAAACGGGCGGGGCCGCATACCTGAACAACCTCAGTGGAAACGGCACGTTCTCCATCTCCGGCGGCGTGCTCTCCCTCTCCGGCTCCAGCAACAACCTGAATAACCTCTCGTTCACCTTCAACGGGGGCACCCTGGCGACAACCGTCGGCCTCAGCACGTCCGCGTCTGTCACGATTGGTTCCGGCGGCGCTGCATTTGACACGACCGGTGGCACCTCGCTCACGTTCTCGTCGGCCATTACCGGGGCGGGCGGTATTACTAAAACGGATGCGGGCACTCTTACACTTAGCGGGGCAAACAGCTACGCGGGTGGGACCACGGTCGATGGAGGTGAACTCGATATCGCCTCGACGGGTTCGATCAGCAGCGGGAATATCTCTGTCGCCTCCGGCGCGACATTCTCCGTTGCCTCCGGCGGGGCCATTTCAAGCTCGACCATCCTCACCAATAACGGCACAACCCGGTTCAGCATGCCGACGGTCACGATTGGCGCTCTCAATGGCACAAATCAAGCGCCGCACTCGTGCTCAATGGCAGCAATCTGACGATTTCGGGCGGCGGGTCGTATGCCGGCGGCATCAATGACAACAACACGGGGAGCGGGACACTCAATATCAGTGCGGGAACGCTCACATCGGGGGCCATTCTGATTGGGGCGGTCAACGTCGGCGCGGGAAATCTGATGCTGACTGGGAGCAGCGAGGTTTCGTCGCTGACGCTGAATGGATCGAACGTGAGCAACACGGGGAATGTCGATCTCAACGGTTACAACAAGCTGATCCTTGAGTCGAATGGCACAAACAAATCCAGCATCATCGCGACGCTTCGGACGGAAATTTCGTACTCTGGGTATAAGAATTCCGGGACAGGCGGGACGAGCATGACCGGGTTTATCGTGAACAACAATGCGCCGGCGAGTAACTATGGGATTGCGGTGGTCGACAACGACAACGGCGGCGGGGGCACCCGGTTCAGCACTTTTGGCGGAATACCTGTGGACGCCAACTCGGTGCTGGTGGGGCCGGAGATCCTTGGCGACGCGGATCTCAGCGGCCAGGTGGATCTCACGGACCTCAGCACCGTTTTGAACAATTTTGGGATTGCGACGCTGGATTGGGTGATGGGGAACTTTGACGGCGCAGCGACAATTGATCTGACAGATTTGAGCGCCGTGCTGAACAATTTTGGGCTCACGAATCCGCATCCGAACCTGATGATGGGTGGCGCGTCGCGAGGCGGGAGCATTCAGGGGTTGCAGGACATGGTGGCGAGTTTTGACGGGGTGATGACGCCGCAGGAGTTGGCGGACACGCGGGCGTATGCCCAGACGATTCCGGGGTATCCGGGGAGCGGGGGGGCGGTGGGAATGAGCTTTGCGTTGGCGGCCGCGCCAGAGCCGGGGACATTGGCGTTATTGGCTGGGGCAACGGGGTTGTTGGTGTGGCGGCGGCGCGGGGCGAGGTGCGCTTGAGCATTTTTCGGGCTATGCTTCGACGACGGTGAACAGCGTCGCCTCCGGCTGGCAGCGCAGGCGAATTGGATGCGAATAGCCAAGGCCGCGCGAAACATACATATGGCGGCGATCGATCGGCTGGCTCGGAAGCGCGGGAAAATCGAACAGCCCGTGTAGATATTGGCGGTGCTTCATCGGGACATACATCGGTCCCAGGAACGGGAAGTTGGCCTGCCCGCCGTGCGAATGGCCGCAGAGCATGTACTGCCACGGATGGGAGCGAAGGAACTCGACGCCGTCCGGATTGTGCTGCAGGCAGAGGATGGCGTCAGTGGGTAGCAGCCCGTCAAAGGCCTTGGGCGCGTCCGCGCGATCGGTCCACATTTCATCCAGGCCGACGACCACCAGATCGGCGCCGCCCCGTGAAATGCGGTGGCTTTCGTTCCGCAGCAATCGGATGTTCAATCGGTGGAGCAGCTTGACCAGGCGTTTCTGGATGCTGCGGGACGCGGAGCGTTTGCCATTGTGCCGCCAGGAGTATTCGTGGTAGTCGTGGTTGCCGAAGATCGCGAGGATGCCGTCGGGCACGTTGGCCGCGAGAAGCGGTTGGAGCAGTCGTTCGAGGATTTCGATGTTGCCGATGTCGTAGTCAATCAGGTCGCCGGTGATGACGATGAGATCCGGTTTTTCTTCGAGACATCTGGTGAATACGCCCGCAAGATAATCCGGACGAACGCGGCCGACGTGCAGGTCGGAAAGCTGCAGAATCTTATATCCCGCGAACGGCTTTCCTCCGCCGTTGGGCCAGCCCAGGGGCAGGGGCTTTCGCGAGAATTCCCAGCGAAACGGCGCCACGAACCGCGGCCAGATCATGCACGTAAGCACGGCCTTCCCGATGTTCGAGATGCACTTGTTGACGCGGAGATTGACCAGGAACATCCGTTCAAAACGGCGGCTCTTCGAGAGCGTGGCGGGATCGAATTGCGGGCGAAAACGCGGCGTGGTCATCGGGATGTCAGCCGAATGGTTACGGAGGCGGTGGCTTCACGATACTTGCCTCCGACGTGGGCGGCATGATACTTCCAGTTGCG
Organism: Phycisphaerae bacterium; assembly: GCA_035524355.1. Lineage (GTDB taxonomy): Bacteria > Planctomycetota > Phycisphaerae > WQYP01 > WQYP01 > DATKPA01. The sequence goes on along the minus strand of DATKPA010000128.1, from coordinate 9,246 downwards.
CAGGATTTGCAGTCTCCACATTTCGTCCAGGTCCGCCTCGCCGGAGGACTCGACGAGTTTGACGTCCGTGATTTCTCCCTGCGCGTTCACGGTCACCTGATAATCCATGTGATCCTTTTTCGGCGCCGAGGTAAGCGCCATCGGCAGATCGGGCGTCAGGTAGGGCTGGGGTTCTTCCAGATCACCGCCGGCGATGTGCCCATGCCCCCGTCCATCAAGACCAGCCCCGGTTCCCTGGCCCGGTTGGAACCAGTTGATCGGCGCATCGTCATCGCCACCGTTGCCGCCGTTGCCCGCTGCGCTCGCGACGGGAGAAATCACGCCCCGCGTGGGTGCGGCGGCAATCGGAGTGGATTTATCCGGCGGTGCGATCAGCGGCATCGGCGGCGCGACATTGCGAGGTACCGGCTTCGTCGGCGTCGGTGGTTTGATTCGCCCCAACGGAGATTCGCCGGCGGGAATGGCGATGATGTTCATGTCCTGCTGCGGCGCGTTGAGCTGATTGACGGCAAGTTCGTTGGGATTCGGGAGAGGCTGAACCAGCGGGGGCACGGCGGGGAGCGTGGGCTTCGCGGGCGGGATCGATGGTGCCAAAGCCGGGGTGCCCGCGGGATTGGTCGGGGTTCCCTCTGGTGCATCGCTGATGATGTAGCCGCTGCCAGTGTCGCTTCCAAGTCCGCGCGAACCCCCAGCATTCACGGTCGGCCGGATCATTGTCCCAACCCAGAAGAGTCCCACGAGCATCACGTGATAGAGCAGCGCCCCCCCTATCGAAAGCAGCGTCGCCACCGAGACGACCGCCCCAGCACGAACAATCAACCGGCGATACCGCATCGTTTCTTCGGTAAGCGCCTCGAAGTCGATCGGCTTGGGCGCAGGCACAACGCGCAGGAGATTGCTGTCGATCTCCGTCGCGTCTTCCGTGATTTCGGGGTGATAAGGATCTGGCGCCGCATCGTCCACCGCGGGAAAGGCGGAGGAGAGGGCCACCTCCAGGCGCTCGGCAGGATCCTGCAGCGCCACCGGCGAGGATTCTTCCTCGTGCGGATGCTCCTCCCCCCCCCCCCTGATTGAACGCATATGGGCCATCGTTGCCCTCCGGCCGGCACCTGTATCGCCCCGCCCCCCACGATGCCGGGCCGTGCCGACCTTCATAGCTGTTAAACCATCTCGAGAATCTTATATTTCAGCGTTCCGCGGGGAACGTTGACGTTGACGGTCTGCCCGACGCGGGCCCGCATGAGCGCTTCGCCAAGCGGGCTGCTGGCGGAGACTTCCATCACGTCGGAATCGATGTCCATCTTGCCGACCTGTCCGACGATGCGGACGGTTTCGATGTCGTCGGTGTTCAGGTCCTGAAGTTTGACGGTGGAGCCCAGGAATACCATGTCCTCCGGCACGGCGGACGTGTCGACCACGGTGACGTGACGGAGGCGGTCTTCCATGTTCCTGATGTGCGATTCATTGAGGGCATACTCATCTCGGGCGGCGTGATAGTCGGCGTTTTCCTTGAGGTCGCCCTTCTCACGGGCCTCAGCGATCGCCTTCGAAATGATGGGCCGACGGGCGATGAGCGCTTTGAGGTCCTCTTCCAGCTTGTGCTTCTCCTGCCGGGTGATCATTTGCGATTCCATGAGTTCGGCCTCACCAAGGGTTCAAAAAAGGGTCCACTTTGAAACAAAAGAAATCAACGGCGGGATCGCTCCCGCGGCCGTCGATACACATCTGAAACTCAAGATTCCCCCCACCGCTCATCAGGGGATGTTCAGAAACTCCTTCATGTGCTGATCATACACATCCTGGGCCGATTTTTCCGTCAGATTCAGGCGAAGTTCGTTGATCACTTTGGTTCCCTGGCCGATCCATTCGCGGAAGCAGGGACCGCAGACGGTGTTGTGAATCTGATCGCCGAGTTCGCCGGAGAAGGGGCGCTCGGGCATTTTCGGCGCGATGCGGCCGCAGCGGCTGCATTTGATTTTGCCGGAGGCGGAGTCCTCGGGTGTCAGCGCTTCGGCCTTGATCTCCGGGACGGGAGCGCCCATCTCTTTGAGCATGTTGGCCATGTCGTTTCGCGGCATGAGGTCACCGCGGTCATTCGCAATCTTGTATCCGCGGGTGAGGGTTTCGATTGCGCCCGTCTGATCGCCGGTGGTGCGCTGGGCCATTCCGAGAAGCGAATAGGCCTTGGAAAAGCCGGGGTTCAGGGCGAGGACGCGCTGGAGGGCGGGGATGGCCTCCTTGGGCTGGCCGGCGTCGATGTAAGCGCGGCCGAGGGAGAAGAATCCCAGCTCGTTGGCAGGGTCAGCCTCGGTCATGGCCTTGAAGCGGTTGATGCGATCCTGATCGATCATGTTGGTCAAACTCCTTTGTGGCGGGTATTGTAGCTGTAAGGTGGTGTGAAAACCACGCTAAGGATTGCCCGGCGGCGGCAACTTGGCGGCCTGTTTGAGTTCCGGGCCATGGCACTTCTCGGACGTTCACTGGCAGAGCAGAGGCCTTTTCAGAATCTAAATTATAGTGGATACTCAGGCTAAGCCGATATCTCCAAGGGTGAAAGACTAATGGCTGACCAATCCGACCAGATCGACTGGCAACCGCGCCTGGGTGAGCAGTTCATTTACGCCGGCAAGCACTATGACCTTGCCAAGGCCAAGGAACTGATCAAGGCCACGCCGCGCCCGGTGGAAATGCGACCCATGTCGCAGTTCAAGGGAATGTATTACGAGGCGGTGAAGATCGACTGGGACAAGGCGGAGAAGACCGATCCGGCGATTCCGCTGATCGTGGCGACCGAGGAGGGCGGGAAGGCGATTCTTATTGACGGGTGGCATCGGTATGCGAAGTCGCTGCGGCTGCGGGCGGCGGAGGTGCCGGTGGTGGTGCTCACCGAGGAAGAGACGAAGTCGATTCGGCGCTAATGCGGGCCATTGCATTCCTGGTCCATCCGATTCACAGATCATCCCATCAGATGCCGGCAGATCTCGGGTATAGGCGCGATATCCGTTAGAATCGGTCGCGTTGCGATTTTTGCATCGGGAAGTCCGCATGACCTCAGGCCATGAATTGGCGGCGGGTGAAATTGTTCCATCCTTCCGAATGGCGCATGGGACGTGGGTGTTTGCCGGGGTGATTGCGGTGATCGTTGCGATCACTTTCATGGGGGTCTTTGGGGCGGGGTTTGTGGATTACGATGATGGGATTTACGTTTCGAACAATCCGCATGTGCTGGGTGGGTTGTCGGGGGAGGACGTTCAGTGGGCGTTTACGAATCATGATGCGTCGCTGTGGATACCGCTGACGTGGATGTCGTTTCAATTTGATGCCACGATTGCGCGGTGGCTGGGGATGGGTCCTGGCGCGGGGATTTATCATGCGGATAATCTGCTGCTGCATATGGCGGCGGCGATCGTTCTTTTTTTGCTTCTGTACCGGGCGACACGCGCGAGGTGGCTGAGTTTTGCCGGGGCGCTGCTGTGGGCGGTGCATCCGCTGCGGGTGGAGTCGGTGGCGTGGGTGACGGAGCGGAAGGATGTGCTATCGGGGTTCTTTGGGTTTCTGACGGCTTATCTGTATGTGGTTTGGTGGGAGCGGAGGAACTGGGGGTGGTACGTTGCGTTTGCGGGCACGTTTGTTTTGAGTCTGATTGCGAAGACGGCTTTCATTGCGTTGCCGTTTGTTTTTTTGCTGCTGGATTTCTGGCCGCTGCGGCGGGTGAGGAGCGGGCGCGAGTTTTTGTGGCGGGTGGTGGAGAAGGTTCCGATTCTGCTGATCACGGCGGTTTTCATGCGGATTCAGTACGCGGCTGCGGCTTCGGCGAGTTACACGAAGATTATCACGGTGGTTCCGTTTTGGACGTGCGTCTTGAATGCGCTGGTGATCTATGTGGAGTATCTGCGCATTCACCTGGATCTGGGGCACCTGGCGTGCTTCTATCCGTTTCCGCATGATGTTGCGGTGTGGGAGTATGTGGTTTGCGGGACGCTTCTGCTTGGGGTGACGGCGGTTTGTGTTGTGCAGTGGAAGCGGCGGCCGGCGCTGCTGGTGGGGTGGCTGTGGTTTGTGGGGACGCTGGTGATCATGGTGGGGCCGGTGCAGACGGGATTGCAGGCGTATGCGGATCGGTTCACGTATTTTCCTTCGGTGGGTCTGGTGCTGATGCTGTGGGCGGTTCCGTGGGAGCGGATGCGGGGGGCCGGCGCGGTGGTGCTGGCGGTTGTTGCGGTGGGCTTTTCGATTTTGTCGATGCGGCAGGTGGGGACGTGGAAGGATACCTTTGCCCTGGCGCGGCAGGCGATCACGGTGACCCCAGATAATTACACGGCGTGGAACATGCTGGGGGATGCGTACGTGGATGTGCGGCGGCCGGAACTGGCGGTGGCGGCGTATGAGAAGGCGCTGAAGATCAAGCCGGATTTTAATGTGGCCCGCGTGTCGCTGGCGACGCAGGATGTGGCGTTGCAGCGGTGGGAGGAGGCGCTGCGGGAATATGGCCTGGCGGTGGAGATCGAGCCGAATAATCCGGTGGCGCATAATCTGTATGGGATTGCCCTGGGGCGGACGCGGCAGTTTGAGGCGGCGGCGCGGCAGTTTGAGATTGCATCGGGGCTGAAGCCCAACGATGCGCAGTTGCGGAAGAATCTGGAGACGGCGCGGCGGTTGGCGGCGCAGCAGACGCGGCCGACGACGACGCGACAATGAGTTTACGTTGTTGCCGGGAAGTATCCGATAATGACGGGGTATGACGCGATCGTTGACTGAGTATGAGCTTGAGGTGTTGCCGACCCTGCCGGTGGGGCCTTGCGAGTTGATTGTGGATGGGGAGCATTTTGCGCGGGTGGTGAAGAATGGGATTGCGAAGGCCAAGGTGTCGCTGGACATCATGACGGCGGACTTCAAGGCGATGCTCGTGCCGACGATGAGGGGGGGGCGGAAGGGGCGCGGGAGGGGGCGTGGGGCGGAATCGATTGTGCAGGTGTTTCGGCGGTTGGCGGAGCGCGGGGTGGAGATCCGGATTTTGCATGCGGGGACGCCGAGCGCGGCGGCGCTGCTGGAGTTGAAGCGCGAGTTGCCGGGGAATCTGGTGATTCGGCGGTGTCCGCGGCTGCATGCGAAGGCGGTGGTGATCGATGCGCGGGCGATGTATCTGGGGAGCGCGAATCTGACGGGGGCGGGGCTGGGGGCGAAGGGGGACGGGAAGCGGAATTTTGAGATGGGGGTGTGGACGGAGGGGGCGGTGATGATTGAGGCGGTGATGGGGCAGTTTAATTTGTTGTGGGAGGGGCGGCAGTGTGGGAAATGCAAGCGGAAGGATGTGTGTCCGGTGCCGCTGGAGGAGCCGGAGCTTTAAAACTCAAAACGCAAATTTCACCCGCGTATAGCGGAACCTCGGAGACGCGACCGTCAGGGAGCGTTTTTCGTGGGAAGTTGTGAGGCATGGTATCGGGATGGGGAATGGCCTGCGGGCCATATGCGGGCAAGGATGCCCGCGATACGGGTGGGGGGATCCGTGGGAGTGGAGCGGTGGGATCCTTATTTTGTTGCGTGTAGGAGGTGGGTGGGTATTGTGATGGATGGTTGGGAGCGATTTGCGGAAGTCCCAGGCGGGTGTTCGGAGAGGGAAACGGTTTCTCGCTTTTTCAGCCGGGGAAGCTGTGGATGACCGGCTTCCGTGGAAAGGCAACAACTGTGGAAGGAAAAGAACGATTTTTGACCCCTCCCCTCTCCTGCACCCCCAGGTGAGAGTTTTGTGGCTGAGTACGCTCGCACTTATATTCCACTTTATTGGTTAGTTCAACTTCTGAAGGATGTGTCGTAGAGGATCGGCATTTCTGTATATCATCAGGCGCGGTAGCCTCACGAGGTATTCGGTTATGGTGCAGATTCCTGAGAAAAATGATCGTGACGAACTGTCGCGCCGGCCAGAATTAAGGCTTCAAATAGAACAGGGGAATCAACGTCTAAAGGAGTTATTTTGTCGCTGGGAGTTTTGGCTATTCTATCTTACCTTTATTGCATCAGCGGTTGCAGCAGTTGTCATGTTTCGAACGAGCCACCTTGTTATAGGAATATGGCTGGCCCTTCTCGGATGGGCATGTTTAATTTGGGGTACTAAATTTGCAATGGCCAAAGTGCGAAAGCGAGCATTACGTGGACCGCATGGACGTTGATAAGGGGTTAGTAGGTCAGGAGTCAAAATTGGTGACCAGCATCCGCATGCCGTGTTCTTTCCGTGAACCTCACGGGGGCATTGGACGCGATAGCCGAAGGGCAGCGGCTTTCGATTCATTGTAAACTCGCCCCATGGCACTTCCCGGGATCCACTCGGATCACCCGGGGCGAAGATAGAGGGTCGGGAGTGATAACCACGGGCGGCAACGTGACAGAATCAATGGACGAACACGCAACTTTGTCCGCGCCTTCCGATCGGACTGATCCCACCCTCGTTGCCATCCCGCGGCGTATGAGGGAGCCGGAGCAGTTTGTCCAGTTCCGCAGGCGTGCTCCGCAGGTCTCACTGCACATGGTCGGTCCTGTTAAAGGGGTCAAACATCTTTTGTTTTGACCCGTCCGCGGCTATGGCGGGAGTATAATCCGCCAGTATGTACGAAACTTGAAAACAACCTTTGCCCCCTCCCCTTCCCCCCCATCGACAACCTCCTTCCCCACTCCCCCTTCCGTCGCCCACACCCCCCAAAAAGCTCCCTGAGATTCTGAAAATCTCGTATCCAAACAAACTGCAAACTTCGTCCTTCCCTCTCGCCCCATCCCGTGCTATACTAAAACCCTAACGGATGAATGCCACGCATTCCGAACGCGCCGACTCGCGCATCCAGCTACCCCCCGGAGGCCCCATGCTCCTCACCCAACTTTCCCCAATCGCCGCCAAAATCTACCTCGCCCTTCACCTACTCGGCCAGGACACCGATCCCCCAACCGCCCAGGTCCACCGCTCCACGCTCGCCGAGTTCACCAACCTCTCCATCCGCTCCTGCACCTACGCCCTGCGCCAACTCCAGGACCTCGGCCTCATCACCCATCTTCCCAAGCAGCGTCATGCCCCCGCCGCCTTTCGCATCCACCCCTTGCCATACACGCAACCCGCTGCCCACGTGCCTGCATCAAACGCGCAACCCCTTGCCCGTCCAACCCCCAGCAACACGCAACCCGCTGCCCGTTTGACCCCCGTAAACGCGCAACCGGTTGCCCCCATAAACCCCAAAAACCCCATTACCGCTTCAAAAGCCCCAAACGGGCAACCCGCTGCAACTAACACAACACTTTCCCTCACCCCGCGTGAAGAAGCCCTCCTCGCCAACCCCGCCATTCTCAAACTTCTCATGTCCACCTTCTCCCCCGCGGAAAATGCCGCCCTCCTCTCCCTCGTCAGCGCCCGAAGCGCACCGGAGGACCACGCATGACCGTCACCGTCCACCAACTGCACAATCGAGGCACCCAAAAGCGCGGGTTAGTTGCCTTCGACGCCGGCGGCGATGAGTTCTTCTTCGGATACTTTTTCGTCGAGGACTTCTTTGGCGATGCCCTGGGCTTCGGGGACGTAGCGTTGGTCCTGGGTCATGCGTTCGAGGGCCCAGCGGACGGCGGGGTCTTTGCGGAGGGGCCAGGCGTGGTAGATTTCGTAGTTGTTGACGTGGCGCGGATCGAGGTAGAGGGGGATGAGGCGCATCTTGGCCTGCATGGGGGTTTCGTGGGCGTGGCCGCCGGCGCCGCTGATGGCTTCGATGTTGTTGATGGCGCCCTGGCCGGCCATGCTGCGGATGACGGCTTTCTGGGCTTCGGTGGAGCTCATGGCGGCGGCGTCGCTGACGTCGTATTCGGCGATGTTGCCGACCGCGTAATGCTTGTTGGTGTCGTTGACCTTGTCGGCGGGGGTTTCGAGGCGGGTGGTGACGTGGAGGGTTTCGGGACCGACGTGGACGAGCATGGTGTCGGGGTTGTCGGGGTCGTGCTCGATCTTCATGTTCTGGACCCAGGTGGAATCGAAATTGTTGAGGTATTTAAAGATTTCGTGATAGAGCTGGCGGTAGTGGCCGAGCTCGTCGGCATCGTCGGGATTGTGGGCGGCGGGAGAGAGGAGAGCGTATGCCTTGTCGTAGCCGGGGTCGTCGCCGACGGCGATGTCGTGGAACATTTGATCGACGAGAGTGTCCTGGCTGGTGGGGAAGCGGGCCCAGGGAGGCGGGGGCGCAGGACGGGTGAGGCGCCAGGCGATGAAGCCGCCGATGCAGAGGAGAACGACAAGCGCGGCGATGAGGCCGGGGCTGCGCCAGAAGGGAGGGGCGGCGGATTGCACTTCGGTGGTGATGATGCCGCGGCGGGTGGCGGCGCCGCGAGCGGCTTTGAAGGTGTCCATTCGGGCGACGTCCATTTTGCAGGAGACGCAGTTGGTGGCGGTCTTTGGGACGACGGCACCGCAGTTGGGGCAGCGGCGGATGGAGGGTTGCTGGGGCATGAGGTCCTCAGGGTCTGGGGTTTGGGGCATGTTGGATTGAGGAGGTTTGCACCGCCTGCGCGGGGAAAGTGCCGGTGTTGGGGAGCGGGAGATGGGCCGGCGCTGACGCTACGGGTTCCATGGGGTCCTCAGGTGGTGACGAGGTCGACGTAGGCGGTGGGGACGGGGTCGCGGAGGTGGAGGGCCTCGACGATGGTGTTGAGTTCGGCTTCGGCGTCGGCGGGGGTCTGGGTGGTGAGCATGGTCTCGAGTTCGACGAAGGCACCAAGGTCGGCGACGCGGTCGATGTGGATGCGGGTGGATTTGTAGATGAAGAGGCGGCGGGTCTTGATGAGTTCGCGCGGGGTGCCGAGGGCATGGGTGAGGGTGGTAATGAGGGCGTCGGCGTTGGCGATGGGGGCGATGGTGTAGTCGGAGGTGCGGGCGTCGGCGGAGTCGGGGCGGCGGTAGGAGATGAGTTCGCCGCCCTCGCGGCCGGCGATGCGGCGGAGTTTGAGGCGGGCGTTGGGTGCGGAGAAGAAGTAGTCGTGCTGCTGGAGGATGCCGCGGTCGGTGGCGCCGAGTTGTCGGGCGGCGGCTTCGGCGGCGGCGAGGTCGGCGCAGCGGAATTTTTGTTCGAGGTTTTTCATGAGATGTCCTCCCGCGCGAAATCGGGCCGCCTGACGGCGGGGCTCCGAACGTTCATTATCATAGCCCATGGCCGGAGGGATGAGCTACTTATTCTGGGGGGGGTGGCGGCGGGACCTGATCGGTGACGGGGCGGGAGGCAGCGGGGA
>DATKPA010000127.1:0-12866 GCA_035524355.1 Phycisphaerae bacterium | reverse complement strand
CGCGAGACGACGCTTTGCCTGGGTGCCTCGAGAAGGCAGTGCTATCACTGCGGACTCCGGGGAGCCGTGGCCAAAGGCTCTCTGGCCGACGCCAACGAATCGCGAGATTACAGGATCTTCCGCGACGTGGCTTTGTGCATGATCGCTTCGGCGCGCCGGGATCTCCCTGTCGATCCGGGACTCCAGACGCTGGAAGCCGAGATTTATGCCCTCGATGCCACCACCATCGACTTGTGCCTGAAGCTGTTTCCCTGGGCCAGGTTCCGCCGCAGGAAAGCCGCCGTCAAACTGCACATGCTCGTGGACCTGCGGGTGCAAATCCCGTGTTTATCGCGGTTTCCGATGGCAAGTACCACGAGGTCAATACCTTCGACACACTCCATCTTCAGCCCGTATCGTATATTGTTTTCGACAAAGGCTATATCGATTTTGGCCGACTTTACCGCCTGCATCAGGCCGGTTGCGTTTTCGTCACCCGCGCCAAAAGGACCATGAACCATCGGGTCCACTCGCGCCGGCCGGTGAATTCCGGAGGTCCTGTTCAAGCCGAACAGCTTAGCGCACTTTTTCGGTGATGCCTTAAATCCCCGGGTCCATCGGCAACGTCGTATTCTCCGCCAGCCACTCCCCGAATTCGCTCTTGTCTTCAAATTCATGCAGGATTCCATACATCCGATACGACATCACCTCTCGATTCAATCCCCGAATCATCTCCCCAATCTGCTCTTCCTGTTTCGCTGAAAAGTAACCCGTACTGATTACCTTTCCGCTGCGCTTGTCCAGGATATCCAGGCGATAGTCCGGCAACTGCCCAAACTGGTGGAACATGCTTGATCTCTCACGCCATCACACAAAACGGCGGGAGCCCGGCGTGTCGCAAAACACGGCGGGCCCCGGCTTCAATTCTCCAAGCAAAAGCAGCCGCCTAAAGCTAGCAGCTGCAGCACACCGGCATCCCATTCATCATCACACAGCAGCAACAACCCGCCGCCATCATCTTGCTAAGACAGTCACAGCACGCCTGGATCATGTCGCAGCATGACTTGTCGCCGGATGTGCAGGTCATCATCCATCCGTCTGCCGTTATCTCGCACTTGCACATCCCCATCATCATGCAGCAAGTCATCATCGGCATGCCGTTCATCATCATGCAGCACGACATCATCCCGCCCGCCATCATCGTCATCATGTTCTGCATCATCGAACACTGAACTTTGTCGTCGCAGCTGCACATCATTTTCATGCCGCCGTCGATCTTCGACATCGTCATCTTGCCCCGGGGCATCATCATCATGTTTGGCATCATGCCGCCCATCATCCCTGGCATCATCCCGCTGTTCATCCCGCCCATGCCCATCTCGCTCATCCGTCCAGTCATCATCGTCGTCATGGCTATCTCCGATCATCTGTTCGAATTCAAATCCACGAAGCAGCGCCTGCTTCCTGCGTGGTCGTTATAGTGCGCTATTTCCCGCAACCCAATGCCTTTTCAAGAGTTGTCGAAACAATCAGACGCCCGCCCAGCGGAACATACGAATTCCTACAATTCCTACCTTGACAGTAGGGATTCCAATTTGTAGAGTGAATTCAAATTCCTAGTACTCCTATAGGAATTGTAGGAATTATGATAAAGAAACGTTCTAAACTACTGCCAAAAAAAGACATGTGTTGTTGCTGCATGCAACACGCAACCCCCAACCTCCGGTAGGGGCTCCCGTCGGGTTGCGTGAGCCAGTCGCCCCAAGACCCTCACGCATGGAACCCGGAATGTCGCAGATCCAAAGCACCATTTCCCTGGCGGGTACTTTCGCCCAGAATCTCTTAGTCGCTCGAACGGCTGCGGACCTCACACAACAGGCCCTCGCGACCGCGTCCGGTGTATCCCGCGCCACCATCGCCCAGCTCGAATCCGGAGTCGGCGACCCGAAACTCTCCACCATTCAACAACTCGCCGAAGCCCTCGGCGTCTCTCCCATCCTCCTCCTCCTTCGAAAGTCCGAACTCAACGCCCTCGCCAGTCTCACCACCCGGTCCATCGAGTCCCCCGCCCTCAATTCCCCCGCCGTCAGTACCATGCGACACCTCGTCTCCGCCGGCTTCCTCCGCGGCCGCCTCGAGGCCACCCACATTGGCATTTCCCTGTCGCGCAAAGCTGGCTTCCCTGAAGCCCCCGGCCCACACGCTGTCGGTGCCGCCGTCGGCTCCTTCCATCTCCCCGGCCGAGGCACCCTCGCCGCGGCCCACTTCGCTGAACTTTTTGCCACTCCAACCGAGGAAATCCTATGACCGCCCTCAACTCCCGATTCCAACTCGCCACTCCGGCGCTGCCGGTCGTGCCCGTTCTCTTCACCGCCAAGATCCCCTTCCTTGTCCCGCTTGGGGGGTCAAACGTTCTCGTTCCCCCACAGTTCATTTATCACGTTGCCTGCGAAGCCGCCCTGCGCCAACATGCGCGCGACCGTGCCGTGGCAGATTTCCGCCGCTTTCACTCGCCCTCCAACAACTAATGGCTCGCTCACTATCGCCAACCACTATCGTTGCCGGTGCAAATGTCCTTTATGAGCTTTGACCGCTCACAAGCTTCCGCGCTTACAACTGTGCACCGCTCTCTTCCAAGTATTACCGCATGTATCTTTAGGCGTGGTGTGAGTATTGAAATCGACAAGCGTCTTCCCTGGCAGGCGCTCGCTGAAAACCCTAGACATGCCGTTCTAAACCATTGCACGGTAGTCGCCACACGATACCCTACTATTCCTATAGGAATAGTAGGAATTAGTTTCACCGAGGCTTTGAAATGATCGAGCGTTGGACAAGCACACTGCTGCGACATGGCCAAACGAGATCTCCAATGCGTTGCCTCCGCAACGTTGGTGCTATCGCGGCAAGCGCTTTATTTGCTTCGTCTCTTGCGTTTATCCACCAAGACACCCGCGCAGAGTCAATTCTCCCCCTGATTCTGTCTGGGGAATATGGCCGCGTTCGCACGATTGTCGAGGCCAATCCCGCTGCACTGACGATCAGCGATTCTTATGGTAATACTCCCCTGCACCTCGCTGCCGCTGCTGGCCAAATAGAACTCGTCCAATTCTTTCTTGCACATGGCGCTTCCCCCAATCTTCGTAATCATCACGGGGACACACCACTGGCGTATGGTCTGCGATCTCCACGCAATCAGATTGCCATCGTCGACGCCTTGCTGAGTGCCGGCGCCGATCCCGAGCACTGTACGGAGGTGGAGGATCAGCAAGCCCTCATCGACGAGGACTAGCACTCCGCCACCGCCCCTTTAAACAACAAATCCGAACGTCTGTGACCGTGGGCCTCCGAGGCCTGCGTACGATAACTTTTTGCTCCGGAGCACAACATGCATCGTTCTTCCCTCCCGCGTGGGCATAGCGCTCGCGCTTTCACCCTGATCGAACTCCTCGTCGTCGTCTCCATCATCGCCCTCCTTATCTCCATCCTCCTCCCCTCCCTTGGGAAGGCCCGTTCCGTCGCCAAACTCACCACCTGCGGCGCCAACTTGCACGGGATCGGCGTCGCCTTCGGCACCTACGCCTCCCTCTACAACGGCTGGTGGCCCGCCCCGGGCGTCTCCAACCCCGGTTGGTCCTCCTACCCCATCCCCAGCGGAACGACCCCCGCCAACGAACAGGGTTTCTACTCCTGGGCTGCCAACTTCATCTACCCCATCATCACCGGCCAGAATCTCGACCCCGTTAAATACCCGTACGTTTACTATGACTCCGCCGGCCCGACCGGCAATGGTCAGGCCGCCTTCGATTATTACAACATCGGCAAAACCAACGACTATCTCGCCCGCACCGTCTTCATATGCCCCGCCGCCACCGATATCTCTGCCAGTGTCCCTGGCGCCGAAGTCACCTCCTCAGGCATCTTCACTCCCGGCAACCTCAAAGCTTTCAGCTACGGCATGTCCGCGCGCGTCCTTAGCATCGAGAATGGCCAGCAATGTGTCGTCACCCAGTTCAAAGACGCCAAACGCATCGTCAATCCCTCCCAAACCGACCTCCTGACGGACAGTTCCCAACCGTGGACTGGCACCCTGATCGGCTCTCCCTCCTTCAACGTCCAATTGAACTTCCTCCAGTCCGGCGCGCTCCGTCACATGGGCACTTCCGACAGCACTGTCGGCAATAATTCATCGGCTTCAAGCGGCACAACCCTCAACGTGGGCAAACCGAACTTCCTCTTCGCCGACTACCACGTTGAATCCATCAAATATCGTGACATCCCGAATCACCCAACCACGGCGTCCGCGTCCGCCGCACCCGATCGTGACCAATGGTATCGGCTCTGGTTCGGCGATCGCTGATCGTGGCATGGGCATTCTGCCCATGTCGATTTGCTTTGAAACTGTCCCTCTTACCTGTGAGTCTCAAATGTTCGAAAATAAAACCACCCCAAAGGCTGTCGTCATTACGATCCTGCTCGGAAGCGCTGCTTTAATCGGATGGTTCAATCGCCCGCGCTCCGTCCAACCTTTCCCGTCCATCTTCCACTCTATCACGTCGCCCAATCCCGACGCGCTCCGCGCAGCCCTCGATGCGCATCCCGATGCCGTCCGCGAAGTCGATCTCGACGGCAACACCGCTCTCCACATAGCCGCCATCACGGGCAACACGCAGATCATCGACATCCTCATCGCCCACCACGCCGACCCCAACGCCAAAAACGCGCGCGGCGAAACTCCTCTTCAACTCGCCCGCCAGAACAGCAAACCGCGGCTTCTCGCCGCCATTCATTAACGGATGCTTTTCCATGATCTCAATTCAGTTAATACAAAAGGAATTCGCATGAACTCTGCAAAAGAGATCCTTCTACTCGCTGTCGTCGCTGCCACCGGCTTCACCTCCGTCCCGCTCACTTGCGCCGCCGAACCCGGGTCGCTCGCCCAGCACAAACCAAACGTTCTCATCATTGTCACCGACGATCTCGGCTATCACGACCTCGGCTTTCAGGGCAGTTCCGACATCCCTACCCCCAACCTCGACAACCTCGTGAAACATGGCGTCAGATTCACGCAGGCCTACGTCACAGCCCCTATCTGCGGCGCGTCCCGCGCCGGCCTCCTTTCGGGCCGCTATCAGCAACGCCATTCCTATGAATCCAATCCCGGCCCCGCGCAAGGGCTCAACGTCAACGAAGCGACCATCGCCACTGCCTTCCACGATGCCGGCTACGCGACCGGCGCCTTCGGCAAATGGTCTGTCGGCCAACTCCCGCAGTTCCGCCCCCTCAACCGCGGCTTCGATGAATTCTTTGGCTTCCTCGGGATGATGCATCCTTATGTCCCCGGGCCGGTGGACCCCGCCGTTCGTATGATCGGTGAACCGCTGCGTCCGGGCTGGGGCGGCGACTCACCTGCCACGCGTTCCGCACGTGACAGCGCCGACGCTCACCCGAATTTCAACCGCGGCCCCGGCACGTTCCCTGCCGGTTTCGGCGGTGGCGGCGTAGGAGGAGGTGGCGGGAATGGCGTTATTGGCGCCGACGCCGGACACTTCGTCCGCAACAACAAGGACGTCACGGAAGACAACTACGCCACTGAAGCGTTTGCCCGCGAAGCCATTAACTTCATCGATCATCACAAAGGCTCACCGTTTTTTGTATATCTCGCGTTCAACGCGAGTCACTCGCCACTCCAACCGACACAAAAGTATCTCGACCGCTTCCCCAATCTCACCGGCAAGCACAAGCTCTACGCCGCGACCACGGCCGCCATGGACGACGCCGTCGGCGCCGTCATCGAGAAGCTCGAACAGACCGGCGAAAGGGACAATACCGTCATTGCCTTCATCAACGACAACGGTGGCCCCATTAATGACATCACCGCCAATAACTCCCCACTATCTGGCGCCAAGGCGTCGATGTGGGAAGGCGGCATCCGCGTCGCCTCGTTCTTCAACTGGCCGGGCCATCTCCCCGAAGGCGTCGTCGTCGAGCAGCCGATCATCTCACTCGATTACTTTCCGACCCTTCTCGCCGCCACGGGCGTCCCAACCCCGGCCGGCAAACAATTCGAAGGGCGTTCTCTCCTGCCGCTCATCAACGGCCAGGATACCACCTCGTTTCAGAATCGCACCCTTTACTGGCGAATGGGCAATGTCTGGGCGATCCGGGAAGGCAACTGGAAACTCGAGATTCCCCAGCGGAACGTGAAAACTCCCCTCCTTTTCAACCTTGCCGATGACATTGCCGAAACCAAGGACGTCGCCGGCGATCATCCCGACGTTGTCGCTCACCTCGCCGAAGAGTGGAATGCCTGGAATGCCAAAAACCTTCCCGCACCCGCCGGTTTCGGAGGCGGCATTCACAAACAGGCCGCTATCGAAAAATAATTCATCTTCCGTGTTTCATTTTCCGTTTTTCAGATTTGAGTCTCCCCATGGCACGATCGTCTTCCCATAGCATGAGACCGGGCGCTTCCCAGCGCTGGGTCCACGGTTTCCACGTCATGGTTAAACCCATCGGACCCATCTGTAACCTCGACTGCGCCTACTGCTACTATCTCGACAAGGAGTCCCTCTACCCCGATAACGGCCCGATGCTCAATGCGTGGCGCATGTCCGACGCTACGCTCGAAACCTTCGTCCGCGACTACATTGCCGCCCAACCGCGCGCCCCGGAAATCAATTTCGGCTTTCAGGGCGGTGAACCGACCCTCCTGGGCCTCGAATTCTTCCGGAAGGTTATCGCCCTTCAGTACAAATACGCCCGTCCGCTCCAGCCAATCTCCAACATGGTTCAAACCAACGGCACGCTCCTCGACGACCGTTGGTGCCAGTTCTTCAAAGAACACAACTTCCTCGTCGGACTTTCCCTCGACGGCCCGCCCGACCTCCACGATAAATACCGCTGTGACAAAGCCGGCCGCGGTACACACTCCAACGTCCTTCGCGGTCTACGCCTCCTCCAGAAACACGGCGTCGACGTAAACATCCTGTGCGTCCTGAACCGCCACAACGCCGGCTATCCCCTGCGCCTTTACGACTACTTTAAATCCCTTGACATCCGCTTCATCCAGTTCATACCCATCGTCGAACACGTTGGCCTCGGCACCGTCTCCGATCGCTCCATCCTCCCCGAACAATACGGCAGTTTCCTCACCACCCTCTTCGATGAATGGATTCAGCATGACGTCGGCAATATGTTCATCAATCTCTTCGACGTTGCCCTGCAAGCTTACGCCGGCGAGACCCCCTCCCTCTGCGTCCATGCCGAAACCTGCGGCGGCGCCCTCGCCCTTGAACACAACGGCGACCTCTACGCCTGCGACCATTTCGTCGAACCTCGCCACCTCCGCGGCAACATCCAGAACATCCCGCTCCCCCTTCTCATCGACGACCCGTCCCAGGACTCCTTCGGCACCGCCAAACGCGACTCCCTCCCCGCCCAATGCCGCACCTGCTCCGTTCGCTTTCTCTGCCACGGCGGCTGTCCGAAAGACCGCTTTAGCATTACTGAGTCAAAAGAACCCGGTCTCAACTACCTCTGCGCCGGTTACAAGCACTTCTTTACGCACATCGACGCCCCAATGCGACAAATGAAGAGTTACCTAGAACGTGGGCTTCCCGCTTCTTCAATCATGTCTGGGCCATGCGTGTCGCCGGTCACGGAGGCTTGGGGCGAATGACTTCCACAGATCTCCACTTAGCCTTGATGGACCACTCAATGCGTCCTTTGCGATTGTTTCCATAGATCATGACAGGCCCAAAGCGATAAGCCCCACCGGCACGCACCGGCCGGCAACCGCTTCCATAACCCGAATGCCGCAACAGTTGGTCCTTACAGAGTGGTTTCCCGCGCCCTTCAGTCCGTTAACGACCGTTATACCGGTGGAAAGGGATTGATAGCGCTGTTCGGATAGTGCGTAAGACCTGAGATCAGTGCAGTCCGTTCGATACTTGACGGCCGAATCTCGAATCCAACAATCGGGAACACCTTTGCAGTCTTATATTTCGCACCAGAACGCTTATGTTTAGTCTGTCTACAAAAAAGGTATTGTGCGAAATCTACAGGTGGCGATGTGGTGCCTTGTGTTCGGGTGTCAGGATGCCAAGATCTTTCCTATTCGCATGTGAGCGCCTTTGCGATGTTCGCCACCCACGCTGGAGCATAGCGTGCGTCGTCCAACAGATTCCTTCGCTGCGCTCGCGTCAGTCGTGATCGCAGAATAGCCAACATCCTTTCGGTGACCGATTGTTTTCCCAGATGTTTCAGTGCTTGAATGACCAAGGCACTGGAATGGTTCTTGACGCTGAAATTCTGGCTGGCCACATGGCGCAGATGAATCGTCAGGTTTCCCGCCTTCAGTGTTTGAGATCGTCCGCTGGTCAGATAGACCGCCTTCGCCGGCACCTGCGTCGAGAGACCGAGCATATTCGCGGCCATCGCTCCGGACGGCAGCAGTTGTGCTCCATTCCGCCTGGCTGCCGCCGCAGCCAGCTGGTCGGGTTCCGGGGGCACCGCCAGATTGAAACGAACGTTGACACGCGGCAGGTCATAGAGACCGCGACAAACGCGACGGAGATCACCCCTGCGCACCAAACGAGAGAGCGCCTGATCAATTGCGGTCCGAGTCCCTAAATGGAGGAAGTCCGATGTGGCACAGACCTTTCCTGTCGGGGCCTTCTGGAAAGATTTGAGGATCGATTGCGGTAAAGTCGTCATAGGCAGTATATCGCAAAAAACTATACGGATTTCTGACATAATGAACAAGACGAGTCTTGGGAATAAGACGGAGATTAATTCGCTGCCATTACCGAATTAATGCTTCTCCATTACAGCCCAGGCGGCAGCATCCATGACGCTTCCGGGTCCCTTGCCAAAGGGGACGTTCTGTTTCGATGGCGGCCGACTGGGTCTACGAACCAAGCCGTTTCACGTCGTCCCGGTCACGATCTCGATTCGCAGCCTTTTTGCTCGTGATCAGATCAGCCTTGCTGACAAAGGGAATTGGAACGCCGCCCACACGCAGCATCACGCGGCCTTTGTACGCGGCGTTGAAATCAAGCCCCTTGATGCTCGTGAAAATGTCAATGCGCCAGGGTTCGCGGCCAATCATGAGGATGCTGCTGGGAGTAAGGAAAAAGTCCGGCGAGTACTCGGCCGGATCAAATCCGAATTCAGCAATGACTTTGCTGAGGCGCACCGCGTTCGTCTTGGTCATCGCCACGAACACATCATAATCCACCGTCGATCGCGGATATCCATGATGGATCACCGCGTACCCGCCGACAATCAGGTACTTGACCTTATGGTCGTTTAGCAGCTTTGAGAACTCGAGGAAACTCTTTGGGAGGTCGGCCATAAAGTTGGCGACGCATCTTCTCCGCCACCCGTAACCGCGCCGTCGGGGTCCGCCGGTTCCAGTATGAAATGTCCCAAGCTTCGGCTTCCTCGAACGAATTGAACATCTTGAAGAGCTTATTCGCCATGCCTCTATCAAGGCATGATTGGGTGACAGACTCAAGCGAAAAACGCTGCCGTTGTCGGCACCAGAACCTTTGGAAAATCCGCATCACCTCCCCCCCTCACTGCAAGCACATATCGGATCGGTAGCGCAAACGAGATCTTTGATGAGGTTTATTACGCGGCTCACAAGTTTCCAAGTCCTTTCCACCGTCGTCATTATTGCTGTGTCCGCAACTCCAAATGAAATCGCCCGCGGCGGTGACGAGCACCTCACCAGCGGGCGATTGGTTCCCCCACCCCACCGACCAAGGTTACTTGGACTGTGTGCCCCCTTTTCCCTTGGCGTCTTCCGGCCTCGCCGGTGCCGCGGCCTTGGCCGCCGGTTTCGACTGCTCCGGACGGGGCTTGGCGGTCCCACCGTCAGCCTCGTGTTTTCCAATCCCATTCGTCATGACATCACCCGAACATTCTTTCTCCGCGACATCGCCGACCAATTGGCCGGCGCGTTGATAATACTTCGCCAGCGCGTCGCGGGAGCCGGCGAATAGCACGGCACATAGAATCAATGCTCCCAGGTCTGTGCCCACTCCCAGGAACGGCGACGTTTTCAACAGGCGGTGGATCGGATACGCCCATAGCACCGCAATGAGCGTGTTGGCGTAGAACTGATGGTATCGGTAGTGGTTGTCGACGAGATACGACAATGCCTCCAGCCGGCCATCCAGCAGCCGGAAATTCCAAGCCGGGGCCACCACTCCCGTCCATGCATGAACATGGTCGACGATCAACCACCGGATACAGCTGAAAATCATCCCGATCATCGTCGCAGAAAGTACCGCATAGACCGGAGGGCCGATCCCAGCATCGCCGAGATTTACCCCCTGAAGCCATCCCGATACCACGGGCGAAACGGGCGCCAGGCCCAGCAAGCCGAGAAATCCCGGCAAGAGATAGCCGACGAGAACGCCGAACTGACCAGCGAACATTTCCAAGGGATGAAAGTGGCATACTGCCTTTTCCGATCATCGGTTGAGGCCCTGCAAGTTCAATGGTGTCGAGCATGGCGAGCGCGTCAACACCATTTCTCCGCCGAGGCCGTCGCTGCACGTAACTACCAGTTACGTGACTATAGTTCGCTGACACGGGTACTGTCAACAGCTAGCTTGCCCGTGTGTTTAGCGAACTGTTGCGGCAGGCCAGATTGAACGCGGGCATGACTCAAGAAGAGTTGGCAGCGAAGGTGCGCCTCACGCGGGAATATGTCAGCCTTCTCGAACGCGGAAAACGGACGCCAACAATCCATGTGTTCGTCCGCCTGACTCGGGCGCTCGGGCTCTCACCCGCCGACATGATCGTGCAAGTCGAAAAGTCCATGAGCAGGAAGCATTGATATCCGGCTTGTCAGGAAGCAATCGCGAACTCATCTCGATTGTTTCCGCTTGGCGCTTGTACCAGATTGTGACATTCTTGGCTCGTGCCCAACGAGACGCCCCACCCCGAAGAGCCTGTCAACCAGAAAAAGGATTGGACCCCCACCCCCATCGATTGGGCGGTCGGCTTCCCCCGCTCTCCCCAACACCTCTCCAACCAGCTTCGCGGCAAAAGATTCAATGCCGAGAAGCCCCAGTTGCAGCTCTTTGACGCGACGTACCAGAATCTCCCCGACGACATCCGCAAGGATGTCGACAATAACAGCATATCCGTCATCGGCTTTGACCTCTCCGTTGCCCAACAACGCGCCTACGAGGCGGGGCTCTTCCTCCTGACCGCCACAGGCACCAAGTCCCAGCGAATTGTCTTCACCCCCGAAGACTGGCTCCGCGCATACGGGGTCCAGAAGCGCGAGCGCAACACCCGCAGCAAATCCGAGATGAGCAGCTACGAACGCGATGAGGCTTTCGCTTCACTGGTCTCGCTAGGCATGCTTCCATGGCTTATCCAGTACCACAGCTTCAACAGCGGCAAATGGCACGAGGTCACCCGTGTGGCGCCACTCTGGCTATGCGGCACCCAAAAGGACAGTCAGCGTCCCCTACCCCGCTCCGCACGCGCCCTCACCCCACAGGACATCGCGCCACTCATCCAGACGTTCAAAAATGCCAATCTCATCGAATTGGAATTCAATCCCATCTGGTTTGACCAGCATGACACCTTCTATTTCTACAAGCCCGCCCAGCTCTATCAGCGCATAAGCCTTGCGATTTCGGGCAACGCTCGCCGCCATAACAAGCACACGCATGCCTTCCTGGACTGGATTTTCTCCGAAGTCGGCCGCATCCGCGTCGAGGAAAGGCGTAATCAGGCGGAGAAGGGCGCGGGTTACACGCCGCGGGCCGACTGGACCTTCTCCGAGGATATGACTGCCCTCGCCCTCCAGTTACGCATGACTGCCCAAGTCTCGAAACGCAACTGGAATCGAATTCGCTCCACCATCAACGACAGCGCGATCCTTGCCCAGCAGGCCCAGATCATCAGCGCCTTCGAATGGCAGGGGGAGCGGCTTTCCATCACCTTCAATCAGAAAACCTTTGCCGACCTTGATCAATATCAACAGGCCAACGAAGCCCGGCGTCGGCTGCGCGAACAGCGCCGCAACCGCCGGCAGACAACTGATGGCGTTGAATGGCCATTCCCAAAACCCGTCAAGGACTACTCCCCCAACCAGCTAAAGGAGTTGAAGCTCGGGCAGCTCGCCGAACTCAACAAGATCCGCCAGCGCCTCCGGGAGGGCGCCAGCCACGCAACCAACTACAAGCCCCGCAACCCCACAACTGAAGAGGCCAGGGCACTCCATTTCCACGATGCCGTCGTCAAGATGATCGACGACGCCCTGGTTCCGAAACCCAAGCCGTGATTCCCCTATCCTCTTCTCTCACTGTTTCCACTCGCGGATAAGTTTCGCTTGCGCTCCCTTGCAAAGCTGCTATACCAGAACGTCGTCGAAGAATTTCAAATGGAGAACGCTACCACAGACCTCAAGGGTTCCACCCTTTATCGCATCGGCTTCGCTGTTTTCGTCATCGGCTGCCTGATGAATTCCTTCGAAGCTTACAAAGACTACATCCACGACACCAACTTTGGCTCCCCCTCTCCCGAGGGCATGTATCAGGCGTGGTCGTTTTTGGGATTGTCTGTGATTCTTGTCCTTGAGGGTGTCGGCCTCGTGATGTTCAAGTGGGCCAAACGCCACGTCGGCCTCGGAGCCACGTTGTCGGACGCTCCGGCGAGACACTGATTCAGCATTCCGATCCCTCATGCGCCGGCTTTAGAGCGTCCGCAGATGCGGTGGCAAATCCGCAGATGGCGTGGCGGGCGCCGCAGGTGCGGTGGCAGCGTCCGCAGGTCGCGGGGCAAAATCCGCAGAAACCGTGGCGGAATCCGCAGGTCCCGTGGCAGCCGGATTACGGAACACGCCACGCAGCAGATGG
>DATKPA010000126.1:0-15827 GCA_035524355.1 Phycisphaerae bacterium | reverse complement strand
CGGAACATCTCCCCCGCCTGAATTTCACGGCCGGCACAGCGGTTACGGCAACGTGCTGTGGGTTGATGGCCATGTGACTCCTGAAATGCCCTATCTGCCGCCGAAGGGCGATCCGACCTTTTCGCAGTCATTCCAGGTTTACGCGTATCAGTTCCACCTGGGCTTTCTCACTCCCGTTTCCCCGACAACGTCGTGGGCACAGTTTTCCCAGATGAGCGAGCCAATGCAGGACAATTACTTGCTCGTGCAAAGATAGTAAATCCACATGATTTGGGTAGTCTCAACACGAACTGCTCTTGTCATATGGAAAACAAAACTCTGGCACGCGAGCGTTCTCGCGGCAGCAACGGGGAGAGAATAGGTTTTTTGTAGGTGGAGTACTTGATGCAGTTCAAAACTTTGAGTCTGATTGCCGCCGCGGTGCTTGCCGCGGCCTCCGTGAGCCGGGCCGATGTGGTCCTGCTCAGCGACACCCTCGGCAACGCAACCAACCCCTCCCGTACCGCGATCGCCGGCAGCACCACCAGCGGCGGCTACGTCTATACGACGAGTGTGAACGTCGCGCCTACCCCCGCCAATGGCTACGTCACGACCACTACCGTCAACCCCACCTCGACCACCATCACCGAATCCGGCAGCTCCAACACCAACTTCAACACCAGCTACACCGTTGGATTCACTTCCCTCCCCACGGCCGGCCTCCTTTCGGTCTCCGCGGACATCTCCTGCTCGGCCGGATTTGCGTATATGGGCTTCGCCACCCAATCCGCCACGGGAACCCCGAAGGTCGATCCCACCACTGGCAACCTGGCCGGTTGGGTCAATTTCGGACCGACCAGCCAGTTGGGCGCCAATGTGCAATTGATTGCAACGAGCTCGGACGACACATACGACTATTCCGGTTCCGGCTACGGGTATCTGGGGAAAATCGCCCCGATCAATGGAACCACGACCTATCACCTGCTCTTGACGGTGGACCCGGCAACACGCATTGTGCAGACCACCCTGAGCAACCTGGATGGATCCCTGATCTGGCAGAGCCCCGCTCACCCCGACGGACTTACTGAGACTCTCGATAACTCGATTGACATCAGCACGATCAAAGGCATCTCCTTCGGTGTTTACGGCTATTCCCTCGCGACCTCGCAAGCGCCGTTTGACTCCGCCACCATCAGCAACCTTCAGGTCTCTGAAGCCGGCTCCGCCCTGCCTGGCGACGCCACCCTCGACGGCAAAGTCGATCTCACCGACCTCTCCATCGTCCTGAACAACTTCGGCACGGCGAAGGGCGCATGGACTGACGGCAACTTCGACCAGGCCGCCACCATCGATCTGACCGATTTGAGCGATGTCCTCAACAACTTTGGCACCAGCGCCTCCACCAGTGTTTCAGCGGGTGCAATGGTCGCCGCACCCGAACCCGCTTCCCTCGCCCTCCTGGGCGTCGGCGGCATGATGTTACTGCGTCGCCGTTCCCGGGCTTAAGGGAACTGCGAATTGCGCCAGTTCAGTGGGACAGGCGTGGCCGGCAATGAGTTGTGACGCCGGCCACGCTTCTAAAAACAGGTCCTGTTGAGCGGGCATCCCGTTACGGCAATCGCGTTGATTCGCCGTTGGATCAAGAAGGAATGAGAGTAATGCGACTCAAGCGGATCATCGGCATCAGCACGCTGGCCATCAGCGCCGCAGTGCTAACGGCGCGTGGGGAAGACAATTCCCAACCGTCGACGAGCACCACGCCGCCGGTGCTTTCGCCGGAAGTCCAGACCGCATTACAGCAGTTGAACTCGGAAAACTTCGCCGACCGCGAGAAGGCGATGACGAGCCTCGAAGTGGCGCTCGGCAGACAGACCGGCGAGCTCCTGGCGAGCCGCGACGATGCCGAGGGGCGGGCGCGCCTCATGACCATCCTGAAGTTCGATGAAGGCCTGACCCAATGGGCGATGAACTCACTCACGCTCTCCCCGGAAGCGCGAAAGGGCGAGATTGACTTCGCGTTGCGTCCGGACGTCCTGCCGATCACGACCCGGCTTTTCTGCTCGAGCCCCGAAGCACGCGCGGAAGCGACACGCGCCCTTGCAAAGTTCAAGGAACCCGCCGCGGACCTGCTCCTCGCGCAAATGCTCCGGGATCCGGAACGGGCCGTCTACGTGACCGCCATGGATGTGGTCTGCGACCGGCCGCCCACGGAGCCGGTACTCGACGCGATTTGGGAGCGCGGAATGTCCGGTGTTCTTCCCGAGAATGATCAGCCCCGTCCGAGAACAATGGTAACCTTCCGTGGCCGCCCCGTTGCCATCATGCCGGAGGATAATTCCGGCATTCGTGCCATCTTCAATGACCGGGAACTCGCATGCGATGCGCTGATTGCCCTGAAGGCGCCGGAACTGCAGCCGCGCATCGTCTCGTTCTTTGCCCGTGCGGAAAGCAATTACTTCCAGGCGGTGGCCGCTCCTGGAAAGCAACCTTTTATCTATCTTGCCGAGCCCGGCATGTCGAATTCCGCTTATGCACTGGCTGTTGCCTACAAGCCGCGCGGGGTTATTCCGATTCTGTATCGCATTGCCACGGGCCCTGCGGTGCACGCCATGAAATTCGAGATCTATGGCAAGAAGGCCTATCATTCCGCGCGGACGCCCGCCATTCGGGCGCTTGCGGAAATCACCGACCAGAATCCCCAGGATTTCCAGCTCAAGCACATGCCCAATGGAATGTGGGTGTTTGACGCTGAGTCCGATGAAGTTCAGGCGATCCAGAAACTACAACGCTGGCGGATGGACCATCCAGCGGATTTCCCGTCCGAGGATGCCGATACCGCTCCCACGCATTCCGCCGAACCACCCCACTGACGCATGATGACAATTCGTGCTGTAACTGCTCATTGAAGGTTTCGATCGAGCCGATCCCAAGGAGAACCAGATAGTTTTTCGCGACCTGCGAATGAGCAAATGAGAGAGAAAATAGAGAGAGAAAATAGAGAAAGAGAGAGAAGCAAGAGAGAGAAAGAACGAGAGAGAGAAAGGAATATGGTGTATCACCTTTTGTTTCCATTTATTTGGAGGACAAGGAATGTTCCGCTCTCGCCGACTTCTCCTCATACCCGCTGCTCTTCTCTCAATGGCCGTGACACAGGCCGCCTCTGCATGTGTCGCCTGCCAGATCCCCCCCACGCTGGTAACGTCGGACTCCAATAACGGCAACACCGGCGCTGCCTCCACTGATTCCAAAGACGCGTACAAAATCACCGCAGCAGTTCCCGAACGCGCTTCCCTCGGCCTGCTTGGCGCGGGAAGCCTTCTACTTCTGCGCCGCCGCAAAGTCTGACCACGCTCCACCAGCGTACTGGTGATCGATGAGCATTTTTGTGAATAGAAACCACTTTTTCATATGGAGTACCTCAATGTTCGTGTCTCGCAAACTACCTGTCGTGCCCGCCGCCCTTCTGGCGCTCGCCGTGGCACAGGCCTCCTCCGCAGCCGTCATCTCGTCGTCGCTGGTCACCCCCGGCACGATCAACGGCAACACCTACACCAGCGTCGGGATGACCTATGTCAACGGCGCCGGCTATGCCGTGGGAACTACAGCTGCCGCCAACGCCGCCCAGCTTCTCTGGGTCTATAATCCCACCACTTCCTCCACCTCCTTCATCGGCTTCCAGTCCACGGACGCACCGGCCTATGTGGGCTCGGGCGGTAGCACCAATACCGTCAATAACATTCCCAATCCGAACGACCCGGCGGATGTGATCAGCTCAAATGGCTATGTGCTCGGCTCCACCAGCCGCTACGGATATAAAACTACCACCACTACAGGATGGAATGCTATTGGAACAGACGCCTGGGTTGCCGCGCCCAGCACCGCCGCAGGCGCCACCGGCATCGTCACCCCCACCCTTGTTGCTCCCACCACCACCCTCACCGATTCCAACGGCCTCACCTCGTCCTACTTTTTCACAACCTCCGACGTCAACACGAACTCCACCTCCGGCATCAACCAAACGTACCGTAACAGCACGGCCTACGGGGTCAACGCCAGCGGACAAGTGATTGGATACGCCAATCGTTATTCCGGCGGAACTACCACGCTTTCCAATTCAACAGCCTCCGGAATCGGTACCGATGTGTGGATCTCCACCCCCGGCAGCAACGGCACCTACACCTCCACCCCGTTGGGCCTGGGTGTGAGCAACAGCGCTACCGGCTACGCCGGCACCAAAGCCTTCAATAGCACAAACTACACCTATCGCACGAGCAGTCTTATCCTCGGCAAACTGCCGAACTCCACAAGCATCAATGACAGCGGCGTGGTGGTCGGCATGACGACGCGCTATGTCCCCACCTCCACCTCGACCCTCGGCACCGACGCCTGGATGTACAACTACAACGGCTCAGGCCAGACCTACCAAATCGGAGCCACCGGCGGAGTCTACTCCTACACCAGTGGGAGCAACACCACGCAATCGACCGCCCTCCTCCAATTCAATCCCAGCAGCCAGGTCGCTGGCACAAGCAACCGCTACGGCTCCTCCACTACCCCTACCGGAATGGACGCCTGGATTTATACCCCGAATGGGACACCCACCACGACCACCAGCTTGGGCAGCGGCAACGGCTACGTCCAAGTCGGGTTGACCGATGCCTCCACCTCCACTTCCATCGGCCATGCCTACACCGACTCCAGCAGTTACCTGCACCAAACCAGCACCATCATTGCTCTCAACAACAGCGGCCAGGCCGCCGGTACCTCCACCCGGTACACTTCCACTGGCACGAACCGTGGCTCCGATGCCTGGTATGACAGCGGCAGCGGCAGCTCCGTCAACCTCAATCCCTACGCTGGTGCCGTCACCGTTACCGTCAATGGTGGTGCGAACAGCAACTACCTCAGCAGCGTCGGCGGCATCACGCAGAACGTCGTGACCATGAACTCCCATGGACTCGTGGCCGGCCACCTGACGGGGACCTACGACAGCAACAACGTCAACCTGGGTGGTCAGGCCGGATATGTCTATGATCCGAGCAACAATACCGAGTATGTGCTGACGGCCCCCACGGTCTCTTCGATCGACGACTTCGGAAAGGTCCAGGTCATGGCGCTGTCCGACAGCGGCGTGGCAGTGGGCTATTACCAGACGGGCAACGTCACAAGAACACTGGAGACCGACGGAACAATTACCACCACGGTTACGCCCAATGCCGACTTCCTCTTCGCATGGTCGGAAGGCACCGGCTTGGTCACCGTCGACCAACTCAACACCATCAGCGTCAGCCAGGTGGCCACACCATATCCCGGCCTCAATACTCTCCTCGCTGGCCAATCCGGCTGGGCCGCTCTCGCCAACTCCATCAGCGGCCTCTCCATCACGGCGCCGCTCCTCGCCACGGACGTCAACGGCAACATTTATGGCCTGGGCAACACCAGCAGCACCGCCACGACCACCAACGGCGTCTTCGAAATCACCGGCGTCCCCGAACCCGCCTCCCTCGGCCTCATCGGCGTGGGTAGCCTCCTGCTTCTGCGCCGCCGCAAAGCCTGAGTAATTCCACAAGGACACTGGCGACTGAGGAAACACTTTGAGGGGAGCAGCCTCCCCTCTTTCTCTCTTCTCTCTCTTCAGGAGTAATCCAGATGTTCCAGTCTTCTAAACTCCCCATCATGCCCGCGGCGCTTCTCGCGCTGGCCGTGGCGCAGGTCGCCTCCGCAGGCGTCATGTACCAGATCTCCTCGCCGCTGGTTACCGCGGGAACCGTCAATGGCGTCACCTACACCTCGGTCGCACTCACCTACGTCAACGCCGCCGGCTTTGCCGTGGGAAATTATTCCGCCGGCAGCAGCGGCCAGCTTGTCTGGGTCTACAATCCGACGACCGCGACCTCGTCCCTTATTGGCATGCAGGCAGATTCTGGTACGTATACCGGATTCAACAGCGTTTCCGGCGCCAGGGCGGCCGCGATCAGCCCGACGGGTTATGTGATCGGCACCGCCAGCATCAACAGCAGCCTTGGTGGAGCCGACGCCTGGGTTTCCGCACCCGGTACCGCCGCCGACCCCATCACCGGCGTCGTCACCCCCACCATCATTGGCCCCATCACCACCCTCACGGATTCCAACAACTACTCCACCTACTACTACTATTCCGCCGTCGGCTCACGCATCAGCTCGGCCAAAGCCGTCAACGACAGCGGTGAAGTCGTGGGTACCTCCACCCGTTATACCGGCACGACCAGCACTACATCCGTCGGTAGCGATGCGTGGCTGTACACCGGCAGCGCCACTCCCACCCTGCTGGGCCTGGGTGTCAGCACCAATGACACGAACTACAGTGGCTACCGCACCATCAATAGCGTGAACTACCTCGTTCGCACCAGTACTCTGATCGCCAACTCCGGTAATCTGCTCCTCCCCAACGCCACCAGCATCAATGACAGCGGCGTCGTCGTCGGCATGACCAACCGCTACAACCCCAATGCCACCGTCACGACCAGCCCCCCCACCCAGTTCGGCCAGGACGCCTGGATGTACAACTACAACAACTCCGGCACGACCGTCCAGATTGGCTTGGTCGGCGGAACCTACCAAAACACCACCACCGCCATCTCCACGAGCAACACCACCCTCACCCAATTCAACCCCACCAGCCAGGTCGGCGGCCAAACGACCCGCTACAGCAGCACCGGCACCAACATCGGAACCGACGCCTGGATCTACACGCCTTCAGGCACGCCGAGCACTTCCACCAGCTTTTCCAACGGCTACGTCCAGGTCGGATTGACCGATCCCGCAGCCACCGGCGTGATCGGCCACGCGACCACGGTCTCCGGCAACCTCTTCCGCAGCAGTTTGATTGTCGCCCTCAATAACTCCGGTCAGGCCGCCGGCACATCCAGCCGGTACAACTCCACCTCCAGCACAGCCCTTGGCACCGACGCCTTTTATGACAGCGGCAACGGAACCTCCGTCAACCTCTCTCCCACCTCCCCGGCCCTCACCATCACGGGCAACACGAACAGCAACTACGTCAACAGCAGCAGCACGCTCACGCAGACCGTCGTGGCGATGAACAACCCGGGCCTCGTCGCGGGCAGTCTGACACGCTACTCCGGAAGCAGCAACGTGGGCCAGGACGGATGGATCTATGATCCGCACAACAACACGGAATTTGTGCTCGCCTCCCCATCCGTCGCCTCCACCACCGATTTCGGTTTCGTCCAAATCATGGCGATCTCCGACGCCGGCGTCGCGGTGGGCTATTACCAGAGCTTTGTTGACCCCAACACACAGGCCCAACTCACCGTCCCCACCGCCGACTACATCTTCGCCTGGACCGAAGCCGGCGGGTTGGTCACACTCGACCAGATCAACTCCATCGTCGGCGGCAGCGGCGGACCGGCCACAGTCACGCCCGTCCCCGGCCTCAATAACGCCCTGGCTGGCCAGACCGGATGGGCCGCTCTCGCCAACAGCATCACCACCAACAGCATCTCCATCAACTCGCCCACTCTTGCCGTCGATGGCATGGGCAGCATCTATGGCCTGGGCAACACCAGCAGCAGCACCGCCACAGTCAACAACGGCGCCTACGTAATCACCGCCGTCCCCGAACCCGCCTCCCTCGGCCTCATCGGCGTGGGTAGCCTCCTGATGCTCCGTCGCCGCAGGCACTGAGTTCGATCTTCCCCTTTTTTGGCCGGCACGGCTCCCAGCGGGTGACCCCATGGGAGCCGTGCCGTTTTTATGGAAGTTGCCTCGCCCCCTCCCCCGCTCACGTTTCTCATTCCAGATATGGCCAGAGCGGCATGGATTTGCTATCGTTGTGTTCTGGAACGTTTCACGCCGATGTAGCTCAATGGCAGAGCAACGGTTTTGTAAAAGCAAGTGGGGGCATATGATGACAATGAGAAATGTTCGGAAACACCGGTAGTTTTTGTGATTTCTTGTATTTTAGGCCGTCGCTCGCAATCACCGTACAAGACCCTATAAATCTGCCGTCTCGGGTGTCAGTGACACCCGCCGCCTATCGCCGAAAGAGCGCCCACACGCTTGCGACGGCGGCGGATGTGGGGCCAGGCATGGAGTTGAGATTTGAGCACGCGTGCGATGCGGATGGCGTCGGCTTCCGTCTTTATGCCGAGCACCTCGAGCCCAAAATCCTCGTGCCGAAGATCGATCGCGGAATAATGGGTGAGACAATCGAAGCCGTGTGCGGCGAGGGCGCTTTCGGCGGCGTTTTTGTATTCAAAAATTTCTGGATGAAAACAGAATCTGGCCGCCACTGCATCGCCCCTCAAGGATCTCATCGGCAGAGTCGGCATATCCGCAATCCTTTGCGTCTCATTACGGGAAAAGCGGGTTGGATCCGTCGCGCCCGCCGGCCATCATCATTTTCTCGATGGAAGCGAGCAGCCGATTTGTTTCGCGCTGCTCATCGATCATGTTCGCGCCCTTGGCATAGTTGTTTTCGTCGGCTTCTGTCTGATACTCGGCTGCCCCGGAGTACCCGGAATTCGCCTCTTCACCCTCGGCGTGACGGAGCGGAACATAGGGCGTTTGATTGAGGTTCTTGTTGCTGAGGGCGTATTTCTGCCAGTCACCCAGCGCCCCGAGTGCCTCCTTCGCCGCCTTCTTCTGTTCGTCGTTGGCGCGTGAATCGGGGGCGAGCACGGACTCGATCTGCTGGCGCATCGAAAGAATCTCGCTCATCGCCCCCAGCCGCTTCTGCATCTTGATCGCCGCGGCGTTGTTTCCGCCGTAGATCCCTTGGCGATCCGACAATAGACCGGACGCCACCCCCAGCAACGTCCCAGCGTTTCCTTGCTGCGCTCGCCTCGTCTCCCGGTCGAAATCCTCTTTCGCACGTTTGAGGATGTCCGGCTCGCCAGCCAGCATCTCCTGCCGCTGTTTGATCAACGCATTGCGCTCAGCCTCCGACAGGTTCACGTCTTTCAGCTTGGCGTCGATCCTGTCCAGATTTTCCTGGAACTCCTCCTTGATGCTGGCCTCTCGGACGGACCACAGCCCCGCCACGTCGTGCGTATTGGCCTCTTGCACCTTGAGCCGCTGCCGGGCCATGTCGTGCTCGATGCCCATTACCGAATTCGCCTGGCGACGCGCCTCGTCCTGCTTTGCCCGCTCTTGTGCGGCGGCGCCGGCCTTCTCGGTCATCGCCCGCTCCTCGGTCAGCTTCTTTCGTTCATCGGCTCCGATTGAGGGATTGGCCAACCTTTGATCAATCGCCCCCAGCTCCTCGCGAACCTGTTCTTTGATCCCTTCGAGGCGCGCCGCGAGTTCGTCCTCGGCGGACTTCGCCGTGGCGCTCATGATGCCCAGTCTCGCCCGGTTCATGCCCGATTCGATGTCGAAAATCGCGTCCTCGCGCCGCCGGGTTTCGTCGATAGTCATGCGCGTGATCTCGGCTTCTCCAGCCTTCACGATCGCCGCGCGCTCTTCCTGCAGCTTTTCCTGGCGAGCCTTCACTTCTTCCAGCGACAAGCCATTAATTCCCTGCCCCGCCTTTATTGCGGCGGCATTCTGCGCCATCTCCCGATCAATGGGCTTGAGGTCCGCATTCATGTTCGCGCGGGCCACAGCCTGACGCGCCGCCAATATCTCTTCCGGACTCCCACCGACCGCCATCGATCGCCCCAGCCGCGAAGCCGCGATCGACTTCTCCATCTGCTCGAGCGATTCCTCGTTCAGGCGGTGGAGTTGATCCTGCGAGAGCTTCTCCTGTTCTTTCTGCGCCGAATTCAGAAGGCGCTTACTTTCCTCAAACGGCTTCATCGCCATTTGAACGGCGGCACTGGATTCACTGAATTGGTTTTCGAGCTTGTCGAGGAAAGGATTCTTGACGAAGTTTGTGAGCCCCAGCGTAGAAAACGCAGACAATTTCCGCAAGAATGAGGCACCCAGTCTCATTGGGACAGATGACGCCTTGTTCTGCGCCTCCTGCTCTTCCTCCTCTATCTTGTTACGCTTTTCGCCGAGCTCCGCCTCCTTGGAGATTCGCTCCTGATTGATCCCCAGTGCTTCCCTCGCAAAATCCGAGGGTGAGTCGAATGACATTCTCCGGGATCGCGCTTCGTCCAGGGTATTGAGACCCTGCTGGACCATCGCGCCATCCTTCATTTGTCGATTGAGCTCCGCCTCGGCCTTCGCAGAGCCGTCGATCAATGAAAGGACGTTCGTCCAGCCCTTGACAAATTCTCCGATGAGCGGTAGTCCCTCCGCGAGCTGGTGGGAAAACTCATTGAGCCCGAGCTCTCCGCTGGAGAGTTTGTTCACCGTCTCCATTGAATTGGAAAAGCCGCGGCCGATCGCGTCGACGGCGATACCCTGCATCCCCAATCCCAGTGACTGCAGAGCGGCTTCGCTGAGCGAATCTCCGCTGCCAAGAACCTTCGCCAGGCCACGTTCACCAGATTTAGCGCTATCAGACCTCAGCTTTCGAATGTGTTTTGCCAGGTCATTGAGTACGCCCGCCTCCTCGGGCGCTGCTCCGAACCCCCCATCCTTCGGTCCACCATTCGGCCTCCCTAGCTTCCCCAATTCCTCGTTCGTATCCTTCACGAACCCTTTGACATCTTTTCCGGTTTTCTTGAGTTCCCCGCGCAGCTCATCCCCATTGCCCCCGATCAAGACGCTTAACTTTCCAACGTGTCCGGTTGCGCCCATGAATGCACCTCACGAAAAAAAAGGCGGGATCGGGCAGCGGAAAGGTGCCGGCCCGATCCCCGAACCCGTCGCTTACCGAAGGCGCCGGGCCCAAAATGGAAATCAAGGAGTAGGCGTGGTGACGTCCGGAATGCAGACAAACGACTCGTTCCTGCGCGGTTGGATATCAGCCGGAACAAGGACGGTGATACCGATCGTGCCTGTGGTGGATTGCGTGTAGGGGTCGACGAGGAGGTCCACAGCGCCCCACATGCCGATGACCATATCTTCCCAGTTGCCGAAGATGAGGGCGGCGCGATCGTTGTTGGATCCAAGGTTTGAGGGAACGACGTTGCTGGCGTACGCGGGGTAGCCGTTGAGTTCGTTGCCTTCCCACATGAAGACGGGGTAGGTGGTGCCAACTTTGGGCGTCGCCTTGAGGAGGCCCTTCACCGACGGCGTCGTGAGGTAAGCGCCGCTGGTGATCATCACGTTGGCGGCGCCGACGGTGGTTTCGATTCCGACGACGTCAGACCACGCCAGCGTTCCTCCGCAATTGTGCGTCGCGATGTTGCCGTTGTTGAGAAGGCCCGTAGGTTGGCCGGCCGTACCGCTGCCGTTGATTCCGCCGGCGTCGATCGCGGAGCTGACCGCGGCGAGCAGGTCTCTTTTCACCAGATCCTCAGCATCGGGAGAAGATTGCACCGCGAATGGCCGAGTAATCTCGGTGTGCGCTCCGCAGATCTTCGGGGACAAACTCACCTGATCAATGGTCGGGGCCGAGCTGGTGGGCGCGCTGCCTTCCGGTGTCACCCAATAACCGGTGCCGCCGGCCGACAGATGTGGGATCTTGAAAGTACCGATCATGTCTTCCATGACGCGCGCGCCCATTCGAGCCAGGACGCTCAAAGGTCGAAGCGCTTCGATGTAATCGCTCGATACCGCGGTCTTCAACGCCCCTACGGCGGTGGTGGTGGTGAGTGCGCGGCGTACGCGGGTGGGAGTGGCCAGAACCGACAATGGGCAAAAGATGCCCATCGGCGGCGTGCCGGCGCGTTTCGCTATTTCTTTGGAGACTTCACCCTCAATGCCGTCAAGGTCCTGGCGATCGATACGCCTCCGAATGGCGCGGAGGAGGGAATAACGGTGGAGTTCTTTGTGGAGCGGTTCCATGCGCTTCCTTTCAAAATCGGTCCGGGGTCGTACAAGGTGCTCACGCTCGATCCATCGAGCGCGCGAGGGTGCAGATTCAGTCCTCGCCGAAGATGATGTCGGCGAGTTTTTCGAGCTTTGATTTCGGTTCAGCCACCGTGCAGTCGTGGGCTGGATCTGGGGTGGGCTTCGGGGGAGGCGGGGGGTTGCGCGCGGCGTTCAATGCGGAGACGACGTGCGAGGGGAATCGGCTGATGCAGCGGGGACAGAATTGGCCGGGCATGCCTCGGCGCATCACAGTAACGTTCGTGTTGTCAACAATGAATACCTCTCGGCAACCACAGCATACGATGGCGCCAAACCTCGGAGGATTGGCAATATAAAAATCTCGAGCGGGTTCGGGGATGTCGATGACGTTATGCATGGGTTGCGTCCTTTCTCGGGGCTCGGCGGGAAGTCTCACATGAGGCCGTTGCGGATTCTGAATTTGCGCGTGGCGCGGAAGAGTTCGGGGTCCTTCGCGTCAAGCGCGATGCTTTCAACGAGCGCGAATCGTTCGCGCGCGGTCATTGTCGCGATGATTTCATTCATCTCCTGCGGATCCTCGGCCACGCGCCGTACTGCGCGCTCCAACTCGCTTTCAAATTCCGAATCGACCGCGGACGAAAGATCGGCCTCGGCCTCCTCGATGAGGGCCGAGGGGTCCGAGGTGGCGTCGGCGTTCCCCGCGCGGTCTCGGGCGGCGATCATCGTGCGGGTGGCGGCGGTGGTGTCGCTGTAGGCCGGCGTGCCGACAAAGCTGATCTCCGAGATGTCAATGGCGCGAAGCGTGCGGACCGGGGGCATCTGCGAAAAGTCCCAATCCTCCCCACCATCCCGAATAGCAAAGCCGAAGCTCACCCCCTGGATGTCGCCGCGGTCGACGGCGGCGAAAAGGTCCTGACCGGCTGGGGATTCGGGGAGGTCGAGTTCGTAGCCGAGGCCGTCGACGCCTTGGTTGAGCCGGAAGGTGCGCGAGCTGGTCCGGCCAAGGATCGGCCAATTTTGATGCTCCACAAGCGCCCGCACGTCGGAGTAGTTGAAGGCGCCGGGGGCGATGACTTCGCGGAAGCAACCGCCGGCCGCCCGAAGCGCTGCGATGTCCTGCCGGGTTATGCCGGTTTCATCGCACAGCAGTTCACTTGGCGAGTTGAAGGGGATGCTTCCGGCGATGCGCTTCGGGGTGTTCGCGGTGGCGGGGATGGCGCGGACGAGCGTTTTGATCGATCGAGTTTCGGGCGTCTTCATTGGGGGCTCCAATCGTGGGCGGGTATCGCCGCCGTGGGTTGTCAGACGGTAACGGCGGGTTCGGGGGTGCGGAGCTTGCGACGCCGCTCAACCTCGGCCGCGATTTGTGCAACCGCGGCGCGGGCGAACAAGCCGTAGCAGCCTGCGTGCGAGTCCGGTTTGATGCCGTGCGCGCGGACGATGTTTTGCACGGTGTCCCGCGAAGTCCCCAGTTCCTTGGCTATCTGGCCGGTTGTCTGCAGTGTCATGATTTCCCTCGACAATGGGCAATGAACGCGTCTTACCTACCCTCTATCCGAGGTAGACCGGCTCAGGCCGGAGGGAGGCCGCCGGGGTGAGGTGTGCCGCCCGGGGACGGGGGTGGGGGCGGGGAGGGCGCTGGAGACGCAATGGAGGGCGAGGAAATGGGCAAGGGAAGCGACGTGGAGGGGGATGACGAGGGGGGAGACAGACGCTTACCCTGGCGAACTGCCCTGCTTTCGTCCGCCGTCTTGCGGTGGTGGCACGGGTCACAAAGGCCTTGCAGGTTGCTACGGGTGAAGGCGAGATCGGGACGATCGATGAGCGGTTCTTTGTGGTCGACGTGGGTCGACGGGCGCTCCCCGCACATCCTGCAAACCGGCTCCTCAGCCAGCACCACGCCACGTAGTGTGTGCCAGCGGCTTGAGTTGTAGACTTGCCGACGGTCGGGGCGGCGCATTTCCCTCATGCGATCATTGAGCGGGGCGCGGTACGATTCGAAACTTCGGGGCATCTTTGGCATAATCCAGCCTCCTCGTGAGTGGGGGTACGGGGGTATGTTTTTTTGGGGCCGGCCGATCCCTAAACCAACCGTTTTCGTCCTTCACACACTTTGCAAAAATCACCTGGGGTCAAAAACCGCTTCGAGATACCAGGCCAGGGCGGACCATCCTCAACGCGGCTGCTGGTAATGGGTGGCGGTTGCGTATGCTCATCCCTGCCCCTCCCACACGATCCCGAGTTCCTCAAACCGCAATGTCAGGGGCGAGAATTGGTAGGCGAGTTCCAGGCCGGTGCCGCGGCCGTTGCGAGCCTTCGTGATCTTGATCGTCCGATTGAATGCAAGCTGCTCTTGCTGGTACCTCGATCGCCGCACATTCGCATTCCGTTCCGGCGTGTACTTTTCCAACCAGATCGCGGTATGGGCGAAACGCGTGAACGCGGCCGCGCCCGCGAAGTCATCCAGACCGGAGCCATTCTTGCGGCCTTTTTTCGGGTGAGTGACGAGAACCACCCGCGTCCCGTATTGCCGCGCGATCGCCTTCACGTCCATCATGAAACGCAAATCGGCAATCCATGGCTTGTCGCTCGCCTCGAGCGCCGTAACCGGGTCGATGATAAGAATTTCGAACCCTGCTTTCGCACTCTCCCTCACCCATGCCAGTGCCATCTCGTGCGTCACCTGGTCTCTCGCCGGCGCTTCCCAGATGCAGCGGCCGATGTCTTCCAGCGTGGCGGCATGTTTGATTCTGCCAGCGCGGGCGGCGTCGGGGTTGGCAGCAATCCACGCGAAATCGGTGTGACCGGCATTGCGATCAAGTTGCGCGAGGGCGCGTGATAAGTGGAAGTTACGATCGTCCTCCAAATGCAACACACACGCGCGAACGCCGGTGAGAGTCCACTCAGCCAGACACTCACTCACGAGCAGCGACTTCGTGGCGCCGGCGTCCCCGCATATCGCCGTTACCGTTGCGGGCATGAGCGCGTTGGTCAGAGCGCTGAGACTGCGAAACGGGAACGAGAGCATCTTCAGCCGCCCGGCGATGATGTCTTCCTGGTACCGCGCGAAGTCTGCGACGATGCCGACTGGTTTTGCCTCATCGATCGCGGCCAGTACGGCGACGCGGATTTCCTCCGGCTTCCAACCCCGGTACCTCGCCACAAAATCCGCGGCGTCTTGCTTCGGCCCCATCTCGACAGTGGCGGGGTCGAGGAAATAAATCTCAGGGGGCGGCGTCAGCGTTTGGAGGATCCGCTGCACGTTCCGCATGTGCGCGATGCCCTTGCCCTCGGAGTAGTTTTCCTCGGGAGCGTCATTATCCGGCCACAAAATTACCGTCTTGCCCGCCAGCGGAGTCCAATCGGCTTTCTCCGCCGCGCCCTTGTTCGCGCCGCCGGGAGCGGTGGTCGATGGTATCCCGACGGCATCAAGAGCGCGAACGCACTTCTCCCCCTCCACCACCACCACCGTCTGCGCGTCACGAATACAGTCGCGGTTGGCGATCGGCAGCGCTCCAGTCGGTGCCTTCATCCACCAGCCGCCCGCTGTCGGCGAGCATTGCGTGAAAGCCTTTTTCCCGTCGCTGTTGCGCCAGCGGATAACCGAGAACGTCGCGGCGCCGGTGTCCGGATCCGCATAGAGGTCGGTATACACATCTTCGACCTTGGGGAGAGTCGATGTGATCGCGTCGATGGATGCGAAGATTTTTGGAGCTGGCGCCGGCCGTGGCGGGCGTGCGGTGGTTTCGCTCATTGCTCTAATTTCCTCCTCCGGTGAGCGTTGATTGAGCTTTGCGCGGACGTCGATGATCGTTCCTCCGAATCCGCACCCCTGACACTTGAATTTCCACGCACCGTCTTTGAAGTAAATTCCCGCACTGGGCGACCGATCATCGTGAAATGGGCATTTGCACGCGCGCCCCCGGAATTGCACCCCGGCGGATTCAAGTTCCTTACGCAACGCGGATTCGTCGGCTTTGAGTGAGGCGAGGTTAATC
>DATKPA010000125.1:0-23676 GCA_035524355.1 Phycisphaerae bacterium | reverse complement strand
ATCCCCAAACCCCCGCGCTCCCCCACCCCCCACGGCCTGCGCATCGCGGCCATCGACATCGGCACCAACTCCCTCCACATGGTCATCGTCGAAGTCACCGACACCCTCTCCTTCCGCACCCTCTCCTCCGACAAGGACCTCACCAACCTCGGCGCCGCCGCCCTGGTGCACCACCGCCTCTCCAAACGCGCCATCGACCACACCCTCGATGCTCTCGCCCGCTATCAGCAAATCGCCAAGGGCCTCGACTGCGACGTCATCCTCGCCTATGCCACCTCCGCCGTGCGCGAATCCATCAACGGCGGCGATTTCGTCACCGCCGCCAAACACCGCCTCGGGCTCTCCATCCAGGTCATCTCGGCTCAGGAGGAAGCCCACCTCATTTACCTCGCCGTCAAACAGGCCATTGACCTCGGCTCCACCTCCCCCGGCGGCAGCGGTGGCGGGGGACCTTCCCTCATCGTCGATATCGGCGGAGGCTCCTGCGAACTCATCGTCGGCACCAACGAACGTCCCCTGCTCGTCGAATCCTTCAAACTCGGCGCCTCCCGACTCTCACAGCAGTTCGTCCACTCCGACCCCATCGACAAAAAAGACCGCGACAAACTCGAATCACACCTCCGCAAGACGCTCAAACACACCATCGAAAAGATAAAAGAACTCCGACCGCAACGCGTCATCGGCACCTCCGGAACCATGGAAAACCTCGTCTCCATGGCGGTCTCTCAGCACGGCTCCGAAATCGTCCGACACCGCCTCCTCACCCAGATGCGCCGCGACGACTTCGTCGAAGTCTACAAACGCCTCTCCCGCATGACCCTCTCCGAGCGAAAACACTTCCCCGGACTCGACCCCGGCCGCGCTGACCAGATCACCGCCGGCGCCATGCTCGTCGAACACCTCTTCGACAAACTCGACATCCCCCACATCGACGTCTGCGACCGCGCCGTCCGCGAAGGCATGATCATCGACTACATGCAAACGCACTGGCCCAAGGTCAAACTCTCCGTCCAGATCCGCGACCCACGCCGCCGCTCCGTCTTCGAGCTCGGCCGCCGATGTAACTTCGACGAAAAACACGCCCTCCAGGTCACACGCCTCGCACTGGCACTTTTCGACTCCCTCCAGGACCTCCACCGCATGTCCCCACACGACCGCGAACTACTCGAATACGCCTCGATCCTCCACGACATCGGCTGGCATATCGGACACTCCGGACACCACAAACATTCCCAATACCTCATCAAAAACGGCGACCTCGAAGGCTTCTCCCCCAACGAGCTCGACCTCATCGCCAACGTCGCCCGCTACCACCGCAAATCCCCCCCGAAAAAATCTCACGGCGATTACACCGCCCTCAACCCCGACGACCGCGACCGCGTCTGGACCCTCGCCGGCATCCTCCGCATCGCCGACGGACTCGACCGCGGCCACTACGGCAACGTCGTGCACCTCAACACGATCGTCCGCGACGACACCATCTCCATCCGCGTCTTCACCCAGTCCGACCCGGAACTCGAACTCTGGGGCGCCAGCCACAAAACCGACATGTTCGAAAAGATGTTCGACCGCCACGCCAAACTCTCCGCCCGCCCCGCCAGGAAACTCCCCCGCAAATTCCTCATGGAAGTCTAGTTCGGAGTTGCGCTATCAGGAGGCCCACGCCGAGGGATAGCGAGGCCCAATCAAGCCGGTCTTGACGTAAAAATCGTACGTGCGCTTGAAATAGCGCCATGATAATGTATATATTTGTCTATCCTGTAGTTTTAAAGTCTCGTTTTCACGGAGGAAAACCATGGCTGCTAAAAAGCCCAATCTCTCAAAACCCAAGTCCACCACCCCCATAACCCCGGCCGCTCCCGCGGCCCAGACGCCCGTGGCGCCGGCCACAACGCCGGCCGCCGCCGTCGCGCCCGCGGCCACAACCGCCGTGATCGCCCCCGCCGCGACGCCGGCCCCCGCGGCAACCGTCGCTGTCGCCACCCCCGAACGCGACCGGTCCGGAGTCGTGGCGATCATCGCCAAACTCCACCACGTCGACGCCGACATCGCCCGTGACGCCGCCGTCACCCTCGGCACCCTGCCGGCCAATGCGGACTCGGTCTCGGCCCTCATCGCCGTCCTTCTCGATGCCGACCGCTTCTTCCACCCCGTCGTCCGCGCCGCCGCCGCCGCCTCGCT
Organism: Phycisphaerae bacterium; assembly: GCA_035524355.1. Taxonomy (GTDB): domain Bacteria; phylum Planctomycetota; class Phycisphaerae; order WQYP01; family WQYP01; genus DATKPA01. The sequence goes on along the minus strand of DATKPA010000125.1, from coordinate 21,495 downwards.
GGGCAAACTCCGCGATCCGCGCGCCTTCGAAGCACTCCTCCACGCCACCCGCGATCCCATGGCCGAAACATCCGACGAAGCCGTGAAAGCCCTCGGCCATCTCCGCGACCGCCGCGCTCTTCCCATGCTCAAGGCCATCGTCCGAAACTCCGACAACTTCTACCTCGCCAACGTTCAAGCCAGTGCCGAAGTCGCCCTCAAGCAAATCGGCGAATAACGCACACCGCTCCCCGCGGAAACGACAAAAACGAGTGGCATGGTTCTGGCCCAATCTCGGCGCCAGAACCATGCCTCTTTTGCTCTGCCTCTTTTGCTCTCGCCAACACCTTCCACCCCGCCTGCTGCGCCGCAATCGCCCTCAAATCCGCCCCGCCACCACGGACGTTCTATCCACCCCAATTCACTGACTCACCTGCTCGCGTATTATACCTCTCCCACATACACCTTTGTCTCATACAAAAAGCTCACCTTCCCCTCCACATTGAACCGCTCAAACGCCCGCTGCACCCCACCCATGAGCGCCTCATACGCCGCCCCCTCCTTGGGCGCATACGACGATGACATCACCCGTCCCTTCACCCCCGCCAGATCAAACACCTGCTCATTGTCATACTGAAACACCTTCATCTCCCTCCCCAGAAACTCCCGCATCTGCCCCTCCGTCACCTTCCGATGATCGACCTTCAAGTAGTCCGGCGAATTCTCCCTCAACAACCGCTCGTACTCCACCAGAAACGGCGACACCTCCACCTTCCGCTCATTCCACACCAGCACCACATGTCCCCCCGCCCGCAAAATCCGGCGAAACTCCCCCTTCGCCCGCGGCACATCAAACCAGTGAAACGCCTGCGCCGCCGTTACCAGATCCACACTGTGATCGCCCAGCCCGGTCGCCTCCGCCGTTCCTTCCACACTCGAAAACCGCTCAAACCTCCGCAAAAACTCATCCCCCGCCGCCCGCATCTCCGCGTTCGGCTCCACCCCAATGACCCGAAACCCCCGCTCCAGGAAATTCCGCGCAAAAATCCCCGTCCCACTCCCAATATCCGCAACAACAGACCCCGCCCGCAAAACCCCCGCCGCCACCAAATCATCCACAATTCCCCCCGGATACCCCGGCCGATACTTCACATAATCCCCCACCCGATCCGAAAACCGCCGCGTCGAATCCATGCATGCACCTCACCACGCATCATACGCCATTCCCCACCCACCCACAGCCCCCTCCCCCGTTCAGCGCCGGCGCTCGGGCCGGGGAGTCCGCCTCGACCCTCGAACCGACCGCGTACACCATCGCGCTACTTTGTGATAAATCCCCACAATCGCCGATTTCATTTGACCCCCACAACGCATCCAACGAGAATTCACCAACAACTTGAGCATCGAGATCCACACGTCCCCCGACTGCGTCACCACGACCTCCATAAGGGGAATCTCATGCCTCCCCCATCACCGCCTTTCACCGCCGCAGATCTTCTTCGCACCCACGCCATGACCTGGACCATCACCGCTCTGCTCCCGCTGCCCATCCTCATCGTCACCGACCCTGCCTCCAGCGTCGACCTCTCCTGCGTCTACCTCGGTCTCGGCTGCGCCTGGATCACGACCCACCTCTACCGCACGGATGGACTCCCCAGGTCCCTCTCCGAATGGCGCACCCGAATGCTCGCGATCGCCCTCGCCGTCACCGCCAACACCGCCGCCTTCGTCTTCTCCGGCATCGTCGCCGGTGCCCAAAGCAACCTCCCCATCCCCCTGCTCGCCGCCCTCTCCGCGCTTCCCGCCGCCACCCTCACCCCCTGGCTCCTCCGCCGCGTTCCCCACCCCTACATGGCCATCGTCCTCGCCGCCACTCTTCTCTTCGCCGCCAAACTCCTCGCCTGCACCGCCGCCCTCCTCACGTATGGCCAACACTACGTCGAAGAAGGCTACACCGCCGCCGACTGGCACACCGCCAAACTCATGATCTCCCTCTTCTGGACCTTCTCCACCCTCCTCTCCCTCACCTTCCTCCTCGCCGAATACAAGACCTGCAAACACAGCCCCGCGCCGCCCGATCCACACACTAACCACACACTCGACGCAGGCGCCACGAGCCAACCCAGTTTATGATGATGACTCCAACCGAAGGAAGCCCCACCATGCCCCTGCTCTCCCCCCGCCACCGCTCCGGCAAGCCAACCCGCCACCGTGACCGAGAATGAGGCGAACTTCATCTGACCGAGGATCAGTTGCTCACCACGGCGCGGGAGTTGTTCATTCTGGTCTGAAAAACTGTTTGCGATCTCCACATTTTGGGACAACATAATGCTTATTCGAATCGGCTACGACGTGGTCCTCAATCTTCCCGCGCCCACGCCGATGCTGCTCATGCTCAATGTGCATCCTTCGCGTGTCAATTCCCTCCGCGGACCCGAGGCACTCAGTGTTGAGCCGTACGTGCCCATCACTCCGTATGTCGATTCTTTCGGAAATACCTGCGTCCGAATCGTCGCCATGCCGGGACGAGTCCGATTCCGCAACGATGCCATCGTCTACGATGACGGCCAGCCCGACGCGATCGACCTCTCCGCCCAGCAACTGCTGATCGATCAACTTCCGGTGGACGTACTGCAGTTTCTGCTTGCAAGCCGGTATTGCGAAGTGGATCTTCTGAAAGACATCGCATGGCAACTCTTTTCCGGCGCCCAGCCCGGCTGGCAACGGGTGCATGCCGTCTGCGAGTGGGTGCATCGGAACGTTCAATTCGGCTACGAATTTGCTAGAGCGACGAAGACCGCGGCCGAGGTGTATCGCGAGCGTCAGGGGGTCTGCCGCGATTTCATGCATCTGGCCATCACCTTCTGCCGGTGTCTCAACATCCCGGCCCGCTATGCCACGGGTTACCTGGGCGATATCGGCGTTCCGTTCAACCCCGCCCCGATGGACTTCAGCGCCTGGTTCGAAGTCAACCTGGGGGGGCAATGGTGGACGATGGATGCGCGGCATAACCATCCGCGCATCGGACGGGTGCTCATGGCCCGGGGCCGCGACGCGACCGACGTGGCGCTGACAACCGCGTTCGGCGTCGCCAATCTCGAACAATTCATCGTGTGGACGCACGAAGTCAATCCCTGCTGATTCTCGAGGAGACGAGGGGTCAGGAGTCGGCGAAGAAAACGGGCGCGAAGAAAACGGGTCAGGGATCAATCGAGCCTGCATTGACGGCCGGGTGCGGCAATCATGATGTAGCGGCATGCTGCGGCAACATCGTCGTGCACCCGGCGGAATGGTTTTCCACGGCATCGATCGCGGCGTGGGAGGGGGGGCTGCAGACGCTCTTTCGCGGGGATCAGGACTACGTCGCCTTTGAACGGGTGATGGGCGAAGCCTTCGGGCGGGTGACGATCTGGATTTTGGCTCGAAGAGTTGCGGCGCAGCGTTAACCGCGGATGCCCGTTTGGCGCGGATGAGTGGCGCGAAGAAGTGGTGCAGGATCTGGGCTTGGAAGCGACCCTGCGACCCCGCGAGCGACCCCCAAAGCGTTCAGCACAGGAGGCGGATTGATTCCTGAGCCGTTTTCTCAGGCGGCCAACCCCGCCTCGACCAACCCATCATGCCCGACCAAGCCCGCGCCCACCGCAGCGCCCGCGGCGACCTCTGACCGGGATTTCACTTTTGCGGTAAAAAACAACCTAGCCAAGCCAGCCATTGACGATAGAATCCCGATAGAGGTGGTATGACTACACGGGTGAGTATTAATCCAAAAGTGCTCAAGTGGGCTTCGGATCGTTCTTCAAAGGGCCTCCGAGAACTCGATGAGCGTTTCCCTAAACTTCGCCAATGGCTAAGCGGTGATGAGGATCCGACATTAGTTCAACTTGAGTTGTTCTCGAAGGCGACCTCAACACCTCTCGGTTTCCTCTTCCTCGATGCTCCTCCAATCGAGAATCTGCCAATCCCAAATTATCGAACCCTAGATGATGAAACGGTCCGGGCTCCGTCGTCGGAGTTGCTCGACACCATCTACACGATGGAGCGTCGCCAAGCGTGGATGCGCGAATACCTCGTGTCCGAAGGTCGCGAGCCGGTGGCGATCGTTAACTGTGCCACAAGAAATGAGGCTTCAGTAGATGTGGCCGCTCGTTTGCGGGAAAAACTTGCACTCGACATAAATTGGGCGGCTAAGCACTCTACTTGGACAGACGCATTGAAAGAATTGCGTGCTGCGATGGGAGCAGCCGGCGTTGTCGTCGTAGTAAACGGCATTGTCGGCAACAACACGCATCGTCCGCTCGATGTCGAAGAGTTCCGGGGATTCGTCCTGGTCGATGAATACGCACCATTGGTGTTTGTAAACGGTGCCGATGCGAAATCGGCCCAAATGTTCACTCTCTCTCATGAACTTGCGCACATCGCCTTTGGGTCCAGTGCGGCATTTGATCTGCGGCAAATGCAACCCGCAAAGGAGCCAATTGAGCAAGCATGCAATCGTGTCGCTGCAGAGTTCTTGGTCCCAGAAGGCCTGTTAAAAAAAGCATGGAATCCTAAGGAGCATCAGTCCTACGAAGTAGTGGCAAAAATCTTCAAAGTTAGCCCAATTGTCGCTGCCAGAAGGCTCTTAGACCTGGGTCTTATTAGCCGAGAAGAATTTTTCAAATTCTATCAGAACTATATTACCCAAGAGCATAAGCGAGCTAAGCCGGAAGAGTCCGGAGGAAATTTCTACGCCACCGCGGCACAGCGTGTTGGAGCTCGATTTGCCGTTGAACTAATACGCGCTCTTAAAGAAGGTCGCGTGCTCCACACAGAGGCATACCGCCTCGCTGGAATGAACGGGCAGACGTTCGATGAATTCGCCAGACGTATTCGGCAGGGCGGTATCGAATGACCGCGGTCACCGCTGCTTCACCGTCGATTTTTGTACTTGATGCAAACGTCTTTATTGAAGCTGCCAAGGGATATTATGCCTTCGACTTAGCTCCGAAGTTTTGGAATGGATTGCTTGCAAATGGGACCGCTGGAAGAATCTGCACCGTCGACCGAATTGCAGCTGAGGTCATGAGCCCGACGCCAGTGAAAGACTGGATTAATACGCAGTTCATGCCGTGCGTGAAGGCGAGCACCGGTCCTGATACTCTCATTCATTACGCAGCCCTGATGAGGTGGGCAAATGCAGAGCCATTTACAATCGCTGCAAAGAGCGAGTTCGCCACTGTTGCGGATGCATGGTTGGTAGCCTACTCCCGCGCTGTAGGCGGGATCGTTGTTACGCACGAGGCGTTCGACGCGAATTGCAAAAGGCGCGTCAAGATCCCCAATGCATGCCAACATCTTGGGGTCCAATACATCAACACTTTCGACATGCTCCGCACGCTTGGAATGACAATTGGGTAACAAACGCAACGTGCCTTGAGGTCTCGGTTGCTGGAGCATTACTGATCAGCTCCCTCCCGAAAATGTCAGAGACGCTCACCGATCCCGCGCCGTCACATACTGCGCCGCTTCCACCAGCGCCTCCCGCGCCTCGCTCGCGGGCAGAACGCGCAGGGCGGAGATGGCTTCGTCCACCAGCCGCTGCGCCTCCCCGCGCGCATACGCAATCGAATCGCCGGGGCTGATCAACTGCCGCACCCGCTCGATCCGATCGTGGTCCTGCGACTCCAGGAGGCCGATCAACAACTCCCGATGCTGCGGCGCCGCATGATTCAAGAAGTGAATCATCGGCAACGTCAGCTTCCCCTTTTCGATGTCCGTCCCCAAGCTCTTTCCCACCGTCTTCTGCGAGCCGCAGATATCCAGGATGTCATCCACGATTTGAAACGCCAGCCCCAGTTTTGCACCATACGTCGCCAGCGCCTCCACCCACGGCTGCCGCTCGGTCGAGATCATAGCGCCCAGCTTGCAGCACGCTTCCGTCAGCGCCGCGGTCTTGCGATAGATGATCAGGAAATAGGTTTTCTCATCCAGCGACCAGTTCTGGCGATTGAAATTCTGCGTCAGTTCTCCTTCGCAGACAATGTTCGTCGTGTGCGCGATGAGCCGGCTTGCGCCTTGTGCCGCGGGACTTGCGGAATCCAGACTGCTGCAGAGGTGATACGCATGGGAAATCAGAAAATCGCCCAGGAGGACGGCTGCCTCGTTGCCGTGGAGATGATTGATGGTGGCCCCTCGCCGCCGGACTTCGGCGCCGTCGAGGACATCATCGTGGACGAGGGTTGCCATGTGGACCATTTCGACGACCGTGGCGGCCGTGACATGCTCGACCGTCAGCGGATTCCGCACCCCGCCCCCCCCGCCGCCGCCCCCGCGCGTCATCTCTGCGGCGGCCAATCCGGAGAGCAGCACGAGCATCGGCCGGAGCATCTTTCCCCGGAACTTCGCGACGTGTGAGACCAGCGCGTTGACGTGGGGAAGATCTGAAGTGAGTTCGCGCGCGAAGAGTTCATCGACGGCCTTGAGCTCGGCGGCAATCAGTTGTGTGAGTGAAGAGGTGACGGCCGCGGAGGAGGTGGGTGGGGGGCTGGTAGCCATGACGCGTCCTCCGGCTGAGGCGACCGCCGGCCCGCGGCGACAACCGCGTTGGCGATCCTTCAATACTTATTGAAAGTATAGAAGCAATTGATATCGAACGCCACACATTTTCTCTGCAGGTGGCTCGTTTGCGGCCGGGATGGGCTAGCCGGAGCTGGGGGCGATTCGCCTGAAGTGGGGGCGAAGTGATCTTAGAGCGCCCCCGCAACCCTCAGCAACCGGAAAATTCGCCACCTTTGCGTATGAATTCTCCCTAGCCCCATCGCTGTTATCAATATTGGCATGCCAATACTTAACTTGGCGAAATAGTTGCGGACTCGGCACACTGCTGTCGCGGGATGATCCGAAGCGATCGGATTGATCGATGGGAAAGGTCATCCAGAGCGCGGTAAATTTAGGAGCTAATTATGTTTACGATGATCAGAAATATGAAGGTCCTGGCCGTGGCGGCGATCGCTGCGACGGGTCTGGCCGCTGGGGTCCAGACGGCCAGTGCGCACGACAACTTCAGTTTCGGCCTCTCGTTCGGCGTGCCCGTCTACACCACTCCCGCACCTGTTTACACGCCGACTCCCGTTTACACCCCCGCGCCGGTCTATGTGCCGGCATGCCGAGCTCCGGCTCCGACAGTCGTTTACGCACAGCCGGCCCCGGTCGTTGTTTATGCACCCGCCCCCGTTTACTACCGTCCGTACTACGGCTGGGATCACCGAGGCTGGGACCATCGGGAATGGCATCGTTAATACATCGAGGTTCACTCCCATCAGCACAGGCCCGGACTCCTCCCGTCCGGGCCTGGGGTGTTTTTGCAGGCAAATCAGTGAGCCGGGAATTAATTGATAAAGTTTATAAATTGCACTATCATCGCAGCTCAGCAATTGCTGAGGAAGCGATTGGTTGTTCCAAATCTTGATATGGGAGGTGGTTATGGGTGTTGCACGCACACGATCAGCAGGCTTTTTTGCGATGGCGGGAATCCTCTGCGCGGCCGGGGTCGCGTGGGCAGCCGAGGGGGAAATGACGAATCTCGCCCTGCACAAAACCGCCACCGCCTCTTCGTCCCAAGACGACAATCCGCCGCAAAACGCCGTCGACGGCGATCCCGACAGCCGCTGGTGCAACAGCGACGAGTCCCCTGACGCCTGGTGGGAGGTCGATCTGGGTGCGCCGCAACTCCTGGGGGGATGCGAAATTAAGTGGGAGCATGACGGCGCGGTCTACAAATACGTTGTCGAGGGGTCTGCCGACGGAAAGAGCTGGACCCTCCTCAACGACCAGCGCGGCAGCAAGAACGACAGCGAGTTACAGAAACTCTCGCTCCTCACCGCAAAGGAGCCGGTGCGGTTTCTGCGGATCCGGACGACGGAACTGCAAGACGGCTCGTGGGCCAGCTTCTACGAGGTGAAGGTGTTCGACGCCGCCAGCATCAGCAAACTGGGCCCGGATGAGGCGAAGGCGTTTGCGCCCTCGGCCCCGGTCATGGCGACGACGGCGCCGGCGGCGACAGCACCGAATTAACGCAACGGTCCCTTTCGCGGGGGCGCTCATTGGCAGGCGCGATCGTATCGATCCCGCTCTTGGAACCATCTGAAGGTTGAGCGAGCGGGCGCGTGTGTGGGCTCTCGAAGAATTATCGTGACACGGGGCGGGTTGCGGATTAGGCTGCGTCGCGTCGATCTGACGCGAAGAGATGCCGGCGGAGCGGCTGGCGGCGTTTCCCGCGATTCAGGGGCAGTGCTGACGCGGAATCTAGGGAAGGCGGTGCCGCTGGGGTTGCCGCTGATGTTTGTGGGCGGTGTGGCTTTATTTGATTGTGCGGGGGCTGGCATAGGAATAGGCGAGCATTGATGTGGGGACCGGTGGGGGGGGTAATGGATGAGTATTTTTTGGGGGCGTTGGATTTTCAGTGCGGCGAAGAATGAGCGATGTGACGCAGATTCTTCAGGCGGTAGAGCGCGGCGAGCCGCGTGCGGCAGGCGAACTTTTGCCGCTGGTATATGGGGAGTTGAGGCGGTTGGCGCGGGAGCGGATGTTGCGGGAGGGGGCGGGGCAAACGCTGCAGGGGACGGCGCTGGTGCATGAGGCGTATTTGCGGCTGGTGGGGAACGGGAGGGGCGAGGGGGCGTGGGCGGGGCGGGCGTATTTTTTTGGGGCGGCGGCGGAGGCGATGCGGCGGATATTGATTGAGAATGCGCGGCGAAAGGGCCGGGAGCGGCATGGGGGCGGGTGGGTACGTGTGGCGATGGAGGAGGGGGAGATTGCGATGGCGGAGCGGGGGGAGGATGTGGAGGCCCTGGATGAGGCATTGGCGCGGCTGGAGGCGGAGGACAAGGGGAAGGCGGAGCTGGTGAAGCTGCGGTATTTTGCGGGGCTGACGCTGGAGGAGGCGGGGCAGATGCTGGGGATATCGCCAGCGACGGCAGACCGGCATTGGGCGTTTGCGCGGGCGTGGCTGTATCGGGAGATGCGGAAGCGGCAAGGATGAGCGGAGGGGCGAGTGAGGAAAACGTTGAAGTGGGTGATGCTTTTTGGGCAGGGAAATCGCATTGATTTGTGTGGGGGGCGGGGAATCGACGTAATTACCGTTGTATTTGTTAACCATCGGGAAGGAGCGGGCAATGGCAGTAGAGCGTTCGAAAGTGGAAGAGGTGTTTGAAACGGCACGGCGGTGTGCGAGTGATGCGGAGCGGGAGGCGTATCTGTCGGCCGCGTGCGGGGAGGAGGAGGAGTTGCGTCGGGAGGTGGAGTCGCTACTGAAGGCGTGCGGGGAGGCGGGTGATTTTTTGAAGTGGGAGGGCGCGACGGAGCCGGTGGAAACGGCATGCGAAGGGCCGGGAAGCGTGGTGGGGAGGTATAAACTGTTGCAGAAGATTGGAGAAGGGGGAATGGGGATGGTGTTCATGGCGGAGCAGGAGAAGCCGATCCGCCGGCGTGTGGCGCTCAAGATCATCAAGCCGGGGATGGACAGCAAGGCGGTGATTGCGCGGTTTGAGGCGGAGCGGCAGGCGCTGGGGATGATGGATCATCCGAATATTGCGCGGGTGTTTGACGGGGGATGCACGGAGACGGGGCGTCCGTATTTCGTGATGGAGCTGGTGCAGGGAATTCCAATTACCAAATACTGCGATGAGAAGCAGCTCACGCCGCAGGAACGGCTGGGGCTGTTTGTACAGGTGTGCAACGCGATTCAGCATGCGCATCAGAAGGGGATCATTCACCGGGACATCAAGCCGACGAACGTACTGGTGGCGATTTATGATGGGAAGCCGGTGCCGAAGGTGATTGATTTTGGCGTGGCGAAGGCGCTGCATCAGCGGTTGACGGAAGCGACGATGTTCACGCAGTTCGGGGCGGTGGTGGGGACGATGGAGTACATGAGTCCGGAGCAGTCGGAGGTGGACGTGGTGGGGACGGACACGCGGACCGACGTTTATTCGCTGGGGGTGCTGCTGTATGAGCTGTTAACAGGGTCGACGCCGATCGGGGGAGAGGGGATTCGGAAGAAGGGATACGTGGAGATGCTGCGGATGATCCGGGAGGTGGAGCCGCCGAGGCCGAGCACGCGGTTGAGCCAGTCGGGCGAGGCGTTGGCGGGGATCTCGGCGCAGCGGCAGATGGAGCCGAAGAAGCTACAGCGGATGCTGGCGGGGGATCTGGATTGGATTGTGATGAAGGCGTTGGAGAAGGATCGGACGCGGCGGTATGAGACGGCGGTGGGACTGGCGGGGGATGTGGAGCGGCATCTGAGGAATGAGGTGGTGGTGGCGCGGCCGCCGAGTGCGGGGTATCGGCTGAGGAAATGGGTGCTACGGAACCGGCTTGGCTTGCTGGCGGCGACGGGAGTGACGGTGACGTTGTTCGTGGGGGTGCTGCTGAGCACGGGGGCGACGGTTGCGGCGGGGCTGGCGGTGTTGATCACCTTGTTTGCGGGGATGGTGGCGAGCACATCGCAGGCGGTTCGAGCGAATCAGGCGTGTCGCGAGCAGGAGAAACTGCGCGAGCAAGCGGAGAAGGCTCGGGCGGAGGCGGAAGTGGCGCGGGCGAACGAGTCGAAACTGAGAGAACAGGCGCAGGGGCGTTTCGAGCAGGTGCGGAGGCTGGCGCGGGTGCTGATCTTCGATGTGCACGCGAAGGTGAAGAACCTTGCGGGAGCTACGCCTGCCATCGAACTCATGGTGAAAACGGCTCGGGAGTATCTGGAGTCATTGAGCGGTGTGGCGAAGGGCGATCGGGATCTATTGCGGGATATGGCAGAGGCGTACGAGAAAGTAGGAGAGATCCAAGGGAACCCGAACCGCTCCGGGCAGATCGGGGATACGCAAGGGGCGCTGGCCAGTTACACGAGAGGTCTGGCGATTCGCGAGGAGCTGGTGAACCAAGAGCCGGGAAACAAGGAAGATCAGCGTTCGCTGGCGCGTTGTCTTCAGTATGTGGGGGAGGTGTCGTGCGAACTGGGGGACGCGGAGGGAGCGATGGGCAGGAATGAACGTTCTCTGCAGATTCTGCGGGGGTTGATTGCGCAGCACCCGGCGGATTTATCGTTGCGAGGAGATCTGGCTCGCTTGCTTCGGAACAAGGCGGAGATCCAGCGGATGAGGGGCGATCCACAGGGCGCATTGGCGAGCCTGAATGAGAGTGCGGGGATGCTGTTTCGGCTCCAGGTCGTCGATCCTGAGCAGAGCGGGGCGGATGCCAATCTTTTGGGAGTTCAAGCAACGGTGGAGATGGATCGGGCGGAGGTGTTCATGGCGTTGGGAAGGACGGCCGAGGCGCTGGAGCATTATCGAAAGTGTTTATCCGCGTTTCGTAAGATGCGGATGAAGTCTCCATCGGATGCGCGGTCGCACCGAGCGGTGGCGGTGGCACAGATGGCGGTGGGGGAGTCGCTGGTGAGGGCGGGGGAGGCGGAGTCGGCGGTGGAAAGTTACCTGGAGGCGAATGAGATTCTGCGGGACCTGGCGACTGGAGATCCGGTTAACACGGTGGTGCAGCATGTGCTGGCCGTGAGCTGTCAGGGGCTGGGGGATGCGTTGCGTGCCACAGGGGACCACGGCAAATCGTTGGAGCAATTGCGGGAGGCGCAGAAGATATTCCGGCGGCTTGTCGAGCAAGAGCCGTCGAACCCGTACAAGCAATCCGCCGTGGGAGGCGTGGACTATCGCATGGGAGATACGCTGGCGGCGGCGGGCGACGCGAAGGGGGCTTTGGGGTGGTACAACGACTGCCTGAACCAAATGAAGAAAGTAGTGGAGATATGTCAGAATACTGGATTTGAGCAGGAGCTGGCGTCAGCACATGCAAGCCTCGGGAGGCAGCACGGCAAGTTGGGCAATCATGCGGCGGCGGGGGAGCATCTGAGGGAAGCGCTCCAGCGGATGGACAAAATAGTGCGGGACGATCCTGGGAGCATTTTCTTTCGGCAGACCCTGGGGAGAGTGGATGCGTACATGGGGGAACATCTGATGTCCGTGGGCGACATGACCGGCGCGCTCCACTATTATCAGCGAAGTTTCGAGATTTACCGGAAGGTGTGCGCAGAGGACGCAGACCAAGCCGAGGCGCGCGGTGAACTCCGCGGCGTACTCTGCGGCCTTGGCCGCTTGTGCATGGCGAAAGCGCAAGCGAAGGCGTGTGAAGAACCAGCGGTCCTGCTGCGAGAGGCGAGGGAATGGTTTGTTTCGGCGCAGGAGCAGCAAAAGTTGATGATAGGGGGGAGGAAAGAGACGGCGCCGCAGGCGAAGGCGGCACGGGAGATGGCTGCGGATCTGGCGGCGTGCGATGCGGCGATCGCTTTGGCGGAGAGAGTCACGAACAGGGAGGGCTCGGGCAGCATTGGCGGGACACAAGGCAATTGATGAATTTATTACGGGCTGGAGCGTTTCTGCGCGGGGGAGGAGTGCATCAGAATTGTCGTGACACGGGGCGAGGCGGGGAGTAGTCTCCTGACGTTGGATGCCGTGATGTGCTGGTGGGTTGACATGGGTTTGAATGTGACAGGCGAATTGGGGAGAGTGTCGGACCTTGATGAATATGGTCTGGTGCGGGGGCAGATTGAGTTTGAGGCGAATTTGATCGCGCAGCGGTTGAGCTGGTTTGTGGCGGCGCAATCTTTTTTGTTCACGGCGTATGCGATCACTTTGAATGCGGGGCCGAAGGGGTCGCAGGATTTTCAGTACCAACAACAGCTTGTCTATCATCTAATTCCTGTGGTGGCGATGGCATCTGGCGTGCTGATTTATTTGACGATCGTGGGCGGGTTCATTGCGCAGAAGAATCTGCGGGACTATTTGGCGCGAAAGATACCGGCGGAGCGGCTGGCGGCGTTTCCCGCGATTCAGGGGGCGGTGCTGACGCGGAATCTGGGGAAGGCGGCGCCGCTGGGGTTGCCGCTGGTGTTTGTGGGGGTGTGGTTGTATTTGTTTGTGCGGGGATTGGCGTGATGAAGCGCTTGGTTGTTCGACGCGTCGATCTGCGATCGACGGCTAAACGGTTCTGATTTTTGAAAGGGATTGGCGATGCGGTTGCAGGATAAGGTGGCGTTGATTACGGGGGCGAACAGCGGGATTGGGCGGGGGATTGCGGAGCGGTTTGCGAAGGAGGGGGCGCATGTGGTGGTGAATTATCTGCCAGGGGGGCATCGGGGAGAGGATGCGTCGGCGGAGGTGGCGGCGTTTCCGACGGCGTCGCTGGCGGTGCCGGGGGATGTGAGCAAGCGGGCGGATGTGGAGAAGATGATTGGGGAGACGGTGGCGAAGTTCGGGCGGCTGGACATTGTGGTGAACAATGCGGGGATCGAGATCAACAAGCCGTTTTTGCAGGTGACGGATGAGGAGTGGAACCTGGTGCTTACGGTGAATTTGTTCGGTTCGTACCTGGTGAGCCAGGTGGCGGCGAAGCAGATGGTGTCGCAGGGGAAGGGGGGGAAGATGATTTTTGTTTCGAGCGTGCATGAGGACATTCCGTTCCCGGGGTACACGGCGTACTGCGCGAGCAAGGGGGCGATCCGGATGATGATGCGGAACCTGGCGATGGAACTGGCGGATTACAAGATCAACGTGAACAACATTGCGCCGGGGGCGATTGCGACGCCGATCAATCAGAGCGTGCTGGAGAATCCGGTGGCGTTGAAGAATGCGGAGTCGGAGGTTCCGTGGGGACGATTTGGGACGCCGGATGAGGTGGCGTCGGTGGCACTGTTTCTGGCGAGCAGTGATTCGGAATATGTGACGGGGAGCACGTATTATGTGGATGGGGGGTTGACGCAGCAGGTGACGAAGTATTGAGGTGGGGAGTGGGAGGTCGGAAGGGCTCCTCATGGGGCATTGTCTGATTGGCAATTCGCGCCTGCTTCTTTCTGAAAGAGGGATACCGACATGACTGAAGAAGAGAAGCGGTTGCGGCAGTCGCGGGCGGATGCGGATTGGAAGATCTGGGGGCCGTATCTGTCGGAGCGGTCGTGGGGGACGGTGCGTGAGGATTATTCGGCGGACGGTTCGGCGTGGGACTATTTTCCGCACGATCATGCGCGAAGCCGGGCGTATCGCTGGAACGAGGATGGCCTGCTGGGAATTTGCGACCGGCGCCAGTATCTCTGCTTCGCGATCGCGCTCTGGAACGGCAAAGACCCGATTTTGAAGGAGCGAGCTTTCGGCGTGACGGGGCCGCAGGGGAACCATGGCGAGGATGTGAAGGACTATTTCTATTTTCTCGATTCGACGCCGACGCATTCGTACATGAAGGCGATCTACAAGTACCCGCAGGCGGAATTCCCATACGCGCGCCTCGTAGCCGAGAGCATCGGCCGGTCGCGCAACGATCCGGAGTTCGAACTGCTCGACTCCGGCGTGTTCGAGGGGAATCGGTATTTCGACGTGCAGGTGGAATATGCGAAGGGGGACGTCGAGGATGTTCTTATACGCGTTACCATTTTCAACCGCGGGCCAGAATCGGCGCTGGTCACTTTTCTGCCCACTTTGTGGTTCCGCAACACCTGGAGCTGGTCGGATGATTCGGCGAAGCCGCGGTTGTCGATGGCGGGCAGGAATATGGTGCGCGTGGAGCATGCGGAGCTTGGCGAGCATGTCATGTCGTTCGAGAATCTCGACGATGTGCAGGTGCTGTTCACGGAGAACGAAACGAACAATGAGCGTGTTTTCCAGTGCAGGAGCGCGTCGCCGTACGTGAAGGATGCGTTCCACCGCCATGTGGTGCAGGGGGAGAACGGGGCTGTGAATCCGGCGCAGGTTGGGACGAAGTGCGCGGTGGCGTACCGCTTCAACGTACCGGCCGGGGGCTCGCAGATGGTGCGGTTGCGGCTTTCGCGGCGCGAGACGGCGGCATCACCAAAGGATGCGATTGGCAAAGCGTTTGATGCGATGTTCGCGCAGCGTCAGAAGGAAGCGGACGAGTTCTACCAGAACGTGGCGACCCGGGAACTTCCGGACGATATCGCGAACATTCAGCGACAGGCTTTCGCCGGGCTGCTGTGGTGCAAGCAGTTTTACAACTATGACGTGAAGCGCTGGCTGGAGGGGGATCCGGCGTGTCCAGCTCCGCCTGCGGAGCGTTGGCACGGGCGCAATCACGACTGGCTGCACATCGCGAACGACAGCGTTCTCTCGATGCCGGACTGCTGGGAATACCCGTGGTACGCGGCATGGGACCTCGCGTTTCACACAATTCCGCTGGCGCTGATCGATCCTGATTTCGCGAAGCGTCAGTTGATCCTGCTGCTTCGGGAGTGGTTCATGCATCCGAGCGGGCAACTACCCGCCTACGAGTGGGCGTTCGGCGACGTGAATCCGCCGGTGCATGCGTGGGCGGCGCTGCGCGTCTTTCGCATCGAGCGCAAGATGCTCGGCCAGGGCGATTATCTGTTTCTCGAGCGGGTGTTCCAGAAACTGCTTCTCAATTTCACGTGGTGGGTGAATCGCAAGGACGCCGACGGACGCAACATTTTTCAGGGCGGATTCCTTGGGCTGGACAACATCGGCCTCTTCGACCGTTCCAAGCCACTCCCGGGCGGGGCGCACCTGGATCAATCGGACGGCACGGCGTGGATGGCGATGTTCTGCCTGAACATGCTCGCCATTGCGGTCGAACTGGCGAGTCATGACGCGGCGTACGAAGATCTCGCCACCAAATTTCTTGAGCACTTCTTCTACATCGCCAGCGCGATGAACGACCGGCCATCGATGCCGACGCATGACGATGAAGAGAACATCGATCTGTGGGACGATGAGGACGGCTTCTACTACGACGTGATGCACAAGGAGAACGGCGAACACTTCTTCCTGAAAGTCCGTTCGATGGTGGGCCTGATTCCGCTGCTCGCCGTGCAGACCATCGAGCCGGCGGTCATGGAAAAGCTCCCCGATTTCGCCCGCCGGCTGGAGTGGTTCGTCGCGAACCGCCCGGAGCTGGTGAATTCTGTTGCTTCGGTGACCGAAACCGGCAAGGGCAACCGCCGCCTCTTTTCCATCGTGAACCAGGAACGTCTGCAGAGCCTTCTGAAGCGGATGCTCGATGAGAACGAATTCCTTTCGCCGCACGGTCTGCGCAGCGTCTCCCGGTACCACAAGGATCATCCGGCCCAACTCCAGCTCGACGGCGTCCAGTACAGCGTGGGCTACGAGCCCGCGGAATCGCGCACGGGACTTTTCGGCGGCAACTCGAACTGGCGCGGCCCCATCTGGTTTCCACTCAATTACCTGATCATTGAGTCGCTGCAGAAGTTCGATTTTTACTACGGCGACAACTTCATGATCGAATGCCCGACGGGCTCCGGCCAGAAGAAAACCCTCTGGGAAGTGGCGACCGATCTATCGAAGCGCCTGATCTCGATTTTCGCCCGCGATGCCAACGGCCGGCGGCCAGTCTTTGGCGGGACGGAGCTCTTCCAGAACGATCCTCTCTGGAGAGAGATCATTCCGTTCCACGAGTACTTTCACGGCGACAACGGGGCGGGACTCGGCGCGGCGCACCAGACGGGCTGGACGGCACTGGTGGCCAAGCTGATCCAGCAGAGCGGCAGCAGGCGGCCGTGCGCATCCTCGAGCGACGAGCGTCGCAGTGCGCAGAGCGAGCCGCAAAGGGAGGAGGCGCTCGCGCGGTAAAAAAAAAGAAGCCCCGGGCGAACGCTGGGGCTTCTTTCATGTGTGCCATCGGCGCCGTTTACCGAGCGTACTTCACGGTGCAGCCGTAGCTTTTCGTCTCGGGTTGAGAGACGGGTTTTCCGGCGAGCATTTCATCCAGCGCCTTTTCGACGTAATTGGTTGGGTGCGAAAGGTCGCCGTCGGCGTTGTTGTCGATGGCGCCCTGGTAAACGAGCGTTCCGTCCTTATCGACGATGTACATTTCGGGCGTCGTCTTCGCGTTGTAGAGATGGCCGACGGTTCCCTTCGCATCGTTCAGCAGGGGGAAGGAAAGGGAGTAGTCTTTCACCGTTTTCGCATTTCCTTCGGTGGTATGCATGTGCGAGGAATCGATGCCCAGGAGGACCACGCCCTTGTCGCTGTATTTGGCGTTCAAGTTGTTGAAGGTGTTGGCCTTGAGATGCCGCTGCACGAAGGGGCAGTCGCGATTGATCCAGCCGAGCACGACGATCTTTCCGGAATAGTCGGAGAGGCTGACCGGTTTGCCGGTCTGGTCATCAAGGGTGAACCCCGGGGCGGGGGCGCCGAGTTTTGCGGTCGGGGAAGATGCCGAATCGGCCGCAAACGCAGCAAGCGATAACGCCAGCAGAGACGCAACCATGACTTTCGTTCGCATGTGACTTCCTCCGAAGAATTTCATCCAGGCCTAAAACGTACTATTCAATGAGTATCCGACGCGGATAATCCCGACAGACTGATCTTTGTGTAGAAGCCGGAACGGGAATCGGCGGAGTTCGTACCTGCGGCGTGATTCTCGGCGGCATTACGGTAAACGATCAACACCGGCAACTCTTGCACCGGAAGTGTCTGCCCTTCCATGACCCGCGCGTTGAACTGTATTTCGGAATCGGTGGGCGAGCGGATGTCGGAAACGCTCAGTCCGGGGACGTTCTCCGGGAACATCTCCAGCTTCAATCCCGGCGCACTCGTTTTCAGCGTGAACGCCTGGCCCACTGCGGTTTTGGATATTTCCACACGGATTGTCCCGAGCGCGGTGGGGGGGTGATCCAGGGGCATTTGTGCCTGTGCATCCTGAAAGAGGGGCTGATTCGCCGGCACGGGCTGCTCGACTACGGGCAGCGACACTTCGAAGGTTTCCCGCCCCGGCACGCACTCCTCCTTGCAGCAGAGCCAGGATGCCGTCGCCTTCAGCGTTATGGTTTCCCCCGCCTTCAAAACCTTTGGGGGCGTGATCGTGACCAGGAAGGTCGTCGGCCCTTCATACCCATACGCGGTGATGTCCCCCGGCATGGTGAATTGATGCGGGATCGGGAACTGCAATTCGCCTGCAACGAAACCGTCGGGAAGATTCCATTTCACTTTTGTTGGAAGGCCGGTGTCGCCGGGATTTTTCCAGTAGATGTGCCAGCCGGGTTCCGGCGTCACGGTCACCGCCACCTGGAACGGCCTGCCTGGTGCGATCGCGGCTGTATTCGCAACTGCTTTCACGTCGACCGAAGGGCTCGCCGCGAAGGCCTGTTTCGCCAGGAGAATCGCGATCGCCCCGACGATACATCTCAATCTCGCCGACCGCATGCTGCCTCCAATGGACTGCAATAAGGGTGTTCTGTCGTTCGTTCATGATAGCGGCCCTGTGTTGGCAAAGCGCGGCCTGTCGGCCTTGTATTGAAGACGCCAGTCCCTAAGATAGTCCGTTCGCTTTTCACGGAGATCTCTCATGCGGTTGAAGTTCCCGGTTGGGGTCCTGTTTTCCTGCGCGCTTTTCTTTGCGTCGAATGCCTTTGCGTGGAACGGCACTGGCCACGAGATCGTCGCCGACATTGCGTGGGACAATCTCACGCCCGAAGCGAAGGCCAAAGTGACCGCACTTCTCCAGCAGCATCCCGACTACACCCGCGCCCTCATGAAGCCGACCACGCCCGCAGGGGACGAGCGCGACCGTGAAGCCTTCATGGTGGCGGCGACCTGGCCGGACCTGATCCGCAGCGCGTCGTTTGGCAAGAGTCATCTACTCAACCGACCCAACTGGCACTACATCGATATTCCGTACGTCATCGGCGACGTGAAGTCGCCCGAGAATCCTTCGATGAAGTGGACCGTCGGCAAGGAACCGGAAAACGCGATCCAGGCAATTCTGAAAAACTCCGCGGACCTCCGCAACGCCGCCCTCTCCCCCGCCGATCGCGCCGTAGCGCTCTGCTGGATCGAACATCTCATCGGCGACATCCACCAGCCTCTCCACGCCGTCAGCCTGTACAGCAGCCAGTTTCCTGACGGCGACCGCGGCGGCAACAGCCTGATCGTCCGCACCGACGGTCCCGATGGCCGCACTCAGAATCTCCACTCCCTCTGGGACGGGATGCTGGGGGGCTTTCTCGAAATCGATGCGGTCGAGAAGATCGCTGACAAGCTCGAGAAAGAGCACCCGCGTAAGGAATTTGAGAAGGAACTCGCCGTCACCGACATCGACCACTGGGTTTATGCGAGCCAGGACGAAGCCAAACACGTGGTTTATATGGAAGGGAAGGTGCCCGGCGTTCCGCGCAGTGATGGGGACCGCAATGGCACGCAACCGGCCGTCCCGCCGCTCCCGCAGGAGTACATGGATCGCGCCCACGCCCTTGCTGATCGGAAAGTCACGCTTGCGGGCTATCGCCTCGCCGATGCGCTGAATAACATTTTCGTCGCAAATCCGTAATCGTTGGGAGTTCCGCCTTCAGGCGGTTTTGTTCAGGCCGAATCGCGGGTCAGCACCGGGTACTGTTCGCGCTCGCCCTTCCCCGTGACCGGGTAATCCTTCCGCAACGGATGGGCTTTGAACCCATCCCACGTCAAGATACGCCGGAGGTCCGGATGCCCGCGGAACTTGATGCCGAACATGTCGTAGACTTCGCGTTCCAGCCACTCCGCCCCCGCGTAGAGCGGGACCAGTGAATCCACCTCGAGTTCCGCTCCGTCCTGCAGGAACACGCGCAGGATGAGCCGGGGCGTTCCCTCGCCGCCTTGCGCCGGAATCGAATTAAAGATGTACACCAGGCCGTAGCGGCCGTCGCGCGGCGCTCCGGGATAATTCAGGTAATCGACGCACGAGACATCCGAGAGCATGTTGTAATTCAGGCCCGGGTCGTTCTTGAGGAACGTCACGACTTCCACCAGCGATGCTGGCGGGAGAATGATCTGGGTATCGCCCCGGAAGTGCGAGCCCTTGAGTCCCAGCGTCGGGAACTTTTCTTTGAGCCTGGCGGCGGCGGGATGATCGATGGGCATGAGAGATCCTTCATCGTAGAGCGGACAGTCGGAAGTATACTCTGCGCCGCCTGACGGGTACAGAATGAGCGCATTGGGCCGCTGGTTCAATACTCCGGCAGCGCCCGGTTGAGAGCATCCACTATGACTTGCGATGTTGCGGTCGCCTGCGTGTCGGGCAGGTCGGCGGCCAACCCGTCGCCCCGGCCTCTCATTGCATATTGCCGCGGGTCCGATAGACAAATCCCCCATCTTCCGCCGAGTAGGTCAATCCAGCCGTCTTTTTCGCATAAGGCAATTGCAGGGCTCATTCCCGCGTCCCAGGCGGCATGCGTAATCAACGCATGGTAAATATGATATATCTAAAATGATCTTACTGTGCTGATCCAAGCCCTTCCACGAAAGCGTCCTGACTTCCGCATTTTAGGTCTTGACTTCCGATAACCCCAAAGTAAGTTTCCTCTCCAGAGGGTGCACTCTGAATTGGGTAAGCAGCCTCAGCGCAGGCATCCGATTCGTTCAACTGACGTACCTGCTCGATGGTTTTCGCGTGCTCATTTCGCGGCGTGTGGTGCTGCGCGCCTTCAAGTCTCCGCAGCCGTTTCACCAATCACAAACAGGGGATTTCCAATGCTTCCACTGTACAAGCGTTCTCGTCTCCCCGTCGCCACCGTCGCCTCGCTGCTGGCCCTTTCGGTCGCCACGAACCTCCTGGGCACGACCGTTACCTCCACCTGGACGGGTACGAACTCCACTCTCTGGAGCAGCGCCGGCAACTGGTCCCCCAGTGCCGTCAATCCCCCCAGCAACGGCAATAATGGTGTCAGCGATTACAACGTCATCATCGGCGCGCCGTCGCCGACCGTTCTGGACATCAACGTGACCATCGATTCGCTGACCCTCAACACCGGCGGAAATCTGCAGATTTCAGGGAATGAAAATCTCACCATCAATGGTCCGACAGTTACAGATAACGGCACCATCACCGTCGACAACGGCAGCACGAATGCGGTAACCACCATCGGGTTTGCCGCCAATACGTCGCTGACCGGCAATGGGACGCTCTTCCTCGACGACAACAGCAATCCCGTCTGCGCCCAGTTGAATACCGCCGCCAACGTGACCTTGACGCAGACCGCCAACCACACCATCAACGGCCATGGCCAGATCAACGCGCTTCTGCTGAACAACGGCACCGTCAACGCCAACGTCGCCAGCACAACGCTCTTCCTCCAGTCGAACAACATGACTAACAACAACCTTTTCGAAGCGACCGCCGGGTCTTTGAACATTAATTCAATCACCGTCACTCAGGGCGGCGGCGGCCTGCTCTCCGCCGCCGGCGGAACCGTGAATATCAACAGCTCCACCGTCACCGGCGGCACCCTCGCCAGTTCCAGCGGCGGCGTGATTCAAATCAGCGGAACCAGCACCATCGGCGGCCTCACCAACAGTAGCACTTCGCTGAACATCTTAGGTGGCGCAACGGTCAGCGCGACCGGCGATATCGTCGACAACGGCATCATCACCATCGACAACGGCGTCACCAATGCGGTAACCGTCCTGACGTTCAGCGGCGGCAACCTCTCCGGCACCGGCACGCTTTTTCTCAACGACAATA
>DATKPA010000124.1:0-21277 GCA_035524355.1 Phycisphaerae bacterium | reverse complement strand
CGCGGCGCCGCCGGATCCAGTTCCCGCAAAACCGCCGCCAGTTGAAGCCGTTCGTCTGCTGGCAAAAGGACTTTCGCCGCTTCTGTTTACCTCCAACAGGGGAGTAGTCCTCCCTTCCTCCATTCCTAATCATCCCGATCCCGCTAACAGTTAATGACGAATTAATGCATGTATACTGTTGCTACAAATGCCTTTATCCGACAGTGCCGAGAATAGCCCTCTTGGCGCACTGTTTTTCCCATTTTGCCTTGACATGCCTCATCCTTGCGGTATGTTCCAGTGTTGATTCTGTTGGGTTGTACATATTTAGCAACCTGACGCGGTGGGAGAGAGAGCCCCGCCTGTCGCAGAATCCTCCTTAGATTTTTGGAATTATGGTCTTTCGATCAAGTCGCGCGCGGTTTTCGCCCGCAGGAGATCGATTCGACTGGCGTGTCGTTGATGATTGAAGTCACCGAGGCACTTGTATTCCCGGCGTGTCCGTGGAAAAGGGAGAGAAACAGAATGGCAACTTCGCTTCGTACCGCTATCGTTCTTGCCGCCGCTTCATCGGTGGCAGTTGCGACCGGGGCTAAAGCCTCGATCATTCACTATGCCCCCCTCAGCAGCGGCGGCATTTCGGTGACCAACATCACCGAAACCAACGACCACGATTCGAACACTTACAACTACGGTGATCCCGGCGCTCCGTCGTACTACGGCCCGGGCACCCTGACGGGTGGCGGGGTTCTCGGGTCGCTCAACTTCCCGATCGCAGGGACGCTTCCCTTCGTCTCCTCGTCGTCCGGCCCGGCTGATTCCGATATCCTCGGCGTCAAGCTCAGCTTCGACGTGACTTCGCAGGCGCCGATGGCCCTCGTGGATTTCGTGTCTGAAGTCGGCGACTACTTCGCCTCCGGCGGCGGCACCGGCGGCGACAGCGCCTCCATCCTGATCTTTGGTACCAACGGCGCTCTGCTGGCCAGCGGCACCGGCACTTATACTGCTCCGCCCGGAACCACCGCGGCAATCTGGACAGACGGTGCCCTTGCGAGCAAGCCTGGTGCGACCGCCACTGCGTTCCATGTGGTGATTGACAATGTTCTCCACACGGCGGCACCCGCTGCGGCGGATTTCGCCTACATCGAAAAGAAGGGCGTGACGGTCACTCTCGGCGGTGGCGGCGCCACTCCGGAACCGGCCAGCCTCGGTGTTATCGGCCTGGGTGCTTTGGCCCTCATCAACCGTCGCCGGAATGCCTGAGCGTCTTCAACAATTGAACGAATCAATCCGCCGCGGCAACCCCGCGGCGGATTTGTTTTTGCAGCCATTTTGCATGGTCGTTCCCCATGGATCCCGTTCGCTTGCCTTTTGATCCCGTTCGATCCCCTTCGCAGGGGCATCAATCGCGGCTGGTTCGCTTAAACATTTTTGCTCATGCCGGTACAATCCCGCCTCTCGTTTCATTCCGCTCCATCACAAGAGGAAGCAACCATGTCCACTCCCCTGTTCCAGACCAACCACTCTCCTTTGGGCGCCTGGGCGTCGCTGACTTTCGGGGCTGCCGGGAAAGGCATCGGCATTGACGACCAGCGGCTCGCCACGACATCGAATGCGGACCTGCTCGTGACAGTCACGCGTGACGGTACGACGACGGCGTTTCCTTTTATTGAAAATGCGGGCAACTACTCGAGTTGGCGGATTCTCTCGGCGGATGCGATTACGCGGAATCTCACGCCTTGCGTGGATGAGTTCTCGACGGGGGAGGCGGGGATTACGCTGCGGGTGTTCACGCCGCACGCGGCGCTGCCGAACCCGAAGCGGTCGGGCAATCTGCAGTACGCCACGGTGCCGGGACTGTTCATTGAGATGATCGTTGACAACTCCGGCAGCGATTCGCCGGCGACGGCGTTTGTTGGGCTGAACTATCGGGGTGAGGGTTCGCTGCGGCCGGTGGATTGGTCGAGCAAGACGATGTGCGGCATCGGTCGGGCGGGGGAGTGGATTCTGGCGGCGGCGCCGGTGAAGGATGAGATCTTCACGATTCTGTCGGCGAACCTGGCGGAGCAGATTGCGGGCGGGACGTCGGCGATCGATCCGACGAGCAGCAGCGGCGGGATTGCGATCAAGGTGGGGCCACGGATGAAACGCACGGTGAATCTGGCGTTTGCGTTTTATCATGGGGGCAGCGCGACGCAGAGCAGCGTGGCCACGTCCGGCCGTTATCTGTATACGGTTTATTTTCCGCGGGTGGAAGCGGTTGCGAATTTTCTGCTGCAGAATCATCAGAAGATTCGGGAGTCGTGTGGGAGCCTGGACAGCCGGACCACTGCAGCGTGCGGCGATGCGGAGAAGCTTTCGCTGATCAGCCGGGGGATTCGGGCGTATGAGGCGAACACGCAGTTGATCGATGCGGAGGGGGTGCCGTACTTTGCGGTGATCAGCGGCGGGAGCGAGCAGGAGGGGGGACGGGGGTATCGCAACGCGCTGGATCAGGCAGTGGATCATTTGCCGTGGGAGCTGTATCGGAATCCGTGGGTGATCCGGAATATTTTCGATCTGGGCACGACGAGCTATGCGTATCACGACAAGGTTCGTTTTCCGATGGATGCGGAGTCGCCGACTGACCCCGCCCCGTTGCGCGAAGGGGGGATGACGTTCGCGCACGACTTTGGGTATCACGGCTGTTACACGCCGGCGGGGGTTTCGGCGTATGAGAGCGCGAATCGAACGGGGGCGGGGTCGTTCATGTCGACGGAGGTTTTGCTGAACGGTGTGTATCTGCTGACGAGCTATGCGTTGCTGGCGGATGACACACCGTGGGCGAAGACGCGGTTGCCGTTTGCGCGCGAGCTGCTGACGAACATGGAGAATCGGGATCATTGGGATCCGGAGCGGCGGAACGGGCTGCTGAAGGCGGAGTCGGAGAAGGTGGGGACGGGGGCGGAAGTGACGGCGTTTGTCGGGGCGGGCGAAGTTCTGGAACGGGCGCATGGCAGCCTGTACCTGGCGGTGAAGACGTTCTGCGCGAATCTGATGTTGACGACGTACTTCCAGAACAATAACGATCTGCACACGGCGGACTATTCGTATGCATTTGCTCAGAAGACGGCGCAGTCACTGGTGGCCACGTTCAATGCGGATGCGGGAATTCTTCCGGCGAATGTGCTGAATCCGGGGGCGACGGCGGAGCGGATGATCGCGGCGCTCGAGCCGCTGGCGGTGCCGACGTACCTGGGGCTGACGAGCACGCTGGCGGAGTATTTTCCGGAGCTGTTCAATGTGTTGAAGACGCATGCGATGACGTGCCTGAAGCATGCACCGGAAGGGTGCGTTGATCCGGCGACGGGGGCGCTGCGTTTGACGAGCGGGAGCAGCAGGACGATTCCGGCAAAGGTGATTTCGGTGCTGTATGTGCTGGAGCGGCTGTTCGGGATTGATGTGCAGGCGGTGCTTCCGGGTGCGTGGAAGGGTGTGCTGGAGAGTGCGGATGCAACGGATGGGCGGTTGATTACGGCGGCTTTGTATGCGAAGCCGGTGGTGGTGCCGCAGCCGCAGGGGTGAGAGGCAGGGGGGAGAATGGCCGATTGGTGGGCCGATGCAGATCCGCCGCGCCTAAACCTGGCGCAGATGCGGCACTGCGGCGAGTGACGGGCGATCGCGAGGGTCCACTTCCAATCGGGCGCCAGGATGGTTGAAACGGTAGCGTTGCCCGGAAATCGGGCCGATGGCGGTCAGCCCTGTAGGCCCTGTGTACTCCAATACGACTTTGAATCGCAGGCCTCGCTGTTGGGAAGGAATACTAGGCGTGGGGATGGGATTCGGACTTCTGATCGGAGGATACATCGCCCGATTCTTGCCGCAGCAGGACATGATTGGTCTCCTGATCTTCGCTGTAGAGTGCGGGAGGAGTTTTTTCCGGGAGGAGTCGCTCAAGAGCGATGGATCCGGCTGAAAGAGCCAGCCAGAGGATGGGCCGTTCGACCCAATCCTGGCCGATGGTCAAAGCGAGAGGCAAAGCCACCCACAGGCTGAGGCAGTAGAAACAGTCGAGCAAGTGGCCCCAGAAGCCCTGTCCGACGGCGTGGCGAAGGCGCGCCATCAAGTTCCAGGGGCCATCTTCGGCCTGCAGCAAGTGGGTGATCCGCCAGGTGGCGAGAATACCCAAGGTTAACCAGTAGAATCGCATCTGACGATCGACATCGCGGGTTGGGGATGGAAGAGCAGGGTAGCTCTCCCATCCCCACCTTGGTTAAACAACGACCATGAAGCTGTATTCGCTGAGGTTGCCCATCGCGAAGCCGTGGTCACAGCTCACGACAGTTCGCTTATAGGCAGTAAGCTGCAATTGGTAGCAACAGGTTTCGGGGAAAGCCTGAACGGCGGGCACGCGCAGGCGGATGGTGCCACCGGTCCAGACTGGGGCAACGGCGCCCTGACCACGTGCATCTCCGTAGGTGGGGCCGACCTGGCTGGCGGAAGGAACAGCGCCGGAAGGAGCTGCGGGGGCCAAGGTACCGATCGGCATCAGATCGACGGCAAGACTGTTGCCATACGTGGATAGGAGGCCGTAACTGGCGAGACCACCTTGCAGATCGTATGCCTTGAAGACGACCTCGAGAATGTCACCTTTAGCGAGGTCGACCTTGCCGCAGGCGCCGACATCGGTCTTTTCGACGAGATTGCTGTCGAGGATCTTGACGGAGATGAAGCCGGTATCGGGTTCCGTGGTACAGAGATGGACGGTGCCGGCACCGCAGACGCCGGCGACGTCCGGGCCGATGAAGCGATTGTCGACGGCAATGGTTACGCCGTTGTCATTCTTCGTGTCGCATAATGGCAGCACGCGCGAATTGGCGAGGTTGGCCCCGGCCAAAAGGTCAGCGAGCTTCCAACTGCGGACGCGTAACTGATAAGTACCATCGTTGAAGGATTCGGTCAGCCATTCGATCAGCAAGTCCCAGTTGGAAACCCAGAACCTGGTGAGGCCCCAACTCGCGGGATCATTGTTGGCTTCGAAGTGTTCGCGGGATTCGATGACGTTGCGTCCACCGATCGGCGTGATGGGGAAGGGAGCGTCGTAGAAGTCCACGGGACCGCCACCGAGTTTTGGGCCCCAGTAGGTGCGAGAGAAACCTACGGCTCCGCCGACGGGCATCGGATTCCATGCGCCCTGGAAGATTTCGAATTCGTAGTAATCGACCTGAGCGAGACTTCCGAAGAGACCTGCGATCAAGACAGCTCCGCCGTAGGGCCTGTCGCCGGTGGTGGCGGAGACATTGGGATTGAGGTATCCGGCGGGAGTGGCGGGCGCGCCGGGGTTGCCGCCAATGAACTTGAGGACGTCGTCGCAGACCCTGGAGATGACGAGGCAATCGCCTTCGGGGCAGTCGGCGGGGTTGCGGCATCCCGGGAGGCAGCAGGCCTGATCATTGGCGGTCAAAGTCACGTTCAAATGAGTAGGCACATCCCATCGGACTTCAAAGAGGCCTTCATTGACGATGGCGACTTCCTTGTCGTGACAGTTTTGGGTGACGTTGAAAATGATGTCGGGGGAGCAGTCCCACCAGGGACGCCAGGGCCACCACGGCCAGACACGCAGCCTTTCGAGTTCGGCGGAGGCCGGTAAGAGGGCAAGCAAGGGCTGCCGGAGCGCTTCCACGGAGCTGGGATCGAATTGGCCGGAGGCTGAGAGGTTGGCGCTGCGGGCCGTGGCGAAGGACCCGGGAGCTACAGCGCCCTGGCCAAGGATTTGATGGAAAACCGCGACGTCGGGCTGCGGATCTGGAAGGGGTATGCGGGGTATAGCCGGTGAGCGCTCGAGCAGTGGAATGATCAGTTTGGCGAGATAAGGATCTCGCTGCCAGGTGCGAATACGCCACCACCACCAAGGCCAGAACCCGCAGCACCAGGTAAAGGTTATTTCAAAACTGCCCGATGCATCGGTGACGGCACAGCCTATCTGGAATTTGCTTATCCACCACCACCACCAATCGACGTCAAAGGCGCAGACCTTGGCACCGGGAACCGGGCTGCCATCGGGGCAGACGACGCGTCCGCGGATCACGAAGCGGCGGCACCAGCGCGGCCACCAATACCAGTAGAACGGCGGGATGAGAATGGGTGGGAATTTCAGTTCCGAGAGATCGCGTGTTTGGCTTGCCGAGAGCGTGACGGTGAGAGTCTGCATGCTCTGCAGGTCCTGGTCTGAGGCCGCTTCCGGGCCCACTAACACCGACAGGCCGCCGACCTGGCTGGGCAAGCTGAAACGCGCCGTGCCGAGGCCTTTATTGTTCAGCGTGACGACCTGGCTTTGAAGAGGGCCGCTTCGTCCGATGACAAGGACCTTGAGCTTATGCTCGGGTTGGAAGCCTTCAATTGCGGAGGCATCGAGCGGAACATCGAGCCTGAATTCGCTTTCCTTTCGCGCCATATTAAGCTCCGATATAAGAGATGAAGACAGAAGCAATACAAGTTTGCGCACGCCCCGAGGCGTGCGTACTCAAATCTGCGGGATACTGCACTGAAATGCGCCCCGGAGGAATTGCCTGGTCTAACCAAAGAAGGCATCAATTTTCGGCAAAAACTACTGACCGCGAGCAGAGAAGTGGCGAGCTATTTCACGAGCGAACGTTCCAGCGGGGATTTCCTCATTGGATTTGACGGACGATCATCGCCGATTGAAATTGCTTCATCGTAAGAAGTTTGGGACGTCTATCAGGAATAGTCGTCTCTCAAGTGTAATTAACGAACCCTTCATCTTGCGATCACTTCAACCAAGCAATCGCAGCAGCGGAAACGATGGAAAAGCTAAACGAAGCCATGAGAATAACTTTCGAGAAGTGCCGATTTTGTTGAATCGGGCTCGGCTGGCGACATGGCGTACCCCATCGCTGCACATCGTTGTATTTCGCACGCAAACGCGGGTTGGAGGGAGTCAAGAACAGGCCAGACAGAAGTGAGCCAGTGAACCCGCATCCTTCATATGCCAAACCAAAGGCTACTGCTTCCGCCGCTGACGGTCAACGAAAAAGTTGGGAAAATCCTGGCATCCTGCGAGGAGAAGCGAAGGGGTCTCAGGGGAGTAGCGTGGAAATAGGCCCGACTTTTTCAGATGCCATTGCAGCGGCATTCCGGTATTTGGAGAGGACTCTTTTTGGGGCGGTGTTGAGTGAAAGGTGGCGCCTCGCTGCGCATTGGCGATTGCCGGCTGAAGGCGAAGCTCCGAACACTTGGCCGCCGACCTTGCGCGAGAGCGGTGCGGGGTATATAATTGCGGGACTATGGCGACACTTACTTATCGTACCGCGGGCGAATCGCATGGGCCGGCGTTGATTGCGCTGATTGAAGGGATGCCGCACGGGTGTCCGGTGGATACGGATTTGATCAATCGGGAACTGCAGCGGCGGCAGGGGGGGTACGGGCGCGGGGGGCGGCAGAAGATTGAGACGGACCAGGTGCAGTATCTGACGGGGGTGCGGATGGGCAAGACGATCGGGTCGCCGATCGCGCTGATGGTGCCGAACAAGGACAATCGGCTGGATGATCCGAGCGCGACGCCGGCGTTGCATCGGCCGCGGCCGGGGCATGCGGACCTGGCGGGGGCGGTGAAGTGGCTGACGTCGGATTGCCGGGAGGTGCTGGAGCGGGCGAGTGCGCGGGAGACGACGGTGCGCGTGGCGGCGGGGGGACTGGCGAAGTGTTTGCTGAAGCAGTTTGGGATTGAGGTGTTTGGGTTTGTGCGGACGGTGGGGGAGGCGACGGGGGCGTTTGAAGTCACCGAGGAAAATTGGCTCGAATTGCTGGCGAAGCGCGATGCGTCCGAGGTCTACTGTCCCGATGCGGCGGCGGATGCGGCGATGCGCGAGTTCATCAATCAGCAGAAGATGAACAAGGACACGGCGGGCGGGATCGTGGAGTGTCATGTGTTTGGGTGTCCGGTGGGGATAGGGAGTTGTTTGACGTGGGACGGGCGGCTCGATTCGCGGATCGCGGCGGCGGTGGTGGGGATTCAGGCGTTCAAGGGGGTGGAGATCGGGATGGGGTTTGAGGTGGCGCGGCGGCCGGGGTCGCAGGTGCATGATGAGATTGCGTTTGATGCGGCGAAGAAGAATTCACCGTCGCTGGGGTTTGTGCGCAAGACGAACAATGCGGGCGGGCTGGAAGGAGGGATGACGAACGGGCGGCCAGTGGTGGTGCGTGGGGCGATGAAGCCGATCAGCACGCTGGGGAAACCGTTGAAGTCGATTGATCTGCGGACGAAGGAGGAATCGGAGGCGGGGTGGGAGCGGTCCGATATTTCGGCGATCTCGGCGGCGAGCGTGGTGATGGAAAATGTGATTGCGTTTGAGATTGCGCGGGCGATGGTGGAGAAGTTCGGCGGGGATTCGCTGAAGGAAATGCGGCAGAATTATGAAAGCTATCTGGCTGCGGCGCAACTAATAGATGGCAGGGAGTGATGCGCTGGGCGGGTTGCCTGGCGGCGGCGATTTTATTTGCCGAACACGCTCAGGGGTCCTACCCTGAGCAGGGCGCACGTTGTGCGAGCGTCGCAACTGAAACCGAAGCGTGGGTTGCGTGTTGTAACCACAGAGCAGCGGGGGCAGAGGCAGGTCGACATGCTCGAAGCAGTGAAGCGATATGCGAGGAAGGTGCTGCTGTTCCACCTGGTCCTGTTGGGGGTGGTGGTGCTGGTGGTGTTGGGGGCGGCGCGGTCGGTGTATCGCTCTGCGCGTTCGCAGGCGATCCGCGAAAGCAGTGAGCACCTGGATACGCTCGCAGAGCAGACCTCGGTGGGAATCGAGAGTTATTACGTCTCCATCATGTCGGACCTGGAAGCATTTTTGCTGGACGAATCTGACCCCACGGTTACGCAGCCCGCCCCTCCGGTCCAAGTGCGCGGGCGGCTTGGACTGCCGTTCCGCCAGTGGCTGGAGAGTCGGCCGGCGCTGGTGGATCAGCGGGCGATGGGGTTGATGTGGCGGCAGTTGAAGGGGCGGGTGGAGAATCTGTTCGTTGTGGACAACGAGACGGGGCGGCTGGTGGGACACTATCCGGAGCAGTCGCAGGCGTTCGGGGAGGCGCTGGCGCGGGTGCATCTGGACTGGTTCAGGGGGCTCAAAGAAACTTCAATGAGCCATTTGTACAAGGCACCAGAGGGGAGCGCGATCGGGGATTATCACATTATTGCAGTGCCGGCGATGGCCGCGACGGGTCTTCGGCCGGTGGACGTGGTTCCGGGGGGCGAGCCGGCGCAGCCGGGGGCGGTGCGGCTGATGCCGGTATTGAAGCCGCGGACGGTGGTGGCGGTGGTGCCGGTGAGCGAGATAAAGTCACGATTCTTCGACTCGCTCAATGAGAAGGGGGTGGTGAACGCGGCGCTGGTGGACGATGCGGGGACGGTGCTGGTGTCAGAGAATCCGAAATTCATCGGGGGGAACGTGCTGTCGCAGTTTTCGCCGGCGGCGCGGAAAGAGATGGAGTCGCTGCTGCACGGGGATGACAAAGGGGCGCGGGTGATCAACAAGTCTGCGGTGCTGGGAGGGGATGGGAGTTCAAGCCGGATTGTGGTCTTCGAGCCGATCAAGGATTTGCCTGGCCGGCGGTGGACGGTGCTGGCGTCGGCGCCGGTGTCGGATGCGGAGGGGCTGGTGCAGGACCTCTTCAAAGAGGCGATGTTCTGGGCGATATTTCTCTCGATTTCGGTGACGGGCATCCTGGCGTCGACGTCGTACTTCATGATCCGCAGCCGGGTGCGCT
This sequence comes from Phycisphaerae bacterium, assembly GCA_035524355.1. Lineage (GTDB taxonomy): Bacteria > Planctomycetota > Phycisphaerae > WQYP01 > WQYP01 > DATKPA01. Next base: position 11,539 of record DATKPA010000124.1, on the reverse strand, counting down.
ACGAGCGTTCGCGTCATGACATGCTGGCGAAGGAAATGGAGCAGGCGCGGCAGATACAATTGGCGTGGCTGCCGGATTCGCAGAATGTGCCGGCGGGGCTGGAGGTGTCGGCGGCGAACCTTCCGGCGAGCCATATTTCCGGGGATTTTTACAACTGGTTTGATTTGCCGGCGCCGAGTTATTCGAAGCGCACGGCGGATCCGGCGGATGTTTCGGGAGCGGAGGTGCCATCAAAGGTGGCGATCGTCATCGGAGATGTGACGGGGCATGGGATGGCGGCGGCGTTTCTCATGGCGACGACGCAGTTGCTGGTCCGCACGACGTTGGCGCGATACCAGGATCCGGGGCGGTGTCTGCAGGAAGTGAACAGGCAGCTTTGCACGCAGGGGTTCCGGGGGCAGTTCGTGACGATGCTCGTGATTGTGCTGGACCCGCGGAGCAGCTCGATTGAGATTGCGACGGCGGGGCATCCGTCGCCGCTGGTGGAGCGTGGGGGAGGGAATGGGAAATTTGTGTCGCTGGAGATGGAGCCGCAATTGGTGTTGGGGGTGGATGCGAACGAGACGTACAAGACGGAGGGATTCATCCTGGAGCCGGGGGCATCGATCATGCTCTACACGGACGGGGTGGTGGAGGCGGAGGCAGGCAACGGCGAGCAGTATGGGCTGCAGCGGTTGTGTGCGGCGCTGTCGTCGGTGAAGGGGCAACCGGAGAGTGATCCGCAGTCGCGCATTCAGGCGGTGCTGGAGGATGTGAAGCGGTTCTGTGCGGAGAAGGAACTGGCGGATGATGTGACGCTGGTGGCGGTGCGTACGATGGCGGCGGCTGTGCAGGTTTCGGCGGAGATTGGGGCGTAGTTCGGAGTTCCGCCTTCAGACGGTCGGGGGATGGGGGAGACGAACTGCGCCTCGCTCCGCATCGGCAGTCGACGCCGCCTGAAAGCGGAAATCCGAACGTGGGGTTCGAACGTCAGATGTTGGCCATGTTTTTGATCAGCTCACGGATGGGGGTTTGGACGGCGGTGAAGATCGGGGTGTCGCGTTCGGTGTAGCGGGAGCCTTCCGACTCGCGGAGTTCCTGGACGAGGTCGAGGAAGTCGCCGGGGTCTTCGGTTTCGAAGGCGACGACGAATTCCTGGTCGTCGAGGCCGAAGGAGTAGGTGGTGTTGAGGCGGACGGACTGGTATTTGTTGCCGATCTCGATGTGCTCATCCATGATGCCCTGGCGGGCCTGCTTGGAGAGGAGATACCACTCGCGTTTTTTGACGAAGGGGTAGACGAAGACGTATTTGTGTTTGCCCGGCTTGATGACGGTGCGGGATTCATCGTGGGAGGGGTCGAGCTTGTCGATGTAGGTGGAGCGTTTGGTCTGGGCGAGGAAAGAGTGCGGGGTGGTGAGATAGCCGGCGATGGGGAGGCGGTTGATGGCGGCGGAGAAGTTCTGGACGTCGTCGAGATTGAAGCTGATTTTCCAGAACATGATGTCGACGTCGGCGCGGGTGCCGATGCAGGAGTAGGTGAGGAGGATCATCTTCTGGCGGTCGTTGGCTTCAACGAGATCGGCGAACTGGTTGAGCATGGCGCGCTGGTGGGCTTCGGGGATGCGGCGGAATTCGGGCTGTAGTTTGTAAAACGCGAAGGAGACGAATTGCCGGCGGACGGGCGTGGAGGCGGGGCGCTGGCCCTGAGGGGCCGGGGCATGTCCGGGCCGGTGGCCATGGGGGGGGGCGGTTGGGGCGGCGGAGGATTGTGCGGAAGGCGATTCGGACATTTGCGAAACCTCGTTTACCGGAATCAAAACGACCATTTTGGCGATTCCGGCTGCTGATGTAAAATCTGCCGCATTCTGGCGACCGTATCTGGAGGGATTTACCGGCCGTTCGCTTCTGCCGTTTGACTCACAAAAATATCGTACGCTGACCGATGATAGAAAATCACCTTCTTTCCTTTTCGCGAGGAGCCCTTCCGATGAAGAGTATTCTGACCGCCGCGTTGGCTGCCTGCCTTCTTTTCACTGGTGTCTCTGCGTTGACCGGCTGCAACGGAGCGCGCAGCGACGCGCTGAACTCGGTTTCCGACGGGCCGACGGGGTTCATGATCAAGACGCTGCATCGCGGCGACCGGGAGCGGAAGTACGGCCTGTTTGTGCCAGTGGCCTATAGCCCAACGCAGGCGTATCCGGTCATCATCTTCCTGCATGGGATGGGCGAGGGTGGGAGTGATGCGCGGGCGAACATGCGTGTGGGTCTCGCTCCGTTCGTTCACGACCGCCAGAGCGACTTCCCGTTCATCTGCATTTTCCCGCAGTCATCGTCGGGCGGATGGGATGAAAACTCTGAAGCGGCCGCCGACGCGATTGCAGAACTCGACGCGGTTTCGGCGGCGTACCACGTGGACCAGGACCGCGTGAGCCTGACGGGACTTTCCACCGGCGGATATGGAACGTGGGCGATCGGGGCCAAATACAAGGACCGGTTCGCGGCGCTGGTGCCGATGGGCAGCTCGTCCTATGACGGAAAGGATGCGCAGAATCTTGTGGATATGCCGATCTGGGCATTCCACAACGATGGCGATATGTTCGCGGGCGTTTGGAACGACACCAGCATGGTGGACAAGGTGAACTCGCTCGGCGGGCATGCGAAGATCAACACGTACGGGGCCCTGGGTCACGACGTGTGGGAAACGGTTTATGCGAAGGGTGAGCTCTTCGACTGGCTGCTGCAGCAGCGCAAGAGCGCGAGAACCGCGGGAAGCGTTCCGTCGAACAAGACCAGCAGCGTGATTCCGGCGCATTCCACGGGGAACACCAGCTCGGCAAGTGCGGGCACGCACACGATCAATACGCCGTACTGAGCGAGCGGCGGCAGATTGCATAACGACGCGAGGCACGATCGGGTTGCTCCGATCGTGCCTCGTGCTTTATCTTTCGAACGCATGTCGAATCAACCGCCGGATTTCTCTGCCATTCCCTCGCGCCCGCGTGCCGGTCGTGCTGCTCGAATTCTGGTCTATTTGCTGCTGCTGGGTATTGCGTGCGGGGCGATCTGGTGGATTGATCGTGGGGCGATGCTGACGAACACGCACCCGGCGCCGATGTCTGCCCCCGCCACCGCGCCGCGCTAATTGCCCTGAAGCAGCTTTCGTGCGGCCTCCACGGCGTCTTCCTTGCGTGAGAACTCGCCGTTCAACTGACGGTCATAGAGTGCATCGAGCCAGCCCTTGAACGCGGGGCCGGGCGCGACGCCGAGTTTGATCAGCACGTCGCCCGTGACGAATGGCGGAGGAGACACGCCCTCATCCTGCAGCATGGCGACGCGCTCGCCGAAGGCCAAGAGCACGTCGGCGTTCGCCGGATCCGCGCGATAGAGCGCGTCGAGATCGCGCCACCAGCGGTCGGCCATCATGCGCTTCATCGTTGCCTTGGAGAGGTCTTCCCAGTCCTCCAGTGCGGGCAACTTCCCGGACAGCCATGTCATCACGTCGGTTTCGTCGTTGCTCAGCATCAGGCGCGAGCGGAGAGTTGCGATGGTTTCGGCGAATTCCGCCACCTCCATGTCGAGGAGCATGGCGATCAACACCAGTGCGCGCGAGGCTTCGGCGGGGAGGCCGGAGACGACGGGCCAGTCGCGTTCGGCGGCAAGGGGGTTTGCGGTGATGCCGAGCGCCGCCGAAAACATGCCGGGAAACGACGCCAATAAATCGAGCGCGGCCACCCGGGTCGGATGCTCCAGCATCATGCGGAGTTCCTCGCCGATGCGCTCCCGGCTGATCCCTTCGATCTTTTTCTGGAGTTCTTCGATTGCCAAGCGCGTGTCGGCATCGATCGTAAAGCTGAGCCGGGCAGCAAAACGCACGGCGCGCAGCATTCGCAGATGGTCTTCGGCGAAACGCGCATGGGGATTGCCGACGGCCCGCAGAATCTTTGCTTCGATGTCCCGCTGCCCGCCGACGAAGTCGTGGAGCTGACTCGTGGTGGGGTCGAGAAAGAGTGCGTTGCAGGTGAAATCGCGACGTTTTGCGTCCTCTTCCGCATTGGTAAACCGGACGGAATCCGGATGGCGGCCATCGGAGTAATCACCGTCGGCGCGAAATGTGGCAATTTCAACCTGCAGCTTCTTCTCCCGCACGAGGATGACACCGAAGGCGACCCCGACCTTCTGTCCACGCGGGAAGAGGGTGAGCACTTCTTCCGGCCGAGCAGAGGTGGCGACGTCGAAATCCTTCGGCGTGCCGCCCATCAGGCGGTCGCGGACGCAACCGCCAGCCCAATACGCGACGTGCCCCGCCTGCTGGAGGCGCTGGACAATCTGGAAGGCGAAATTTTCCTGCGAATTCGTCCGCATCATCGGATTGTAATCGGGCCACTTCGCTCCTGCGAAGGCGCGCAATTGCGCGCCGATGCGCCCGGTGCCCCTCTCGCCCATTGCAGGGTGCCTGAACCAGAAATTGATTTGAGAAGCCTTATTGTGATCATCCTGAATTAGGCATTTACACCGGATTGACGCCCCATTTCCTTGAAAGTTGGTTGTGGCGAGTATACGGTTGTACCATGCAACTATTGTCCACTACAACTAATTCCAGCGTTCTCGCCGCCGCCCACGAAGTCGTGATTGGCGTTCCGCCGATCATCTGGTTCATTCGTGCGCAGATGCAGCCGCATCGGAAAGGCCTTTCGCTCCCGCAGTTTCGCGCCCTGGTGCTTATCGATCGACATCCGGAGGCCAGCCTTTCCGAGATAGCAGAACAATGCGGCGCCTCTTTGCCGACGACCTCGCGGCTGATCGCGGGCCTTGTCGCAAAGGGTATGGTGACGCGCAAGGGATGTTCCGACGACCGCCGGCAACTGGAGCTTGCCATTACGCGCCTCGGCAGGGACATGCTCGATACCGCATGGGCGGCAGTGCGGAATCGCGTCGAGGAAGAGCTGAAGCCGCTGACGGACTCGCAGCGAAAAACCATCCGCGCGGCCATGAAACTGCTGCAGGGCGTCTTCGGGTCGCTCGAACTCCCCGACCGCCAGAATGCCTCCCAATGCCAGAGCGCCGCCAGGAACCATAAGACACGCAAGGAAGCATCGCGCGCCCTCGCCCTGGCCGCTTCGAAATCGAAGCCGCTGACACGCGCATTGAAGTAACGCCATGGACGTCCTTGACGTCCGGCGAGATAGGACCTCACCATGTGGATAGTGCGTTTGGCACTCCGTCGCCCTTACACGTTTGTCGTGGCGGCGCTTCTGGTCATCATCCTGGGGATCTACGAGATCACCCAGATGCCCACCGACATCTTCCCGGTGATCGATATTCCGGTCGTTTCCGTGGTGTTCAACTACACGGGGATGTCGCCGCAGGAGATGGAGCAGCGCATCGTTTCGCCGTACGAGCGCATTCTCACGACGACGGTGAACGACATCGAGCACATTGAAAGTCAATCGCTCAACGGGGTCAGCGTCACCAAGATTTACTTCCAGAAGAATGCGAAGATTGACGTGGCGATTTCGCAGATCACGGCAATCTCGCAGACCGCGACGCGCATGATGCCGCCGGGAACCCAGCCGCCGCTGATCATCCAGTACAACGCTTCGAGCGTGCCGATCCTGGAACTCTCGATCGGCAGCGACACAATGCCGGAGCAGGATCTCTTCGATCAGGCCGTCAACTTCCTCCGTCCGCAACTGATCACGATTCCGGGCGTGCAGATTCCGTATCCCTACGGCGGGAAGATGCGCAACGTGATCGTGGACCTCGATCCCGACAAGCTCTACGCTTACGGCATTTCCCCCGCGGACGTCTCCAACGCCGTCAACGCGCAGAACCTGATCCTCCCCGCGGGCACCACGAAGATCGGCAAGCAGGAATATCCCGTTCTTCTCAACAGCACGCTTCCCACCCCGGAGTCGATGAACGCCATTCCGATCAAGAGTGTGAATGGGACCACGATTTATCTTCGCGATGTCGCCCACGTCCGCGACGGTTTTGCCGTGCAGACGAACGTGGTGCACGCGAACGGAAAGCGCGGCGTGCTGCAGCCGATTCTCAAGGCGGGAAATGCGTCCACGCTTTCGGTGGTGCAGGCCGTGCTCGACAAACTTCCGCAGATCCGCGAATCGCTTCCGAAGGAACTGCAGATCACGCCGATGTTCGATCAGTCAATCTTCGTCCGGGCGTCGGTCTGGGGAGTGGTGAAGGAAGCGGCGATCGCGGCCAGCCTCACCGCGCTCATGATTCTGCTCTTCCTGGGGAGCTGGCGCAGCACGCTCATCGTCATGCTCTCCATTCCGCTCTCGATTTTCGTGTCCATCATCGTGCTGTCGTTCCTGGGGGAGACGCTGAATGTGATGACGCTCGGCGGAATGGCGCTGGCGGTGGGCATCCTTGTCGATGATGCAACGGTGGAGATCGAAAACGTCCACCGAAACCTGCACCAGCGCAAGCGGCTTGTGCAGGCGATTCTCGACGGCGCTTCGCAGATTGCGGTGCCGGCGTTTGTCTCCACGCTCTGCATCTGCATCGTCTTCGTGCCGGTGGTCTTCATCAGCGGCGCCGCGAAGTATCTTTTCACCCCGCTGGCGATGGCGGTCGTGTTTGCGATGATGACCAGCTACCTGCTGAGCCGCACCCTCGTGCCGACGCTGGTGCATTACCTGCTGGCGGCGGAGGTGGAGCAGTACGGCGGAGTCATCGACACGAATGATCCTCACGCCATGCACGCGCTTCACGCACAGGAAGCGAAATCGCATGGTCAGCAAGTGCCCGACGAGGACATCGAACTGCCCGAACGCCTGCGGTTGTTCTTCACGAGCGTGACGGGCATCCTCGCGACTGTCGCCTTCCTGATTCTTCTTGCGGCCGCCGTTTTCGCCTTGGGCTACTCACCGGTGGGGGCGTGGGCGCCGTCGATTCACGGTCTGATCGTGGACACTGTGGCCTGGTCGCTGAAGAATACGACGCTTCTCGCCGAAGTCGGCCTCGGCGCCGTGGCTCTTGCCCTCATGTTCTGGCTCGTGCTGCAGCTTCACCGGCCGTTCAACTGGGTGTTTGAGAAACTGCAGCGAACCTACGGCGGATTCCTCGAGTGGGCCCTCGCTCACCGATCTCTCGCCGTCAGCGGGTTCGTCGCCTTCGTGATCCTTTCCTGCTGCCTGTACCCGTTCATCGGCACGGACTTCTTCCCCTCGGTCGATGCCGGCCAGATTCGCCTTCACGTGCGCTGCCCGGCGGGGACGCGTATCGAAGAAACGGCACAGCGTTATGCGCGGGTGGAGGATGCCATCCGAAAAATCATTCCCGCTGCCGACATCAGCACCGTCCTCGACAACATGGGCATTCCGAACAGCGCGATCAATCTTTCTCTGAGCGACGGCTCGATCATGTCGCCCGCGGATGGCGAGATTCTCATTGCGCTCAAGGAGAATCACCGCCCGACCGCGGACTACACGCATGCGCTGCGGAAGGAGCTGACGAGACAATTCCCGGATCTGACCTTCTTCTTCGCGCCGGCGGATATCGTGACGCAGGTACTCAACTTCGGCCTTCCGGCGCCCGTGGATGTGCAAATCGCCGGACTCCTGCCGCAGGTTCCCCACAACGAGGGGATTGCAGAGAACCTGGTGAAGGACCTCTCGGGGCTTCCCGGCATTGTCGACGTGCACCTGGCGCAGGTTCCCAAGACGCCGGACCTCCGTGTCAACGTCGACCGCACGCTGGCCAGCCTGATGGGCGTGTCTCAGCGCGATGTCGCCAGCGATCTGCTCATCTCACTTTCCTCGAGCAATCAGACCTCGCCGAATTACTGGGTCGATCCCCGCAACGGCGTGCAGTACAGCGTGTACGTGCAGACGCCGCAGTACAACATCAATTCGATGAACGACCTGGAGAACACCCCGGTCGTTCCCACCAGCGGCGATACGCGTGCGGATAACGCCCAGCTTCTCGTCAACCTTTCCAGCACCGAGCGCGGATTCTCTGCGACCAACGTCACGCACTACAACATCCGTCCGACCTTCGATGTGGAGATGGGCGTGCAGGGCGTGGATCTCGGCACGGCCGGGAAAGAAATCGATGGGGTTGTGAACAAGTATCGCGGCCAGTTGCAGGGCGGGTCGCGAGCGAATCTGCTCGGGCAGATCCAGAGCATGAACGCTTCCTTCTCCGGCCTGGGATACGGGTTGATCTTTGCTGTCGTGCTGGTCTACCTGCTCATGGTCATCAATTTCCAGTCTTGGCTCGATCCGCTGATCATTCTGATGGCGCTCCCCGGGGCGATCGCCGGCATTCTGTGGATGCTGTGGGCGTCGCATACCACGATCAGCGTTCCGGCGCTGATGGGGGCGATCATGAGCATCGGCGTGGCGACGGCTAATTCCATCCTCATGATCACGTTCGCCAACGACCAGCGCCTGCTCGGTATGAATGCCCATGACGCGGCGCTTTCCGCCGGTATTACGAGATTGCGGCCCGTGATGATGACGGCACTTGCTATGATTATTGGCATGCTTCCGATGGCGCTCGGGCTTGGCGAAGGGGGCGAACAGAACGCTCCGCTCGGTCGTGCCGTCATCGGCGGTTTGTCGATGGCCACGTTTGCCACCCTGGTTTTCGTCCCGGTCGTCTACAGTATCCTTCGCCGGAAGGCGCGGGAGACGCACGTTGAAAAGGAATTGATGTAATGGTTCCCGATCAGAAAAACACACCTCAGAGTAACGGGGCTGTCGCGGAAGCTGCGGCGCCTGCGCCCAAGTCTCACGATCCTGCACCGGTCGACGAGCATGGCATTCCGAAGGATCTCAAGCGTCCGCACCCGGTCACGATCATCGCCATGCTGCTGCTGTTTTGCCTGGTGCTCGCGGGCCTTTTTTATATCGGGTACAAGCCGCACGAGAAGGCGGCGGAGCAGGCCCGCGCCGATGCCAGCGAACTGGCCAACGCACTGCCCGTGGTGAGCATTGCGCGCCCGCAGCCGAGCAAGTCGGTGAAGGATTTGACGTGGCCGTGCGATGTGCGCGCAAACCAGGAGACGGCGGTTTATACCCGTGCGAACGGGTTTTTGAGCAGGCTGTACGTGGACATCGGCAGTCACGTGAAGGCGGGGGATCTGCTGGCGGAAATTGATTCTCCGGACGTGGATGCCCAGCTCACGCAGAGCGAGGCGGCGCTGAAGCAGGCGCAGGCGAGCGTTTCGAAGGCCAACGCTGATTTGACGCTGGCGAGGCAGACGCTGAAGCGGTATCAGGATCTTCAGCGTTCCGGGAACAATACCGTGACGCAGCAGGAGGTGGATGAAAAAACGGCGGCGCTGGATCAGTCGAGGGCGGAGCTGGAACTCGCCAATGCGAACGTTGCGGCGGCGGATGCGACGTTGAAGCGGTTCACGGCGATGAAGGAGTTTGAGCGGATTACCGCGCCGTTCGAGGGGGTGATTACCGCGCGGAATTATGATGTGGGCGCGCTGCTGTCGCCGACCGATACGGGTCCCAACAAACAGATTTTCAACATCGCGCAGACGGATCCGGTACGGGTGTTTGTGAGCGTGCCGCAGGTGTATGCGACGGCGATCAAGAACGAGGAGCCGGCGTATCTGGATGTGCGGAACTATCCCGCGCGCGAGTTTAAGGGGGCGGTGGTGTTGCGGAGCGATGCGATCGATTTGGCGACGCGCGTGATGCGGTTTGAGGTCCACTTCCCGAACCACGACGGGGCGCTGGTGCCGGGGATGTATGCCAACTTGCGCGTGGGGGTCGAGCAGCAGCATCCGGTGATGACGATTCCGACGAGCGCGCTGGTGTTCGATGCGAGCGGGACGCGGGTGGCGAAGGTGGAGGATGGGAAGATCCACTTCCAGCCGGTGAAGGTGGGGCAGGATCGGGGGATGACGATGGAGATCACGGATGGTCTTTCTCCGAGTGATGTCATTGTCGCGGCGCCGGGTGAGCAGCTCATGGAGGGCGGCGAGGTGCGGGTGGCGAATCCGCAGGATGCGACGGTGAATACGCTGTTGCCGACGACGGCTCCGGTTGCAGAAGCGAACAAGTGATTCTTCATTCGGTCTCCACGACGATGACGGTGGCGTATGGGGTCAGGCCTTTTTCCGGGACGCTGATGGAGAGGCCTTTGTCGGTGTTTTCGATGGCGAGGGGTTTGTGGTCGGGGTCGGCGAGGAGATAGGCGCCTTTCACTTTGTCGGTGATGGGAGGGGTGAGGAATTTGCCATCGGTGGGCCAGTTGAAGACGGAGAAGTAGAGTTTGCCGGGCTTGGTGGTGCAGCGCCAGTCCTTGGGTGCGTCGTAGATGGGGCGGCCGCGGCTGTCGTTTTTGCCGGAGGGTTTTCCGAATTCGGCGCCGAAGGGGGTGACGCCGGCGCCGTAGATGGCTTCGCCGTTGGCTTTCGTCCAGATGCCGACCTCGTGGAGGATCTGCTGGCTTTCGGGGGGTATTTCGCCTTCGGCGGTGGGGCCGACGTTGAGGAGGTAGTTGCCGCCCTTGCTGACGATGTCAGTGAGTTTGAAGACGAGGTCTTCGGGTTTTTTCCAGTTGTGATCGTGGGCCTTGTAGCCCCAGGTGTCGTTGAGGGTGGCGGGGGTTTCCCAGTCGCCGGTGCGGACGGTGGGGGGGATGTGGTTGTCGCCTTCGGAGTCGTAGTCGCTTTTGCTGCCCTGGCCGATGCGACCGCTGACGAGGCAGTTGGGCTGGAGGGTGTGGACGAGTTTTTCGAGCTTTCCGGCGCGTTCGGGGGTCATGACGTTGCGCGGGGTGTCGAACCAGACGAGAGCGATGGGCCCGTAGTTGCTGAGGATTTCGGTGACCTGGGGGATGCACTTGTCCTGGAAGTATTGTTCGAAGTCTTTTTTGTCGTCGGGGCCGAAGTCCCAGGTGTTGCCGATGCCGTTGGGTTCGTGCCAGTCCTGGGCCTGGGAGTAGTAGAAGCCGAAGCGGATGCCGCGTTTGGCGCAGGCGGCGGCGAGTTCCTTCATGGGGTCGCGGTGGAAGGGTGTGGCGTCGACGATGTTGTAGGGGGAGGCTTCGGATTTGAACATGGCGAAGCCGTCGTGGTGCTTGGCGGTGATGACGAGGTACTTCATGCCGGCGTCCTGCGCGAGCTGGGCCCAGGCGTCGGCGTCGAACTTGGTGGGGTTGAAATCGGCGGCGTATTTTTCGTAATCCTTCACGGGGATCTTGGCGTGGTTCATGATCCACTCGCCGATGCCTTTGACGTCTTCGCCCTTGTAGACGCCGGCGGGGACGGAGTAGATGCCCCAGTGGATGAACATGCCGAACTTGGCTTGGCGCCACCAGCCGATGCGAGCGGCGTGCTGGGGGGTTTCGGGGGATTGTGGGCGGCGAGGCTGGGCGGGGATGGTGTAGTCGGGGGTGGTGGTCTGAGCGGTGACGGAGGAGGCGAGGAGGGGGGCGAGGAGGGCGGCGATGCCGAGGGTGAGGCGATGACGCATGGGGGTCTCCAGATAAATGTGGGCCGTTCCGCCGAACGGCTTGTCAGGACGTGGAGGGCGTATCATGCATAACGGGGGGTGGGATGGGGTATTGCTT
>DATKPA010000123.1:0-28522 GCA_035524355.1 Phycisphaerae bacterium | reverse complement strand
GGGCTTGATTGGCTGGTTCATCCGGAACAACTGGCCGCGCCTGGTGACCAAGGGAGCGTTGTACGGCTTCTTCGTCTGGCTGGTCTGCGGAGGACTGGTCTGGCTGATGCTCCAGTCGGTGAACTTCATGAACCGACGCGTCATTTCCCAAATGAATCGTGCAGCGATGGGCGATCTGGGCGGCGTTCAAATTACCCACAAAGCGGCAAATGCTGCAACAAATCCATGGGCGGAAGTAAGGCCGGGTCTTAGAACGACCATCGAGGATCTGCCGCGGCCGTTTGCAAAGCAAGTCGTTCCCGCAACAGAGAAGGCCAGTGCGGAAAGAGCGCTCGCGATTCAAAAGGAACAGGCACAGGAATACTACAACGAATTGCAGGACGAGCGTAACCGATCCATTGAACTGGAAAGGGAACTGACGGAACTCCAATCGAAGCTCTCCAAAGCCTCCCTTGTTGTCTGTCTCACCCCCGAATCGATGACCCTGAGTGACGGCCAGAGTTATCGCGTGGGAGAGCGTGTGGACTCCGGTCTGTATGCCGGAAGGATCGTCAAGGCGATCCACTGGAACCGCCGTCGTGTGGAGTTTGATGATGGCACCGTGGTTGGGCTTCCGTCCGAAGTGCTGGGCGTGGTGGTCGATTCTGTTGCTGCTCCTAAGTCTGAATTGCTGCGGCCGGCTGCCAGAGGCGGGGGGGGTGAATCTCCAGCAGCCACGCAAGCCGGTGTTTCAGGCGCTCTACGCGGCCCTCGATGATGTGCCGGGTGCCAAAGCACAAGAGGAACGTGCCGAAGCGAAAGTGACGCTCTCTGTGCAGGCGATGCCGCTGGGGACGTTCCTGCGGTATCTGAGCGACAAGACCGGTGTGTCCGTGGTCTGCCAAGCGGATTTGGATAGCCAGGCGGTCACTTTGGATGTCGTGGATACGCCGGTGCCGCAGGTCGTGGGTGTCATCGCTCGGCGGCTCGGGGTGGCGGCATCCCGTACAGGGAACGTGTATTTCCTGGGGGTGTCGCGTCCGGAGGATCGCGGCGTTCTGGTGCGCAAGGTGCGCAGGCTGTCCAAGGAAGACCTTGCCGCGGCGCTGGTGACTTTGCAAAGCCAGAACGGCAGGTCGGCGACGTTCACCGATGGTCTGGTGGTCGTCGGCGATACCGTCGAAGTGCTGCAGCGCGTCAATGAACTGCTCGACGGCATTGACACAGCGCCGTCGTGGTCCTGGGTCGTGCAATTGGAGATTATCTCGTTCGATGTCTCCAAGACACGCAACCTGGGGCTGGATGTGACGCCGGCTGCCGATTTGACGTTGAAGTTGGCGCAGGTGGCTGCACAACCCGCATCAGCATTAGGACAAATCACTAGGGGAGTGCAGGGGGGTGAGGCGTTGAACCTGTCGATCAATGCCGTCTTTCAAGCCGCACGCGAGAATCGCGAGGTGCACATGGAGGCCGAACCACTACTGCTCGTTGTCGATGGTGAGGCGGCCAGCGTCTCCAAGGGCGTGCAGGTACCTATTGTCCAGAATGCGGTAAGTCCTTACGGCACCACGACTGTCCAGTCCGTGACCTACAAGCCGACAGGATTGCAAGTTTCGGTCACGATGCGCGACCTCGGACAAGGACAAGGCTTGATGAAACTCCACTTTGCGCTCGATGACATTGTCGGAACTGCTATACAAGGTTATCCGAATCTCGCCAATCAGAGCCTCGACACGCTCGTCGCGGTGCGTTCCGGTGGGCTGTATCTCGTCGGCGCGCTCAACAGAAAAGACGCAAGTCATGCGATCTCGGGAGGTTTGGCGTCCCATGCGACCGACAGCAGCGAAGGGCAGGTATTGCAGGTGTGGGCGCGGGCCTATCGTGTCGGGGGAACGACTTCCCCCGCACAGCCATGAACCGCCACCTTTAGGCGCTGGACATATTTGGTTGGATTCACGGCTGGGCTTGCCCGCCGGACTGTTGCCGCACAACTTGCCCATCGGCCAAGTCGATGATGACGGGTGTGGTAGCAAACCACTCTTTTGAAGAATCGAGCGTTCCGATCTCACAAACGGTAGCAGGCGGAACAATGGATTGCCCCGGTGGCGCAACCGGGGGAATTTCTACCAGCACCGTTCGCACTCCTTTGGTCCGAGCGGTTTGTTCTATCTGCGGCATCAGTCGCTGACAGTCCGGGCAATCGCTATGAAAGAGCACTATCCGGCAGACCCCTTGCGTGATGGTCTTTTGAGTGACGATCTTCGTGGCAAGCGGAAACGGCTTGCCGACCCATTTCTCCGGTTCGAGCACGATCAAGCCGCTGGCGTCGGTAACGGCTTCGCCGCTCGCGGCTGCTGGATGGAAGTGGTATGCGATTGCGGGCATCGCCATCGCAGCGCTCCCGCCGACAACGAGCGCCCCAACAATCCTGGCTGTGGATGCACGCGCGTGTCGTTGGCCCTTCCGGAATAGTTGCCATAAAAGGCCCGCGAGGATTCCCAAATCCAGGAAGGTTGTGATCCAAGGAGACACCTTGAGCGGCCCGAAGCAGCCGCAGGAGAGCTCACCTGACGACCATTTGCTCGCTGCGATGCAGACGACAATTAAAAAGAAACCCACCGCGATGAGGTTCGCGGTTCGGCGCTGCCACCCCGAAGCCAGCCAAGAGGCCAGCAGGATTTCAAAGGCGGAGCCGCCGAGAACAACAAGCGGCTTGTTCGTCCACTGCATGGTGGAAGAGGGTGTTGTGGCAAAGGCCCACAGTTTCAGGATAGAGGCAAGCGCTAGCAGGGCGGAGACAAGTACAAGGAACTCCCATGGCCTGTAAGAGGTGCTTCGTCGAACACTGGGCGGCGACTCAAGCGATGCGGTCATACACGTTGTTTGTTCGATTCCACGGAATCAAAACACTCCGGAGAGAAATCAACTTCTTTAAGAACCGATAAAGCGACATCCATGATGGAAACAATAGGTTGATTGATGATGACGGTCTGGATGATTTGCTCGGCATCGTCGTAATCTTTCGTCGCTAGCATCGCGGGCCACCATCTATCCATTTAACTCGTTGAATCCCAATCGGTTCCAGCGCTAGAGCGCAATTTATCGATGGCAACCTTTTGCTCTTTTGGATCTGGCGAAATCAGTCCATTGATAATCGGCTGGACGACGTCGGGTTTTGGCTTCTTGGCCGGCGCGGCACCCAGAACCACAGCATTCATAAAACTTGTCAACAAGGAACATTACAACAGAACCGCGGGAGGTCCATGGCAGACCAAACAACCTCATCGTTCCGACTGCCACAATTACAGCGAACTGCGGCAAAACGCCACGCAACAGAACTATCCAAGACTTGCGTGTCGAAAACCTACCCTCACCGACATTTGGTGGCAAGAAGAAACTCTAGGAAACGCGCGACGTCTGAACGGGACAATCTATATGTGAACATTTTTCGACTTTTATTCTTGACTCTGGCGAGACTCGTGGTAGCTTCCCATAAGCTTCATTTTCTTTGCTCATCTTCTGGGAATTTGAATGAGTGCGCATCAAGATCGACAGCGAAGATTCCCATTGCTCGCTCCCATTATGTTGGTCGTCTTCGTCTCGGTTGTTGGGGCTGTGGTCGTGGGTTTGCATTTGCGCGCGGAGTGGCGCAAGACGCATTTGCAGAATGCCGCTCATCAATTGAGACATTCGGAAGGCGGAGCATCGAATACGCCCCATGGCAATCATTATGAGCTTGCGGAACTGCCGTGGAATGCAAATTCTTTAGTTGGTCCCATTGACGTAATGCGGCCTCAATGGAATGGGGCTGGTGTGTGCTTGCCCACGGTCCGTCTCGGGGTACCCAAGGCTACGGTTAGCTCGGATAGAGCGGTCGTAAGCAACCAATTCGCTCTGCGGCACTGTTTTGACGCCACTCAGCAACGGTCGGCCAGCGAAGGTGGGGAGGAAGTGCCGTGACCCAACGGAAACAATGGCTGCTCTTTGGCGCGATGGTGGGATTTGCCACGCTGGGCACGTGGGCGCTGGTTCGCTGGGGCGGGCTGATGAAGCCATCGCCGGAAATAGCGCCAAACCCTGTCGCCGCAAATCCCAGCCAGAACAATTCCGCGCCGCTGCAGCAAGCGGTGCTGCCGTTCAACAATAATCAGGGGACCGGTGCGGCATTGCCCTTCGCGGTCAACGATGCCGGTTCCGCGGGAACGCCCTTCAATAACACGCTTGTCGGGGAAGCGGGGCAAGGGGGAGCACTGGTTCCGATGTTCAGCCAGAATAACAGCGACCTCAATGCTACCGCCAAGCATTACCTCAAACAAATCTGCGGCGAGCGCGTGCCAACGTTGCGGGACTGGCAACAACTCGTTGACCTGAAGCTCCCCGGCGCGGCCGGTTGGCTCCACGCCCCCATGGGCGAAGGCCACTTCGTCATGTCCATGTGCCTGGATCGGCAGAACAATCTATGGGTGGGGACAGAGGGCGAAGGACTTTACCGCTTTTCCCCCGCCGATGGAATGTGGACGCAATTCGTCGCCACCAAGAACCCGCCCCCGGATGGCAATCCCCCGATCGCGGCAACTGCCGTTGAGTGCGGCCTGGGCGACAACTACATCTACGCCCTGGCCTGCGACCGCCAGGGCCGCATTTGGTGCGGCCACCTCAACCACGGCATCAGCGTCTTCAACGGCGAAAAATTCCAGTGCTACGAAGTCGTCGGAGGCCTCAGTCGCCCCGACACCCTCAACGGCCCCCTCGGAGAAAGAATTTTCAAAATCGTTGTCGCCCCCGATTTCCACCCGTCCCAATTACCCATTACAACCCCGACGTTTACCGACCCGCTGACGGGGAAAAGCAGCGCGGTCGCGGGCTCCGTCTGGATGTGTACTTCCGCCGGCCTCGCCATCTACTTTCCTTGCACAGATACTTGGTCCTACCTCACCCGTGGCGACGGACTGCCCAGCGACCAGGCCAACTCCCTTGCCTTCGCGAACGACGGAACCGTCTACGTCGCAACTCAATGCGATGGCATCGCCATAGCATCTCCGAAAGACTGCTACAAAACATGGAAACAGGTTGCGAAACAGGTTGCACATCGTAACGCAGACGACTCATCCGCCACCTTCACCGACGATTTGCCCACCACACCGACTGGTCCCGGCCTGCCCTCAAACCTCATGAACGACATTCTCGTTGCAAATGACGGCACCGTGTACGCCGCCACCACGGCAGGATTAGCTTGGAGCAAGGACCAAGGCGAAAGTTGGTACTTTCGACGTGGAGCAG
The DNA here is from genome assembly GCA_035524355.1 of Phycisphaerae bacterium. Lineage (GTDB taxonomy): Bacteria > Planctomycetota > Phycisphaerae > WQYP01 > WQYP01 > DATKPA01. Next base: position 23,263 of record DATKPA010000123.1, on the reverse strand, counting down.
ACTGGACAAACAAAGTGAATGGTTCCACGAACGGCAATGTCAAACACCGCACAATAACCCCGGAAGCGACATTGGCAGAGGATTACATAACGAGTGTTGCTGAAGGTGACAATGGATCACTTTATCTATCTTACCGTGAGTATGGGGTCGAAGCGTTTAGAACACATGGCGATCTATTAAGCCATTCTGAGACTTACTTCGGCTCCAGTTACGTAACTAAAGTGATCCCACTGCAAACTCAAATTTTGGCAGCTGAATATGGAAAGGGTCTTCTGCTAGGAATTTCAAACAGATTGCCGCGTCCGGTTGCACGGACGGCGAACGCTGAGCCAGTCGCAATGCCAGCGAGCTTTGAACCGAGCGCCCATTTGATGCAACGATTAGAGCATCTAGAAACGATGAATTCCGCCGCAGGTGAACCGGCGCGAGTCATTACATTGAGCGACGACTGGATTACGCAGGGCGATTGGGTTGGTCGATACGGGAGACAGTTTAATGTGCTTTGCGCTATGGCATCTCCGTTAGATCATCAATTCAACTGGGTCAACAGGTTTCATGTCGTCCCGCGATTAAGCGATTCCTTCGACCAGCACGACGATGTGCGAGCTTGGATCGCTTCGGAACAAACGGATGATATTCGGTCATTGTACAACCCACTTCTGGGGCATCGCCGACAGGCCGAATGGGATGATCACGGAGAGGTTTATCCGCCTGGAATTGACGGCCCTGATATCGTGCTAGGGTTTAGCGTGCCGGCCGGTGCGTTTCAAGTGAGCTTATATTTTGTAAATAATGACGGCCATAAAAGGCCCAACCGCCTCCGCGACTACGACATTGTAATTATGAACGAGGCGCATAGTGTCATTGCTCACTCGCGAGTGCAGTCGTTTGTCGGCGGAGTTTACAAGCGATCTCTAATGCTGGGCCCGGCTGATTACGAAATTCGAATTTCGAGAAATCATAGTTTCAACACCATATTGTCGGGAGTATTTGCTGACAACTTCGATGACCACGAGACTAGGGACAAACAACCGTTAATCGTGCCATGGATGGGTGGAATCACCATCAGTCCCTCAAGCAATTGCTCTATTGAGCCAATCGATTCAGACGGCTCATCTGGTTCCGGGGAAATCGACCACCTATTCAATAGTTCGTTCAACCCACGCCGCGTTTTGCATCGCATAGAGCTTGAATTGCTATCCTATCGTCTGGCGCAATCAAATCATATTCCTGACTTGTGTCTTACCGAATGGCGGTGGCAAATTCCTCTTTGGACTAGAGAAGATCGGACATGGATGCAAGACTTGTACGAAAGGGCGTGGCGAAGACAAGTACAGTTAACACCGGGAATCGCCGAATAAGCACCCTGCGAGAAGGAGAGTGTGACGACGAACTGCCCAAAAGAATCGAAATCTAATCCTGGAGAAGAACCTTTACTGATCCATTTGCTTTGAGGAGAACAGATGAATGCGTCAAGTCTTGTTGTGATAAGCTTCAAGCGGAGAGTTCTCGCTACTATCATCGCGGTTTTACTGTGTTTGCACTCTTTATCCAATGTGTCGTATGCGTGGCATGTAGAGATAGCTGTAAATCCTGCAACGCCGGGAGATACGTCTTCAAATCCCATAGTCAAGTGTATGGGGGAATCGCTTTCCGTTCAGTTTACGGCGAATCCGTTAGATGACAGCAACGGGTCCAGGCCTGACCAGGACAAGAACATTCTTCAGGAATGCAATGTTTCCGCTCCGACTTATACGTGGAGCTATAACGTAACGGGTTGGGCTGGGAATACCGCATGGATCACTATTAATCCTCTCACGCACGAGGGGCCACAAGCGTATCACGTGACCTGCACCATTTCGTATACAATCACTCCAAAAGACCCCAACAATGCGAGCACGTGTAGTAATCCGGATCAAGCCCAAGGAAAGGTTGACGTATATACCGTGGTATGCACGAATGTGGCTGGGGATTGGACAGTTGTCTATCAGCCTTTTTTTAATTTCCATTTTCCTGCGCCCGCCCCATACAATACGACCAGCACAGTGGCTCAGACTCAATGGAGTAAGGAAGTCGAAACCCGCAAAGGTAACATTACATACGACGGTGAATATGATAATATGGGTGGGCCTTGGACAGCCCAATGTAACTCTCCCAAGCATATATCTGACTCCTACACAGCGGGTGTATCAGGGAGCGGCGATATTGTCGAGGGTATTACGCTCTCGGGTAGCGTTAGCCGTACTGTCACGGTAGACACCACCATCCCCTCCGATTCCCTCCACCGGATGAGATGGACTTGGCAGGCACCGCTCGCTGTTGTGCACGACAACCCGACATCGTGGATCGACACGGTTTACGAAGAACAGCCCGACGGGACTTGGAAACAAACAGGAAGCACCGACGAAACTCCCCAAGGCCCCATTCAGTTAGCGTCGTATTACCTCGACGGGGCTGATTTTTACAAAGAGGAGGCCTGCTGTAGCGGGAACTGAATCGGTCGTAAACTAAGGGCTGGCGCGGATTGAATGGAGGCCGCGCCAGCTATCTCTTCTGTTCATAATTCTAGAGGCTGCTAGATGAATATACGTGGGATAGTCTTCGGTACCCTATTGATTTTCGTTTGTGGCTTGAGAGGTTATGGAGCCATCGACAATCAACAACTTGCGCTGTATTACAAGCAGGCATTGCAGGCTAATATTGATTACTTTTTTGGCCACGCGTCGGAAGTGAGCCAAAACATATTTGCTCGATACAAGTCTGAAGGATCGATTAGACCCCAAGATAACGAAAACGATATTTTGCGGGACATTGTCTTCATACGCGCGACTTTCTATGAATTTGTCCGCGATGGGAAACTCTCTTTGGACGCGCTCAAATTACGTCAAATAGCTGAAGGCCAGAGTCTGCCGGCCCCGGAGCGGGCACAAGCGTTTTTACTTCTTTACCAAATAAAAGGAGATTCACGGGATTTTGCAAATTGTATCATCCTATCCCCGGTAACGATCCAGCTTTGGACGAAGTTGAAGGATCCTAATTTCGCTCAATTGGTGGGTAATATGTTCGAGGGGAGTGATGCAGAACAGATAAGAAACGTCATGCAGCGCACGGATACAGCGAGTGCTCCTTATTCCAAGGCTCTGGCGAGATATTACCACAAGTGGCTCGCTGCGGCATACTTTCAAGAGCTTGGTCCAGAGCGATGCCAGTATATGTGGGATCACGCAGAGATACTACGCTTTGCGAATATGCCAGTCCCGGTGCGCGATTTCGTGAACGAGCTTCGAACGCCCGCGGCTCGGCGCGATCTGTTTAAATATTTGTTGAAACAGGGTAGAGACAAAGAATTGGACCAAATACGAACAAGCTATCCAGATGAAGCTGGCGACATTCGGGAAGTTGTTTCCAACTATCGACTGAGTTTAAAGAGACGACTCGATGGTACGTTGAAATTGATGGAAGAGGCCACAACTCAGCCTGCGTTAACTCAACCTTCATTACCGACGCCAACCAAGTAACTGTGAGCTTTGTTATGTGAAAGATGAACATGCGGCTACAATTTGCGTTACTTTCGCTCGTAATTTGTCTAGCGGGTCAACCTGCTATCTCAAAAGCTGCCGACATTCATTGGGATATGGAGGAGCTAAGCATCAATGTGTCTGCATATGACGGGTATGCGCAAGGTCGTATGACATTCAAGAACGTTGGATCTCAATCGCACGCGATCAGTCGCATTCTTCCTTCATGTGGCTGTACGTCTGCTGTGGCGGATAAGAAGATATATCAGCCGAGCGAGAAGGGCGAGATCGTGATCAAGGGAGCCGTTGGTGATCGGCGCGGTAGCTTTAAGTTTACGGCGCTGGTTGAGATGGACGATGGTTCAAGAACTGTCTTGACCTTAAAAGTGAATGCACCAAAATTCATCTCTTTGGATCCTGGCTATTTTCTTTGGAAGAGATTTGATTCGCCCAAAGAACAATCGATGATAATAAATATTGTTGACAAACAAGGATTTCGGATTATTGCCGCCAAAGCTTCATCACAAGGCAAGATGGTGCCCAAATTAATTGAAATTGAGCCTAAAAAACTTTATAAGCTTGTCGTGAGGACTGCCGACACAGACTTGGAATGGGCCGATACCGTGTTTTTGGATACCGATATTCCAACTGAGACAGGGAAGAAGACGCTCGAAATATATGGATATGTCCGCGATAGGTGAGTGCTGAGGAGCTAGTTGGCATGGGAAAATTTACTCGCAGAAGATTTGCTTTCGGTGTCTGCTTGTTTGTGATTTCTGCGTGCTTTCGCTTATTGATACGGTCAGCTTTTACCGAATTTTCCGGGTCCGATGGTACCCTAATTGTGTCGCCGGAATTGTTTAAATTGAATGCTTTCTCGGATATTCTAAATGTGTGCATGTGTTGCGGCATGTTAATAGCGGTTCTCGATTGGATGAAGTCAGGGGAATAGCGTCAGATTATGCCATTTACGTGTTCAAGCCAATTCAACCGCTTTTCCGGATTTACCACTCCCTTGATGTTGGTGATCTATGAAGGGGTGAGTATATGAGGATTGGAAGTGGAAAAGGCCGTCGATTCTGCGAAAGTTCAGGTTCTAATAAGGAAAATGAACGCTCAGGAGAACAGTCGGTTCAATTCTGTGAGTGGTGAATAGTGGAACGTAACTATTGAGGTTAATATCAATGATTAGTCGAGCGATAATTGGTAGTTGCTCAGTGTTGCTTGCTTTGGCGGTGTCTATTCAGGCCTCCATGGCTGGCGGCGATCCCGGTGCCACCTCGGCCGCTGCCGCCTTCGATGCCCGTCGCGCCTCACTGGAAGGCCAACTCAAGTCTGGCAACAAGGAACAGATCGACCAGGCCTTCGCCGCTTACAAAGCTTGGTACTCCGAAGATCCATTGCACGCCGAGAACGCCGTCTGGTGGGCCCGACCCCTCATCATGCCCATGGCCGACCACGCCAACGACACTCTCGAACTCATCGAACTTTCCAAGCAGTGGAAATTCGCCAATGACCCGCAAAGGTACGGCTACCTCTTCGCCCTCCAGGCCGAAGCCCTCATGAACCTGGGCAAACCCAAAGAGGCCATCGCGGCACTTCAGGAAGGCCTCGACCGCGACCCCTATTCCGCCGGTGACGAATTGATGCAAACCTTGGTGCCGGCACTCTCACCGCAGAAAAAACAAAAGGAAATCGCCGACCTCTTCGGCATGGCCATTGCTTATTGTCCCGATGAGCCCATCATCGTTGAATCCTGCCTCAAGCAGCGCATTGCCACCCTCAACGCCGTCAAGCAATACGATGCGGCACTCGCCGACGCCCGCTCCCTCTTCAACGTCGCCACCATGGCCCACACCGCCGACGCCATCACCATCCTCGACCGCCAGTTCCTCCTCCCCAACATGGATGACCGCAGCAAAGTCGACCAGTTCCGCGCCGAACAAACCGCCGGCGCCGCTCCCGCTCCCAGCGGCACCGTACCCCGAACTTCGCCTCTCCTCCTCGGCATCAAGATTGACGAATCAGTCTATACGGATTCACTAAAGAAAATGCCCGATGATTCTCTCAAGGCCCTCAACCGCCACGCCACCCTTTTGCTCATCGCCGGCAAAACCGACGAAGCGCTCGACATCGCGAAACAAGCCCTCGCCCAATCCACCGACGCCAAAGAGATCGCCGCTGCCAACGAACTCATCGCCCGCTGCTACAAAGCCCAGGACGGCACGATCGGCCGCGCCAACGCGTGGATCGCCTCCAACCCGCAAGCGCAATAGCTGCGATGATTTTACCGTGTTCGTCCAGCTCTGCGTGATTCGCCCGGTGCAGCACTCGGACGGGTTCTGTGTTGGGCCATCCATGGGATGTCACCATGTCAATTGTTGAGCGCCCACAACAACGCAGTGAGGCGGCGGTCAACCCACCACAGGAAAGTAAATCATGGATTGACCGCAGGCTGATCGGCTGGCCTGCCATTGTCTGCACGCTTGAAACGCTGCTGCTCGTGGGCATGGTGTTGTTGATTCTGCATAATCGGTTTCTATTGGGCCAGCAATTTCTCTTCGCGTATTCCGATGAAGACCAAACTCTACTATGGCATGCGGCCAATGACCTGCTGCATGGCCAAATCCCCGAACCCTGCTTCTATGGGCAATCATTCAATTCCTGCCTGGAAGGCTATATGGCGGCACCGCTGATCTTGCTGCACATTGTTCCGTACTGGGTCGCGGTGCCGTCCGTGGCCATTGTCCTGGGCCTGTTCCCCTTTCTGGCCATGGCCTGGGTCGCCTGGCGGCGCGGGCGCTGCGGCTTGGCGGCGCTATCTCTGGCCGTGCCGTTGGTGCTGCCTGTGCGCTACGCCATGCTCACCGGCATGCCGCGAGGCTTTGTTACAGGCATCGCCTTGGCCATCATTCCGTGCCTGCTGCTGTTGAAGTCCGATGCGCCGTCAATCGTTGCTTGCGGAAAGGACCGTGCCAAATGGCGAAGCCCAGCCCGGTATTTGCTCATCGGTTTGCTGTCGGTCGTGGCCCTCACGCTCAATCCTAACTGCAGTCTGATGCTGCCCGGCGCCTTGGTCTATGCCATCGCCACACGCTGGCGCAACGCCACGTTTTGGCTGTTTTCAAGTATGGGTGCATTCTTGGGCGCGCTCTATCCCCTGGGCATCTTTGTCTTCTACTTCAATCTCCATGATGACTACCGACTCTACCACCGGGAAGAACAATACAACTGGAGCGTCTACAACTTCCAGCAGTATTTGCACCACCTCAACATCCCTTTGGGTGATTTCCTGCCCGTGGACCTGTCCGGATACTCGCCGGTCTGGGTCTTGGGCACCTGCTTCGCTGCCGTCCTCATTTATCTGCTTGTGACCCGGCGCTGGGTCGCGGCCTTAGCGACCGTTGGGACGGTAGCCTTTGCAATCTACACGCTGGGCTACAAGCGGGTGCATGAAGGCAGTGAGTCGGTGTTCTTCGCCTATTCCCGCATGTATCTAGCCGTGCCAGTCTTGCCGATATTGCTGCTGGTGTGGGCTGACGCTCGCAAAGCTGCTGCTCATGCGATGGGCTATTGGGCATGGATAGGGCGTGGCAGTCTGGCGGCACTTGTTGGATTGGCCTTGTTCACCAGCCATCGAAATGCGCAGGCCAGCCCGCACACAGTGGCAATGGAACTGGACAACGTGGAAGTGTTGCAGGTCATTGACGTTGGCGAGGCCCGGAATATCGCCCGCGCGGTTCAATCCGCAGCCGATTCTCAGAGCGCCCATTTCGTGCTCTTGGTGGGAAATCAGAAGCGCTGGACGTATCTCCTGCCGACGCTCACGGATTGCCAGACGCTCTACCCGGATTACGAGCGGCGCACCTGGCGGCTGAACGAGGAAAGTTTCCCCCGATACAAGCGCATTCTGGTGATGGACCGCGCGCTGTTCGACCGCGCCTCGCGCGCTGGGTTTTCCCACCCGGTAGCGGTCTCGGAAGTGCCGTTCATAGGCGCGTTCGGCACGGGTGGCGAATCAGTCATCCGCATCTGCCAGGATTTGGGCACAGATGTCCGTGCCTTCAAGATCCCTTCGGGTTCTGACATACACCGCTAACTATTAGCTCGCCGGAATGCGGGAAACGTCGGTAACGTCCGTTCCCCAATTCGTCACTTCGGCGTCGAGTACCCGAACCGGATGGTCCGGCACCCTTTAGTTGAATTGGCACTCCCCCCTGATTTGCGCAAGGCCTAACATGCGCCAAACGCTCTTTGACTATGGTACATGCGATTGCCCTGGTGCGGGATCACGGCACGGAGTCGCTTGAAAGCAATTCTGGGCAAATGCGTGTGATATGTGGACAAGTTCCGTGCGCCATGCGAAAATCAAATCTCCAATTGGGAGATCATCATGGCCAGGCGGTCAGTTAGCAACATGGACGTCACGACTGCGAGCAAGAAACGCAACGCTTGGGTTGAGTACTATGTACGTGCGGAGCCGCAGATGGATGGGCTGTGGCGAACATTGATCTGGCCGATGATTCAAGGCGCGGACTTCTCCGTCACCATGGATTTCGCCTGCGGTCACGGGCGCAATTCGGCAAAACTTGTTAAGCACGCAAAAAGGCTTATCTGCGTCGACGTCAACCCAGCAGCGATCCGTAAATGCGAGCAGCGCTTCGCGGGTCAGCCACAGGTCACGTGCATTCTCAATGACGGAGCGACGTTGTCGGCGATCGACAATGCGGTCCTGACGTTCATCTATTCTTTTGACTCCGTCGTGCACTTCGAAATCGATTTGATCCGCCGCTATCTCGTGGAGTTCCATCGAGTCATGCGGCCGGGGGCGACCGCGTTCATCCATCATTCGAATGTCGGCAGCGGGACGTACGGCACCAATGTGCACGGCCGGAGTGGCGTGAGTGCCGAGAGCTTTACGCAGGCGTGCGAAAGCGTTGGTTTCGTTTGCGATAGCCAGAGACTCTTGGACTGGGGCCCGTGCAAAAAGCTGGATTGCATTACACAGTTCCACAAGCTATAGGGCGAGGGTTATCTGCGTTTGCCCTTGGTTTCGACGTTGGCCCCTGCCGGGCTGGCGACGCCGACGACGGGGAGACTGAGGCGGGAGCGGGTGGGTCGGGTTTCGGGTGCGGTGGGTGGCGACGAGGTCGTAGTAGTCGTAATCGTAGATTTTGACGGTGACGAGTTCGCCGGGGATTAAGCCTTCGGCTTTCTTCAGCTTGACGCGGCCGTCGATGTCGGGGGCTTGGCCGGGGTGGCGGGTTCGGGGAAGAATTAAGACGCGATCTTTTCGAATTGGTAGTCGTTGACGAATTGGAGGAGTTCGTCGTGCTAGGCTTTTAACCCGCCCCGTGACAACATAACGCTCACTGACAGCATGATCGCTCATTGGAACCGCGTAACCTAGTGTAGGCCGCCACATATAGCGTAACTTTTGGGGATCGGAATTCGCCCCGTTTTCTATCCGGTTTGGTGGTTCAGGTGCGAAAACCCACACTGTTCGGCATTCCGATAAGTTACATGCCGTTAGGCGGGGACCACTAGCGTGCGCCGCACCGCGCGCGAGAACCAATTGGAGTCCGGATTAGGTGCGGTTCACGTAACGCTCACGTGCTGGGCGTCGGTTTCGGTGGGGAAGCCGGAGATGAAGGTGCTGCAGCGGACCATGCCCGAGATCAGCGCCATTTGTGGGAAGCTCGACAGATTGGAATGGGTGCTGAGGAAGATTGGACGCCCACCGAAATCTGTAGTTGAGGCGGGCGTTAAGTTTCGAATAAGGCGGGGTTCATCTGCTGGTGGCCCGCCAAGCCAACGAGATTTCCTATTGATCTAAGACAATCGGAAAACGTTCAGCCCTCGGACTTGGAAAAACGGAATAAAGGAAGAGGGCAGAAGAGGGCAGAACGCATTGCAGCGTCCTGCCCTCTGAGGTAGGTGTGGAGGGATTTAGACTACATTGGTGTCGACGAGATTCACATCATCAAAATATGCGTAGCCGGTGCTGGTGGTATTGACGAGGACGACGGTAGCGTAGTTGTTGGATGGCCCCACGGTGAAAGTGACGCTCACCTGTGTCCAAGTGCCAGAAGTGATGACGGACGAGTATTTGACCGTGCCGACCCCGGCGTAATTTTGGGCTTGAAGCTGCGCAGACCCTCCTCCACCCGCCTTGACATAAGCCGTTAGCGTATAGGTTTCGCCGGGTGTCAGGTTGTGGATGTCCTCGTAGATGTAGGAGCTGGCTGCGGTCTGAGCGGCGTAAGAATCGGCATGTTGTTCTCCGCCAGATACAACGATCGCAGTACCGCCGGTAGTCCAGCCGGTAAGTGATCCGCTTTCGAAGTTGAAATTCGCAGCAGGGGCGAGTTGCTGGAGGCTAATGTCGTCAAAGTAACATGATCCCCCCACGTTGCCGGTGGGACCATAGAGTGTGACCTGTACCGCTGTTTCGGAGGAGTTGGTCGTGAAGGTGTAGGACTGCTGCGTGTAGCTGCTGGTGGCGGGGAAGTTTAGGAAGCTCACGCCGCCTCCCGTGGTGGCCCAAACCGCCAAGCTGGCACTATCATAGGTAGTATTTGTTGATTTCCCCCATGCCGAGAGGACATAGGTGGTGTTCGGCTGCAGCCCCGAAAACGTGGTGTACATATAGGAATAAGAGTTGTCTGGGAGCTGGACGGCGTAGGTGCCGGAATGTGCTTGGCCTGTAACGACGGTGGGCGTGCCGCCCTGCACCGTCCAATTGTTGGTGTTGCCGGTTTCGAAGCCGAGATTGTTGGCCGTGGAAAGGGTATCTATCGAGATGTCGTCGAAGTAGGCATTACCCGTTCCGGCGGGCCTGTAGAGCACGACAGTTACGGTGCTGGCCGAAGGCCCGGTGGTGAAGTCGAGGAACTGTTGCGCGTAGGTGGACGAGCTGAAGTTGAGGCTATTGAGTTGTGTGCCGCCGTAATTCTGGACCGAGAGTTGGGAAGTTCCGGCGGTCACTTTGCCAAAGCCAGTGAGTTGATAGGTGGTGTTGGGGGAGACAGACACATTCTGGTAGATCCAGGAGTCGGTGGAGGTGCTGCCAAGTTGGGCGGCGTAGGTGCCGGAGTGAGCCTGACCGGTGACGGCGCCGGCGGTGCCGTGGGGAGTCCAGTTGCTCAGACTGCCGGTTTCAAAGCCGCCGTTTGCGACAGTCGAGAGAAGCACGCGACTCTCGAGGCAATCCACCAGTTCGAAGGTTCTGCGACGATTCCGTTTGCTGCATTTGTCTTCCCGTGTTGTGTGCGCAACCATTCCTGTCCCTTTCTAAAGTGCAGTCTGCCCCACGCGCGCAGCAATCAACGTAATCGCAGCACGCGTAAGAAGGCGTAATTTACAAATGGACGATCTTCCCACAAAACAAAAGAAGGAGATGTGCTGCCCGGATAATAAATTATCGGAACAGCTGTGGTCAATAGAAAAATTGCGAAGCTATATAGCTTCGTCGATGCTTAATAGAGGCTTCATGGAACCCCCTGAACAGCCCTGCCGTATTTTGTTTACATTCTTTCCCAGATTGCGTAGTGCGCAATTCCTGCGCGTGCAATAGGAGAATGTGATAGCCTCCGTCAAGTTGCGCACATTCACCAAAGGGTAAGCATCCAGCGAACAGGGTTGCCGCAAGCGGAGCCGCGGGCACTGGTATTGCGGCTGGGGGATGATGGGTAGGTGTGGTGGGTGCAGAACGCCTTGATGCTCAGACCGCTCTGTGCCTGCCGCGCCACCACCGCCTGCCAGTCTGCCTGCCGCGATATTCCGCCCTGCGAGACCTTCGCCATTTATGCCTCCGTTTTCAAAACGTCAGCATGTTCCCCCAGTCCGCCCCCTGCGCGAAAGTGTGATTCACCGTACGCTTACGTGCGTTCCGGCCGAATGCCGGGATCGCTTCAAACTGAAGGAGGGGAAGATTGAGGTTGTCGCGTAACACAATCTTGCGCTCTGGCTCGCGCTCGCTCACGATATCGAAGCCGAATACTTTTAGTAGAATTGGCACTCCCCCCCATTGCCGATGGGAGTTGAGGGGATTGAGCCATTGAGTCACCGGGTCATTGAATCATTTGGAAAACAGGCTGCCATCCCCCGCCAGACCCAGGCCGCCAAAGTGTGTGTGTCATTGGCGGGATTGCAAGCCGGTTGTGTGGGGTCATCCCCGGCAAGGCGGGGTATGTGCGATTGCGCTGCTTTCAGTCGCGCACCTGAAACCCGGCGTCGCGGAGGGCCTGGCGCACTTCGGCGGCATGGCCAAAATCGCGGGTTTCGACGACGAGGAATACTCGCACGAGTGCCGGATCGGCCACGCCGAAGTGGTGATCGAGGCGGACATCCTTCATGCTGCCGCCGGTTTTGGCGATGACGTTGAGGACGTTGGCGAGGGTTCCGGGGCGTTCGGAGATGTCGGCGGTGATGCGGGTGAGGCGGCCATCGCTGGCCATTCCGCGATCGATGACGCGACCGAGGGTGGTGACATCGATATTGCCGCCACAGAGGACGAGGACGACTTTCTTCCCCTTGAGATCGGTCAGGCCGAGGCGGTCTCGTTCCATCATTGCGGCCAGGCCGACGGCCCCCGCGCCCTCGACGACCATTTTTTCCAATTCCATCAGGCGCAGAATGGCTTTGGCGATGGCGGTTTCTTCGACGGTCACGACCTTCTCGACGGTGTGCCGGGCGATCTCGAAGCACAAGGTTCCGATCTTATTCACGCCCAATCCGTCGGCGAGGGTGGGGCGGACGTCCACCTCGACGACCTTCCCGGCCGCCATGGCTGCGGAGAGCTTCGGCGCATGCACGGGCTCGACGCCGATCACCCGCACGGCGGGTTTCAGCGCCTTGATCACTGTCCCAATGGCGCCAATCATTCCACCGCCACCGACAGGCACCAGCAGGGCGTCGAGGTCCGGGACATCCTCGAGTATTTCCAGCCCCAGGGAACCCGCACCGGCCATGATCTGCTCATCATCAAAACCCTGGATGTAGGTCAGGCCGCGTTCGTTGGCCAGCCGATCGGCGAGTGCTTTGGCATCGGCGAGGCTATCGCCCTCGAGAATCACCTCGGCGCCAAAGCCGCGGCAATTCTGCACCTTTACGAGGGGCGCGAACTTCGACATGACGACGGTCACGGGTATGTTCAGGAGTTGGCCGTGGTAGGCCACGCCCATTCCGTGGTTTCCGGCGCTGGCGGTAATCACGCCCTTTCGCTTCTGCTCATCCGTCAGTTGCATGAGCTTGTTGCGTGCGCCGCGTTCCTTGAAGCTGCCGGTCATCTGGAGGTGATCGAGCTTGCAATAGATTTCAGCCCCGCAGAGCTTGGAGAGGGAGAGGGAATAGGGACAGGGGGAGTGATAGACCGCGTTGCGAATGCGTTCGCGAGCGGCGCGGATCATCTCCAGGGAGAGTGTCATCGAGGGCTCCTGAAGTACAACAGCCGTTCCAGGCCGCGGCACATCTTACTCGGAATGATGCGCGGCGGAAGAGTCGGCCATGTACTACCGGTTGCCGCGGACGGGGCGACGTTTCAGGAGCAGGGGAGCGGCGAGAGCGGCGAGAGCGAGGGAAGCGGGTTCGGGCGCTTCGGCGGTGGCGGGTGCAGGAGCGTTGAATGCGTTGGGGTTGGAGAGGCCGAAGTTGTTGAGGACGTCGGAGAGGTCGGTGAGGTCGATGGTGGGCTGTCCGTCGAAGTTGCCGTCGGTCCAGTTGAGGGTGGCGACGCCGAAGTTGTTGAGGACTTTGGAGAGGTCGGTGAGGTCGACATGGCCGTCGGCGTTGGCGTCGCCGAGGAGTTCCCGGGAGATGAGGATGGAGTTGGCGTCGACGGAGATTCCGCCAAAGGTGGATTTAGCGAGGACGGCGTTGTCCATGACGGCGACGCCGTAGTTGGCGGGGAGGTAGGCGTCGTAGATTCCGGCAAAATAGACGTGCGTGGCGCCGTAAAGGGCCTGGGCCTGGAGAGTGGTGAAGACGGTGTTGTGGCTGACGGCGGCTTCGACGATGACTTTGTTGTCGGTGATTCCAAAGGAGCCGGTGGGGGTGGCACCGCCGTCGATGGTGAGGTTGTCGGTGAACATGGTGTGGTGGCCGCCGGAGGAGATGACGGCGGAGCCGCCGGCGAGGATGTGAAGGGTTTTGAGGTTGGAGGCGTCGAAGAAACCGATGAGGCCCGGTCCCTGGACATTGACGGTGAGGTTCGGAGCGCCCGGGATGCCAAATTGCATGTTGACGTTGCCGTTATTGACGTTGAAAACGGAGCCGACGCCGAAGGAGGGGGTGCCGACTTCGACTTCGAGGTCGAAGGTGCCGGTTTTGGTGAGGACGGCGTTGGAGTCGATGGTGAAATAGGATTGGACCACGAGGCCGCCGTTGTTGTTGATGATGTTGCCGCCCGGGACGGAGGTGGCGGCGGATTCGATACCGCCGAAGATGAAGCCGGTGGCGCCCGACGTGACGTTGATCGTGCCGATGGTGCTGCCGAGACCGAGGATGAGTTTGTCGTGCTGGACGATGGCGGATCCGGTACCGGTCATGTTGAGGGTGCCGCCGGCGAGGGTCCATTGGCCGGAGTGGGTTTCCATGTCCAGCGTGCCGCTGAGGTTGATGGTGGAGTGGAAAGCGTTGCCGGTGAGATCGCCGGGATTGATGTACCAGGCCTGCTGGGTGAAGGTGACGCCGGAGTTGATGGTCCAGGTGGCGGTATTGGAGGAGCCGTCCATATCGCAGGTGTTGCAGAAGAGAGTGGTGTTGGAGGTGACGGTGGCGTTACCGTTCTGGATGAGTGTGCCGTAGGGGCTCACGACGTAGGGTGCGCTGATGACGGCGCCGCCGGCCCAGGTGGTGGGGCCATCGAGTTGGAGACCGCCAGTGAAGCCCATGTAGATGGTGCTGTTGGCGCCGACGACGAGGGGCGCCTGGATGTCGGGATTGGCGCCGCCGTTGTTGGAGGGGTAGAGGGAGTAGGTGCCGAGGGGGAGCGAGCCGCCGCTGAGGGTGAGGGTCTGGCCCTGGACGAGTGCGCCGGGGCCGAGGGTCAAGGAGCCGAAGAGGGTCCAGGCGGCGTTGGCGACGTTGAGTTTGGCGCCGCCCTCGACGGTCATGTTGCCGTCGTAGCCGTTGGTGGAGACGAAGGAGATGCCGTTGTAAATGTAGCGGCTCTGGATCGTGGTGGAGTAGACGTTGAGTTCACCGTTCTGGATGTCGAGGGTGGCGTTTGCGCCGGAGGTGCCTTCCCAATTGAGGGTGGAGAGGTTGGCGTTAACGGCGGTGTAGGGGACGTTGACGTTGGAGTAGCCGATGCCGGTGTTGCCGCTCCAATTCATGGCGCCGCTGCCGTTGAGGTTGATGGTGGTGTAGGTGTCGGTGCCGGAGAAACCGTTGTGGGTGGTGCCGCGGAAGTAGGGGGAACCGACGGAGAGAGTGCCGTTGGCGGCGATCGTGACGACGGAGCCGCCGTCGAATTCGCCGCTGGCCATGGAGGCGTAACCGGAGACGTTGACGAGGGATTCGTAATAGGCGTATTGATCGACGACGGCAGCGTGGGCGGCGGTGGAGCCGCCGTTCATATTGAAGCTGCCGGAGGTGATGCCGATGAAGATGTTTCCGAAAATCCAGGCGTTGGAATCGGGCATGCTGAGGTGGGCGCTGTCGCCGAGGGTGACGTTGGCGTTGACGAGGGTGGCGTTGCTGCCGGTGTTGTTGAGGGTGAGATGGCTGGCGTAGGCGCTGGCGTCGATGGTGGTGTAGGTGCTGCTCAAACTGAAGTTGTGGGCGTTGATAGTCAAGGCCTGGCCGTTGACGTTGATGGTTGCCATGCTCGCGTTGGAAGCGCCGGAGAGGGTGAAGGTTCCGGCGGTGATGGTGCCGCCGTTGTTGTAGAGGAGGCCGTTGTTGGTGTAGGTGCCGCCGACGGTGAGGAGGCCTTCGGCGGTGAGATTGCTGAGGGCATCAACGGAGACGTTTCCAGTGACGGAGGCGTTGGAGTTGGAATACTGCATGTCGATGAGGCTGCCGCCGTTGGCGATGAGGGTGGCGGTTTGGAAGGCGAGTGCGCCGCCGGGGATATATTGGACGTAGAGTTGGCCGCCGCTTTCGAGATCGACGGTGCCAGAGCTGGTGAATTTGTAGTTGTTGGTGAAGAACTGGCCGGCAGTGCCGATTTTGGAGACGAGCATGCCGCCGGCGGTGGGGGAGTTGGCGTTGAGGATGGAAACCCCGTTGTAGATGGTGGCCTGATCGGTGCTGTTGGGGACGTTGCCGTTGAGCCAGTTGCCGGCGTTGTTGTAGGAACTGTTGATATTGCCGGTCCATTGATTGATGGTGAGTGCGCCGGCATGGGTGGCGGCCAGACCGAGGGCCGCGAGGGTGGCGGCGGAACGAAGAGCGGTACTGGATAGACGGATGGAGATGGGGGAAAGCATGGAATCCTCCTTCACAAAAAGATCTTGTTATCCCCACAACTCGCGCAACGACGACTTGCGCTTTTCAACGGATTGAAAAGCGCAAGAACTTCCGGTGAAGGCTCAAGCCGCCTCGGGGGACCATAACTCGTACTGCAAGGAAATACTGCACTTTGTTTATACCGCCGAAAGCGAAAATGACAAATGAAATTTTCTTTTGCGACTTCCGCCGGCCCAATCCGCGGTGTTGAAGACGAGGTTTTAACTTTTTATCGGCGGTATCGTACAATGCTCGGTTCGAACGCGCCGCAACCAATATGGAGTTCGCAATGCAACTTGCCAGTCGTCTCAATGACATCGCCGAATCGATCACCCTTGCCGTCACCGCGAAGGCCAACGCCTTGAAGAAGGCGGGGGTGGATGTGGTGTCGTTTGGGGCGGGGGAACCGGATTTTGATACGCCGGGGTTTATTAAGGATGCGGCGATCAAAGCCCTGCAGGCGGGGAAGACGAAGTATGAGCCAACGCCCGGGACCGTCGAGGCGCGGAAGGCCATTTCGGAGAAGCTGAAGCGGGAGAGCGGGCTCGATTATCCGGCTGAGCAGGTCATCATTTCGGTGGGGGGGAAGCATTCGCTGTACCTGGCGTTCATGGCGACGCTGAACCCGGGGGATGAGGTCATCATTCCGGCGCCGTACTGGGTGAGCTATCCGGAGATGGTGAAGCTGGCGGGCGGGGTGCCGGTGATTGTGAAGGGGGATCCGAAGAATGATTTCCGGATTTCGCCGGAGCAGTTGGCGCGGGCGATTACGGCTGGGGGGGGGAAGACGCGCATGGTCATTATGAACTCGCCGAGCAATCCGGGCGGGCACACGTATTCGCCGGAGGAGCTGGCAGCGCTGGCGAAGGTGATCGCTCCGCACAAGGACGTGTGGGTGTGCTCGGATGAGATTTACGAGAAGCTGCTGTACGGCGGGCAGAAGACGATTTCGTGGGCCGCACTGGATTGGGCGACCTGGAAGGACCGCACCATCACCTGCAACTGTCTTTCCAAGACCTTCGCCATGACGGGCTGGCGCATCGGCTACACCGCGGGTCCGAAGTCACTGGTCGATGCGATGAACAAGCTGCAGTCGCAGATGACCAGCAATATCACGAGCTTCTGCTTCCCGGCGATCGTGGAAGCGTATACCAATCCGCAATCGGCGGTGGAAGTGGAAAAAATGCGCGCCGAATTCGAACGCCGCGGCGAGCACATGTGGAAGCGCCTCAACGCGATTCCCGGCGTGCAGTGCGTGCGGCCGACGGGCGCTTTCTACTGTTTCCCGAGCATCGCCGCGCATCTGAACAAACCGCTGGGGGCGAAGAAGACCATCGCCACGGAAGCGGTGGCGTTTTCGACGGCGGTGCTGGAAGAGGCGCACGTCGCGCTCGTGCCCGGCAACGACTTCGGCTTCCCGGATCACGTCCGCCTGTCATTTGCGACGAGCATGCAGAACATCGACAAGGGACTCGATCGGTTGGAGAAGTTCCTGAACGGGAATTAAAGTGACGATGGGGCGGGGTTTTGATAGTATTTTGGCGGGGAGAGAGAGGGGGGGGGGGAGAGACGCTGGTGTGGCGGCTCGAGGTTGCATGCAGGGAGGCGTGAATGACTACGATTCCCGTGGCTGATGTCCCGATGTTATGCCGGCTGAACGACTTTGACGATCGGTCGATTCAGAAGGGGGTGCGGTACGCGGCACAGGGAAGGGTGCTGCAGTCCAACGTGACGCTTCGGGGGAACGTGGCGCAGGTCCATGCGCTGGTCTCCGGCAGCGAGAGGCAGCCCTATGAAGTGACCGTGGAAGTGGAGCTCGAGGGGAGCGAACTGTACGTGGAGGGGGATTGCACGTGTCCGGTGGGGTTCAACTGCAAGCACGTGGTGGCGGCGCTGGCGGCGGCACAGGGACATGCGCCAAACACAGCAAATAATGGCTCAAACAATGGCTCAAACAATGGTCGTCCCTTGGCGCGGATCGAGCCGGCGGATGTGCAGGTAAATGAGCCGGTGCTCTCTCCCGAAGTGCAATCCTGGCTCAAGGGGATGGCGTCGCCGGAAAAGACGGCGTCCACGACACCCGCGGCCCCGGCGGTACAGCTCCAATTCTCATTGAGCGTGTCGGAGTACTACGCGAGCAGGACCATACAAGTGGCGATGATGCGGTCGACGCGCAAGAGGAACGGGGAATTTGGCAAGCCGCAGAATCTGCCAATGTCGTACAGCCAGTCGGATCTGGTGGACAACGAAGATTACGCGGAGGACCGGCAGTTGTTGGTGTCGCTGTTCGGGAATTGCGGCTACCGGCGGGAAATGGAATTGAAGGGGAGAGCGTCGGTCGAACTGCTGCGGAAAATTCTGGAGACGGGGCGGTGCTGGTGGGATGAGCGGGCGCGCTTCAAGCTGCGACTCGGGAGCCCGCGGGCGGCAAAACCGGTCTGGAAGGAGTTGGAAACCGGGTTGCAGAAGACGGACGTGGAGCTGATCCCTCCGGCAACGAAGCTGCTTCCGACATCGCCTCCGTGGTACCTGGATCTGAAGGATGGGACCTGTGGGCCGGTCGAGTTTGACGGGGACGCCGGCAAGTTGGCGCACTGGCTGAGCGGTCCGGCGCTGAGACCCGAGGAATCGCAGGCGCTGGCGGAAGCCGCGAACTCGCGGGCATTGCCGGTGCCAAAGTCGTTTAAGGTGCGAAACCGGCGCGGAATTCGACCCGTCCCCGTGCTGCGTCTGTGGCAGAAGCCTCTCAAGCACTCGGCGTTTGGAACGCGCAGGGGTTCTCGCCAGGACGTGGTGAATGCCATCGACGTGGCCACGCTGGAACTCGACTACGGCGGCACGGTGGTCAAACCGAATTCACCGGGCGACCACGTGGTCCGGAAGGCGGGCGACGAACTGGAACGCATTTATCGCATGCCGCGTGTGGAACGCGATATCGGGGACCAGATCGAAAACTGGGATCTGCTGCCGCTGGATGAGCTCTTTTGGATGGGCAGCTTCGGATCATCGGAGAACGATTACGCGGTGGCGGACCCGCAGGAATGGTACGCGTGGGTCGTGGAGACGCTCCCATCGCTGCGCGAACAGGGCTGGCGGGTGGAAATTGATCCGAGCTTTTCGTATCGACCGGCGGAGGTGGAGGGGTGGTACTCGGAGACAGAGGGATCGGGGGAGGACTGGTTCTCGTATGAACTCGGGATTCTGGTGGAGGGGCAGCGCGTCAACCTGATGCCGATGCTGGGTAAGATTCTGACGCTCCTGTCCGAGGA
Source organism: Phycisphaerae bacterium (assembly GCA_035524355.1). Lineage (GTDB taxonomy): Bacteria > Planctomycetota > Phycisphaerae > WQYP01 > WQYP01 > DATKPA01. The sequence continues at coordinate 4,023 of DATKPA010000123.1, read as the reverse complement.
AGAGTCGGCAAGAGGGAAGCGAATCGACACGATCCAGTGGAAGATGACCGACGGGCGGATCGTGGAACTCCCCGCGGAGCGCCTTCGGAGCATTGCGGCGACGCTTGCCGAACTCTTCGATCCGGATTCCCTGCGGGGCGACAAGCTGCAGGTGAGCAGGCTGCGGGCGGCGGAACTCGTCGACCTGTGCGATGAGGTGCCCTGGCGCGGGCCGGCGGAATTGCAGGAAATGCACGCCCGCCTCAGGGAATTCAGTGGCATTGCTCCCGTGGCGTCACCCGCCGGATTGAAGGCAACGCTTCGCTCCTATCAGACCGAAGGTCTGAGCTGGCTGCAGTTTCTGCGGCAGCAGGAATTCGGCGGAATCCTGGCCGACGATATGGGCCTGGGAAAAACGGTGCAGGCGATCTCGCACGTGCTGCTCGAAAAAGAGTCCGGACGCGCCGCCGCTCCCAGCCTCGTCATCGCCCCCACCAGTCTGATGGCCAACTGGCGCGCGGAAGCGGAAAAGTTCGCGCCTGATTTGAAGGTGCTGATTCTTCATGGCGGCGGGCGGAAGGAACGATTCGAGGAGATCGCCTCGCACGACCTCGTAGTGACCAGCTACGCGCTGCTCACCAAGGACCGCGAGATCCTCGAGAAACACGATTTTCATCTGCTGATCCTCGATGAGGCGCAATACATCAAGAACGCCAAAACCCAGTGGGCCGAGATTTGCCGCGCTCTCAAGGCGAAGCACCGCCTCTGCATGACCGGTACCCCCATGGAAAACCATCTCGGCGAACTGTGGTCGCTCATGCATTTTGTCTCGCCGGGGTACCTCGGGAGCGAAAAGCAGTTCCGGCGAATCTATCGCGATCCCATTGAAAAGCACGGCGACAAGGAACGCCGCAGCGCCCTGGCCAAACGCGTCCGCCCGTTCATCATGCGCCGCCGCAAGGAAGAGGTCGCCACGGAACTTCCCGAGAAGACGGAAATCGTCCGCAACGTCGAGATCGACGGCAAGCAGCGCGACCTCTACGAAACCATCCGCATCGCCATGCACGAACGCGTCCGCGCCGAAGTCGCGCAAAAGGGAATGGCCCGCTCCCACATCGTCATCCTCGATGCCCTCCTCAAACTCCGTCAGGTCTGCTGCGACCCGCGTCTCGTGAAGCTCGAGAGGGCGAAGGCCGTCAGAGAATCAGCCAAGCTCGATCTCCTCAAGGAAATGCTCCCCGAGATGATCAGCGAAGGCCGCCGCATCCTGCTCTTCAGCCAGTTCACCAGCATGCTCGATCTGATCGAGAACGCCGTGGTGCCGATGGAGATCCCCTTCGTCCGCCTCACCGGCGACACCGTGGACCGCGAAACGCCCGTAAAGAAATTCCAGAGCGGCCAAGTCCCGCTCTTCCTCATCAGCCTCAAGGCCGGCGGCACCGGACTCAACCTCACCGCCGCCGACACCGTCATTCATTACGATCCCTGGTGGAATCCCGCCGTCGAACGCCAGGCCACCGACCGCGCGCACCGCATCGGGCAGAACAAGAAGGTTTTCGTCTACAAGCTTGTCACCACCGGCACCGTCGAAGAAAAAATCCTCGCCATGCAGGAACGAAAGAAAGAACTCGTCGCCGGCCTCCTCGGTGAAGGCGCGCAGGAGAATCTGCAGCTTAGCAAAGAGGACCTGGATCATCTGTTCGATCCGCTCGGGTAGAGGAGCAATATGATCCGCCCCGCCAGGGAGTCCGACGTTCCCGCCATTCTCTCGCTGATTCGCGAGCTCGCTGAGTACGAAAAACTCACCCATGCGTGCGTCGCGAGCACGGAACATTTCATCCAACACCTCTTCGGCCCGAACCCCGCCGCTGAGGCGATGGTCGCGGAGGTCGATGGCCGCACCATTGGTTATGCGATCTGGTTCCGCACGTTTTCCACGTTTCTCGGTCGCCCGGGGATTTATCTGGAAGATGTCTACGTGCAACCGGCGCACAGGGGCAAAGGCATCGGCAAGGCGTTTCTCAAGCATCTGGCGCGGCTCGCCGTCGAACGCAACTATGGCCGCATCGAATGGTCGGTGCTCACCTGGAATGAGCCGTCCATCGGGTTCTACAAATCGCTCGGGGCGCAGCCGCTCGATGAGTGGAAGATGATGCGGTTGACGGGGGAAGAATTGAAAGCGTTCGCAAGCGATTGACCTGTGGTCACGTCGACTTGGATGTCGCGTTGTGGAGTTGTTCGCGCCGCGTTTCGAGGAGTTGGCGCAGTTTGCGCAGGGCGCGGACTTCAAGCTGACGGACGCGGGCCTTCGTGATGCCCATTTTGTCGCCGATTTGCGAGAGGCTGAGCGGTTCACTTTCGCCTTTGCCGGTGTCGAGGCCGTAGTGGTGCGTGAGGAGTTCCTGGTCACGCTGCGGGAGTTCCTTGAGCACCGTGAGCAGTTCGGCGTTGCTGGCTGCCGCTTCGTGCGGTTCTGCGGCATTCTCCCGTGCCCCGACTTCGTTGAGCAGTTCTTCCTGGCCGGTGAGGACGCGCGCTTCGGGGCCGGCGAGGCGGTCGGCGCGATCGCGGGCGAAATTCTTCATGATGGTATAGCTGGCGTACGTCGAGAAACGCGCATGGTGCTCAGAACCGCCGCGGGCGAAGTCGAAGTTGTCGGCCGCACGCATCAGCCAGAGCGTGGCGTCGGAAAAAAGCTCGATCAGCGGGCGATTGGAGCGCTCGTGCTTGCGCGCCACGTGCACGGCGACACGCAGATTCGCCTGCACGAGCTGATTCTTCAACTCATTGGCCTGCGTGAGCAGCGACTCGATTTCGGAGACTTGCGCTGCGGCGCCTTCGGCCGCAACATCAAGGGCCGACTGCAGCTTCGCGGCTCTAAATTTCAAATAGTTCATCCGGCGAAACGCATCCGTTTCCAGCTCCTGCGGCATGATCGGCTGCAAAAAGATGTTGGCCAGAAACGCCGGCAGATCGCGCGGCATGCGAGCCATCAGCACGTCGCTCGCCTTCGAATTGGTGCCCGCCGCGACGCTCGCCTGCGCCTTGCTGAGGGCTTCCGCCGGCAACACGGTCAGGATGATGTTGTCCGCGTCCGGGTGCTCGAAGAGTGGATTCGCCACGAAGACGATCTGCACCGATTTCAGCTTGGCGGCGTGCTCTTCGGTGACGATGCGCGTGACGCTCGTGGGGGGCAGGGCGTGGTGCTGGGCGATTTGCTCGATGGGGGTGCCGTTGTCGAAGGATTCGACGATGGCGTGGCGGTCGGTGCGGCGGGGGTCGCCGGCGCCTTCATCCGGGAATACGGCGGCTTCGGGGTGTTCGATGTCGTACTGGCGGATCGTGTATCGCACGGCCTCGGCGCTGCGGTTCAGGCGCTGCGCGATGCGCTGGGCGATGTCGGTCAGCGAGCCGTGGGGGACGAAGCGGCGGGCGAGTTCGATGATCTGCTTTTTCTCGTCGTCGCTGAGCTGCTTGAAGGTGGCGGATCTTTCGACGCGCTCCTTGTTGTCCTGCGCGAACTGGGAAACGCGGGCTTCGAGGAAGCCGAGGCGGCGCCGGCCGTCGGGGTAGATGTAGCGGAGCGCGATAAGTCCCTGCTTGCGCCAACGCTGAATGGTCTTGGAGGAGACGGAGAATTTGCGGGAAACTTCTTCCATCGACAGAACGCTATCCGCGTTGTGCGGGGTCGCGTCTTCAACTTTGATGGACAGCGTGTCGGAGAGGAACTCGATGAGGGTGGAGAGGTCGGCGAGGAGGGTTTTGCCGGGGACGGTGTGGTCGGTGTGGGCGCGCGGCTGGAAGCCGGTGATGCGGAAGTGCACGAAATCCCAGGGGTAGGTTTTGTCGGGGTCGAGGGTGGGGACGAGGGCGATGGCGGCGTCGAGCTGTTCGTGCCGCTTCTCGGCGGGCGAATAGGAGAGCTGCGTCGCCAGCTCGAGGATCTTGTCATCACGCCACGTGGCCATCCGTTACCTCATCGGCCAATTGTAGCAGATTGGCCAGCGGAGTGTGGGGGCGGGGGGCAGGTTTGGGGCGGTGAGG
>DATKPA010000122.1:0-3332 GCA_035524355.1 Phycisphaerae bacterium | reverse complement strand
AAAGTCCGGCTAATCGAAGAAGCAATATCCGCTATAGTCGCCAAGTGTCCGGTTGGGGACCGGGCTTCAGATGTGGTTGTTCAGCACCCGCCGGTTCCGGCTGTTACTTAAAGAGGGATTTGCTCGGGGTAGGGGGAAAGAGTAGGATGCGAGACTCGTGACGCCGTATTCATGGTCGGGCCCGATGCACGGGTCGGCCGTGAACCTGGTCAGGCCCGGAAGGGAGCAGCCATAAGCGTGTTTCGGTCCGGTGCCGTCGGTAGCCCGGCCTTGAATGCGGCCTCGTTGGGGGGGGGGAATCGAGAATCAAGAAGCAAGTAGCAAGAAGGGCCGACGGATTGGAATCCGTCGGCTCTTTTGTTTTCAGGGGAGATCCGGGGAACAGGTTACGTAGAGCTGTAAGTCGTGGCGAGGGGGGAATCGGCGGGGGTGGCGAGGATTTTGTGGGTGGGGTTGGCGGCGAGGTGGCGGAGGGTGAGGTGGACGGTTTCGGTGTCGTCGGGGGCGCCGATGGCTTGGGCGATTTCTTCGGCGGTGCCGGATTTTCCAGTGCGGAGGTGGGCGAGGATTTTCTTTTGGATGGTGATGACGGCGGTGGCGGCTTTTTTGCCGGCTTCGACGCCGGGCTGGTGGTAGGCGTTGATGTTGATGAGGGAGGCGTAGAGGCCGACGGCGCGTTCGAAGAGGGCGATGAGGGTGCCGATGGTGCGGGGGGTGAGTTCGTTGGCGGTGATGGTGATGGATTCGCGGCCGTTGGAGTGGAGCGCGGTGCGGGTGCCCTGGTAGAAGCCGTGGAGGTAGTCGCCGGAGGTCACGTCGGGTTCGACGAGGAGGGCGGCGCTTTGCCCAGGGATTGCAATCCCTAGGCTTTGGGACATGGGGGTGGTGTCGGAGAGGACTTCGATGAAGGTGGCGAAGAAGTTGTTGACGCCTTCGCGGAGCTGCTGGACGTAGGCGTGCTGGTCGGTGGAGCCTTTGTTGCCGTAGACGGCGATGCCCTGGTGGACGATGTTGCCGGCGAGGTCTTTTTCCTTGCCGAGGGATTCCATGACGAGCTGCTGGAGGTATCGGGAGAAGAGGAGGAGGCGGTCCTTGTAGGGGAGGACGACCATGTCCTTCTGGCCCTTGCCGTTGCCGGCGTAGAACCACATGAGGGCGAGGAGTGCGGCGGGGTTTTTGGCGGTGTCGTACATGCGGGTGGCGAAGTCGGTGTCTTTGGCGCCGGCGAGGAGGGCGTCGATGTCGATGCCTTGCAGGGCGGCGGGGAGGAGGCCGACGGCGGAGAGTTCGGAGGTGCGACCGCCGACCCAGTCCCACATGGGGAAGCGTTTGAGCCAGCCTTCGGAGACAGCGACCTTGTCGAGTTCGGAGCCGTCACCGGTGACGGCGACGGCGTGTTTGCCGAAGTCGAGGCCGGCGGCTTTGTAGGCGGCGGCGGCGGCGAGCATGCCGTTGCGGGTTTCCTTGGTGCCGCCGGATTTGGAGATGACGACGGTGAGAGTTTCGGGGAGGTCTTCGATGGCGGAGAGTGCGCGGTCCATGCCGTCGGGGTCGGTGTTGTCGAAGAAGTGGACGCGCATGCGGTCGTGGGGTGTGGTGAGGGCGTCGCGGACGAACTGAGGTCCGAGGGCGGAGCCGCCGATGCCGATGACGAGGAGTTCGGTGAAGGGGATTCCGGACTCGGATTTGATTTTGCCGGTGTGGATGTCGCTGGCGAATTGTTTGATGCTGGCGAGGGTGGTTTTGATTTCGTCGCGGAGTTGGGGATTGGGGGTGCGGTCGGGGTCGCGAAGCCAGTAGTGGCCGACCATGCGTTTTTCGTCGGGGTTGGCGATGGCGCCGGCTTCGAGGGCGTCCATGGCGGTGAAGGCTTTCTGCATGGGGGCCTTCATTTTGTCGAAGAAGTCGTCGGGGAAGTTCATGCGGGAGATGTCGAGGGAGAGGCCGATGGAGGGGCAGGTGCAGAGGAATTGTTTGTAGCGGGCCCATTGCTGGGTGGGAGTGGTGGACATGGTTAGCTCCTGGCGTTGGGGTGTGAACCGAAATCCGTCAAAGCGTTAATCTGTCAACTCGTTACATCGTGGAATGGGTAATCGTAGTCGGGATTGCGGATTTGGGTAGGGGGGAAATCGCGAAGGGCGGTTTTTGCGGAGAAATGGGAAATCACGAAGAGGCGAAGACCATGAAGACGAACTTGAGTCACAGAGTCACAGAGGGCGCACAGAGGCGGAGGGCAGGGAACTGGTCTCAGGTGAGCAAGAATCTGGCGGATAGTCATACAATAAGCGGCGGGGGTCGACGTTTTGGGTGGAGAATTGATGAATGCAGCGGGGTGGTCCCCGTTGAATGGGGTTGTTTTTTGTGAAGGCGAAAGCACCTTCCGGCGATGCCATCGCCGGCTTTTGGCCTGGTTGTTTTGAGGTTGGCATGGGTTTGTTGAGAGCGGCGCTGTTGGTGATGGTGGTCATAGGATGGGCGGCGGAAGGGCGGGCGGGGGTGACGGTGGAGGATAAGGGGGATTTGTATGTGCTGTCGAATGGGGTGACGACGGCGGCGGTGCGGAAGAGTGATGGCGGGTTGGCCTCGCTGAAGTATCGAGGGGTGGAGTTCCTGGCGTCGGTCTCCGGGGAGGAGGACGGGCGTGCGTACGCGTACTGGTCGCATTCGGCGGCAACGCAGGGAGGGGCACGGACGACGGCGCGGGTGACGATTGATCCAAAGAGCAATGGCGGGGAGCGCGGAGAGGTGGCGGTGAAAGGGATTTCGAATGGGGAGCGGATGGGGGGCGGGCCGGGGGGATCGGTGGTGGCGGATATTGAGATCCGGTATGCGATGGAGAAGGGGACGAACGGGGTGTACACGTATTCGGAGTGGACGCATCCGGCGAAGTATCCGTGGACGAGCGTGGGGGAGGCGCGGTTCTGTGCGAAGTTGAATGATGATGTGTTTGACTGGATGACGGTCGATGCGAAGCGGAACATGAAGATGCTGACGACGCACGACTGGAATTACGGCACGCCGCTGAACATGAAGGAAGTGCGGCTGATCAACACGGGGGAGTGGAAGGGGCGGGTGGAGCACAAGTATGACTACTCGGCGAATCAGTTTGATGTGCGGGCGTGGGGGTGGAGCAGCACGACGAAGCATGTGGGGGTGTGGTTTGTGAATCCGTCGGTGGAGTATTTGTCGGGTGGGCCGACGAAGATTGAGTTGTCGGCGCATCGGGATGCGACGTTTAAGCCGGAGGCGAAGGATGCGCCGGCGCCGCCGTGCTTGTTGAATTATTGGAGGGGGAGTCATTACGGGGGTTCGTCGGCGGTGATTGCGGGGGG
>DATKPA010000121.1:0-40952 GCA_035524355.1 Phycisphaerae bacterium | reverse complement strand
CCGGGGGAGGGGGTGCGGGATTTGCTTCGGACGCGGGACGGGGATTTGTGGGTCGGGACGAATAAGGGGGCGGTGGTACTGTCCAGGAGCGCACATAGCCCCGCGCCGCCCGAGGCGGCGGGCGTCGAGGGCGAGAGGTTCAAAGTTCCGGTCGGGGCGGAGGACTTGGGGCGGGCAGCGATTGCGGGGTTTGCCGAGCGCGGGAGAGGGGGGGGGGAGGTGCTGATCGCGACGGAGAATGAGCGGTTGTATGCATACAAGGATGGGCATCTGCGCGAGGTGGTGCATGATGAATTGCTGCGCGGGGTGGATGCGTTGTACACGGATGCGGAGGGCTTGGTGTGGATCGGGACGGTGGGCGGCGGGTTGCGTTTGCTGGACGGCGAGAAGTTGACGGCGTTCACCGTGCGGGAAGGGCTGTTCGACGATGATGTGTTTGGCATCGTGGAGGATGGGAGCGGGGCAGACGATCGGTTGTGGATGGCGTGCAGCAAGGGGATTTTCTTTGTGCCACGCGCGGATCTGCGGGCGATGGCGGGGGGGAAATTGCAGCATCTGGAGAGCACGCCGTTCAGTCCCACGGAGGGGTTACGGACGATCGAGTGCCGATCCGGGGTGCACCCGGCGGCGTGGCGGATGGGGGATGGGCGGCTGTGGTTTTCGACGATTCATGGGGTGATCGTGATCGATCCGAAGCATCTGCAGCGGGCGACTGGGCCCGCGCCGGCGGTGATTGAGGATGTGATTGTGAATGGGCACAGCGAGCCCCCGCCGTGGGCGGATCAGATCGGGACGCTGGCGGCAGGGGTGAAGAATCTGGAGTTTCATTACACGGGTTTGAGTTTTATTGCGCCGGTGCGGATTGGGTTCCGGTATCAGTTGGAGGGGTTTGATAAGGACTGGGTGGATGCCGGTCCGCGGCGCGAGGCGTTTTACACGAATCTTTCGCCGGGGAATTACACGTTTCGCGTGCAGGCGAAAAATATTGAGGGGTCGTGGAGCAAGACCGCGACGGCGGAGTTCACGCTGGCGCCGTATTTCTATCAGCGGGCGTGGTTCTGGCCGGCGTGCGTGGCGTTGGCGGCGGCTGCAGGATTTGTGGCGTATCGGCTGCGGATCCGGGCGATCAAGGGGCGGTTGAATGCGATCGTGGCGGAGCGAAGCCGGATTGCGCGGGAGCTGCACGACACGCTTTTGCAGGGGTTTTCGGGGGTGACGATGGAGATGCAGGCGCTGTCGGCGCGGTTGCCGGAGTCGCAGGAGCGGGGGACGCTGGTGGAGATTATCCGGGATGCGGCGAACTGCATGAAAGAAGCGCGGCGGTCGGTGGCGGGGCTGCGCCCCCCCCAACGCGGCGCGACGGAAGGAGAAACGGTGGGACTGGCGGCGGCGGTGGGCGAAGCGGCGCGGCACCTGACGGAGACACGGGACGTGAAGCTGGTGCTGGATGTGGAGGAGCGGTTGCCGGCGCTGGGGGCGGAGGTGGAGTACAACCTGGTGCGCATTTGCCAGGAGGCGGTGGCCAATTCGGTGAAGCATTCGGGGGCGCGGGTCATTGAAGTGACGCTGCGGCGCGCGGAGGGTGGAGTGCGGCTGGTGGTGCGGGATGATGGGCGCGGGTTTGAATATGCAGGCGCGGTGAATGGGGCGGGTGGGCATTATGGGATTGTGGGGATGCGCGAGCGCGCGGCGGCGATTCATGGGACGCTGGAAGTGGAGTCGGAGTTGGGGCGGGGGACATCGGTGAAGGTTGTGGTGAGGGGAAGTGATGAATGACAAATGACAAATGACAAATGACGAAGGACGAATCAAATTCCAATGATCAATGACTGAATGACCGAAACGGGGCAGGAGTGGCGGAAATTCAGCATGAGACCAAGCGCGTTTCGGATACAATCATGACTGTTCTACGCGGAGATCTGTGTGATGCCATTGATGATTGAGTTGATTCCGGATGAAGAGCAGGGCGGGTTTACTGCTCGATTACCCGATATTCCGGCATATGGAGAAGGGGAGACGGAGGAGGAGGCGGTGGCGGATTTGCGGGAAGCGCTGAAGGGGTACATTGAGACGTTCGGGTTAGAGGACGCGATGAGTCGGCTGATCACGCCGACGTTGCGTCCGGCGGGATGGGATTTGAAGGAACTTGCGCGTGCCTAAGCTACCGCGATTGACGGGGAGGGAAATGGTGCGATTTCTGGAGCGGCGGGGGATGGTGGTTTTGCGGGTGGTGGGGTCGCATCATTTCATGGAGGGCGACGCACGACGGTGCCGGTGCATGGGCATCACACGTTGAAGATTGGCACGTTGCGCAGCATTCTGCGAGACGTAGATTTATCACCGGAGGAGTTTGAGCGGCTGTGGCGGGAGTCGTGATGGTGAATTTATCCGCGGGGTGGGGGGTCGCCTGCGCGAACAGGCATCCGGGTTGTTGAAAGGGAGAGGATGTCGAGCATGCGGGCGGGGAGGAAGAAGCGGGGGAGTGGGTCTGGTGGTGGAGGTGGTGTTCGGGGGGGGGGAGTAGAGATGAAACTCCACGTCCATGGCAGGTGGTATCAGATTTACTCCCCGAAGTTTGGGAGGGATGGACGCCCATTGCAGGGTGCGGGCAGGAAGCAGCGCTACTCGAACATTTTGGTCTGGTGGCGTTCGAGGCCGAACTTGGTGAGCTGGGTGTCGACGGGGATGGGGTAGTGGCCGGACCAGCAGGCGGTGCAGTAATTGGAGGGGTCCTTGCCCATGGATTTGAGCATGCCGTCGAGGGAGAGGTAGGCGAGGGAGTCGACTTCGATGAAGTCGCGGATCTGGTCGACAGTGCGGCCGTTGGCGATGAGTTCGGTGGGTGTGGGGAAGTCGATGCCGAAGAAGCAGGGGTGGCGGATGGGCGGGCAGGAGACGCGCATGTGGATTTCCTTGGCCCCCGCGCGGCGGAGTGCGAGCATTTTGCCGCGGGTGGTGGTGCCGCGGACGATGGAGTCTTCCACGACGATGACGCGTTTCCCCTTGACGACTTCCGGGATGACGATGAGTTTCATCTGGACGGCGAGGTCGCGCATGTGCTGGCTCGGTTGGATGAAGGACCGGCCGACGTAGCGGTTGGGGACGATGCCTTCCTCGAAGGGGATGCCGGACTGTTTGGAGTAGCCGAGAGCGGCGGAGCGGCCGGAGTCGGGGATGGGGATCACGATGTCGGCATCGACGGGGGATTCGATGGCGAGCTGCCGGCCCATGCGCTGGCGGACTTCCATGACGACATCGCCGAACAGGTTGCTCGAGGGGCTGGCGAAGTAGACGTGTTCGAAGGCGCAATGGGAGGTGTGAGGGGCGGGTTCGGAGAAGAAGCGGGAGGAGAGCTTGGTGCCGGTGCGATCGATGGTGATGATTTCACCGGGCTCGACTTCGCGGATGTAGGTGGCCTGAATGGAGGTAAGGGCGCAGGTTTCGGAGGCCACGCAGTAGAAGCCGTCGCGGGTCTGGCCGATGACGAGGGGCCGGAATCCCCAGGGGTCGCGGCAGGCTTCAAGGCGGTCGGGGAAGAGGAAAAGGAAGGAGAAGGCGCCCTGGAGGTGGTTGAGGACGTGGGCGAGCGGGTCGGGTTTGTCCTGGTGGGTGGGCTTGGCCAGCATGTGGAGGACGACTTCGGTGTCGGAGGTCGAATAGAAGATGTGGCCGAATTTCTGGTAGTCGGCTTTGATTTTGGCGGCGTTGACGAGATTGCCGTTGTGGGCGACGGCGACCTGGCCGCCGATGTATTCTTCGAGGATGGGCTGGGCGTTGCACTTGCGGTTGGAGCCGGCGGTGGAATAGCGGACGTGACCGATGGCAAAGGTGGATGCGCCCCCCCCACCGGTGGCACCGCCGGAGAGTTCGCGGAGGATGTCCTTTTTGAAGACATCGGAGACGAGTCCGAGGCCCGTGTGGGCGTTGATGGTGGTGCCGTCGGAGGCGGCGATGCCGGCGGATTCCTGGCCGCGGTGCTGGAGGGCGTAGATGCCGTAGTAGCAGCGTTCGACGGCGTCGGCGGGGCCGACGATACCGAAGACGCCGCATTTTTCTTTCATATCGGGGTGGGGAGGGAGAACTGAGGACTGAGGGCTCAGGACCGAGAGGGGGAACGATCGGGAAATACGATGGGTGTGACCGTTGTAAGGCATTCCGGAAACTCCCTGCTCGGCGGTGGGTATTGCGGTTTGGCTTATGGGTGAGCCGTGATGATGGACTAGTTTAGGAGATGTGAAGGTGGTTTTCCAGATGGGGCCCCAAGTGGGGGGAGTGGGGCGGTGGAAGGTGAAGCGATTTGGTTGAGATTTACTTAGACGAACGGCGTTCGACGAGGCGGTCGAGGATGGCGATGGCGTCGTTGAGGCATTGGTCGATTTGCTCGGGGGTGAGGGGAGCGGGGTGACGGGCCGCAATTTGGGCGGCGCCGAGGAAGACGAGGTATTCGCGGCTGGTGGGGAACGGGGAGGGCGGCGGCGAGCTGGTTTGGCTGGTGGTGGGCGGAGAGCGTCTTTCGTCCATCCAGCGTATAAGGGCGGAGAGGAGTGTGGCAGGATCGCAGAGGGAACGGAGGGTATCGAAGGCGATGGTGTCGGGCAGAGAGAGCATTGCGTAAAGCAAGTGTTGGGTGTCGACAGAATTCTCTTCACGGGACTTGGCAAGCGCGATCGCCTTCTGCACGAGGGATTTGGCTTCGGCGTTTGCTGGCATTTTCCCCGACGTGAACACGTTGGGACCGGGAGTGACGCGTGTTGCGATTTCGATGCGCACGTTGCGGAGAACAATGTTGAAGTCGCGAAGCACGACCGCGGCATTGCAGTTGCCGTCCTTTACGAGGCCGAGGAGGACGTGCTCGGGGCCGATATATTCGTGGTTAAAGCGTAGCGCTTCCTGATTGGCGAGCGCCATTACTTTGCGTGCGTCATCGGTGAACTGTTCGAACATGGGTGATCCTTCCATTGAGCGGAGCTCATCTTAACAGAGATGAATCGAGGCGAGCGATTGAAAAATTCGGCTGAGGAGTGCAGGGCGGTTAAGATACAGCCATGGAGCGACATCGGCTTACAAATCTTGGAACGGCGGTGTGGGCGGTTGCTGGTGCGATGATGCTATGCGGCATTGTTGCGAGGGCGGATGATGATGTTTCGGATTTGCTGGGCGGGGCGAAGACGGTGACGACGGCACCGGCGGAGGTGACGGGGCCGGGGCATGGGGGGGGTGATGTACCGGATGCGCTCGGGACTTTGACGGCCAAGGCGCCGGCGGGGGCGCGGGAGGGGACGGTTGTGTTGAATGACGGGACGAAGATCAGCGGGGAGATCTGGACGACGCTGGCGACGCCGCTGCGGGTGTGGGTGGAGGCGACGAAGCGTTATGTGGATGTGGATTTGTCGCTGGTGTCGCGGGTGGAGGTGAAGGTGCTGCATGAGAGCATGGAGGATGACTGGCGGTGGTTGAAGGAGGGGTCGGATCAGAAGATTTTTTCGGGGAAGAAGTATCCGCTGGTGGAGTTGGAGTATGTGTTCACGCTGGTGAATGGGCAGAAGGTTGAGGGTGGGGTCGTGGCACCGATTTATGTTTTGGAGGATGGGACGGGGAGGAAGCGGGCGCTGGCGCTTTATAAGAAGTATAAGGGGAAGCTGGATGAGACGTTGAAGGATGTGGCGTATATCAAGACGATGGAGTTGAAGGGGGATGGGGCGAAGGGGGAGGGGTTGGGGAGTGGGAAGTTGCCGTTGATTTATTGAGGGGGTGGCGCCTTACGATTTTGGGTGGATGAGTTCGAACGTTTCATTGGGGCCGTCGGCGATGAGTTTGAGTTGGTTGAGGATGTCACGGCCGATGAGAACGTAGGGCTTGTGATGTCCGACAACCTGCAGAGATTTGAATTGGATACCCTCCACATCGACATCCGCGCGATAGGTTGGAGCTTCGTAGGGCGCGTGATTAACAACGTGGACAATCCTACTTCCGTATTCAACGAGACGAAGACTGTCGACTGCGGTGTCTGGTACGACGGTGATATCAGCGCCTGTGTCGATCTTCGCGGGGAGGCGAATTCTACGCGCGGTCCCGTGGGCAACGACTTCGATTTCCAAAATCATTGCAGGGATATCCGTGAAGCGATCCGAGTACGATCGCCTCATCCGCAGGTCACGATTGAAGGCACTTCGTAGATCGGTTCGACTCGCAAAACTTGCTTTACGAAGAAAATCTGGTCCGGAAAACGCAGGAAGAGGCGTTTGGCAAGAGTCGATTCGTTGTCATCTACATCGACGAGACGATTATGACGGATGGCAATGAACTTGCCGCGGTAGCGGCGGTCTTTCAGGAGGCGAGATTTATTGCGATCGTAGAAGGCGACGGCTTGCCGCCAATGACGGAGGCTCGCGGTGATGCGCCTGCGGCGTTTGGGCGAGCGTTTCGGTGAGGGCGTCCATTTTGTTGCGCCATGAGGCATGATGATCAGCTCCAGTTCTCAACCGTCGCTGATTATAACAAGAGGGCCGCGCGGGTGCGCGGCCCTCTTTGGTTGTGCATGCGAGTTTATGCGGCCTCGCTTCGTGTCGGCGGAAGCCGCCTAAAGGCGGAACTCCAGCGCGGGACTCCGAGCGGGGTTAGGCGAGGTTCATGGTGAGGAGGAACTCGCGGTTGGTGCCCTTCTTTTCGAGGCGGGACTTGAGGAGTTCGACGGCTTCGATGGGGTTCATGTCCGACAACACTTTGCGGAGGCGGTAAACCAACTCGAGTTCCTTGGGGTCGAGGAGGAGTTCCTCTTTACGGGTGCCGGAGGCGGCGACGTTGATGGCGGGGTAGGTGCGGCGTTCGACGAGGCGGCGGTCCAAATGCAGTTCGGAGTTGCCGGTGCCTTTGAACTCTTCGAAGATGACTTCGTCCATCTTGGAGCCGGTGTCGACAAGGGCGGTGCCGATGATGGTGAGGCTGCCGCCTTCTTCGATGTTTCTTGCGGCGCCGAAGAAGCGTTTGGGTTTCTGCAACGCGTTGGCGTCGACGCCACCGGTGAGAATCTTGCCGGAGTGCGGAACTTCCGTGTTGTACGCACGGGCCAACCGGGTGATGGAGTCGAGCAGAATCACGACGTCCCGGCCGTACTCGACGAGACGCTTCGCTTTTTCGATCACCATTTCGGCGACCTGCACGTGGCGGGAAGCGGGTTCATCGAACGTGGAGCTGACGACTTCGGCCTTCGTCGAGCGCGTCATTTCAGTCACTTCTTCGGGACGCTCGTCGATCAGCAGAATCATCAGGTAGCATTCGGGATGGTTGTGCGAAATCGCATTGGCCATCTTCTGCAGCAGCACCGTCTTGCCCGTGCGCGGCGGGGCGACGATCAGCATGCGCTGTCCCTTCCCGATCGGCGTCACAATGTCGACGATGCGCATGTTCACTTCACGCGATTCGGTTTCGAGTATCAGGCGCTTCGTCGGATGCAGCGGCGTCAGGTCTTCGAAGTTCACCTTCTCCGTCAACAGCGACGGCTCTTCAAAGTTGATCGCCTCCACGCGGAGCAGCGCGAAATACTTCTCGTTCTCCTTCGGCGGCCGAATCTGCCCCGTGATGATGCAGCCCGACTTCAACCCGAAGCGGCGAATCTGCGACGGCGACACGTAAATGTCGTCCGGACACGGCAGGTAGTTGTACTCGGGGGAGCGGAGGAAGCCGAAGCCGTCGGGCAGGATTTCGAGGACGCCTTCCCCCACCATCAACCCATTGTTCTGGATGCGTTTCTTGAGGATCTTGAAGATGAGGTCCTGCTTCTTGAGACCGATGTAGTCTTCGATCCCTTCGTTCTTGCAGATTTCGTGGAGTTCCTGGACGCTCATGCGCTGGAGGTCGACAAGGTGCAGTTCGGCGCGTTTGACCTGCTCGTACTTCTGATGCGTTTCGGCGTCGTAGGCGTCCTCGAATTCGGGGTCGTCGGTCATGCCGGCGGCATTGACGACCGTCTTGCCGATCATGCCGTCACCGGCGGGAGCGGGAGGCCGGCCGACGATGGTGTTGCCCCCTTTTCGGGGCTCCTTGGATTCGGCGGCGGCCTGGCCGTCGACCTCTTCGACGGGGGCGGGCTGAGGCGCCGTTTCGACGGCGATGGCCGTGGCCTCCGCTTCCGGCTGCTCAGGGGTCTCTTCCTGATTCTGAACAGTCTCGGGAGCAGGGTTATTTTGCTGTTGATTGGCCTTGCGGCCGCGAGTCGTGCGTGCCATGGACTTCTGTCCTCCTGTGATGGCTTCGCTGAAAACCCAGGCATGGGGGCTGGTCTGGTCGCGAGTTCTTACGAGTGGGAAGAAACGGGCGGCGAGGTTTTACCCTGACAATGACGCGGATGCCCTGGGAGCGTTCCGGGCCATTTAAGACACTGGTTGGGGCGTAAGGTACGGGCGGCGAATGCGCCGGGGCATCGGACCTTGCAGCGGTGATGAGCAGATTTCATGCCAAGGGCCGCGGTTGTTCTTTTCCGGGTGGCGGGGCTGACTTCAACTTGGAAGAGCCACGCGATTTGTACGGCTTGGAGCCGCACTCGTTAACCCGCTGAAGCTAGTATCTGGGAAAGAACCCGCTGGACTTGGCGGTGACTGGAGGTTTCATCACCGCTATTGTCTATACAATAATCTGCTATATCTGCCTTTTTGTCCAGTGGAATTTGTAATTTTTCTCGCCTGTCCAGTTCTTCCGCGCTCCACCCGCGGGTGGCGATAATTCGCGACAAGCGCTGTTCGATCGGAGCTTTGACAAAAACGACCGCATCGCATTCCTGATCGAGCCCCGCCTCCAGCAGCAGCGGAGTGTCCCAAACAATGGCTATAACCGCTGGATCGGCTAAGAATTGGGCCATCGCCTTTGCTCGGTTCTGGGCGACGCGGGGGTGGATGATGCCGTTGAGTCGGGCGGTCGATTCCGGATTGTTGAAGATGCGTGCCGCGACAGCCCCGCGGGAAACCGAGCCGTCCTCTCGAAAAACAGCGGGACCCAGCCACTTCCGAAGGATTTCTTTGACATCCGCCGTTTGCAGCACCTCGTGGGCGACCGCATCCGAATCGATCACCGCGCAGCCCAGCGATGCGAACTGCCGCGCAATGCACGACTTGCCGGAGCCAATCCCGCCGAGGAGACCGATCACCGGCTTGTGGCGATTATTCTTCCAGTTTGGCATCTTTTGGATTCTACGGCGATCAGGTCATTGAGTCATCGGGTCATTGAATCATTGAATCATTGGGCTCGTGATGCGCGTCCAATGGCTTAACGTCCCGATGATTCAATGATTCAATCCGCGTCAGGAAGGGAGTCTGCCCCTGGCGCATGATGGGCGTGTTGGGGAGGGTGTAAAAGATCATGAGGTCGCCGTGAGTGGCCGCGGCGGAGTGGAAGACGGCAAAAGCGCGGTACGAACCGATGTTGAGCTCAGGTTGCTCGCCGAGTCCCGGGCGGAAGATATACGCCAGTACGTGCGGCTGGGCGAAGTTGACCTGGGCCAGCAGCGGCTTGGCCGGCGTGCCGAGCCAGCGGGCGTACGGGTTCCCGGAGTAATAGCCCACGAGGCGGTCGTGGTCGCAGATCAGGACCGAGGGCTGGAGTTCTTCATCGACCCAGCGGGCCGCCTCCAGGACGTACGTCAGGTTTTCCTGCGGCGGCGTGGAAAGCCGGATCAGGCCGGGAAGCAGCGTAAAGAAGATAGCCCCTCCCGCAAAGATGTACGGCCAGCGCGGCGAACGCATCGCACTGGGAAGCCGATTCCACGCCTCCGGGTTCCGGCGCCACAGGTCCATCCACCAGCGCATTGGTTTCGTCCATTTGAGAAAGGCGAGCGCCAGCAGGCCATGCAGAAGAATCTGGAGGGGCAGCGTATGCCGGCCGTCCAGATACCCGGCATGCTTTACCAGCCAGACCATCAGAATCGTCCAGATGCAGAACCAGATGAACACGAGCGGCCTGAGCCGCGGCCGGCCCCATAGGCGCGGGGCAATCAGCATCGCCCCGATAAGCGCCAGCCATGGACCAAAGCCAAACGTCTCAAACAGCTCCATCGCTAGCTTTTCAAGAATCCCCTTGTTCACCGGCGGAGCGAACGCCGCAGCGATCGCAAACGGGAGATGATGGGCGTGGGAGAGCAACGACATCGAGAGCGTCTTCTTCTGCGTAATGCCCCGAATGATGAACATGTACGGGGCGGCCGGGAGCGCAAAGCCAACCAGAAGCGCCACGATCGCGGGATGGATGTGGCGCCGAGACTCCGCCCGGCGCCGAAAAAGCTTGCGCTGAAGAATCGCTGGCGCCTTGGTCCGCACCAGCGCCGACAGCAGAAACGCAATGAGGATCAGAAGCGCCGCGAGACCCTCCGGCCGCGTCAAATAGGCAAGCCCGGCAAGAAAACCCGCCAGGAGGAACTGCAGCGTATGCCGCCCCGTGAACTGATCCCGGAATCGGCACGCCCGGATCGCCAGCAGAATCGCCGCCGCGAAGAGCGAGAGGAAGAGCATGTCCGAAAGCCCATCCGCCCCATAGGCCGAGGTGCGCCGACCGACGATCCAGACGAGGGAAGCCCCGAGCGATGCCCAGAACGGCGCGCCAAACGCACGGGCAAACCAGAGTATCTGCACCGCCACGATCGCGCCGCAGAGTATCCCGATCGACTGCACCGAAAAAAGCCACGCATGCCGGTCGTCAGCAAAAAAGCGCCCCGTGATGGCGTGCAGCCCCAGCGTGCATAGCGAGTGCAGCGGGTGGTACGGCTCCCCACGCAGGGCCCCGATCGGATCCGTGGCCAGCCGACGCGCCTGCTCGATGAACCGGATGGCGTCCGGGTTGACCACCGGTTGCTGTAACGCCCGCCATGTGCGCACGAGAAGTGCCAGCGCGAACAGAAGGGTGACGTGCAAGGTGCGGAAAGAAGGTGAAAAGAGGGATCGCATGGGCACGCGGTGAGAGGACGTCGAGCGGAACAGGCTACGCAACTGTTTAAGCGAGGTTAAGCATGCGGGGGAAGGTAAAATCGTGCAAGGGGTTGAACGCTGCGGGGCTCCGCGCCGGCCCTTCAGGGACGGAGGCAATACATGATCGTCCACATCAGCCCGCCGACATGCGTTGATGATACCGCGGCGGAAAGCGAATGGATGCATTCTTCCGTGAGGTGCACCTGCCGGTCCGGGATGAGTTGCTTACGGAAAACGCCAGAGATTACTTATCCGGATCCCATCGGATTATCTTCCTCAAAACGCTTAGCCATCGATCGAAGATCGACGTGTGTTCCGCGCGAGAGCCGGATTACTGACCTTCGAAGAAGAACGCGGAAAGGTAACGCGCAGCCAACGCGGCAGTCTTGTGATGGACGTGCGCGGCCTACCGGCCTTGCTTCCGTTGATGCCCAGGCTCCCCAACTACCACGGCCGTCGCTCTCCAACTTACCTCTTTCGTGTCGTTCGTATGACTATCCGCCGAATTCTTGCTGGCCCGAGAAGAATTCCCTCCCGTCCGCCTCTGTGCGCCTCTGTGTCCTCTGTGCGTCCTCTGTGGTTCAAGTGTTTCTTCCTGGCCTTCGACTCTTCGTGCCTCGTGTTTTGGTAGCAGCTCCACCGCCCTATCCCCATTTGTGTTCATTTGTGTTCATTTGTGGGCAATTCACGTCGTCCGTCGTGGGGAGGCCGGGGGGGGCGTCGCGTTTTGGTTGCGGCTACGCCGCGCCATGTTTTTTGTGGCTTATTTACGTCGTTGGGGGAGGGGCGATAGGGCGATAAACAGTAAAACCTCCCCAAAAAAACAATTGACGTTCGCAAAAAGTAAGGTATACTCCCGTACAGCCGACACCGGGGGAATCGATGCGCTCTCATCTCGCCACAAAACACACTTCTTCCTGCCACCCCATCACCTGCACCACGTTGCCCGTTTCAACTTCAGACTCGCAACCCGTTGCGACTTACCCGCGCCCAGACTCGCAACCGGTTGCGACCTTCTCCCCGTCAGACTCGCAACCGGTTGCGAGTCTGAATCGCGAAAACCCCATTCCCGCTTCAAAAACCCCATACACGCAACAGGCTGCACCCACACAAACCAAACCCCCGCTCCCCTCCCTCGCACCGCGCCGCATCGCCGATCCGTTCCTTGCAATGCCATGGGGTGAAAGTACACTGCGCAGCGAATCGACTCGACAACTTTTCTGCCAGGAGGCTGCCATGGCCAAGAAGAAGGATGACTTCTCGTTCGGGTTCTCCACCAAGAAGAAAAAAGAGGAGCCTCCCGCAGCCGAGACGCCCGCCGACGGCTCGACCGATGCCGGCGCCGAAACGCCCGCCGATCCCTTCGCCTCCTCCGATACCCCCAGCGCCGATCCCTTCGCCTCCACCAGCGACACCCCGGCGGATCCCTTCGCCTCCTCGAGCGATACCCCCGCCGATCCCTTCGCTTCTTCGACCGATGCACCCAGCAATCCATTCGCCTCCACCGAAACCCCAGCCGCCGACGCAACGGCCGATCCCTTCGCCTCCACCGATGCACCCGCCGCCGATGCAAGCGCGGATCCGTTTGCCTCCCCCACCGATGCCCCCGCGGAAGCTCCCGCCGCGAAAACACCGCAGATCAAGGAACACAAGCAGTTCCGCATTCTCGTGCTCGGCGATTTTTCGGGGCGGGCGAATCGGCAACTGATGGAAACCGGCGACGCCGTCGCCGGCCGCAAGGTGCACGCGATCGATCAGGACAGCTTTGATCGCACGATCGCCAGGCTCAAACCGGAGATCGCGCTGCCCGTGAGCGAGAAGGAATCGTTGGGTCTGAAGTTCAACGCTCTCGAAGATTTCCGGCCCGACCAGTTGATCGCGCAAAGCGCCGCACTCCAGGGCATGTTGAAACTCCGCGAGGAATTGAAGAATCTCAAGACGTTCAAAACCGCTGCCGCCGCCGTGCGCAAACTGACCGGCGAGAAAAAAGCCAAGCCCGCGAAGACCGCCCCCGGAGCTGCGCCGACAAGCGAATTCGAAGAGATGCTCAATCGCCCCGTCGCCGCCAGGAACGCCGCCGAAGCGACCGCCGACGCCATCATCAAGAGCCTCGTTTCCGGTTACGAAGTCCCCGACGCCGACCCCGATCAGGCTCGCATGGTGAAGCTCATCGAAGACGCCCTTTCCGCCGGCCTTCGCGCCATCCTCCGGCACCCCGCGTTCCAGGCCGTCGAATCCTCCTGGCGCGGCGTCGAATTCCTCACCTCCCGCCTCAACACCGACGAAGACCTGAAAATCTCCCTCTTCGATATCTCCAAGGACGAGCTCTATGCCGATCTGAATTCCAATCCCGCGCTCCTGAAAACCGGCATGTACCAGATCCTCGTCGAGCAGACGAAAGTCCCCGGCGTCGCCCCCTTCTCCCTCATCGTCGGCAATTTCTCCTTCGACCAGAACCCCAAGGACATCGGCCTCCTCGCCAAAATCGCGTCCCTCGCGCATGAAGCCAACATCCCCTTCCTTGCCGCCGGCACCTCCAAAATCGCCGGCTTCCCTTCGTTCAACAAATTCCCCGACTCCGGCAAATGGCAGCCCCCCGCCGATCTGCCCTTGTGGGACAAAATCCGCGGCCACAAGTGCGCCGCGCACGTCGGCCTCGTCGCCCCGCGTTTCCTCATGCGCCTCCCCTATGGCCCGAAGACCGACGCCATCGATGCATACCCCTTCGAAGAAATGCCCGGCACGCCTGTTCACGATGGCTACCTGTGGGGCAACGGCGCATTCGCCGTCGCCTTCGGCATGGGCGAAGCCTTCCTCGAAGACGGCTGGGGATTCACTGCGCACACCGATGTCACCGATCTTCCTTGCCACATGGCCGTCATCGACGGCGACAAGGAAATGACCCCCTGCGCCGAAGGCTGGCTCTCCGATCGCATCGGCGCCGTGCTGCACGATTTGGGATTGATCCCGCTGCTTTCGGTGAAGAACGCAGCATCCGTGAAAATCGCCGGCGTGCACTCCATCGCCAAGGGCGGCAAGCCGCTCGCCGCGTCATGGGTGACCGCGTAATCATTCACTCTGCGCATTGCCGCGGGCGTAAGGCGATTCGGGGTATTTGCTCGTGAGGAGATCCATCGCGGCCTGCGCCTGCGTCGTCTCGTGAGCCGCCTTGAAATTCTCCGCCGCGCGATACAGCAGCTCGGCAGCATAAAATCCGGACGGATTCGCCCTGGCGTGCGCGAGTGCGATCCTGGCCGCGAGGAGGGGACGGCCCTGGGCGGCAATGAGTTTCACGCGCAGCGTACGGGTATAGCCGTCCCAGATGGATGCCGGATAGTCGAGTTCCCACTGGTCGAGCAACTGACGGGCCGTCTCAAAGTCGCTCGTCCGGATGTACGCCTCGATGTTCCGCGCAAGCACGCCCTGCTTGATCTCGGCATCGTTGTAGCCAACGCCCTTGATCACGCCGATCTGCGCAACTGTCGACTGCGCGAGCTTCGTGTCGCCCTTGGCGATGGCGGCGTACAGGAGGGAACCCGCGAGCCGGCGCGATTGATCGCTGCTGCCGCCTTCGGTCCTCTTCTGCCACGATTTGACCGCATCGATCGCCGTATCCGCATCGTCGAGATTGTCGCAGAGCGCCATGACGTACTGCCGCAGAAGATCGAGGCGGGTGAGGATGCCGACAGGCTCTTCCGAGGCGATGTGAAGAATGTCCGCGGCCCCACGGTTGTCGTTATTCGCTTCGAGCAGGCGGGCGAGGACGACGGCTTCATCATCGAGCACCTTGTCGGCGGTGGCGGGATCTTTCGTCTGCAGCCATGCCCGGCCCCACGCGATCTGGTCGTCGGTGTCGCCCTGGTCCTTGAAGAAAAACATCCCCTGCAGCGCCGCCGGACCGGTGAGCTTTTTCAGGTCGTAATCCTTGAGAATGGTCCGCACGGCGCGGTCGCCATCCTGCGGAGGAATCGGGAAGCGCTGATACATGCGGTCCGGAATCTCGAGCCGGCGCGTGGTGGTGAACGAACCGCCCCCCCCGCCGCCGAGTTTGATGGTCATCGTGACGGCATACCGGCCGGGCTTGAGAAAGTAGTGGTTGATCTTCTTCTGGCCGGTGAGGATCTGGCCGTCGCCAAAGTCCCACGTGACGGCAGGATTGGCGAGGTTCTCCGGAAGCTGGGCCTCGAAGGAGTAGCGGGCGATGAAGGAGTCGGGGAGAACGAACGCTTCGGCTTCCGGTGCGATCGTGAAATCCGCGGCGTAGGGCGTGCCGATTTTCTCCAGCGGGCCGGCGGCGGAGGAGGCGATCGGGGCAAACACGTTCGGCGGAAGCGGCGTGAAGCCCTTTTCACCCGGACGGCGCCAGCAAACGGAAATGCCGGTGTTGGGGCTGCCGGCGTTGACCTGGGTGACGTCGATGTTGTGCCAGCCGGCGGCGAGATCGACAGAAACGGAGTCGCGCACCCGGCCGCGGAAACCGCCGCGGAGCTGCGACATGATGGTGTTCCCGTCGATCTTGAGAACGCCGGTGTCTAGGACGGTGAAGGCGAAATCGGGTTTGACGGGGGCGTCGATCTTGAACTGAGCGGTGTAGCGAATCATGGCGCCGCGTTCGGGGCCGAGCGGGTTGTAGCCGAGGAAGAGCGAGGGGACGAAGGTGGCGCCGACGGGCGTGGCGCGGGAGAACATATCGTCGATGCCGGATTCGGATCGGGGATTGCCGCCCCCCCCCCGATCGCGCTCGTAGACTTCGGCGAGAACGCCGCGGCGGATGTCGAGGGTTGCGGCCGGCTTATCGGCGTTGGGGTTGCCCCACCAGACGTGGTATGGATTGTCGGGCGCACGGGTTTGGAACGCGATGCGGATGAAGTCGTTGCTGGGGGAGATCTGGAGGATGCGCGCGGGGACGACGATGCCGGTGGAGGTCGTGACGCGAAGGTCGGCGCCGTCCGGTTTTTGCGAGCCGTTGGCGTAAAACTCCGACCAGGCGATGTTTTCGCCGGGCGCGTTTGTGGAGACGGGCTTAAAGGTAAGGGCGCGACGGAAGGTCCAGCCGGTCGGGAAGGCGTCGGCGGCGCGTGCGCGCGGCGGGGGGAAGAGCAGCAGGGCGGCGACAAGGAAGGCAGGAACAGCTCGCATGGCGATAGCATAACGCGGAAAGGTGCGAGGTGTTTCGATCGGCGCGTGAAAGGCCGCCGGAAGACGGAACTCCGAGCATTCGGATCAGTTCTCGCTGATGGAGGGAGGCCACGCGACGGGGGATTCGCGGGATTGGGCTTCGAGGAGCTGGGTGAGGTTGACGAGCTGGCGGAGGAGGAGTTCGCCGCGCTTGAAGGGGTCGAATTCTTCGAGGAGGCGCTGCTTGGCGGGGATGTCCTGGACAAGCGTGAACGCGAGGACATCGATGAGGCGGGCGGTGGGGATGGAGTCGTCGAAAAGGGGGATGAGGGATTGGGAAACAGTGAGGTCCTTGAGGGCGGTCTTGTCGAAAAGGCCGCGGAGGACTTTGCGGTGCATGGCCATGTTGGGGGACTCGTCGGTGAGGTCTTCAATGGGATCGAGCATGGCGATGCGGTAGAGGCCGTGCTTGCGTTCGGAGAGGAGGCGTCCGCGCGACATGCCGTGGAGGAGGAGATTGTACTTGCCGTCATCGAGAAGTTCGTGGGCGACGATTTTGCCGACACAGAGAATGTCGTGGATGGCGGGGTTGCTGTAATAATTCTGTTCCCAACCGGTCTTGAGGAGGACGAGTGCGACGGCGGACTGGTCTTCGAGCGCATCGGCGATCATGTCTTTGTAACGGGGTTCGAAGATGTGGAGAGGTTGAACGACCCCGGGGAAGAGGACGCAATTCGGGAGAGGAAAGAGTGGGATGGGGCGTGAGAAGTCGATCGGATCGGGGTTCATGAGGGATTATAGGCGCGAGGCGTGAAGCCGCCGGAAGGCGGAACGCCGAGCGAAGGATCAAGGGGGATTCAGCCGGCTTTGGTGAGGTTGCGTTCGGGGCGATAGGAGAGGCGGGGTTGTCCGGCGGTGCGGGAGAGATAGCGGATGGCGAAAAAGCTGCCGACGGCACAGAGAAGGAGAAGGGTGATGGCGATGCCGGCGAGATACTGGCGATTGGCGACGAGGATGCTGGCGTCGTAGATGAAGAGCCAGAAGAGACCCATGAGGACGATGAGGTCGCCGCGCTTGCGCGGGGTGAGGGATTTGGAACGGAGGACGGCGATGGCCCAGGCGAGGAAGACGGCGGCGGCGATGGCGGGGCCGATGAGCATGAGGAGGGTGTCGTAGGTAAAGACGTTGACGCGGCGGGTGGCCATGTACCAGATCGAAAGGCCGTTGCCGACGAGGAGGCCGAAGATGATAAAGCCAAAGTCTCCGCGGCGGAGGCGCGGTCGTTTGCCTTCCAGAACGTAGCCGAAGGTGGAGACGATGACGACGTGGGTGAGGAGGATCATGGAGAGGAACATGAGGGGCGATTTGGGGTTGCCGATGAGACAGTGGAGAGCGCGAATGGCGCCCAGGGTAATCAGGCCGACGCCGCCGAGGTATTTGGCGGCGGCATCGTAGAAGACAATGAGGGCGGCGGTGACGGCGGCGAAGAGGAGCGAATACGGAACGAAATCACGCGGATGGAGATCCGGCTTGCCGACGACGTAGAGCGGCGTGAGAAGAGCGGCAGCGATGAGGGCGGCGATAAGGAGGCTGAGGGAGATGACGATGGCAGAGCGAGGCTCGATGCGGCCGGAGGGGATGGGGCGGCGCGGGGCGAAGATGCGGTCGCGGCGGGCGTCGAGGAGGTCGTTGAGGGCCATGCCGAAGCCGTAGAGGCCGAAGGAGACGATGCAGGTGACGAGCATGCGGACGATGATGAGGGTCATGGACTGCTGAGCTTCGCCGGGGAGATGGAGGAGGAGGACGGTCCAGGCGTCGGCGATCGCGGTGAAAGCGAGGGCGGCGCGGGTGAGCTGCAGCAGTACGAGGAGGCGGAACATGGGAATGGATTGTAACGGGGGAGAGGCGAGGGGACGACTGTGGGAGTTGGGGGAGGGGCGGGATCGAGATGAAGATGAAGATGAAGATGGGACGTGTGGGGAAATATTTGCAGTTTTGGGGGCGGGGCGGTAGCTTCTTGCGGGATAACCTTGTAATTGAATCGAAGGAGTTGCCGTGCCAAAGACGGACGCGGACTGGATGCGGCTGGCCATTGAGACAACGCGCGCGGGGCTGGCGAAGGGACAGACGCCGTTTGGGGCGGTGATTACGCGGGGCGAGGAGCTCGTGGTGGCGGCGCACAATGTGGTGTGGGAGACGACGGACATTACCGCGCACGCGGAGGTGAATGCGCTGCGGCTGGCGTGCAGGAAGCTGGGGATCATCGATTTGAAGGGATGCACGATTTATTCGACGACAGAGCCGTGCCCGATGTGTTTTTCCGCGATTCATTGGGCGAATATTGATCGGATCGTGTTTGGGACGTCGATCGCGGATGCGGCGGCGGCGGGGTTTAATGAATTGCCGATCTCGAATTTCGAGATGAAGGAGAAGGGGAAGAGCCGGGTGGAGATTGTGCCGGGATTTTTGAAAGAGGAGGCGAAGGAGTTGTTCCGGGTGTTCAAGGAGAAGGGGGCGAAGGTGTATTGAGGTCATTTTGATTTGGGGGTGCGACGGCATCGCGTTGCTGGAGGAGTTGGGCGGCGATGGAGATGGCGATTTCGGAGGGGTCGTTGGAGCCAAGGTCAAGGCCGATGGGGCAGAAGAATTTTCTGGCGGATTCTTCGGGGAGTCCGGCGTCGCGGATTCCGCGGCGGAGAGCGGCGGCTTTCGCGTCGGAGCCGATGGCGCCGAGGAACGGGAAGTCGCGGGTCCTGAGAATCTCAATGAGGACGGGGAGGTCGGAAGAGTGGCCCATGGTCATGCAGAGGACGAAGGCGTTTGCGGGGAGCGTGGCGACGTAGGTGGGCATGGGTTGATCGGCTTTAATGATAGTGAGCCTTTCATCGCGCGGGAGCTTTTGCAGCCATTCGTCGCGGATGTCGATCACGGTGATGTGGCATTGGAGGGTCAGAAGGAGGCGGACGAGGGCCTGCGAGCAGTGGCCGGCGCCGAAGATGACGATGGGCCAGGTGGCGACATTGTAGGTTTCGAAGAAGAGTTTGACGACGCCGCCGCAGGTCATGCCGATGTCGGTCTGGAGATTCCATTCGACGAAGCGGTTGGCGGCGCGATCGGCGAGGAGTTGCTGGGCTTCGGCGATGGCGCGGGCTTCGATTTTTCCGCCGCCGACGGTGCCCGAGAGGAGGCCGTCGGAGGTGACGAGCATTTTGGCGCCGATGTTCTGCGGGGCGGAGGCGATGATGTCGACGAGCGTGACGGAGACGAAGGGGCGGCCGTCGGCGAGGAGTTGCTGGAGGTTTTCCCAGTAGGTGCTCATGGGGTGGATTGTAACGGAGCGGGTGCGGGCCGGGCGGGGGTTTTCAGTTTCGTGAGGCGCATGAGGATTTGTTCGTTGGTGGCGGGGAGGGAGAGCGGGGCGATTTCGTTTTTGCCCGCGGCGTAGGAAAGGGCGTCTTTGACGGCGGCCCAGACGGAGAGGCCGAGCAGGAGCGGAGGTTCGCCGAGGGCTTTGGAGCGTTTGATGGAGATGTGGTTCTGGTCGTTGTGGAAGAAGTTGACGTTGAAGATGGGCGGGACGTCAGAAATGTTGGGGATTTTGTAGGTGGTGGGCGAATGGGAGAGGAGGGCACCTGTGTCGGAGTATTTGAGTTCTTCAGTGGTGCACCAGCCCATGCCCTGGATGAAGCCGCCGATGATCTGGCCGCGGTCGATGCCGGGGTTGATGGGGACGCCGGCATCCATGAGGAGGTCGACGCGGAGGCCTTTCATGTCGCCGGTGAGGCGGTCGATGAGGACTTCGGCGCAGGCGGCGCCGTTGGTGAAGTAAAGGAAGGGGGCGCCTTTGAAGGTGTCGCGGTCGAAGTGAATGTTGGGGGTGGCGTAGAAGCCGCGCTCGCCGAGGTTGACGCGTTGCGTGTGGGCGCGGCAGACGACATCGCGGAAGGTGCTGCGCGGGCCGCTGCCGCGGGTGTCGAAGACTTCGCCGTCCTGGAAGAGAACAGTATCGGGAGAGGGCGGCATATTTGGCGGAGCTACCACGGGTGCAGCGACCGCGGCGAGGCGGGCGCGGAGGCGGGTGGTGGCGTCGAGGGCGGCCATGCCGTTGAGGTCGGTGGTGGCGCTGGCGGCGGAGGGAGAGGTGTTGTTGTTTTTGTCGGTGGCGGTGGTGGCGACGAGGACGGTGTGGAAGGGGATGCCGAGGTCGTCGGCGACAAGTTGGCGGATACGGGTGTGGACGCCCTGTCCCATTTCGGTGGCGCCGGTGGAGACGATGACGGTGCCGTCGAGGTAGACGTTAACGAGTGCGTTCGCCTGGTTCATCATGGTGTTGGTGAAGGAAATGCCGAATTTCACGGGGGTGAGGGCGAGCCCTTTGAGGTGGGTGCGGGCGGCGGGGCTGCGGTTGTAAGTGGAGATTTCCTCGCGGCGCTTTGTGTAGTTGGCATCGGCGGCGAGCTGGTCGAGGAGTTTGGGGAGGACGTTGTTCTGCACGGTTTGGCCGTATGGGGTTTCGAGGTTGTGCGGAGCGAAGGGGGAGGTTTCAGAGCCGTAGCAATTGATGCGGCGGATATCGGCGGCGTCCTTGTTCAGGACCTGGGCGATTTCCTGGATGATGTTTTCGATCGCGGCGACGCCCTGGGGACCGCCAAAGCCGCGGAAGGCAGTGTTGGATGGGAGATTTGTTTTGCAGACACGGCCGATCGCGCGAATGTTGGGGATGAAGTAGGCATTGTCGATGTGGAAGAGCGCGCGATCAAGGACGGGGGCGGAGAGGTCGAGGGTGCAGCCGCCGTTGGAGAAGAGGCGGAGGTCGAGGGCGTGGAGACAGCCGTTGTCATCGAAGGCAACTTTGTAGAATGCTTTGAAGGGGTGACGCTTTCCGGTGAATTTCATGTCATCATCTTTTGTATAGATGATGCGGGCGGGCCGTCCCGTGAGATGGGCGACGACGGCGGCCATG
Organism: Phycisphaerae bacterium; assembly: GCA_035524355.1. GTDB lineage: Bacteria > Planctomycetota > Phycisphaerae > WQYP01 > WQYP01 > DATKPA01. The sequence continues at coordinate 19,922 of DATKPA010000121.1, read as the reverse complement.
GCGGCGGGCTGCGCGGCCTGGGTTTCCTTGCCGCCGAAGCCGCCGCCCATGCGTTTGCACGAGCAGACCACATGATTGAAAGGGACGCCAATGACTTCGGCGACGATCATCTGGACTTCGGACGGGTGCTGGGTGGAGGAATGAATGTGCATGGTGCCGCCCTCACCTGGGACGGCGAGCGCGGCGTGGGATTCGAGATAAAAGTGGTCCTGTCCGCCGATGTCGAGCGTCCGCTGCAAAGTATGCAGTTGTTCTTGGAAGGCGGTGCTGAGAACAGTTTCGACGTCGCCGCGTTCGAGTTTGCGTTCGGGAGTGAGGAAGGAGTCAGCGGCGATGGCGTCGTCGATTGAGAAGAGGGGCGGGAGGGGGTCGATGGTGAGTTTGACGGCCTTTTTTGCGGCCCGCATGGCTTCGCGGGTTTCGGCGGCGATAAGCACGATGGGATCGCCGAGGAAGGTGACTTGCTGGTCGGCAAGGAGATGTTCGTCCTTGGCGACTGGGCCAAAGGTGTTGTGGCCCGGAATATCGCGAGCGGTGAAGATGCGGGCTACCCCGGGGATTTTTTCCGCTGCTTCGATGTCGATAGAAACGATTCGACCGTGGGCGATGGGGGAACCGACAACATCAACGATGAGTTCACGATGAAGCGGAGGCATGTCGTCGATGAATTGGGAGGCGCCGGTGACGTGACCGACCGCGGACTCGTGCGGGATGCTTTTGCCGACAACTCCCATGGTAACGGATGCTCCTTAATGGACCGAATCGGCGCTTGTGCCAAGTTCGTAGAACAGTTTAAGCGGGATATTCTGGGCAAGCTGCGAACGATATTCTCCGGAAGAGCGTACGTCGGAAATAGGGACGATCTCCTGGCAGGCAATTTCGCCGGATTCGATCATGAGTTCTTCGGAGAGGGATTTGTTTTGGAGGAAGGCTTCGGTTTTGGGGAGGCGGAGAATGACGGGGCCGACGCCGCCGTAGGCGACACGTGCTTCGGCGATGATGAGGTTGTCGTGACCGTTGCCATTGCCGTTGGTTGGGGCGGACTTTTTTATCCCGAGCAGGAACGCTGCAGTGAAGGTCGAGATATCGAGGTCCCAGCGCTTGGAAACTTTGTAGAGTCTGAGGATTTCGTCCTGCTTCGGTTTTGGGATGATGATGCGGGTGAGGAGTTCGTCGGGGGCGAGGACGTTTTTTCGGTAGCCGGTGTAGAAGGCATTCATGCTGACGCGGCGCGATCCCGAGAGGCCGGTGAGTTCGACTTCGGCGTTCAGCACCATGAGGGCGGGCATGGTGTCGCCGATGGGGGAGCCGTTGACGATGTTGCCGGCTAAGGTTCCGGCGTTTCTTATCAGTGGCGAGCCGTGGCGGATCATGATCTGGTGGAGTTCGGGGATGGCGGTTTGAATGGCGGCTTCGAAGCTGGCGAGAGTGGCGAGCATGCCGACGGTGAGGTGCGTGTCTGTCTCTTCGATGCCAGCGGAGTCCTTCAGCCCCCCTACCGACATGAGGACGGTCGGATCGATTTTTCCCTTGTTGATGAGGACGCCAATGTCGGTGCCGCCGGCGATGATCGTGCAACCGGGGTTTTGCTGTTTGAATTTGCACGCGGAAGGAATGTCCGTGGGTTTGTAGAGGAGTTTGTTGGGCGTTTGAATCTGGAAGGGCGTGGCGGAGGCGTCGCGCATGGCGGGGAGCATTTCGGCCGGAGGGTAGACTTCGTTGAGTGGAAGGAGGTCGGCGCGATTGATGCTTCGCGCAGCGTCGAGAATCTGTTCGTATCCGGTACAGCGGCAGAGATTGCCGGTGAGACCGAGGCGGAGTGAACCTTCGGGAATGGCGGCTTTCGAAGCGGTTTTCTCGCACATTCCGGCAAGGGATACGACGAATCCGGGGGTGCAGAAACCGCACTGGGCACCGTTGCAGGCGACCATCGCGTGCTGCACGGGGTGCATGTGGTCGGCGGATCTTGTGGCCTTCGCGAGACCTTCGACAGTGATGATGTGGGCGCCATCGAGTTGGAAGACCATGGCAATGCAGGAGGTGATGGGGCGATAATCCACTCGATCGGCATTGAGCGCCGGTGTGCCGAGGAGGACGGCACAGGCACCGCAATCGCCTTCGGAGCAGACGATTTTTGTGCCGGTGAGTCGGCAATGACAGCGGACGTAGTCGGAGAGGGGAAGAAAGGCAGCGTCGCCGCGGATTTCATGGCGGCAGCCGTTAACGAAGAGGAGGACAAAGTCCCGCATACGGAAGTCCGGAACGAGTAAAACCTTCATTGCAGATGGCGGCGCTGCCCGATCCACCGAATTTGCAGCGCAAGCAAACCACGTTAGTATACGATATCGGCGGAATAGGTATCAATCGAATTGTTTTGCAGGTGGCCGTGAGTAAACCGGAGAAGACAATCGCGCCTGGGACAGTACGCGCTATAGATTCAGTTTTTGCGGCGACGGCGAAGCGGGTGATGGAGCGATGCGAGGTGCTGGGGGGGATTTCGGATGAAGCGGGGAGGATCACGCGGACATTTTTGTCGCCGGCGACGAAGCGGGCGCAGGAATTGGTGATGGCGTGGATGCGGGAGGCGGGGCTAAGCGTGCGCGTGGATGCGGCGGGGAATGTGATTGGGCGGCGGGAAGGGGCGGGTGATGTGAAGACGTTTGTGATTGGATCGCATCTCGACACGGTGCCGAACGCGGGAAAGTATGACGGGATTCTGGGGGTCTTGGCGGGGATCGAGCTGGCAGAGTTGATGCGTGATATCGCGTTGCCGTTTGCGGTGGAGGTGGTGGGGTTTTCGGAGGAGGAGGGAGTGCGGTTTGGGAGACCTTATATAGGAAGCCACGCGTATGCGGGGACGCTGGATGCGGGGTGGCTTGAATTGAAGGACAAGAACGGGGTGAGCGTGGAGGAGGCGATTCGGGGATTTGGCTTGGATCCTGCACCGCTGAGGTCGTTGCGGAAGCGCACCGATTTGCGCGGTTATTTCGAGATTCATATTGAGCAGGGACCGGAGATGGAAAGGTCGGACGTTCCGGTCGCAGCGGTGGGTGCGATTGCCGGTCAGACACGAATGCAGGTAAGGTTTCACGGGGCGGCGGGGCATGCGGGAACGACGCCGATGGATTTGCGCCACGATGCGCTGGCGGCGGCGGCGGAGGGGATTCTTGCGGTGGAAATGCTGGCGAAAACGTCGTTGGGGAGTCAGAATGAACCTCTCGTGGCGACGGTAGGGCAAATAGCCGTGACGCCGAATGCGTCCAACGTCATTCCCGGCGAAGTTCATTTCAGCATTGATGTGCGTCACACCCAGGATGAAGTGCGGGAACGCGCGGCGGGCGAGCTTGCAACGCGGCTTGAGGGGATAGCGGAACAACGCGGAATTCAGATGGAGATGGTTGCGCGGCAAGACTTCCCGGCGGTGCCGATGGATGAAATTCTCGTTGCGGGACTGCTTGAAGCCGTGCAAGCAAATTCCGGGAGACGGTTCATCCTCTCATCGGGAGCGGGACATGACGCGGCAATACTTGCAGCGATTGCTCCGGCGGCGATGCTGTTTGTGCGAAGTCCTGGCGGAATCAGCCATAGTCCTCTGGAAAATGTAAACGAAACGGATATCGCTGTTGCGCTTGCGGCGGCGTGTGAGTTTGTCGGACGAATTGGAACGTGATGCAGGAGTCGGCATGTCGCTGGATTTGAACAAGCTGCCCCGGATTCTTCCGCAGGGTGTGACGCGGAGCAAGGTGACGAGTCGGTATGCGCTGCTCACGCAGGACACGTTTGTGCCATCGGTGCTGCCAGCGCCACACTGGACGGCGACGCGCGGGGTTGTGCAGATTTCCCCGGCGATGGGGGCGCGGTTTCTGCAGTATGAGGCGCACCTGACGGTGGAAAGCATCGGACACTCGGCGGCGGCGGGAATTCAGCGGCTTGTTTATGTGCTGGACGGGCAACTCCATGTGCATCTGGGGAAGGGAAAGAAGACGCTGCGGCCGGGAGGATTTGCCTATTTGCCGGTCGGGACGGAGTACCAGTTGCGTGCGCCGAAGCATGCGCGCGTACTGGTCATCGAGAAGATGTACGGTCGCCTGGCGGGGACGAATACGCCCGAGCCGATGATTGGGCATGAGTCAGAGAAGAAGGCGGGAGCTTTCCTGGGGGATGAAGCGCTGCAATTGAAGCTGCTGCTGCCGGATGTGCCGGCGATGGATATGGCGGTGAACATTTTTGAGTATGCGCCCGGCGGGACGTTGCCGCAGGTGGAGATTCATGTGATGGAGCACGGCTTGATGATGCTGGAGGGGGCGGGAGTTTATCGGCTCGGGGACGAGTGGTTTCCGGTGCAGGCGGGGGATGTGATCTGGATGGCGCCGTATTGCGAGCAGTGGTTTGTGGCGATGGGGAAGCGGCCGGCGCGGTACATCTACTATAAGGATGTGAATCGGAATGCGCTGGGGTGACGCGAGTGTGGTTTTCTCGAGGTCCGGGCTATTTGGAGTGGTTATGGATGTTCGGGTTGATGTTGCGCGGTTGACGGCGGAGCTGGAGACGCTGGCGGGGTTTTCGGATACGGAGCTGCCGGCGGTGACGCGCGTGGTTTTTTCGGAAAAGGATCGGCAGGCGCGGGCGTGGTTGAAGGGGATCTGCGAAGAGGCGGGGCTGCGGACGCGGACGGATGCGATCGGGAATTTTTTCGCGCGGTGGGTGGGAATCGATGCGAGTGCGCCGGCGGTGGGGACGGGGTCGCATACCGATGCGATTCCGCACTCAGGCAAGTTTGACGGGACGGTGGGGGTACTGGGCGGGCTGGAGGCGATTCGGGCGCTGCAACGGGCGGGGTTTCGGCCGAGGCGATCGATCGAGTTGCTGATGTTCACTTCCGAGGAGCCGACGCGGTTTGGGATCGGGTGTCTGGGGTCGCGTTTGCTTTCAGGGGCAACGCCGCTGGAGCGGATTGCGGAACTGCGGGATAAGGAGGGGAAATCGGTGGATGAGAATCGGGATGCGGCGGGATTTTCGGGGGAGTTGGGGTCGGTGAAGTTGCCGACGGGGTATTACGAGGCGTTTGTCGAGTTGCATATTGAACAGGGGCCGCTGCTGGAGCGCGAGGGGATTCCTGTGGGGATTGTGACGGCGATTGCGGCGCCGGCGGCATTGCGCATCACGCTGGAAGGCGAGGGGGGGCACGCGGGGGCGGTCTTGATGCCGCAACGGCGCGATGCGTTGTGTGCGGCGGCGGAGCTGGCGTTGTTTGTGGAAGCGGCGGCGAAGAATTCCGGCAGCGCGGACAGCGTGGCGACGACGGGGATTCTGCGGGTGCATCCGGGAGCGATCAATTCGGTTCCGAGCAGGTGCGAGATGGAGATCGATGTGCGCGATACGAAGCTGGAGGTGCGCGATGCGATGGTGGATGCGATCGGGCATGGGGCAAAGGAGATTGGGGCAGGGCGGAAGGTGGGGGTGACCGTGGAAATGATCAACGCAGATCCGCCGGCAACGTGCGATGCGCGGATTATTGACGCGGCGAAGGGGGCGGCGAAGGAGATGGGGATTGTGCCGAAGATGATGGTGAGCCGGGCGTATCATGATTCGCTGTTCATGGCGCGGATTTGCCCGACGGCCATGTTGTTCATTCCGTGCCGGAACGGCGTGAGCCACCGGCCGGATGAATTTGCGAAGGCCGACGATATTGGCCGCGGCGTGGAGTTGCTGGCGCGCACGATGGCGGCGCTGGCGTCTTGACGAACGGAAAAGGAGACATTTCTATGGCGGCGAGCGATCCGACGACGATTCTTCTGACGCATGATCGATGGGCGACGCGGCAGATTCTCGATGCTTGCGGGAAGCTGACGGAGGAGCAATTTCATCGGCGTTTTGAGATGGGGCCGGGGTCGCTGCACAACACGACAACGCACATACTGGGGGCCATGCGGGCGTGGACGCAGATTCTCCTGGGCCAGCAACCCGGTGTGCGGCTGGAGGCGGGCGGCCAGCGGTCGGTGTCGGAGCTACTTGCGTTGTTGGAGCAGTGTGCGGATGAGTTCGCGGCGGAGGTGCGGCGATTGCCGCTGGATCAGACGGTTACGCGGGTGCGTGATGGGATGACGTATACGTTCACGCGTGGCGCGGTGCTGACGCAGGTGGCGACGCATGGGATGCATCACAGGGCGCAGTGCTTGAACATGTTGCGGCAGCTCGGTGTTTCGCCTCTGCCAGTAAGCAGCGTGGTGGAGTGGACGTGGCTTGGTGAAACGGCTGCTGGGTGACGGTAGTGTTCGCTCAGATGCCCCCGGTGTCGAGATCGCGTGCGGGCACCATAACGACGTCAAACGGCGGTTTGTCGGTCTGAATGTTGATGGGGGCTTTCGCGGGTTGGGTGCCGCCGAATTCGCTGACGCCTTTGATTCCGCTCGTGGTGAAGATGTTGTCGTTGTCCTGGCCGATGTCAGGGCGGCGCGCGAATTCGGCGTGGCCGTCGGCGAAGCCGACATTTTGGCCGTCGCCTCTATGGTTGGGGGAGTTCCAGGAATGAAGGTCCGCAGGGAATGCACCGGGCGAAACGTTGCGGGCCGGCTTGCCCGTGCCATTGAGAGGTGGCATGTCGCAGGCAAGGGGGAGAGAGGAGTCGGTCGTATTCTTCCACCACGCACCCGGCTTTCCATCGGGAGCGTAGGGGTAGGCGAAGGCGTAACTGATTTGATCGGGGCCTTGGAAATTGATGTGCCAGCCGGAGGCGCCGGAGGTCAGCTCGGAATGCGTCTTTCCGTTTACGAAGGGATCGTCTCTGCAGAGGTACTGTTTCGGGGAGGTGTAATTCTTCAGCACGAGAAGCCAAACGCTGGCAAGGACAGAGCCGTCCTGCGCGGCGCCTCCGACATACATAGACTTGATGGCCTCATTCGCATTGGGCGCTGGCACTGTTGCAGCGAGCGTTCCAGAATTGGTGATGCGATATGACGCGTAGGGCAGCAGCGGGTATGCGTCACCGTTATCGGCGGCGTAGACGTACATGCTTTGCATGATTCCGCGCATGTTGGCGCCACAGGCGGAACGATTCGAAATTTCATGACACCCGCATGTGGCAGGCAACAACACAACGATTCCCATCGGCACGAGACAGGATGTGACGCCAAGCCACACGCCGGCGCGTGCGAAACCCAGGCCGTAGTAGATGCAAGGCTGGCTTTGAATGCGCCTGGCGGCGATCAGGCCGACGAAGATGGCGGCGATTCCGGGAACGATCCCCACGAGAAAGAAGCTGGTTATAAAACCGACGGTGCCGAGAATCATGGCGGTCTTGGCCAATCCGCCACGGGTTGCTGTGGGTGACTGATAGTCGAGTTCAACCTTCTCCATGGCGATCTCCCGTGATGTGCCTTCCTGATGTTCGTACGAAGGCTTTTCCAAAAGGTTCGCGCGTGGGCTTTGCGAAAAGTTTGTGTAAACTAATCGCGACTTGAGGTGATCGATGGGAAATAGCGCGATGGGCTCCGAGCGATTCGCTTTGCGCTCTAGACGCGTGGTGACTCCGGAAGGGTGTGATGCGCGGACTATTGTGGTCTCGGGCGGGCGCATCGAGGCTCTGAGTGCGTACGACGCAGCGGTGGATTGCCCCGTGAGAGATGCGGGAGATCTGGTGGTGCTGCCGGGATTGGTCGATACGCATGTGCACGTGAACGACCCCGATGGACCGCCGCGGGTCGGATGGGAAGGATTTGAAACAGCAACGCGGGCGGCGGCTGCGGGGGGAATCACGACGCTGGTGGATATGCCGTTGAATTCGACGCCGGTGACGACGAGCGTGGCGGCACTGGAAAAAAAGCGGGCGTCGGCAAGCGGGCGCATCCATGTGGATGTGGGGTTTCACGGCGGTTTGGTGCATGACAACACGTCTGAGATTAACGGGCTGCTGGACGCGGGGGTGCTGGGGATCAAGGCATTCCTGGTGCATTCCGGCATCGACGATTTTCCAGCGGCCGGCGAAGCGGAATTGCGAGCCGTGGCGCCGTTGCTGAAGAAACATGGCGTGGCGTTGCTGGCACATGCGGAGTTGGATCACATTCCGCCCGCGTCGCTGCCAAATGAGGATCCGCGCAGCTACGCTCGGTATCTCGCCTCTCGGCCGGCGAATTGGGAGACATCGGCCATTCGCCTGCTCCTGGACATCGCCAAACAGAGTGGAGTGCACGTGCATGTGGTGCATCTGGCAACCGAGGAGGCACTGCCTGATCTGATCGCCGCGCGCGACTATCGCGTGCCGGTGACGGTCGAGACCTGTCCGCACTACCTCTATTTTGCAGCGGAGGAGATTGCCGATGGAGCGACGCAGTTCAAGTGCGCACCGCCGATTCGCGAGGCAAGAACGCGCGCGGCGCTCTGGAAGGCGCTGCGTTCAGGCGACATCGACATGATTGCCTCGGATCATTCGCCCTGCCCGCCCGATCTGAAGCGACTCGACACCGGCGACTTCACGAAGTCATGGGGAGGAATTTCCTCGCTGCAGTTGACGCTGCCCATCACATGGACGGCGGCAATGCGATTCAATCCCGCGACGACGTTTAACAACCTGGCGCAGTGGCTGTCCACTTTCCCGGCGAAACTGGTCGGGCTTCAGCAGAAGGGCGCGATCGTTGCAGGAAAGGATGCGGATTTCGTCCTGTTTGATCCGGATGCGGCGTTCACGGTGGAAGCGGAATCCCTGCATCATCGGCACAAGTTGACGCCGTATGCGGGACAGACACTGCGAGGAGTCGCGGTGCAGACGTATCTGCGGGGGCGGATTGTGCACGAACGCGGCCAATTCCCGGTGCAGCCGGCCGGTCAGCTTCTTGCACGGGCCACGTGATACATCGCGGATTCATTCAAGCCGGCTCAGTCATTTCTCGCCGATCAACAGTCCCATGGGTGCAAGGTCGTCGTCGTTGACGAGGGGGCCGGACCAACTGGCGCTGGTGAGGGTGTCGGCGCGGTGGCGGAGGATGTTGATGCGCCAGGCGGGTTGCGCGCCGGGCGACTTGGGGAACCAGGCGCGGGGGATGGCGACTTCAAGGGTGTAGCCGATGATTCTTCCGTCGGCCTTGTTGAGGGTGATGGCGTATTTGAGGCCGCCCCCCTCCAGGGTGGAGGGGCTGGGTGGGAGGGTGTCGGAGATTTGCAGCGGGTGATCGGGCGTAAAAGTCAGCGCGTGGCCGAGCATGGGGCCGCCGGGCTTGAAGGCGAGTTGAATGATTTTGCCGGGGAAGGGCGTAGCGGCGGAAGCGATCTGGAGTTGGATGCCGTCGGTGCCCCACCACCGGCCGAGTTGGGTGGGCCAGTCGTTGTTGCGTTCGTCGGAGACCACGGGCTGGGGACATTGGATGAGGGCGTAGAGAAAGTGGTCATCGTACGTCCAGCGGGCGGTGGCAGGCGGCATGGGTTGGGGGCCGGTGTGGCTGGAGCCGGCGAGGAGCTCGGGACGCGTGAGATAGCGGGTGGCGATTTGCATCGGGCCGAAGGCGGGGATGGTGGTGTCGTTGGGCCATTCGTCGAGGTGGGCGTTGATGGGGAGCGGGTTGGCGGTGCCGCGGGTGCGGTAGACGGGGATCTGGACGGGGAGTTGGAGAAGTGCGCCGCCGTGACGTTCGGTGACCTCGAGGGTGGAGTTGGCGGAAGGGACGATGTCGAAGGCGTCGATGAAGCCGGCGAGGGTGAGCGGGACTTCGGCGGCGCCGAGGGGCGGGAGATCGAAAGTGCGGCGGTCGAGGTGGGCGGCTTCGGAGGAGACGAGGCTGAGATCGCCGGGGAGGAGTGTGAAGCGGGCGTCCATCGTGACGGAGGAGTTGACGGGATTTTCGGCGAAGAGGTGCGGCGTGATGAGAAGGGCGTCACCGTCACGGCCAGGCTTGATGGCAAAACCGTAGCCGGCAAGGCGGGCGACGGGTCGGCGGGATTTGGCGAGCCAGACCTGGGCGGCGAGGTAGGCGGGGTCGTTCTGAGAGAGCTTGGCGTCCTGACCGGGAGTGGTGGATTGCAGGAGCCTTTCGAGAAGGGCGGGGATGGCGCCCCAGACAGTTTTGTCTTCGGGCCAACTGGCGTAAAGATAACCGGGGGCGGGGAGCGGAATGTCGGAAGAGGCGGGTGGGGCGGTGCTTGTTCCAGTCCGGCCGACGAGTCCGGCGATGAGGGCGTCAACGACGTCGCGGTCGGTGCGTTGCTCAAGGAGGCCGAGGAGTGCGGTGTCGTTGAGGCCTTCGTTGAGCCAAACCATGCGGAGGGAGGGGACGATCGAGAGCGCGGCGGGATTGGCTTTGGCGGGGAGATCGAAGACGAGAAGGGGGCGTTCGGGAATGGCAGTCTCGGCGCGGGCAGCTTGGAGGAGATCGGAGCGTTCGAGGGCGTTGCGCCAGACGAAGCCACGGACGGAGGCGGAGGGGTCGCGGGCATCGGAGCGGGCGGCGCAGACCCAGGGCCAAACGCGAACGGATTCCTCCGTGGCGAGAGCGCCGGCGGGCGGGAGGCGCGGGTCGGAATCGTCGATGGTCCAGAGGCGGGGTTGCGGGACGGGGGCTTCGGGAGTCGTGACGGCCAGGAAGTCGCGCGTCATGTGGAGGCGGAGGGTCTTGGCAATCTCATCGCGGACCTGGGGATCTGCATCGCCCCCCCCCGAGTTCACGAGCGCGGGGTGGAGGAAAGCGGGGGTCGCGGTCCAGCCCTTCTCGGTGAAGTGCTGGGCGCAGGCGGCGATGTATTGGCGGAGCTGCGTGGGGGAATCGCTGATGCGACGAGGCGGGAGTGGGGCGAGCCAGACAGAAAGCGGTACGCGGTCTTCGAAAGCGGAGCCATCCATATAAGGCTGGACGAGACGGTCGTAGGCGCTCCAGTCGATGGAGACGCGGCCGACCTCGTCGACGCGGACGCGCGGGCCGATGTCTTCGACGAAAAGTGCGAGATTTCTTTTCTGAGCGGCGCAGACGAGGGCGTCAAGATGCTGGACGGCAAGGTGGTCGTCGGGATCGGTGCGATCGAGGTAGATGGCGTTGATGCCAGCGAAGGAGTCGGGAAGAACGCGGGCCAGATCGGCAGTAGTGGTGGTAGCGACGGCGAGGATGCGGGGCTCAGTGGGGAGTGCGACATCGGAGACGTGGATGGCAAGGCCGGCGCGCTCAACGGGGCGGTTGGGAGCGGCGATGGTGATCGGGAGTACATAGTCGCCGGGATCCTGGAGTGCGGAGACGTCGACCTGGAGATAAAGGGGAAAAGGGGTAGTGACGGTGTACATTTGGTCGCCCGAATCGGCGGGATGTTTTTCCCTCGGCAATTCTACGAGGTAGGAGCCGGTATCCGAGGAAGTTTGCGGGAAGCCGGTGAGCTGTTCCACAGCGGGTCCGGAAATCTCGCCGCGCGAAACATGAGTGGTGAAGAGGTTGAAGCCGTCGCTTGCGTTTGAAGCGGAGACCCACTCGGAGGAGCCGGTGGGCTGGGAAATGGTAATCTTCGTGCCGGAGAGCACGAGGGGGAGGTCGAGGCTGACGAAACTGGTCTGGCGGCGCGCGGAGTAAAGAGTCCAGCGCACGTCGGGGGCAGGCTGAGGCTTAACGCTGCGCGGAGTGGCAGTTGGTCTGGCGGTTGAATCACTCCTTTTTGGGGGCGAGGAGGAGCAGCTAATGATGTTCGCGAAAAAAAGCAGGGAGGTGAGGAGGGAAATGGCGGGGAATCGGCATGGCCGAGAAAAAGCGTTGCGAATTGCGACAGTGGGAAGGTATGGCATGGAGTCATCCAGGTTCGATGGAAGGCGGATTGCATGATCGTTGGGCAGTTGCGCAGTCGTTCGATGCGGGCTGATGATCCAGTGAGCAGTCCGCACACCCACCGCGGAAGCAATTGTGCACTCAAATCAAAAATTTAGCCAGACGCAGAATGGCCGTTTTTGATATTAAAAAGGTCGATTTTTCGAGAACTTCATGGCTTTATGGGGAGCGTAGGAGCACCGCACACAAGAATTGGCACGGTGCTTGTTATTAGAGAATCCCATGACAAATGAATAAACGAAGCCCGGGAATGCGGATCCTGGAACTTCGATTGCAAAAAAGGCGTGATGGCGTGTTCATCCCGAACCGCCATCGCGACCCAAGACTCGTTTCCTCCTCCGCCAAACCGCGAGGACATGACCCTCGTCCTCGCGGTTTTTTGTAAGCAACCGGGAACCGGCAGGTGTCGGCTCTCGCTAAAGGAACTCGTTTCCTCCTCCGCCAAACCGCGAGGACATTTACCCTCGTCCTCGCGGTTTTTTGTAAACAATCGGCGGCCGCCCGAGGCTGTGCTTTCGAGCGGCCGCCGTTTTAAGAAACTCGTTTCCTCCTCCGCCAAGCCGTGTGGACATCTACCCTCGTCCACACGGCTTTTTTATTTTTGCCGAAGGCTCGGGCGCGCTGGGCACCGCGGAGAATGGGAATGGGAGAATTCAAGAAGCTGGGAATCTTGACCGATCGGGGAATTTCACTATGATATGGGGCTCAGGTTAAGCACCAGTAGCTCAGTTGGTAGAGCAGCTGACTCTTAATCAGCGGGTCCTAGGTTCGAATCCTAGCTGGTGCAAGTGATAAAAGGCTGCAAACAAATAGTTTGCGGCCTTTTTCATGCACCGAAAGCCTGATCCAAATTCCAAGGCAAATCACAGAAGTTCAATCCGAATTTGGATCAAAGTAAGGAAGGTGAGATTGTCTCCTACTGCGGCGTTTCAGGCTTCTTCATCTCGAGGAGCGTCGCGGGTATCACGTGATGCGCCTCAGACAAAAGCTCATCGACCAGTGCCGTCTTTTCCTCCAACGGGACGGCCGGATGCAGACCTGCCTGCCGAACGATTCCATCGGGATCGATCATGATGACATCGGGAATCCCCATCACCCCATAGTCCGGATTGAACACCGGCTGCTTGGAGAAAGCGACCGGCCAATTGACGTCATGCTCTTTGAGAAAATCGTCCGTCAATTTGTACTCTTTTTCCGGATCGTTCGCGGTATCGAGACGGCCCTTGCTGCTGTAGACGAACCCTTGCAGGCTGGTGACGCTCAGAACTACGACATCGTATCCGCGATAGTAGTGAGCCAGCGCCTTGACCTTCGGAAAGCTCGCCACGCAGGGCCCACACCACGTTGCCCAGAAATCGAGAACGACGACCTTTCCCTTCAAGTCGTCGAGTGAATGAATGGTTTTGTCGGGATTCGCAGGATCTTTGAACCATGCGAATTCAAGCGGGGGCGCCTTGTGGCCGATCAATTCGCCGCGTGCGTAAGCCCCGTTCAACTGCGCCAAGGCCCGTTCCAGTCCGGGCCGGGTTTTGTCATCCGCGCTGATGGTATTGAGCTTCTCTTGAAGTGCTGAAGAAAATGCCTCGCGTAACGAAGCGAACGATGCGAGATCCTTGCCGTTGAGAACGTGCGGAATCGACATGAAGAACATTGCGCCTTGAATGAACAATGGCGCCCTCCCCGTCGGTTTGATCGCATCCTTTAAATCGAGATACGATGCCCGCAGCGCGAGAAGTTGATCGGCGCCAAGTTCGCCGCCTGTTGCAAAAAGTTCGCCGCCCCGACCCCCTGCAATCGCTTCTTTGATTCCTTTGTGTGTGAGCGCTGCGGTCAGCGGTTTGACCAAATCCGCCGGCTTGATGGTGGGGGGCAGCAGATCGAGCTTGTATAACTGCGCGCGAGCCGCAGTCTCGTCGGTTCCCGTGGCGATCGTGTCCAGATAGGCATTGAGCGCCGCCGAGGTCTTGGTGCTCAAACGGATAGGGGCGGAGTTCATCATGAGAACAACCTGGTCGAGCGTGAGCTCATTGACGGGCAGATTGGCGAATGCCTTGTCGCTGTAGTCGCCCATGTCCGCCATGCCAGGGCGATCTCCAGATTCCCTCGCTTGACTAAATAAACGGTCATATTCCTTGGCATCGGCCGTGATAACGCTGTCTTCGACGGTGCCGAAGGTCTTGGTGCAGCACACCAGAAATGCGCAAAGCCCGATCAGCTTGACAGAGGATTTCATGTAAGGCTCATTCATGAAGGCACTTACCGCAGGAGTTTCGCGCAAACGTCACCGCACGGAGGGATTCACAGCACGGAGGGATGTGGAACGGCTCGTGATGCTTATAACCACGACTAAGTAAGTCAATTAATTGACAACCTATAATTCCGATGTATTCTCCTTTGGAACGAGGTACATATTTGTGTCGTGGACATTCTCCACGGTCCGAGAGCGAAACAACGGGCGAGGATGGACGGCAGGGTCCATGGCGGACGGGAAGCGATCATGCGCGATCGCTGAATGGTGCGATTGTTTGTAGCTTTGTGTCGCCCAAAGGCGCGGGTGGTTGATGCCATTCGTGGGCCGGGTCATTGGACGGGGCGCATGCCTCGCCGCCTTGTTATTCTTTGGAGGTTCCTCATGCACGTTCGGAGAACTCTTACCATCGCCCTTGTGGGAGCCACGGTTGCGGTCGCGTCTCAAGCTCAGGCGGCGCTGAATGCGACAAATCATTCGCAATGGGACCAGGATTATTACTACAACGGTTTTGGCGGTTCCGTTCCGGGGTCCCCCGTCGAGTACTCTGTCGGATTCAGCACGATCGCCGACTATGATGGCCGCGTTCTTTCGAATGCCGCTGTGACAACCAATTTGGTTGATAGCAGCCCGCTGACGACGATCTCGTCCCACCTCTTTAGCGGCACGGATGCGAACCTTTACAAGATCAGCATCACGAATCCAGCCAGCTTCAGTGCGTCGATTCCCAGTACCAGTCTTGTGCTCGCACTCTTCTCATCAAACGGGACGGCCCTGGCCGCTTCGATCGGCGGTGCCTCAGACGCGATCACCGGCGCAAACGCCGGTCTCACTTTGCCTGGCATTTACTATATTGGTATCGCCAATGTCGGCGGCTATCCTGAGAACGCTGCAGCGCAGAACATTTTCGCTTTGACCGGAACCGCCGGCGTGTTTACGCCGGTTACGGGTGACGCGGTGCTTGCCGCCGATCCGCAGATCGCCTGGACAATCACGTCAGGAACGGCGGGATTGCTGACGAACACCAGTTTCACTGCCGCCGGTTCCACCATCACCCTCACTGGGTCGGGCTTTGCCGTCACGCCGGAACCCACGACACTCGCGTTGCTGGCCGGAGGCGCTATGGTGTTGATCTCGCGTCGCCGCGGCAATTCACGGTAATGTCTGCGACTGACAAAAAAGAGCGTTCGTCGGGGTTATTCGACGCACGCTCTTTTCTTTTTTGCAGGTTTGCGCGAATTCAGATGCCTTCACTATGTTTGAATGCGTCTGGGAGTATTTGCAATTCCGACACCGCAGGACTGCCGGCCACAGATCGCAGAGTTGCCCGCTCCAAACGTTCGGCGGCGTAATTGCGGATATCCAAGAAGATCCGTCGAAATCCGCAAGTCCCCTGCTGAGAACAACAGCGATACCGTTGAACCGAGACGCAATCGATCGGCGCCAGTGCTCCGTCGAAGAAACGAATGACCTGGGCCATCGTGATCTCTTCAGGAGGCATGCTCAGCACGAATCCTCCGGTGCGTCCGGCGAGTGGCCGCACCCATCCCTTCTTGCGCATTTCGATCATGATGTGCTCAAGAAACCGCTTGGGAATGTCGTTTGATTCCGCGAGCACGCGGATTGATACGGGCTCTGACTCGTCACCTCTGTAGTTCCGCGCCAAGTGCACTAACGCACGTAATGCGTAGTCCGATTTCGCTGATACTTGCAAGAGATCCACTCCGGCGTTGCGGGCAGGCAACGACCTCGCCGCATTATTTCTTCTCTTCTTAATAAGGGGCTAAATACGCTATGGCCACCTTACTCTCTGGCGAACCTTGCGCCAAAGACAATTATGATCTGATTCATGGAAGGATGAAAGCAGCACTCAACTGCACTATTTGCCGTCGGGTCGGGCGTTTTTCAATTCCGCAACCACTCGGGACGAAGTGTAACCGTATTCCGGAAATTGATGCACCAGTCCGCAGTACAATCAATCACGACCGGCCGGCCTTCTTTCGGCGCGGCATCCATCAGCGCCACGTTGAAGGTATCCCACTGGTTCGTCGGCGTATCGGAAAGCACTGTCGTTTCTGGAGCGGGTGCTGCCGCGATGTCGGCGCCTGCCCTCTCCTTGATTAGAGCGACCTGTTCGCTGCTGGAGAGGAGCGTCACTTGGGTTCCTTCGCCGTCCCCGTGGCGGCCGCCGCCCGTCTTGCGGGCTCGCTCACCACTTGAGTTGCCGGCGCTGGAGCGATCGTCGGCTCCATGAATTTCTGTTTATCAGCGGCCGCGAAAAACGCCGGGTCTTTGGTTTTGGTCGCCGTTCCCGCCGCCGCGACGGTGACGGGGATCTCAATCTTTTTCGTTTCCGGTGGGTTGCATGCGTCCGCGTTGCATGCCTGGGTCGTCACCGTCACGGTGATCTTCCCAGGACCCACCGGCGCGTTTTGATCGATCGTCAACGGCACCATCACGTACACGCGGTTTTGATAAACTGACAGAGGCTTATCCGTGCTCCCCGGCGGAGGGGCAGTTTCCGTCGCCACCGGATAGCGCACGGCGCCAGCGCAAATCGCCGCTGGCCCGCTGACCTCCACCGACGTCGGAATTAAATACTCATCGTTCGGATGCGCGCTTTGCACGTGAAACGGATTGTCGACAACAATCCGCACGACAATCCGGGCGGTTCCTCCCTGAACCAGTGGATCATTGCTGATCTCCGCGTGAAGCGCCACCGGACTCGCGCCGTCAGCCATCTGGCCTCGAGTTACTCTGATTCCCACGTAGAAAAGCACAAGTGCCAATGCAAGAAGGAAACAGCGGCCACGAATCCAGTTGTTTGAGCAGTTCATGGAACCCCATGTGACGCTGAAATCAACAAGGCCCGAGCCGTCATCGGCTTGGCGCGGATGAAGGATTGACCCGACTCAAGGCGTTTGACCTATCCAGAAGATCTTGGTGTCCGCACTAACATCCGTTGCAGTCAATAGATCATCCGGGTTCAGTCTTCCGCCTGAGCCCAAGTTGTATCGGTTCGCCGGAGCCCCTGGAACATCCTTAAAATGCAGCAAACGGGCGCTGCCGTCGAAGAAGGCCATATTCCATGCGTCCTGGTCTTTGCCGTGCCGGCCCACCGCATCCAGCATTCTTCCGGCCCACGCACTCACTCCCAAAGCGCTGATCTGATTCAGTGACGCCCCCCTATCGTAGTACTCCACATAAAAGCCCTGGGCATCCGTCAACACCATGGTTTGCGCCGGATTCCTGATAAGATTGATTTTCTTGTATTGATAGGATCGTACAACTTCATCCTGATCCACATTTGGCACTGCATGAAGCGCGAGCATGGCCCCCGAGTTCGGGTTTACCCCCGGCGTGGAGATGTTCAATGCATATCCGTTGGATCGATGATCCGTGGTGACATAACCCCCCAGACCCAATTTGCTTTTTAGATCCGCTGCCGGGCATTCGAAGGCTGTCTTGGTGAGATAATTACACGGGGCCGGCACATCCGCTGGATCATATGGACGGTTCATTATGAAATCCCATATCCTCAGATGCCAGGTCGGCGTTGCGCCATTCACCGGCGTGAGTTCCTGAGCCGGGGGAAGAGTATTGCCCCAGGACGTAGCGTAAGAGAATAACCCAACGGAGATCTGCC
Source organism: Phycisphaerae bacterium (assembly GCA_035524355.1). Classification (GTDB taxonomy): domain Bacteria; phylum Planctomycetota; class Phycisphaerae; order WQYP01; family WQYP01; genus DATKPA01. The sequence goes on along the minus strand of DATKPA010000121.1, from coordinate 2,242 downwards.
GCACGTTCGATGCACACGCTGCGTCTCGAGAGACCGCCCTGGCGCGCCCCAGCGCCGGCAAAAGGATAGCCAGCAGCAGCGTTATAATGGACACTACCACCAACAGTTCAATAAGGGTAAATCCGCAGTTCGAAGAGCGCAGCGAAATGGATCGTCTCGCGGACATTAGAACATTCCCAGGAACATTCCTACGAATCCTGACGCTTCCAACTGTTTCCGCAATTGCACCTTGTACTTTAACAACGCGCTAGTTAAAGTCAACCGATCAGGTCGTGATTATTTCCGGGCCAGTTCGTTGGGAGGAAATATGGACAGACTTAAGTTGAGTGCAGTATTCGCCGCGGCTGTGACTGGGGCAGTTCCGACTTTTGCCTTTCCCCCGCCCACAACCGCCGACCCTGTCAACACCTACCAGGCGACCATCGGCACAAATTACAACCAGGTGCAATCCTATTCCGCTGACATCGGCTTCAATTTCAATACCTTCGTGCAAGGTCCCGATGTCGTCTGGTACAAATATGTGAGTGATGGTCAGACTGCCGTGCGCTTTGACACCCTCAACTCCAACATCACCACCGGCGGCGGCGGCGGTTACTTCCTCCCTTCCACCAACGAAACTCAGGTCGCCGTCTACACCTCCTCCGGATCACTCGTGGCTCTCTCAAAAAACACAGTGAATCTCAACGGCGACCCCATGGCCATCTATCCCACCTTCAGCAACGACAAGGGCACTGGTGCCAGCAATACCACGCTCGGTGTCAACCAGTACACCCCGGAAGAACTCTCCCAGTTCTATCTTGCACCCACCACTTCGACCAATCCTCACTGGTCTGCCGATCCGAATTCCACAACCTACTTTACCGGTTGGGCAGCTCCTGGGAATGAAGGTAATTCCCAAAAGTATTACCAGCCGTATTACCCCACGAATCTCAACGAGTATCACGTTTGGTCCACCGCACTGAGCCCCATCATGCTCGACAACAACGGAAACCCCGTCCTCGACTCCAACAACCAACCCCGTTCGCAGCCCGGCTGGCGTTATTCCGACTACGCGCGCATTGGCCCCGCCTCGACCTGGAACCGCTACCAGACGCTCCCCGCCGGAACCTATTACATCGCCGTGGCGTCAGTCAGCCCAACTCTCGCCGGCGACACGTACACGCAGGCCGTTCTTGAAGCACCAATCCACTACGATGCCAATGCCAATTTGGCGAATCAGCCAATTCTTACGGGGCCCTTGGGAACGTGGCAATACTACCTTGACTCCAGCACTTCCAGCTTTTCCGGTACCATACAACTCGACGTCACCCAGGCGCCCGTCCAAACGGAAACCGTCTCCTCCCTCAACGGCGTCAGCAACATGACGCTGAACGCCACCACCCTCGTCGTTATCAACGGCGGAACATATGGCGGCATCCTTCAGGATGGCACCTTCCAGGGACTTCTCGTACTCACAGGCGGTACCCTCACCCTCACCGCTAACAACACCCTCAGCGGTGGCATCACCCTCGCCGGTGGTGAGCTTTCTGTCGCTTCTGATGCGTTCCTCGGCGACCCCACCCAGTCGCTCACGTTCGACGGCGGAACCCTCGGCATCACCGGCTCCGCTGACAATTCCACCGCCCGCCCCATCTATTGGACCAACACCGGCGGCGGCTTCGACATCGTTGACCCGGCCAACACCTTTACCACCGCTGGCGTCCTCTCAGGCGGGGGGCTCACCAAAACCGGAGCCGGCACCCTCGTGCTGACCAAGAGCTACTCCACTACGTCGCCCACCGTTGTTGCTGCAGGGACCCTGCAGTTAAGCCCCGCCACCGGCACCACTGCCCCCAACAACTACAGTTCAACGGCCGGCATTTCCGGAGCCGGCAATCTCTCGGTGGTGTCGGGCGCGTTTCTGATTTCCGATGGCATCACCCTCAACTCCCTCTCCATCGGTGGTTCGGTACAGATCCGGTCGAACGGCTCCTCCACCGGCACCACCAAAGTCAACGCGCTGGTCCTGACCGGCGGCGCCAACGCCTGGACCGGCGCCCTGGATCTCACCAACAATAAGCTGATCATCGAAGACAACACCCTCTCCCGCGCCACCACCATCGCCACCCTGCAGGATCAGATCAACTACGGCAAGACCCACAATGCCGGCATCTATTCTTCGACGGCTCTTCCCGCCAACGTCACCATGGCGCTCCTGGACAACAGCCTCCTGAACAAATCCACCTTCGGCGGCCTCTCGGTG
>DATKPA010000120.1:0-64067 GCA_035524355.1 Phycisphaerae bacterium | reverse complement strand
TGTCGGCAATCGACCCGACCGCATCGAGCCACGCGCCGTCAAACGAAGACCCCGCAAACAAACCTTCCTCACACAACCCCGGCACGTCGCGCGAAAGCGTTTGCTCGCAAAGGTTTGACGCTTATGGAAGTGCCATTCGGGTCAGGGATCAATCCGCCTCCTGTGCTGTACGCTTTGGAGGTCGTCCGCGGGGCCGCAGGGGTGCTTCCAGGCCCAGATCCTGCACCACTTCCTCGCGCCACTCATCCGCGCCAAGCGGGGCACCCGCAGCTAACGTTGCGCCGCAACGCTTCGAACTCCTCGGCCGACTGCGCCTCATTCACGTACTCCACCCAATCCGCAGGTCGCTCCACCGGCCAAGCGCCCAGCGACGAATAAAAGGGGTCACACATCGTTTTCCGCCTGTGAATACCCACTCATCAATCCACCTGCCTGATCCCCGTGCGTAAATACGCTTCCTCCAGCCCCGCCGCATTCGCCGAGAATCCCGCCACCGGCACCCCCCGCTGCACCAGCATCGCCAGCAACTGCGCCGCACGCGCCCGATCGTGCGAGTACCGCAGCGTCACCTGCAACCGCTCCGCATTCACATCCGAAACCTCCGGCAGCTCCTCCAATAATTGCGCGATCCCCGTCACCGGCTCCGCCAGCACAATCGTGTACGTGCACCGCCCGTCATCCACCCCCGCCGAAATCTGCTGCACCGTGCCGAACTGCACGATGCTCCCATGCGACATGATCGCGATGTGCGTGCAGTACTCCTCCATGTCCGACAAAATGTGCGACGACACGATCAGCGTCTTCCCCTGGTCCCGCAGGTCCGACAGCAATTTCCGAAACTGCGCCCGCCCCGCCGGATCCAGCCCCGCCGCCGGCTCATCCAGCAGAATAATCTGCGGGTTCGGCAACAGCGTCCGCGCAATCCCCAGCCGCTGCTTCATCCCGCGCGACAACCCCTTGATCTTCTGATTCGCCTTGTCCGTCAGCCACACCTTCTCCAGCCAGAACCCGATCGCCGGCCCCGTGTCCTCCGCCGTCAGCCCATACCCGGCCGCAATGAAATGCAGAAACTGCTTCACCGTCAGCCGGTCATACAACGGCGGCACGTCCGGCGTGAACCCGATCATCCGCGCCGCCTCCTCATGCCCCGGATGAATCCTCTCCCCCAGCACCGAAATCGTCCCCGAACTGATCGGCTGCAGCGACGCAATCGCCCGCAGCAGCGTCGTCTTCCCCGCCCCGTTCGGCCCGATCAACCCCAGCAAACTCCCCCCGCGCAACGTGAAGCTCACATCGCGCACGGCGACAAGTTTCTCAAACGCGACACGCACCCGATCGAGCGCGAGGAGTTCCGCCGAGGGACGATCCGGCCCGGCCGTCGGCGCGGGCAGCGTGCTCACGGTATCCTGCGAAACATCGAGCGTACTTCCCTTCTCCATACGCGCACTTTATGGCTTCGCAGGGAGTCCGTCAAAACAAAATCCCCGCCGCAGGCGCGACGGGGATCGAGGGGTTTGTGAAGCGGATCGAAGCGGATCGAAGGGGATCGAAGCGGATCGAGGCGGATTAACGGTAGAATTCGATGATCAAATTGGCGTTGATTTCGAACGGAATCTGCTCCGGCACCGGCAACGCAACGACCTTCGCTTCGAGCTGCGCCGGGTTGAATTCGAGCCACGCCGGCGTGTTGTGCCCGGCGAGCGATTCCATGTTCTCGCGCAGAAGCTTGTGGCACTTTTCCTTGAAAGTAATGACGTCACCGACGCTTACAGCCGCCGACGCGACATCCAGTTTCTTGCCGTTGACCTTCACATGGCCGTGCGCCACGAGCTGCCGCGCCGCCCAGATCGAGCGGACGACGCCGAGGCGCCGAACCACATTGTCCAGCCGGGTTTCCAGCAATTGCTGCAACGTGACGGCGGTGTTGCCCTTGGAGTGTTTCGCCATGGTCATGTAGCGCCGGAACTGCTTTTCCAGCACGGAGTAATGCGCCTTGACTCGCTGCTTTTCACGCAGGCGCACGCCGTACTCGGAGAGGCGCGGGCTGCGGAACGAGTGCATGCCGGGCGGGGTGAATTCCGACTTGTTGTGCTTGGGAAGATCGGCGATCGCGACGCCGAGACGACGGGAGAGGCGGACCTTGGGTCCGGTGTAACGGGACATGGAAACTCCTTATGGAAATCAGCGGCTCAACGGCACTTGCGCTCGAAACGAGCGACCGGCCGGACCACAACTGACTTCCCGTATGAAGCCGGCGTACCCGGATGCGACTTCGCAAACAGGCCTTCTCGGCGGATGTAGAGTCCAGTACTCTATCGTAAACAGGGGGTGATGGTCAACATTCCGGGGAAGCGTATACTTTGGGGTTGGCAAGTGTGGGTGTAGGGATGGCGATCTTGTTTCGGCCGCAGATTGATGTGCTGGATTTACCGTGCGAGCGGTTGCCGCGGGAGTTTGATGGATTGGGGGTGCTGCACCTGTCGGATCTGCACGTGACGAAGTGGACGAAGAAGCTGGATGTGTGGCGGGAGGAACTGGCGAAGCTGACGCCGGAGTTGGTGGTGATTACGGGGGACCTGGGGCATCGGTCGTGGTTGTGGCAGAGGTCGCTGGAAAATGTGCAGCGCTTGCTGGAGCCGCTGCGGCCGCCGCTGGGGACTTTTTTTATTCTGGGGAATCATGATTCGGCGAAGCTGGGTCCGGCGCTGGCGGAGACGCGGGATCCGGGGGGCGGGCGGCGGGTGATGTTGCGGAATGAGACGGTGTTTGTAGTTTGTGAGAATTCAGAATTCAGAATTCAGAATTCAGAAGTGAATAGGGAGGCGGCGGGGAGCGAGGGGCGATTGGCGTTAATTGGGGTGCATCAGCATCGGCGGATTGATACGGATATTCTGTCGGCGATGAGGCCGGTGCGGGCGGGGGATTTTAAGATGATGCTTTTGCATTATCCGGATCTGGTGCATCCGGCGATTGCGGCGGGGGCGGATGTGTGTCTGGCGGGGCATACGCATGGGGGGCAGGTGTGCTGGCCGGATGGGTCGCCGCTGTTCGGGCAGGATACGCTGTCGCCGGCGCAGTGTACGGGGGTGCATCGGATCAATGGGACGTGGATGATTGTGAACCGGGGGATTGGCGCGGCGGGGGTGAAGGTGCGGTTTTTCTGTCCGCCGCAGGCGGTGATGTTTACGTTGCGGGCGGGGCGCGGAGCGACGACGTAAACACGAAGAGCACGAAGACACGAAGGTCACGAAGAGGTGACTTCGATTGGCCGAGGAAGGTGTGAAGGATGAAGGAACTGCTGGAGATTTTGAAAATCGTCGTGGTGTGCGTGGCCGGCGCGGTGGTGTATGGGATTGTGCATGATCAGATTACGGCGCGGGTGTGCGTGGAGTATTTTTCGGTGGCGCATCCGCCGGTGTTTGGGGATATCCAGTCGCCGACGCTGTTGGGATTGGGGTGGGGGGTGATTGCGACGTGGTGGGTGGGGGCGATTCTGGGGGTGCCGCTGGGGATTTGTGCGCGGGTGGGATCGTTGCCGAAGGTGGGGGTGCGGGGGATTTTTCGGGTGCTGGTGGTGATGCTGGGGATTCTGCTTGTGGTGGCGATGGTGTCGGGCTGGTGCGGATATGAGGCGTATGAGGGTGGTGCGATTCGGCTGCCGAAGATGTGGGAGGAGAGGATTCCTGTCGAGCGGCATGCGCGGTTCATGTTTGATGCGTGTGCGCATCTGGCATCCTATGGGGTTGGGGCGTTGATGGGGATGGGGATGTGGGTTTATGTGCTGGGGATGCGGTGGCGTGAGCGTAAGTCTGATGGGCGTCAAAGCGGAGCAGCTCGAGATTGAATGGGATCATGCGGCGTGTTGTGACGATGTCACAGCCAAAGCGAGAAGGATCACTTGCGCGCGGCGGCGAATGCGGAAGTTGCGAGATGGCAATTGATCAGTTCTTGAACGAGCCGTCGGCAATGACGCTGTACCAGCCTGCGGAGGGGTTCCAGACTTCGCGGCCCTGGGCGTTCCAGCCGCCCCAGACGATGGCGCCGTCGGCATCATTCCAGACGGTCTTTACTTCCTGAAGCCAGTAATTGGTTGGAATATCAGTTCCAGCCAGCTTGCCCATTTCGGGCGTGTACTGCGGCTGGAGGAAGGGAAGCACGGGTTTTCCGGGCATGACGCGGCGCGCTTCCTGAATGGCAGCGGCGGCATAAATCTGCCAGTTCTGCATGTTGCCCGGAGCGTTCAGATCAACATGGGTGTAGAGGTCCGGGGCGGCGAAATCGAGAACGGACAACAAGGGCGCAAGCGTGTCGTTGGCTCTTTGGAGACTCGTGAAACGGGCAGTGGCGTCGGCGAAGCCGTTGCCGGCCCAGTAGGCCGTTCCGGGATCGTCCATCTTCGTGCCATTCCGGTATGCCACAGCGGTCGAGTAGAGCTGCAAGGGATAGTAATCCGCGAACGGAAACCCATATGCACCCACCTGCAACCCGGGCGCAGCTTGCTTGAGCAAGTTGACAATTTGCACCATGGTCTGAATTTTTGAATTCACAACAGCAGCGGAAGAATTGCGGATATCGATCGCGGAATCTTCGATATCGATCGCAACGTATTTGGTTCCAGCAGCAGCCACGGACTGAGCATATCGCTGAATCCACAGTTGGTTTATTGAGCCGTCGTTATTGAACCAAACGGTACTGTTGGTATCGAGGCGAACCATGTTTGGCATGTTTGCGGGCAGGTTGGAGTAAATAAGCGAATTGAAGAGTTGCTTCTGAAAGGGCTGCGTAGTGGTTACCGCAGGGGCAGTGGTTGTGGCCATGGCCGTGGCCGTGGCCGTGATTGTGGCTGGAGCATTCGCGGTATTCGTCGTCGTGGATGAGGAATTGGTATTGGAGGAATTAGTCGAAGTGGTTTGAGCAACAGCATTCGTAGTGTTCGATACGGTTGTCTGTAGAACGGGAGTTGTGGTGGAGGATGTGGACGTGCTTACCGGATTTGGGGTGTTGGACTTGGTCGTGACGGCCGGTGTGTTTGTCGGAGGAGCGCTCACTGGAGTGGATGGTTTGTTCGAGATAGGCTTCGCAACTGTAGCCTTTGGCGCAGGAGACACCGTCTTTCGCACAGGTGTTTTCAGGGCGCTAATGCGTGACGATAGGGGTTTGGCCATCGCCTGGGTGGAGGCGGGAAGACAAATCACTCGGCCCCGCAAGGGAACTGTATGGATAGTTGCGACCTCGGCGCTTATAGGAAACAAGGCCGCAAGTATGGGGACGCTGACAGTTGACAGATTCAAGCGAGGTTCAAGTTTTTCAGTTCCGAGGGACTTATTCCGATCCATGCAGCCTCCGAGTGTTTAAAGGACGCAATCTGCGCATGCATTGTCTTCACTGCAGGCAGCACATTGTAACATTTAATATATTGGCAAGTGAGGCAAATTCCCGGGTCGAATTTGGATCGAACTTTTCAGGGCAACGACAATATCGGGCGAAGTATCCGGCTCGTCGGATAATATTTGCATTGAGCGGGGCCAAATAGTGAAATGACTGACCTGCGTTTTGCGAAACGCAGTGTGAAGCGTTTCGGCGTAGTCGAACGGCGGTGGCCCGCAGGAGCGCGTTTCAATTTCTCCCGTGCGGGGCGACAATCCGGCTTTAGGAGGCGAGGATTTGGCAAGGCATTCTGAAGACCCGCGGGTGATGGATGAATCGGTGGAAGATCCGAAGGCGGGGCCGGTGTTGTGGGGGATTCGGGCGGTGCTGGTGGCGGCGGGGTTGGGGGCGTGGTTTTGGACGCAGTCGCGGATCGGGAGCCGGGCGTATACGGGGGGGATTGGGGATGGGGTGTTGGATTTGCTGGCGCCGGTGCATGATTATTTGATGGGGCATGTGGGGGTGCGGAATGCGCTGTTGATTTCGAGTTCGCTCGTGATTGATGTGCTGGGGATTTTTCTACTGGCGAGTTCGATTGTGGGGAGGACGATGCGGCCGTTCGTGGGGTTGCTGATGTTGTTTGCGTTGCGGCAGGTATGCCAGGTCGTCTGCGTTTTGCCGGCGCCGCCGGAGATGATCTGGCCGAAGGAGGGTCCGGGGTTTCCGAGTTTGCTGGTGACGTATGGGGTGGGGAATGATCTGTTTTTTTCGGGGCATACGGCGATGGCGGTGTATGGGGCGTTGGAACTGGCGCGGGCGAGGCGGTGGCTGATTCCAGTCGGGGTGTTGATTGTGATTTTTGAGGCGACGACGGTGTTGGCGCTGCGGGCGCATTGGACGATGGATGTGTATGCGGGGGCGGTGACGGCGGTGTTGGTGGGGATTTTGGCGGGGTGGGTGGGGCCGTGGGTGGATCGGGGGTTGGGGCGGGTGACGGGGTTGCGGAACGTGCGGAATGACGAATGACGAAGCACGAATGACGAAGCAAATCCAAATGACGAATGACTGAATGACGAAACGGGTTGGGCGACTTCTCCTTTACACGGTGACCAGATCGCCGCGGGCGGGGATGGTGACTTGGGGGAAGCCGTGGGATTGGAGGGCGGATTGGTGGGCATGGGCCTGGGGGAGTTCGCCGTGGACGAGATAGACGCGTGTCGGTTTAAGTGGTGCGGTGTATTGGAGGAGTTCGGGGCCGTCGGCGTGGGCGGACAGGCCTTCGAGGGTGTCGACTTCGCAGTTGAGAGGGATGATGTCGCCGAGGATGGGGACGGAGCGTTGGCGATCCTGGATGCGTCGGCCGAGGGTGTTCTGGGCCTGGAAACCGGGGAGGAGGACGGTGGAGCGGGAGTCGGAGATGTGGTGTTTGAGGTGGTGGAGGATGCGGCCGGACTCGCACATACCGGAACCGGCGATGACGATGAAGGGGTCTTTGCGGGAGTTGAGGGCCATGCTTTCCTGGGAGGTGGAGACGTAGGTGAGGTTGGGGAAGTCGAAGGGTTCGAGCATGCGGCGGGTTTCTTCGTCGAGGAGGTTTTCGAAATCGCGGTGGACCTGGGTGATGCGTGTGGCGAGGGGAGAATCGATGTAGATGGGGAGGGAGGCGGGGATTTTTTTCTGGTCGCGCAGGAGGTGGATTTCCTCGATCATGACCTGGGTGCGGCCGAGGGCGAAGGCGGGGACCATGAGCACGCCGCCGCGCTGGGCGGTGCGGTTGATGACGTCGGCGAGTTGGGAGGCGACGGTGGCCATGGGGCCGTGGACTTTTCCGCCGTAGGTGCATTCGGAGATGAGGGCGTCGGCCTTGAGGAAGGGGTCGGGGTCGTGGAGGAGCGGGGCGTTGGGGCGGCCGACGTCGCCGGAGAAGACGAGGATTTTTCCTGTCGGGGGCTCAGTCACTTTGATGGCGGCGGAGCCGAGGGTGTGGCCGGCGTCGTGGAATTCGACGATGAGGCCGCCGAGATCAAGGGGGTTTTTGTATTCGAGGGGCTTGAAGAGGGAAATGGTTTTCTGGGCGTCTTCGCGGGTGTAGAGGGGTTCGATCGTGCCTTGCCAGGATTTCTGCGTTTTCTGATTGAGGTAAGCGGCGTCTTCTTCCTGGATTTTGGCGGAATCCATGAGCATGAAGGCGGTGATGGCGGCGGTGGCGGCGGTGCAGTAGATGGGGCCTTTGTAGCCTTGTTTGATGAGGTTGGGGAGATTGCCGCAGTGGTCGGTGTGGGCGTGGGAGAGGATGACGGCGTCGATTTTCGTGGGATCGAAATCGAAGCAGCAGTTGATCTTTTTGGCGAGTTCGCGCGGGCCCTGGAAGAGGCCGCAGTCGAGGAGGATGGTTTTGCCCCCGCCACGGATTTCGTGGAGGCTGCCAGTGACGGTTTGGGTGGCGCCGTGGAAGTGGATTTCCATATGAGCTCCGCCTGAGAGATTCGTTCCGGATGTATTGTTAGCGCATGGAGGAGGATTGTCACTTGTCTATTCGAGCGGAGAGGCGACGGTGATCCCGATGGCGGCGAGGAGGTCGGCCCAGTTCTGCCATGCGAAGCGGTGAATGTCGGCGTTGGACCAGCCGGCGTCGGCGAGGGCGTCGGCGAGGAGGTGGAGCTGCGTCGGGCCGTCGAGGTTTTCGCACCAGGAGGTGCGGGGGTAGCCGCCGTCGAAATCTGAGCCGAGGGCGAGGAGGTCGCGTCGGCCGGTGACATCTTCGATGTGCTTGATGTGGTTGAGGACGTGCTGAATGGTGGCTCGCTTCGGCGCGTTGGGACCGGAGGCGAGGAAAGCGGAGAGGAGATTGATGCCGACGACGGCGTGCGGGGATTGCGCAAGGGCGCGGAGCTGGTTGTCGGAGAGGTTGCGTTCGGGGAATTGCTTTCCGGGGAGAAGTGCGCGGGCGTTGGAGTGGGAGGCGATCTTGATGCCTTTCGCGGTGGACATGAGGGTCCAGAAGGCGGCTTCGCTGAGGTGGGAGACGTCGTGGATGCAGTTGAGGCGATCGATTTCGGCGATCAGTTCGCGGCCCTGCGGCGTCACGTCACCGCCGGAGTTGTCGCCGCCGGACCATTGATTTCCTTCGAGCCAGGTGAGCGCGACGATGCGGACGCCGTCATCGTAAAACCGCTGGAGGTCCGTCACATGTCGCAGTCCGGCGGCACCTTCCATGAGCAGCACGATCTTCAGCCGATCGCTACCCCCCCACCGGTTGTTTGCGCTGACGAGTTCCACAAGGTTGGAGCGGTTCCAATGCTGGTAAATGCCAAGCTGTGCTGCGCTGGCGGCGAACGCCTCGTCCGGCGTCGTGTACGTCCAGGGCCCGGTGAGCGGCTCGACGCCTTTTTGTTTTGCTTCGGCTTCATCGACGCGTCGCTGCACAAAGATGGTGGCGAAGGCTGCTCGCACGTTGCCTTTGCGGAGCTCTGGAAAAGTGACGGCGGCGGGTGTTAATCCGCCGCCGCATCTTTCGAGGGTTGCCGTCAGATCGCGCCCCTGTTGTGCGAGGTAGGCGAGATCGAGATGGCCATCGAACCAATGATATGTCACGTTACTTCTTTCCGTAGGTGATGACGATAGAGGTGGTGGTTCCGTGGCGGTTCATCTGGACACTGGCAAAGCGCGTATCCTTGGAATAGGACATGTGCTGTTCATCCGCGGCGGAGGAACCGCTGTTTTCTTCTTTCCAGCCCTGATCGGCCATCTCTTTGTCGTAGAAGGATTTTACGTCGGCGATGGAGTCACTGGTCTGGAGTCCGGCTTCACCGCCGTTGAGCTTGAGATTTGCGGTGGATTGAATGGTTTTGGCGCCGGTGTAGACGGGAATATCGGCGGGGAAATTGGAGGGCATGGCGGCGGTGCCGGTGGCGTCGGGAAGATTCATTTCGATGCCTTGTTCGCGCATTTTTTCTTTGAGGAAGGCGGGGGCCTTGTTCCTGACCCACCAGAAACAGGTGGCAACGCCGCCGCAGCAGCCGATGGATATTACGAGCAGGACAACCAGAAGGATGATGAGCCACTTGGGCATTCCGCCGCCGGAGGGTGCGGGTGCGCCGGTAGAGGAGACGGTGTTCGTCATATGCGTTCCTTCCTTTTGCAATCAGCCGGCGTCGGTCAAGAAAGCCGTCAAGAAGGGCGGCGACGCAAGCCTATTTGATCAGCGCGAGGTGCCCGAGCAGCGGGAGTTCGGTCTTCTCGCCGTTGGCCGCATGAACGATTCCCATGATGGTCAGAACAATCACCCCGACGATCAGAAAAAACGGAATGACGTTCGCGAAGCATCCGAAGAAGAACGAAAGGATCGGAATAGTGGCCAATACGTTTTGCATCATGTGCCAGCCGACCGTCAGGACGACCGTTCCGATGACTGCAAGGCACCAGAGGATAAAGATCAGGAGGCCCTGGTTGGCGTGGAAGCGGGCGAATTTCGAATTGGGCGCGAGCACCAGCGGGATCACGAAGAAGATGTAGCCGAGAACGGCGATCCCCCGGTGGCGCTGGACGTCCGGGTCTTCTGTCGGGTCGGGCTCAGCCTCTGGCTCCGGCTCCGGGTCTGCTTTTTCAATGATGGGGACCGGTGGGACCCAACCGGGTTCGCCCGGCTTGGGCGCGGGTGTCTGTGGAGATGGCGCATTGGCAGGCGGGGTGAGGGGATGCAACTCGTACTCCGACCCCTGGCCTGGTTCCGACATTTCACCAACTCCGGCTTACAGCAATTACTTGATGAGGGTGAACAGATTGCCGATGACCGGCAGCGGCACCATCTTTCCGTTCGCTGCGTTGATGATACCGAGGATCATCATCACCAGCACACCGAGCCACCAGCAGAGCAGAATAATTGCGGCGATGCAGCCGATGATCGGAATGAAGGTGAGGATCATCAGGGGGATCCAACCGACGATCGCGGTGAGCAAGAGGATGAGCCCCTGATTGGCGTGATAGCGGGCGAAGGGCGAGTCTTTGGCGGCGAGGATCGGCACGAGCACGAGAATGCCAAGGTAAGCCAGGATTCCCATGACCTTGTTCTTCTCAACATCTGCCGCGTCCGGCACAGGAGCGGTTCCCGCGTTGTAATCGGGCGTCGGATTTGTCGGAGCAGGCGGCGGCGTGTCAGTCATACGTCAACTCCTTAGAAAAGAGGCAACCCGAACTTTTTGCTGGAACGCGCCGCGCAGCGCGACGCAATGGAACTGCGCTGTAAGCGTAACTTGGCGCGAACCTCTGTCAAGTTCGCGAATCATTCAGTTGTGGATAAATCGGAGGCTTCAAGCGGCGGAAGCTTCGCCCAGCGGCAACTCGATGATGAACGTCGCCCCGTTGCCCGGTTCGCTGTGGACGCGAATGGTTCCCCCCGCCGATGCGATGAGCTCCTGGCAGATCGTCAGGCCAAGTCCGGTTCCGCCGCGCGGCATGGCTTCGTCGGCTTCGGACTCCTCACAGCGTTTCTTGGTGGAGAAGAACGGATCGAAGACGCGCGGCAGCACCTCTTCGGGAATTCCAGGGCCGGTGTCGGCGACGCTGACCTCGGCGATCTTTCCGTTCTTGATGACGCTTCCGCGGATCGAGAGGCGTTTCACGCCGCCGCGCGAGCGTTGTGCGGTTGAGCTGCCCAACATGGCGCTGCGGGCGTTCACGACGAGATTCATCAGCACCTGCTGCAACTGGCCGGCATTCATCGCCACGGTGAGCGACTGCGGCATATCGACGCAGAGCGTGATGCCATCCTTGGAGAGTTCGCGCGAGAGGCAGGCGAGCGTTTCGGTGATTGCCTGCTGCACGTTGGCGACCGCGTTGTCGTTGCCGCGGGCGAAGCCGAGGAGGCTTTGGGAAATATTGGCGAGGCGTTCGGCGCCGCTGAGTGCCTTGGTGAGGGCCTTGTTGCGCAGAGCCTCGTCGGCTTTATCGGACAGGGCGAATTTGGTGTAGGAGATCATGGGGGTGAGGATGTTGTTGAATTCGTGGGCGAGGACGGCGGTCACCATGCCGAGGGTGGCAAGTTTATTCTGCTGAGCCAGGTTGGCCTGCATCTGGTCGAGGCGCTGCTGAAGCGTCGCGATCGCCTGTTCGAAGGTTGTCGGGTCCAGGACTGGACGGGGCGTCGGAGCCAAGCGGATCTCCCCTACAAGGGTACAGAAGGCGGCCAGGGCCAAAGGCCGGTCGCTCTCCATTCTATCGTCCTATTGCAGAGCCTGTCTTCACGGGGGCGGTTGCGGCGACATGACAAAAACGCCGGAAATAATAGGCTTCTCAACCCTTTGGAGGGGAGACTGCTCGCAATTTTTTTATCGGGCATTTGAAGTGCAGCGAAAAATGTGAATTTGGGCAAACTTGCAGCCACATCGGTAAATCTTGTGATCTCGGAACCATCAGCTTGCATTCCGCGTCCTGGCGCGTATCCTCTGCTCACCCATTAGAGGCAGAGAGAGCAGGGAGTATCCGTGCTCGCACCTGAACCCCCTGAACATTAAAGATATCGACACGCGCTGTGCTGGCCCGGCGAGTTGATCGCTGCGCACCGAAGCGCGTTCCGAACACGCTTGCAGGAGTTTTCATGATGCGCGTTTCTGCGGTTCATCGGGTTGCGCTCTTCGGTGCGCTTGTTGGCGCTGCCGCCTCCGCCGCGAATGGCGCCGGTTACACGGCGATTGATCTCACGCCCGGCGGGTACTCCGGCGCCAATGCGTTGGCGGTCGACGGCTCGGCGCAGGTGGGCTCCGCCACATCCGCTTCGGGAAACGATCACGCCGTTCTGTGGAATGGCTCTTCGAGTACGTATACCGATCTCCATCCCGCGGCGGCCGACGCTTCGGCCATTCTCGGCGTTTCCGGAAATCTGCTGGTTGGTCAGGAAGTCATCGGCTCGATCAGCCACGCGGGGTATTGGTCGGGCGGTTCGTTTCAACTGCTGCCGGAGTCGGGCAATGGAACTTCGATCGCCCTCGGCGTGTCGGGGACGCTCATCGTGGGGAGCGCCGGGGGAACCTCGCACGCCGTTGTCTGGACCGGCACACCTGCAACGGGATACACACTCACCGATCTGCACAGCACGATCACGCCGCCGGGATACATCACGTCTCAGGCGAGCGCGACCGACGGCACACTCGTGGCGGGCAGCGTGTTCGTGGATTCCGCCACCGATTCCGCAGAACACGCCGCCGTCTGGAATCTTGCGACAAGCACCTTCGTCGACCTGCAGGCCGCGGGAGGCATCACCGACTCCACGGCCCAGGGTGTTCACGGCAATCAAGTCGTCGGCATCGCTGCGCCCACCGACTCCGGCGCCCATGCGATGCTCTGGCTGTGGGATGGGCAGGATTACGTCCGCACGGATCTTAATCCGGCAGGCGCTGCGCTTTCGGCAGCGAACGCCACCAATGGCATCGAGCAGGTGGGAACGGTCGGCGATGATATCTCCGCACCGGCGCAAGCGTACGTCTGGTCGGAAACGGTCGACGCCTCGAATCACGTGACATCGGTGAATGCGGTCGACCTGCAGCTCGTATTGCAGGCGAACCCGCAGACGCAGGACCTGGTTTCTTCGTATGCCCAGGGAATTGATGCACAGGGGGACATCGTGGGGTATGGCATCGATGGGCTGGGGAATCTGCACGCGGTGTTGTGGTTGGCGCATGCACCGGAGCCGGCGACGCTCTCGGTGCTCGGCACGGGGGCACTGCTGCTGGTTCGACGGCGCACGAAACGTTCGCGGTAAATTGCGAAGTGATATGATGCCGGCATGAAGATCTCGCACGTCAACA
This sequence comes from Phycisphaerae bacterium, assembly GCA_035524355.1. GTDB lineage: Bacteria > Planctomycetota > Phycisphaerae > WQYP01 > WQYP01 > DATKPA01. The sequence goes on along the minus strand of DATKPA010000120.1, from coordinate 50,898 downwards.
TCACAATTCCCCGCGGCGCGGAATCGCAGGCCCGCGCCTTCTACACGGAACTGCTTGGCCTGAAGGAGATTCCGAAGCCGGAGGCGATACGTTCGCGCGGCGGGCTCTGGTACGACGTGGGCGGCATCGACCTGCATTTGTCGATCGAGGAGGACCGCGTCGCAGCGGATGCGTATCGGCACTTCGGACTGGAGATGGAGGATGTGGAGGGGGTGAAGAAGCGGCTGATGGACGCGGGAATCGCCATCGATCCCGGCCGCGCAGCCCCTTGGAAACGATTCTTCGTGCACGATCCCTTTGGCAATCGCCTCGAAATCCATGAAGTTGGTGGGTTACGCGCCTGAGCCCTGGCCTTTCGCTTTCATCGCGATTCCGTACACCACGAATGCGATGCCGAAGGAGAGGAACCAGGCATAGCTATAAAGGGTGGTCCAAAATGGGGCGAAGGGCGGCGTCGGGGCGACGGCGTTGATGAAGCCGGGGATGCAGGGGGCGACGGCGACGAGGAAGGCGATCACGGCGATGACGTTGATGCCGTTGCGGTAGAAGTAGGGGCCGTCTTTTTTATAGAGGCCTTCGAGGTCGAGGCGGGCGTGGCGAATCCAGAAGTAATCGGCGATGAGGATGCCGCCGATGGCGCCGAGGAGTGAGGAGTAGGCGATGAGCCAGCGGAAGATGTAGCCGTTGGGATCGGCGTAGAGTTTCCAGGGCATCATGAGGATTCCGATGATGCCGGTGATGAGACCGCCGGTGCGGAAGGAGATGAATTTGGGGGCGATGTGTGCGAAGTCGTTGGCTGGGGAGACGACATTGGCGGCGATGTTGGTGGCGAGTGTCGCGAGGGTGAGACAGAAGAGTGCGACGACGAGGATGACGGGGTTGGTGAATTTGCCGACGAGGATGACGGGGTCCCAGATCGGATCGCCGGGGGAGCCATCGGGTTTGCGGTAGATGATGATGGTGGCGGAGGTGACGGCGACGCCGATGAAGGAGTAGAGGGCCATGGTGGTGGGGAGTCCGATGGCCTGTCCGAGCACTTGGCCGCGCTGGGATTTGGCGTAGCGGGAGAAGTCGGGGATGTTGAGGGAGAGGGTGGCCCAGTAGCCGACGGCGCCGGTGAGTGCGGGGAAGAAGACGAGCCAGAATTTCCCTTCCTGGGGGCGGCCGGGCTCGAAGGCGGAGGGCTGCGAGAGCATGGGGCCCCATCCGCCTGCGTGACGGACGGCCCACCACAGGAGGGCGAGGCCCATCAGAATCAGCAGCGGCGCTTTGATGTTGAGGAGGATGCGGATCGAGTTGATGCCCATGTAAATCACGAGCATGTTGACAGCCCAGAAGGCGAGGAAGCAGAGGAGTTGCATGGCGTTGATGCCGAGGAAGCCGAGCATGGGCCAGCTTTTGAATTGTGGCATCCAGACGAGGAGGATCTGGTAGATTGCGGAGCCGCCGATCCATGTTTGGATGCCGAACCAGCCGCAGGCGACGAGCGCGCGGAGGATGGCGGGCATGTTGGCGCCGCGGATGCCGAAGGAAGCGCGGCAATAGACGGGGAAGGGAATTCCGTAGCGGGTTCCGGCGTGGGCGTTGAGGACCATCGGAATCAGCACGATGGCGTTGCCGATGAAAATTGTGAGGACCGCCTCCCACCAGTTCATTCCGCCGTTGATGAAGTTGGAGGCGAGGGTGTAGGTGGTGACGCAGGCGGACATGGAGATCCAGAGAGCGGCGATATCCCACGTTCCCCACTTGCGTCGGGATGCGGGAACAGGCGCCATGTCAGATGAAAAATAGGGAGAGCCGGAGAGATCGGTGTGAAGTTCAACGATGTCGGGACTGGCGGAGGGGAGCACGGAGGCGGAGGTGTCGTTCGCGCTTGTGGCGGGCATGCGGACTCCTCAAAAGCAGGGAGGATGCGGGCGTCGGAGTAATCAGAGAAGCAAACAGGGCGAGTATAACTCGTTGGCATCTCATGGAAAATAAAATTGCAATGAATCGGCGAAGAGATATACTCGGGCAGTACACACCTCATCAAGAAAGCAGCACTCTTTCAGGCGTGTACGACTGGCCTGGATGCGTCTTCGCGCTGCGCGAAGACGGTTCAGGGGGCGTCCCACCAAGTTCAACATGAGGCATTGAAGCATGTCGTTGCTTATCCGGAACGGGGAAATCGTGACGGCGACGGATCGTTACGTCGCGGATATTTACTGCGAGGGGGAGACGATCACGCAGATCGGGAGGAATCTCTCCGCTCCCCCGAATACCGAGGTCATCGACGCCACCGGCAAGTACGTGTTTCCCGGCTTCATCGACCCCCACACGCACATTTATTTGCCGTTCATGGGGACGTTCGCCAAGGACGATTACACGAGCGCCAGCCAGGCCGCCCTCGTCGGCGGCACCACCACCATCATCGAAATGGTCTGCCCCTCGCGCAAGGAAGAGCCACTGGAAGCGTTCGAGCTCTGGAAATCCAAGGGGGACGGCAAATCTGCCTGCGACTTCACCTTCCACATGGGCGTCACCCGCTACGACGCAGCCGCCGAAAGCCAGCTCCGCGAAATCGTGAAGCGCGGCATCTCCTCCTTCAAAATCTTCCTCGCATACAAAGGCGCCTTCGGCATCGACGACACCGAGCTCTGGAACACACTCAAGCTCGCCAAGTCCCTCGGCGTCATCACCACCGCGCATTGCGAGAACGACACGGCCGTCCTCGAACGCCAGAAGGAACTCCTCGCCGCCGGCAAGACTGGCCCCGCTTTTCACCATGAATCGCGCCCGCCGCTCGTCGAAGCCGAAGGCACGCACCATCTCATGACCTTTGCGGCGATGCACGATGCGCACGTTTACGTAGTGCATCTCTCCTGCGAGGAATCGCTCGCGGCGGCGATGGCTGCGCGGTTCCGCGGCGTGAATGTGTGGGTTGAGACGCTAATTCAATATCTGCTGCTCGACAAGACTTACGCCGAACGGGAGAACTTTGAGGGGGCCAAGTATGTGATGAGTCCGCCGCTGCGCGACAAAAGGAATCAGAAGATTCTATGGGACGGGCTGGCGTCCGGGCTGATTTCCACGCTTGCCACCGATCACGCCCCGTTCGATTTCGCCACGCAGAAGATCATGGGCCGGGATGATTTCACGAAGATTCCGAATGGCATTCCCTCCATCGAGGATCGCGTGAATCTCTTCTACACGCACGGGCCGGCGGAGGATCGCGTGTCGCTGCACCGCTTCGTTGACGCCGCCAGCACGCAGGCCGCCAAACTCTTCGGCCTCTTCCCGCGCAAGGGCACCATCGCCCTCGGCAGCGATGCGGACCTCGTCATCTACGATCCGAAATATCGCGGCAAGCTCTCCGTGAAAACGCAGCGCCAGAACGTCGACTACAACGCGTTCGAGGGCATGGAAATCACCGGCCGGCCTTCCGTCGTTACGGTCCGCGGAAAAATCGCGGTCCGCGATGGCCAGTTCGTCGGCGACGCCACGCGCGGCAAATTCGTCGCAAGAGAACCGAATCATTTCTGAACTCTGAATTCTGAATTACCCCAGGAGTTCCCATGCCTGACCTCTCCATCAATTTCGCCGGCATCCACTCGCCGAATCCCTTCTGGCTCGCCAGCGGGCCGCCGACCAACACGGCGCATCAAGTCGCCAACGCCTTCCGCGCGGGCTGGGGCGGGGCGGTGTGGAAGACACTCTCCGACGATCCGATTGTGAACGTGGCGTCGCGGTATGGGGGGATCGCGCTGGGCAATCAGCGGTTGATGGGGTTGAACAATATTGAGCTCATTTCCGATCGGCCGCTGGATGACAATCTCAAGGAAATGGCGGCGGTGAAACGCGAGTTTCCGAAGAATGCGCTCATTGCGTCGGTCATGGTGGAATCGAAGCGCGAATCGTGGCATACGGCCATCAAGAAGATCCAGGACATAGGCATCGACGGATTCGAGCTGAATTTCGGCTGCCCGCACGGGATGTCGGAGCGCGGCCAGGGCTCGGCGGTCGGCCAGGTGCCGGAGTATTGCGAGCGCATCACCTCCTGGGTGAAAGAAGTCTCCACAGTGCCGGTGCTGGTGAAACTCACACCGAACGTCACCGACATCGTGCCGATGGGCCGCGCCGCGAAGAACGGCGGGGCCGACGGCATTTCGCTGATCAACACGATCAACTCCGTCATGGGCGTGGACATCGACACGTTTGCGCCGAAGCCCTCCGTCGACGGCCTCGGCTCCCACGGCGGCTACTGCGGCCCCGCGGTAAAACCGATAGCGCTCCACATGGTCGAAGCACTTGCGAGCGATCCGGAAAATGGTTTGCCCATCTCCGGCATTGGCGGCATCAAGAGCTGGCAGGATGCGGTCGAATTTATCCTCCTCGGCGCCACCTCCCTGCAGGTCTGCACCGCCGTCATGCACAAAGGCTTCGGCATCATCAAAGCCATGACTCGCGGCCTCGACGACTACATGGCGAAGAAAGGCTTCAACACCATCGCCGACTTCTCGGGTAAAGCCACCACCCGCATCAAAAAATGGGGCGACCTCAACCTCAACTACAAAGTCATCGCCAACATCCACGAAGAAAAATGCATTCACTGTGGCATCTGCTACGCCTGCTGCGAAGACGGCTGCTACCAGGCGATCGACTGGACCAAGATGCCGAAGGAAGAGTACGTCGCCAAATTCGGTGAAGCCAAAAAAGCCCGCGCCGACCAGAACGCTCCCGCGATGGCCCTCAGTTCCACCGAAACCGCTCCCGCCAAAGCCGTTCCACCCGTCGACGTTTTCACCATCAAGACCGACACCTGCGTCGGCTGCAACATGTGCGCCCTGGCCTGCCCGGTCGAAGGCTGCATCACGATGGACGAAGTGCCCACGGGCAAACCGCCGATGTCGTGGAATCAGTACCAGTCGCTGCTCGCCGAAGGGAAAATCGAAAAGATCAAACCCAAGAAAACCGGCGCCGCGCTGACGTAATTGCCGCTATAATGTGCTTCGCTGAGATTCGAAGGAGCATCAATGAAAACAGCCAAGAAAAGAAAGAAGGCGCCCAAGAGCGCGCACCGGACCGGAAGCCAAAACGGAAAAAAGGTCCGCACCGTTGCTGAGAATTTTGGCCACGGCAGGCGCTTGTGGAAAAGCGACAAAGATTTCCAGAAGTTCCTCGACATTCTCGAAGAGAACAGTAAACACTAAGGATAGGCTTGCTTCTCTTCGATACGAATATCGTTTCGTACCTGATGCGCGGAGACCCACTCCGCGATCACTATTTTCAATTTTATGAAGAGTTTGCCACTGCGATATCCTTCATGACGGTTGCGGAGTTGCACGAAGGCGCTTTGCGGGCGAATTGGGGCGAGCGGCGAATGCGATTTCTCGAAGAAGAGATCGCCCGCTACGTGGTATATCCGGCTTCGCAAGAAGTTATTCAGCTTTGGGCCGAGATCCGGACAGCGCGCAGACGTGAGCCGATCTCCGCCCAGGACGCTTTCATTGCCGCAACTGCGCTTGCCCACTCCTGCCCGTTGGTGACGCATAATCCCAAAGACTTCCGCGGTATCGTTGGTCTCAAAGTGATTTCCGCTGTCTGAAGGATCTGACTATCGAACTTTGAGGATGTTCATGCCCCTCAACCCCCAACGCACCATCTCCGACCTCAAAGAACTCCGCACCCTCACCGGCAACGCCGACGGCGCCCAGCGCGTCGCGTTCACCCCCACCTGGGCCACCGCCCGCAAATTCATGCGCGAGAAACTCGCTGCGATTCCCAACGTCGAAATCCACCAGGACCCCGCCGGAAACCTCTGGGCCACCCTGCGCGGAAAATCCGAAAAATCCCTCCTCATCGGCGGCCACATCGACTCCGTCCCCAACGGCGGCTGGCTCGACGGCTGCCTCAACGTCCTTGCCGGCGTCGAAGTCCTCCGCCGCATTGCCGCCGAAGGAACGCCACCGATCACCGTCAAACTCGTCGACTGGGCCGACGAAGAAGGCGCACGCTTCGGCCGCTCCCTCTTCGGCTCCTCCGCCTTCTCCGGCGCACTCGTCCTCGACGAAGTCCGCCATCTGAAAGACAAAGACGGCATCACGCTCCCTGACGCCCTCAAATCCGCCGGCATCGACTTCGATAAAGTCCTCGACGCAAAATCCGAACAAAAAAACGCCGCCGCCTACCTCGAACTCCACATCGAGCAGGGCCCCGTCCTCGAATCCATGAACCTCCCCATGGGCGTCGTCCTCGGCACCTTCGGCGTCGAACGCCACCAGATCACCTTCACCGGCCAGGCCGCCCACTCCGGCTCCACCCCCATGGCCCACCGCAAAGACGCCCTCGCCGGCGTGAGCAAACTCCACCTCGCCGTCCGCGACATCGCCATCAAATACGGCGGCGTCAGCACCGTCGGCTCCGTCATCACCAGGCCCGGCATCGTCACCGCCGTCGTCGGCGAAGCCATCATGACCCTCGACCAGCGCTTCCTCGACGCCCCCACCCTCGCCAGAATGTACGCCGACGCCAAAGCCGCCAGCCACCGCATCGCCGCCGAGGAAAAAATCTCCGTCGACTGGAAAAAAATCTGGACCATCCAACCCTTCCCCTTCCATCCCGACCTCATCGAACTCGCCGACCAATCGATCAAGGAAACCTGCAACGGCCAAACTCACCGCCTCCCCTCCGGCCCGCTCCACGACGCCGCCGAAGTCTGCCGCACCGGCATCCCCACCATCATGCTCTTCGTCCAATCCCTCCGCGGCATCTCCCACAACAAGATCGAAGACACCAAGGAAGAGCACCTCGCCCTCTCCGTCCAGGCCCTCGACCGCCTAACCGATAAAACCATCAAGTGGATCGCGAAATAGTTGTGCCCCACGGCGCTCCATGTCTCCATCATTTGCCATGGTATAATCCGCGGGAGCGTCAATGCCATGATGCACCGGAGTTCTTTGATGGTTACCAAAACGCCCCTTACCGGCACCGTCCACGGAAAGACGGTCGAACTCGACCACTATTCAGGCCTGCCGGACGGCACGCGCGTAAAGGTGGAAGTGGACCCGCAACCTCGCGTCCCATCCGTCGAGAGTCTTCGCAGAGCCTTCGGCGGATGGGCCGGTGATGATGAAGCTGGACTCGATGCATTCCTCGCGCAGTTGCGCGAAGCCCGCCACGCAGGTCACCGCCCGGACCCCGCGCCATGAGCTTCGTCATCGACACCGACACCTGCTCGGCCTACCTCAAGGCCAACCGCGCCGCCTCCGCAAAGTTCATGCAGTACGCCGGCGGACTTCATATCTCAACCCTCAGTGTCTCCGAGTTGTTTGCCTGGGTGGACCGCGCTAACTCCCCGCCCAAAAGACGCGAGAAATTGCTCGAATTGCTCGATGGCATGTACATCCTGCCCCTGGATTTCACGCTGGCCAGGTACGCCGGAACGCTCCGCGCAGGGCTGCTCGACGAAGGCGTCGTTGTCCCCCATATCGACCTGCTCATCGGCGCCACCTCGCTCTACCACAATTTCACGCTCGTCACGCACAACGTGCGCGATTACGCCCTGATACCAAATCTGCGCATCCAGGATTGGCTGAGCTGATCCCACCCGCATCCTTGCTTCAACGAGTGCAATAAAAAGCCCAAGGAAGAGCACCTCGCCCTCTCCGTCCAGGCGCTCGATCGCCTCGCCACCAAAGCTATCGCCTGGATCATCGCTCAGAAATCCTCTTGATTTTCACACCCCATCCAACTATCACTTGAGGTATGACTCGATCCACCCAGGAAATCATCGATATCTGCCAATCACTGCCGGAAGAAAAGCAGATGGAAGTCGCGGATTTCGCACGTTTCCTGCTCGCGCAGCAGGATGATCGGGCGTGGGAGCGCTCTCTCGCTTCATCCAAACCGCGGCCGCGCCTCGACAATTTTCTCCGTCAATCCGCCGCCGAGGGCGACGAACCTCTCGACCCGAGCCGCCTTTGAATTCCCGCGTTCGCCCCAGCTTCTGGCGTGCCTACTCCCACCTTGCCGAACCCGCTCGCATCGCCGCTCGCCGCGCCTACTCTCTCTTCGCAAAAGACCCCGATCATCCCTCACTCCGCTTCAAAAAGCTGGGCGGATACGACCACGTTTGGTCAGTCCGCATCAACGAGCAATATCGCGCAGTCGGAGAACGCTCAGGCGACACCATCACGTGGGTCTGGATCGGCACCCACAACGAATTCGACAACCTCTTCGGCTGATCAAAACCGCTCGCTCACTTCCCCCTCGCCTCCAACATCCCCAACCCCTCATCAATCACCTGCGCCATATACCCCGCATCATCCTTCGTCAAACACATCGGCGGCTTGATCCGCAGCACATTCCCAAACAACCCGCCCTTCCCCAGCAGCACCTGCCGCTCCCGGCAAAGCTCCAGCATCTCCACCGCCTCCGCCGTCGCCGGCTCCTTCGTCTTCCGATCCTTCACCAGCTCCACCCCCAGCATCAACCCCATCCCGCGCACCTCCCCGATCAGCCGATGCTTCCCCATCAACTCCGTCAGCAACCCCTTCAAATACCCGCCCACATTCAGCGCATTGGCCTGAATCCCCTCCTCATCAATCACCTCCAGCGTCGCCAGCCCCTGCGCCATCGACACCGGATTCCCCCCGAACGTATTGAAGTGAATCCGATTCTTCATCACCTTCGCAATCTCCGGCCGCGTCGTCATCGCCCCCAGCGGACACCCGTTCCCGATCCCCTTCGCCATCGTCACCATGTCCGGCACCACGCCCCAGTTCTCAAACCCCCAGAACTTCGTCCCCGTCCGCCCAAACCCCGTCTGCACCTCGTCCGCAATGCAAACGCCCCCGTACTTCCGCACAATCTCGTACACAATCTTGAAATACTCCGGCGGTGGAACAATCGCCCCGCCCACCCCCTGTATCGGCTCCCCGATAAACGCCGCCACCTGCCCGCTCGTCTCATACTTGATCAAATCCTCCGTATCCCGCGCACACTTCACATCGCACGACGGATACGTCAGCCCGTACGGACACCGATAACAATACCCCGGCGTCGCATACTTATTGTTCCCCGTCACATTGCTCTTGAACTTCCACGTCGAATGCGCCACCGCCCCCATCGTCGCCGAGGTCCCCCCGTGATAGCCGTTCCGCAGCGAGATCACATCCACATTCCCCGTGAACTCCCGCGCGCTCAAAAACGCCACCTCATTCGCCTCGCTCCCCGAATTCGTAAAATACGTCTGCGTCAGCCCAGAGCCCGCCGGAAAATGCTCCGCCAGCAGCTTCCCAAACTGCCCGATCGTCGGATGAAAATAAATCGTCGTCGTGTGCGTGATCGTCTCCTGCTGCGTCTGCACCTTCGCCGTCACCTTTGGATGGCAATGCCCCACGCTCACCGTCACGATCCCCGCATACCCGTCCAGGTACTGCTTCCCCGTCTCGTCCCACACATACTGCATGCTCCCCTCGACAATCATGAGAGGCTCTTTGTACATGTGGAACAACCCCGGCGACAGATACTCCTGACGCATCTTGATCACGTCCGCCTTCGACGGCCCCGCATACTTCCGCGGCTGATGACCCGACACCGGCAAAGACACTTTCCTCGGAGCAGAAACACTCGCTGCCACAACCGGATCAACCGCCGTCATAGAATTCTCCAACATCGTTAAGCCGGCCCGCTCGTCGGGCCGCGTCGGCTTGGCTTACTCAACACCAAACCACTCCACCATATCGCACCCGCCCGAAAAATAACATCAGAATTTCGCTCAAATTCCTCCAAGAACTTGCTACAATAGCTCCGTTTTGCGTATTGCCGTCCAATTTCTCAAGTCCAACGCCCTCACAGGCCGCATGGTTAAATACTACACAGTCACAGAGAACACAGTGGACCACAGTGAAGACATCTCTGTGCGTCTCCGTCTCCTCTGTGACTCTGTGGTTCCTGACCGTGCACTAACCACCGGCGTTCATTCTTGGAGCAACCCATGACCACAACAACCGCCCCCGAAAAAACCGAAACCCTCCAGTACCTCACCAACAACCAGTGGAAATCCTCCACCGCCTCCCGCGCCGGCAACGTTTTCAACCCCTCCACCGGCCAAATCATCGCCAAGGTCCCCTTCTCCCCCACCGCCGAAGTCAACGCCGTCATCGAAGCCGCCCACGCCGCACTCCCCGAATGGGCCGAAACCCCCGTCGTCAACCGCGCCCAGATCCTCTTCAGATTCCGCGAGCTCCTCCTGAAGAATTTCGAAGCCCTCGCCAAAACTGTCACCCGCGAGCATGGCAAAACCCTCGTCGAAGCCCGAGCCTCCGTCCAGCGCGGCATCGAAGTCGTCGAATTCGCCTGTGGCGTCCCCTCCCTCATCATGGGCCAATCCCTGCAAAACATCGCCCGCAACGTCGACTGCGAAACCATCCGCCACCCCGTCGGCGTCTGCGCCGGAATCACCCCCTTCAACTTCCCCGCCATGGTCCCCCTCTGGATGTTCCCCACCGCTCTCGTCTGCGGAAACACCTTCATCCTCAAACCCTCCGAAAAAGTCCCTCTCTCCGCCAACTTCCTCGGCAAACTCCTCCTCGAAGCCGGCATCCCCGCAGGCGTCTTCAACATCGTCCACGGCGACAAGGAAGCCGTCGACGCACTCCTCCATCACCCCCTCGTCCGCGCCGTCTCCTTCGTCGGCTCCACCCCCATCGCCAAATACATCTACGAAACCGGCACGCGCAACGGCAAGAGAGTCCAGGCCGCCGGCGGTGCCAAAAACCACCTCATCATCATGCCCGACGCCGACCTCGACCAGGCCGTCGCCGCGCTGCAAGCCTCCGCCTTCGGTTGCGCCGGCGAACGCTGCATGGCCGGCTCGATCGCCCTCCCCGTCGGCGGAATCTCCGACCCCCTCGTCGAAAAACTCGTCGACAAAGCCAGCAAAATGAAGGTCGGCCCCACCGATCAAGGCCAGGACGTCGACATGGGCCCCGTCATCACCAAAGACCACATGAACAAAGTGAAATCCTACCTCGACATCGCCGCACAAGAAGGCGCCACCCTCGCCCTCGACGGCCGCAAACTCCCAGCTACCACTGTTAACACTGCTACCACTGATATCACTGGTTTCCTCATCGCCCCCTCCATCGTGGACCAGGTAAAGCCAGAGATGCGCCTCGCCAAAGAAGAAATCTTCGGCCCCGTCCTCTCCGTCGTCCGCGCCAAAACCCTCGACGAAGCCCTCGCCATCGGCAAGCAATCCCCCTACGGCAACGGCGCCTCCATCTTCACCCGCGACGGCTACGCCGCCCGCCAGTTCAAACACCACTTCAACGCCGGCATGATCGGCATAAACATCGGCGTCCCCGCCCCCATGGCCTGGTTCCCCTTCACCGGCTGGAACCAATCCTTCTTCGGCGACCTCCACATCCAGGGCACTGAATCCGTCCAGTTCTACACCCAGCAAAAAATGACCATGACCCGCTGGTTCCAATCCAGCGCCGACTCCCACATCGACCCCGTCTGGCGCAGCAAGTAACGCCGACATTGCGGTGCCAGCGTGGTGGAATCCTTTCTTATCCTTATCCCAGCGCGGCGGGTATAATCCTTTTCGTACTGACGCGAAGGGCACAACATGACCGTTCAAACACTTACCATCGGCAAGAAAAAATTTGTCGTGATCCCTGAAAAGGACTTTCGGCAACTGCAAGAACAAGCGGAGCTGATCTCCGCGCAAGATCGCGGAGATATCGCTGAAGCCAAACGCCGCAAGCACAGCGGCCCAACCCGCCCTTATGCTGAACTCCGGAAGAAACTGGGTCTGGCATGAGCTATTCCATTCGCTTTCGTCCCGGCGTCGAACGCGACATGTCCCGCCTGCCCCGAGCCGTCCTCTTACGGATAGACAAGGCAATTATGGCGTTGGCCCATATGCCGCGACCGTCCGGCTGCAAAAAGCTGGCAGGCCAAGCCGGTCTTTATCGCATTCGAGTCGGTGATTGGCGAATCGTCTATGAAATCGACGACGCATCCCGTGTCATCATTATTGCCATCGTCGGCCATCGAAGCGACGTGTATCGCGGGCTGTAACACGGATCGATTGGAGCGAGATACCATGGAATCGGTCCCCCTTCACCAGGTGGAACCAATCCTTCTTCGGCGACCTCCACATCCAAGGCACTGAATCCGTCCAGTTCTACACCCAGCAAAAAATGGCCATGACCCGCTGGTTCCAATCCAGCGCCGACTCACACGTCGACCTCGTCTGGCGGAGCAAATAGAGCATGAAAGTCTTTATCTACTTCAATGAGCCCCTCACAGTTGCTCGCGATGAAATCGAAGATGCCATCGAAGTCGTCTTAAACGACAAAGGTGAGGTGACTGGCGGTGGTTCTGGAAATCTAGGTAGCAACATCGATGTCGAAGTTTTTGACGAATCGCTCGACGAAGTGAAAACTTTTGCACTCATTCAGTCGGCATTGCGCCGCTTCCGAATTCCTAAATCGACTTCGATAGTCATAGATGGAACTCGTTATCAAATGGCTCCGTCAAACGCGTAGCTGGGTGCTTCTGGCCACAGCCTCGGTGGCCAGAAGCATGCCTAATGTGCATTCCCCCCTCATTGCAACCCTACTCCCCCTCCAACTCCTCGATATGATCCCGCAAAATCTCCGCCAACCCATCCCGATCCAACTCCCCGCGCGCCACGGCAATGGCGACCAGATACATCAACTTCTGCGTCAAAATCGTCTCCCACCCGTTCTTGGCGAGAAAGCGTTCAGCCGCAACAAGCGCGGTTCGCTTGTTACCGTCCAGGAATCCCTGCGTCGTGGCAAAGCCATACATATAATCAGCTGCCATATCGGCCAGATCCGCATCCGCATCGTATTGCGCTGTAAACTGGGCGCGAGCCATCACCGATCGCACGACATTTTCGTCGACAAACCCCGCCTGCCCGCCGTACTTCCGGAGTTGATCCTCATGCAACATGATCAACTCGTTCCAATCGAGAAATTCAAGCCATTCCATTCCTTCTCCCGCGCAAAAGAAAAGCCCGCCATGCGCCGGGCTCTCACAACTCAAATGTACTCGGAATCACTTCGCCAGTTTTGCCAGGGTTTCCCCATACTTCGCATTGATCCGCCGAAGCGACTGCTCCAGAGTCTCACGCTTCTTCCCCGCCTTCGGCAAAATCTTCTTCTTCGTCTTCTTCGATGTCGCACTCATTGCATCACTCTCCATAACCTTCTATCAGCCCACTCATCATACGAACCCACCCCCGCCCCTTCAATTACCGTTTCCCCACGCCCGAAAAAACCGCCGCGCGCTCGCGCGCATCCAACTCCCGCCACTCCCCACTCCCCAACCTCAATTCCCCCAGCACCAACCCCCCAATCCGCACCCTTACCAACCGCAACGTCGGATACCCCACCGCCGCCGTCATCCGCCGCACCTGCCGATTCTTCCCCTCCACCAGCTCCATCGATATCCAGCACGTCGGCACCGTCTTCCGAAACCGTATCGCCGGCTCCCGCTCCGCCACCACCGGCTGCGGCTCCAACACCCGCGCCCCGCACGGCAACGTCCGCCGCCCCTCAATCATCACCCCACCGCGCAACTTCTCCAACGCCTCCTCCCCCGGCACCCGCTCCACCTGCACCCAATACTCCCGCCCATGCGCAAACTCCGGCCGCAAGAGCCGCGAATTCAACTCCCCCTCATCGCTCAAAAGCAAAAGCCCCTCACTATCCGCATCCAACCGCCCAATCGGATAAACCCCCTTCGGCATCCGCGGCAAAATCTCCGCCAACGTCCGATGCTTCGACCCATCGCTCGTAAACTGCGATATCACCCCATACGGCTTATTCAACGCAATCAGCATCATCAATCCCAACCAATACCCGGCAACTACCGCCGCCGTGGTGTCGTGCTTGCGCAAGTGCCACGCTTATGGCACAACGCTCGAGGCCGCCAGCATGCTCGATCCACGCACACAACACAATGACTCGCCCCCTCTGCTCTGCTCAACCCCAGGGCCCCGCCTCTGCTCAACGCGAAAACGCCGACGAACACACAATTCGGCAAAAAGTGAGCTTTTCGAACGCCAGCCCGGCGCCTACGATTCCTCTCGACAGCGTTCACGCTGACCTTTGGCATTCCCCCCCAGGACACGATCACCTACCGATGGCCGACTCCGGGTGTAAACAAGCCCGCATCAGTTCAGTGAAACGGCGATGAGGATGCGAATCCATTTCTTTGGTCCAGCGATCAGTGTTCTGATCTGCACGCCACTCGCTTCCGCGCAGGTGCCCCCCGCTTCCGGTCCCACGCCCTCTCCTGATGTCGCAGCAACAAGACCGAGTAACAGCGAGGACAAACCGACAGTCACGGGGCAGCATGATTCACAAATTCCCTCCGATCTCCGCCCCTTCGCCCTCGTGCTCCCGAAGGGGCAACTCACCGGCGATTGGGCCGGCGCCAGAACCCAATTGGAGAGCCGCGGAATCAGTCCGACACTCTCGCTGGAAATCGACGTGGCCGCCAACCCCGTCGGCGGCAAGTCGCAGGGCATTACCGAGGCCAGCAACCTTGGTCTCGATCTCCTGCTCGACCTCGACAAACTCGCCGCCATCCACGATGCCTCCTTCCTCCTCCAAGTCTCCGAACGCTGGGGCTCCAGCCTTTCGAAGGAATACATCGGCAATGCCTTCAACGTTCAACAGGACTTCGGCGGCGAAACGGTCCGTCTGGTCGACGCCGCCTATCAGCAGAAATTCCTCGATGATCACCTCGAATTCCGCCTCGGACGCATCGCCGCCAACGATGACTTCCAGATCTCCCCCTACAACTACCTCTTCATGCAGAACGGCTTTGACGGCAACCCCGTCGGCATCTACTTCAACGCCCCCGGAATGACCGCCTACCCCAACGCAACCTGGGGCATCGTCACCAAGCTCCGACCCACCCGACGCACCTACGCCATGGTCGGCGTCTACAACGGCGACCCCAGCATCCGCTCCAATGACAATCACGGTACCGACTTCACCATGCGCGGCCCCGTCTTTGTCATCGCCGAAGCCGGCCTCCAGCTCAACGGCCTACCCGGTGATGGCCCCCTGCTCGGAAATTACAAGGTCGGCTTCTGGTATGACAACGCCACCCAGACCGTCTTCGGAAGCACCAACACCGAACGCGGCAGTTTCGGCGTCTACGGCCTTTTCGATCAGGTCCTCCTCCCCTTCGGATCCCCAGGAAGCCACCGCGGCCTTGGCGTTTTCGGCTCCGCCACCTTCTCCACCAACCCCTCCGTCGCTCAATTGCCCTACTTCTTCACTGCCGGCGTCGCCGAACGCGGCTTCTTTGAATCTCGCCCTTCCGATATCTGCGGAATCGGTTTCCTCTACGGCCGCTTCAGCGATGACCTCCGCGACGCACAGCAACAGGAGCAACTGCTCACCCCCTCCACCGTGGTGCAGGACTACGAGTTTGTCACTGAGCTCGCCTATCGATTCTGCTTCATCAACCGCTCCGTCTATTTCCAGCCCGACCTGCAATACATCATTCATCCCAACGGCGATGATCATATTCCAAACGCCCTCGTGGTCGGCTGCCGCGTGGCCATCAACTTCTAAGAGCACTCCCCTTTGGCCATCTTCGCAACACAAAGCCGTTTCTCGATCCGCTCCCCCCTTGCACGCCCCTCCCCTTTCCCCTCACCCCGGCGAGGCCTTCTCCTCGCCACCCTCCCCCTCAAACGAAATCGACGCCGCATATTTCTTCACCGCGTTATACTCCGCCACCCCCAGCGGCAGCGCCTTCAGTTCCTCGTCCGTCAGCCGCCTGATATCCGCCAGCGTCTTGATCCGCGCCTGCGCCAACTTCGCCACCGCCATCGGCGACAGCGCGGCACATGCTTTGATCGGGGCATCCGGTCTCTGCACCGCCTTCTTCGGTTCCAGCTCACTCATGGAATCTTTGCCTCGCAGAAATGCCTGCTCGCATTCTAACGAGATCGTCCCGCGCCGCCACAAAATATTGCCGCGACACCACTTATTTTTGTTTGCACGATTTTCCCGGCATGCACTTACGCCGCACCATCCTTCTTCCGCCGCTGATCCACCGCCGTCGTCTCGATCGCCGGTCCTGCCGCCGACGCAACCGGATCCTCCTTCGCCTCCCCCACCACCTTCCCGACAAACCCCGGCAATTCCACCCCGCCGATGTCCTTCATCACCTGCATCATCGGCGGCATCATCCGCGTCATATTCTGCAGAAACGCCGCCGTGTTCGACGTCCCGTTCCCATTCGCATGCCCCCCTTCCCACACCACGATCTTGTCGAACTTGATGTTGGCGATCGCACTCGCCGATGTCTCCACCAGCTTGTCGATATGCTCCAGCATCAACAACTGGTACGCCTTGTCCGCGCTCCCGCATGCCTCAATGATCTGCTTCAACCCCTCGCCCTTCTTCGCCAGGATCTCGTACTGCCCGCGCGCCTCCGCTTCCAGCTTCACAAAAATCGCCGCCGCCTCCCCTTCCGCTTCCACGCGCCGCTTCTCCGCCTGCGCCTGCGCATCAACCACCATCTTCGCCTTCTCCGCCTTGGCCGGCGCTTCCAGCGCCGCACGCCGTTCCGCCTCGACGCGCTCCGCTTCCGCAAGAGCCGCCTTCGCCATCGCCCGGTTCTGCGCCTCCTGCACCGCCGCCTCCGCCTCGCGCTTGCGCGTCTCGCCGATCTGGAACGCTTCCGCCTGCTTCACCTGCAACTGCGCCTGCGCCGCCGCAACATCCGCCTGCGCCTTCGATTCCCCCGCGATCGCCTTCGCGTTCGCCTCGGCAATCGCGACTCGCATCGCCTGCTCCGACTCCTTCACCTTCGAATCCCGCTCAAACCCCGCCGCCTGCTCCGCAATCTTCCGTTCCTTCTCGAGCTCCGCCAGCCGCACCGCCTGGTCGCGAAGCGCCGTCTGCTCGCCGATCTTCTGGTCGCGATCCAGCTCCGCCACCTTCACCGCCTGCTCGCGAGCCGCATCACGCAGACCGATTTCCCGCAACTGCCGCGCCTGCGCCACCTGGATCGTCTTTTCCCGATCCGCATCCGCAACGCCGATCGCCCCCATCCTTTCCTGCCCCGCCACATCCACCAGCGCCTGCTGCACCGCCTGCGCCGCCGCCTTCTTACCAACGGCCACGATATACCCCGATTCATCATCGATATCCGTGATGTTCACGTTCAGCAGCACCAGCCCCAGCTTCCGCAGCTCCGGCTCCAGCGACGCCTGGATGTTCTTCAAAAACTGCTCGCGATGCCGCGCGATGTCCTCAATGCGCATCGACGCCACCACCTCGCGCAGCTGCCCGAAAATGATGTGCTCCACCCGGCCCTGCAGCTTCGCCATGTCCAGCCCCAGCAGGCGAATCGCCGCATTCTGCATCAACTCCGGCTCCGTCCCGATGGCAATCGTGAACACGCTCGGCACATTCACGCGAATGTTCTCGATCGACAATGCCCCCTTCAACGGAATCTCGATCTGAATCGGCTCCAGGCTCAGGTACGCATAGTCCTGAACCAACGGCATGATGAACGCCGCGCCGCCGTGAATGCACCGCGCCGCCGCCCCATGCCCCGCCTTTCCATAAATGACGAGAATCTTGTTGCTCGGACAGCGACGATACCGCCCCACAAACAGCGCCGCGAAAATAACAAACAACAACGCCACGAACACGCCGAGCATGCCCATCCACTGCGTCGCACTGAGACCCTCACTGCTCTGCGCGAGAACGCCATGGAGCGATGCCAATCCACTCTGAATGACAAGTTTCGAAATCATTTCCCGAAGCTCCTTCCTGTGTGATGTTCATAGAAGACAATTCAACAACCAATCCTTGAAATAATGGTGTTGCCTGCGCCCACACGCCATCAATTGGCGCTTGCAGATTTTCTTTCCTCTCCCGAACGTGCCGCCAGCCCTTTGGTGTCGGCAAGATACTTCTCCGCCGAAACAACTTCCATCACCGACGACGGCCCGACTTTCACCACGATCACCTGCTCGCCCGTGGCCAGCGGCGTCTCCTGTGGAGTCACCGCCGCAAATTCCATCAGCCGCTGCTGCAGCTTGATCGTCACCTTCCCCTGTCCATCATGGTGCGGCGGAATGCTCAAATAAACCGTCCCCAGCGCCCCCACCGCATCCTCCACATGCACCGTCGCGTCGTACTCCATGCTCAGCATCATGCTGAACACGCTCGCCACGACCAGCATCATCACGAACGCCGAAACGAGACCAATCACCAGCACCACAACATCCGACACCCCCGCCGCAGTCGCCGCCAGCCCCGACATCCCGAACACCGCAATCCCCGCCACGATCGCCTGGAAGTTCAACATCCCCCACAACCACGACGCCACATGATTGACGTTCGCCTTCGCGCCGGCGCTCACTTGGCCCCGCACCGCATGTTTGCCCGCCCCCTTGCCCAATGACCTCAACACCCGAAAGCCGCCATGATGCGAACCAACATGCCCGCCCACCCCGTGATGATGCACATGAAACCCATGCCCCGCCCCGAACGCCAACGCCCCCGCCACCACCTGCGCAAGCACTACCGCGCCGCCGGCCACCGCACATCCGAGAAGTATCGTCGTCAACATGGCGCTTTCGTCCTTTCTGAACGAAAACGTGAGGATCGGAGGACATTTCCATTATGGAGCCAAACTCGGGCGCGCGAAAGAAAATTCCCACGCCGCTCCTTCTCCATATTCGGTTACGCGTCAATCGCCTCCGGAATCCGCAGGCTCCATGTGGCTCTCGATCTCCGCCGTCGTCGGCAGCCGCCGCCGAATCCGCTCCTCCAGCTCCGTCACCTCCTGATGCGCCGACTTCAGCGTCATCTCCGGCGGAAATTCCACATGAAAATTAATATACAAATGCCCGTGGATCTCCCGTATCCGTATCGCATGCAATTTCAGCTTCATCGCCTCCCCCAGCTCCCGCACCGCCCCCGTGTGATCCGCATGTCCCCCCGCCGGCTCCACGTGCACCACGATATCCAAATTCGGCACCTTCTCCGTCACCCGCAGCTCCACGTTGTCCGAAATCTGATGCCCCGCCGCCAGGCCGATCGACGGATCCACCGTGATCGTCGCATCCACAAACGTCGCCGCGCCGCTCTGCCGCGCCCGCACCCGTACCACATCCAGCACCCCCGGCACCCCGCGCATCAACTGCTGCATCTGCTCCTCCAGCCCCTCCGGCGCCCGATCGATCAACACATCCGCCGACCGCCGCCCCAGCCGAATCGCCGTGAAGATCATCACCCCCGCCACGAACATCGCCGCAATCGGATCCGCCTTCGCCCACCGCTCCCCGCCGAATTTCACCGCCAGCAATCCCGCCAGCACCACCGCCGACGACAGCAGCTCCGTCCCGAAATGCAGCGCATCCGCCTCCAGCGCCTGGCTCTGAAATTTCTTCGCCGCCGCATACAGCACCCGCGATCGCCACAAATCCACGCACAGCGACACCGCCACCACCCCTATCGCTGCAAACCAACCCGGATCGACGTGTAACGCCTCGTTCCGCGTGAGATGTCCGTACGCCTGCACCAGAATGAAGAACCCCGTCACGATCAGCAGAATCGCCTGCCCAAACGCCGACAGATTCTCAATCTTCCCATGCCCATAATGATGATGATGATCCGCCGGAAGATCCGCCGAACGCACGCTCATCCATGTAATCAGCGTCACGCCGAAATCGAGCGACGAATGAATCCCCTCCGATGTCAGCGCCAGCGACCCCGTCAGCAGCCCGATGACCAGCTTCAGAAGCGCAAGCGTCCCACCGGCGATGGCAGACGTGCGAGCGACTTGCGTTTTCTCCGACATGCCGGGAAGTGTAGCGGAGAACGAGCGAAGAGTTAATTGAGTTAATTGAGTTAATTAGGTTAATTGGCGCCCGCAACCCACATGTGGCAGCGAAGTCCCAATTAACTCAATTAACCCACTTAACTCAATTAACCCGCCCCCGCTAGTGAAATAGCGAAATATCATTCACCGTCACATACAAAAACAACCCCGCCAGCAGCACAATCCCCACCACCTGTATCGCCGACTGCACCTTCAGACTCAACGGCTTCCCGCGAATCTTCTCGAGAATGAGCAGCAGGAACAGCCCGCCATCCACGATCGGCAGCGGCAAAAAGTTCGCCACCGCCAGATTCACCGACACCAGCGCCAGCACATACCACAGCCACACGATCCCACGCTGCTGCATGTCGTACCCCACCTTCGTGATCCCCACGATCCCGTGCAGATTCGACGGCGACACCGTCTGCCGGAACAGCCCCGCCAGCGTCATGTACACCTGCAAAATGAACTTCTTCGTGTGATCCATCCCCATCTCCACCGCTCCCCAGGCATTGTTCGCCACCTGCGTCTGCGTGCGATTCTCAAGCTGGATCCCCAGCATAAACTGCATCTGATTCCGAATCGCATCCAGCTCGTCCGCGGAAACCGCCAGCGCCTTGGTCACATCCCCTTTGCCGCTGTGGAACGTCACCGGCAATGTCTTCCCCGCTTCGCCGCGCTGCCGCACGACCGTGTAAATTTCCGACCAGTTCTCCACCTTCTGACCATCCACCGCAACAATCGTCGCATCGTCCGACAACTGCAGATCCTCCACGTCCGGATTCTTCCCCACCGGCATGAAACTCAGCTTGTCCGTGTCCTGCATCACCGGAATCCCCAGCATCCCCTTCCCGTTCACCGACTTCGGCGTCGCATGCAGCGTCAGCCGTTGCCCATCCCGCCGCACCACAATTTCCAGCGCCTTGCCCGGATTGCTGCTGACCACTTCAATGAACTGCGCTTCCGTCGGATTCGTCCGATCCCCCACCTGCAGCACAACATCTCCATCCTTGATCCCCGCCGCCGACGCCGCATTCCACCGGCTCGACGGCTCCCCCAGCGTCAGCCGCGGCGCCAGACCCATCGCCGATGGCACCCCCTTCACCCCCAGCCGCTCTTCCAACCGCGGCATCAGCGTGATTTCCAGCGGCGGAAGCGACTTGTTCTTCACGTTCTCCAGCGTCAACTTCACCGGCTCGCCATTCTTCTCCTGCACCTGGTTGTACAGCTTGATGTAATCGTCACGCACATCCACCCCGTCCGCCGCTACGATCTGATCCCCCGCCCGCACCTTCGACAGCTCCGCCGTGTTCCGCGTCGCCGGCGTCATCTTCGCATATTCCTCACCCGACCCGTTCACCTTCATCCCCGGCAGCGACTCCGCGCCGATCGCCAGAAAACCGCTCGCCGGATTCACCACCGGCAAAATATCCACGTGCTTCTTCGCCGTCTCCCCGTACGGGATGTAGTCGAAGCCTATCTTCTCCTTCCCGTCCGACAGCGCCGATGCGATCATCACATCCGTAAACTCCAGAAACTTCCCCGGCGGCTTGTTGCCCCTCACGGCCACAATCGTGTCCCCCATCTTCAGCCCCGCATTCCACGCAGGCGAGTCGTACACCACCTGCCCCAGTTGCGCCGGCGGAAAATCAATCCCGATCCCCGGACTGAAAATAATCGAAAACGCCACCGCCGCGAAGATCACGTTCATGATCACGCCAGCCGACACAATGCACATCCGCTGCCAGATCGGCCGCCGGTTGAACGCCCGCGGATCATCCGAAATCTTCGTCGGATCCATATCGTCCTGCCCCAGCATCCGCACATACCCGCCCAGCGGCAGCCACGAAATCCGATAATCGCAATCCCCCACCGTCGACGGATGCACCGCTTCATGCGACGACTGCAGCAAATCCGAATGCGTCGTCGCCGCCTCCACGTGCTCCAGCCTCTTCTCCGCCGTCGGCGCCGGTTCCCCCTTCGCATCCTTCAACTTGTCCGGATCGTACGGATCAGGCCCAAACGTCACCCCCACGCCCTTCCGCCACCCCAGTATCCGCGGCCCAATCCCCAGCGAAAACGCCAGGCACTTCACACTGCACGCCCGCGCCACCAAAAAATGCCCAAGCTCATGCAAAAAGATAATCAACGAAAATCCCAGCACCACCCACACCACGCGCAGCACCGAATCCGTCATCCCCGCCAGCGTCAACCCCAGCACCGGCAACCCCACCGCCCACAGCACCACCCTCGACCGACCATGCTTCCGTTCAACCCGTTTCGCCAGACTCTGCATCCTCAGCCTTTCAAGTGGTGTGACGAATCAACGCAATGAACAACGCCCAAATGACGCAATCGCGCGTAGCGCCCGTTTCGTCATTCGATCATTGGTCATTTGAATTTGATTCGTCATTCGTCCTTCGTCATTCGTCATTTCAAACGGTTTTCGCTTGCTTGCGGGCCCATGCGTCCGCCTCAAGAAGTTGCTCGAGTGTCGGTTCCGCGACAAACCCGGATTTCTTATGCCGCCGCAAAACCTCTTCCACTCTATGTACGATTTCTCCGAACCGAATGTTCCCCGCGCGGAACATTTCGTTCGCGATTTCATTCGCAGCGTTCACCACCGCCCCGGAGGTCCCTCCAAGGCGGATCACTTCGTACCCCAATTGTAGGGCGGGGAATCGATCATCCGGCTGCTCAAACGTCATCTCTTTGATTTTCGACCATTCCAGCCTGGTACTGCACCCCTCATATCGCTCCGGATGCGTCAACGCATACTGAATCGGCGTCCGCATGTCCGGCGTCCCCAGCTGCGCAATCACCGACCCGTCCACGAACTCAATCATCGAGTGGATAATGCTTTGCGGATGAATCAAAACCTCGATCTTCTCGGCCGGCAGATCAAACAGCCAATGCGCCTCAATGATCTCCAACGCTTTATTCATCATCGTGGCAGAGTCGATCGTGATTTTCGGACCCATCTTCCAGTTCGGATGGGCCAGCGCCTCTTCCACCGTCGCATGCTCGATCTTCGACTTCGGCCACGTCCGGAAAGGCCCCCCGCTCGCCGTCAGAATAATCTTCCGAATCTCCTTCTCCACCCCGCTCCGCAAACTCTGAAAAATCGCCGAGTGCTCCGAATCCACCGGCACAATCGTCGCCCCGCTCCGCTTCGCCGTCGGCATCACAATCGACCCCGCCACCACCAGCGCCTCTTTATTCGCCAGCGCAATCGTCTTCCCCGCCTTCGCCGCCGCTATCACCGGCGCCAACCCCGCCGCACCCACCACCGCCGCCACCACCGCATCCACCTCCTCCCGCGTCACGATCTCCTCCATCGCGTGCGGCCCAGTCACCACCTTAATCCCAGTCCCCAGCAGTTGATCCCGCAGCGCCCTCAAATTCTCCGACGGATGATCCTCCGTCGACTTGTCATTCAACGCCACCATCTTCGGCCGCACTTCCAACGCCTGCTCCGCCAGTTTCTTCCACGACGTCACCGCCGTCAGCGAATGAATCTCAAACCGCTCCCCCAAATGCCGGCACACATCCACCGAATTCACCCCAATCGACCCCGTCGCCCCCAGTATCGCCACGCGCCGCTTCCCCGCCTTCTTCTTCGTGCTTTGCTTTGAACGTACCGCCGCCATTGGTTGCATTGCGAAAAACCTTCCGTGACCATGAAATTACGCCAAGTCGCAGCGATAATACGTTCCCCGTGCGCCCACAACAACCCTCGGCGGCTCTTCACGTTCGCATCTGGAGTTCCTATGAAATCGCTTTTGCGGCTCCCCATCCGGGTGATGCTATTCGCCCTGACCACCGCCGCGCCTTTCCCCCTCCGCGCCGATCCCGTCACCCCCATCGCCTGGCGCGCCCGCTGGATCGCCTTCCCCAACGATGACAGCGACAAAACCCCCGAACCCGCCCCCCAATTCCGCACCGAATTCCCCCTCGACCCCGCCCACGGAAAAATCGCCCACGCCACCCTCGCCATCACCGGCCTCGGCTCCTACGACTGCCAAATCAACGGCCAACCCGTCTCCAACCACGCCCTCGACCCCGGCTGGACCAACTACAACAAAACCGTCCTCTTCAACTCCTTCGACGTCGCCCCCCTCCTCCACCCCGGCGACAACGCCATCGCCATCACCCTCGGCAACGGCCCCTACAACGTCCTCCAAATCAAAGGCCGCTACACCAAATTCCACAACTCCTTCGGCATCCCCAAAACCCTCGCCCAACTCGACATCGAGTTCGCCGACGGCTCCCACCAACAACTCACCACTGGCAATGGCTGGAAAACCGCCCGCGGCCCCATCACCTTCAACCACCAGTACGGCGGCGAAGACTACGACGCACGCCGCGAAACCCCCGGCTGGACCCAACCCCACTTCGACGACAAATCATGGCAACCCGCCGCCGAAGTCCCCGCCCCCGGTACCCCCGACCACACCGCCACCCTCATGCCCGCACCCCAGCCCCCCGTCATCGTCTTCGAAACCTTCCCCGCCCCAAAAACCACCCAGCCCAAGCCTGGCGTCTTCGTCTTCGATCTCGGCCGCAACATCTCCGGCTGGCCCAGCATCGACGTCCACGGCCGCGCCGGTGCGACCGTCAGAATTCTTCCCGGCGAACTTCTCGACAAAAACGGTCTCGTCTCCCAACGCTCCTCCGGCGGCCCCGTCTGGTACACCTACACCCTGAGCGGACACGATTCCCCCTTCGACGTCGAATCCTGGCAACCCAGATTCTCCTACTACGGTTTCCGCTATCTCCAAATCTCAGGCGCCACCCCCGACTCCCTCGCCACCACGCAGCCCGACGCCGCCACCCTCGTCGGCGTAAGTGCCGCATGGGTCCACGCCGCCCTCCCCCCCACCGGCTCCTTCTCCTCCTCTGACGAAACCCTCAACCAAATCCACCACCTCATCAACAACGCCATCCTCTCCAACGCCCAATCCATCCTCACCGACTGCCCCCACCGCGAAAAACTCGGCTGGCTCGAACAATCCCATCTCATGGCCCACGCCATCATGATGAACTGGGATGTCTCCGGCCTTTACACCAAGATCGAAAACGACATCGCCGACGCACAGCACCCCGATGGCCTCATCCCCGACATCGCCCCCGAATTCGTACACTTCAAGGACGGCTTCCTCGACTCCCCAGAATGGGGCTCCGCCGGAATCCTCGGCCCCCTCTACGCCTGGCAGTTCTACGGCAACACCCAATCCCTCGCCGACCACTACCCCACCATGACCCGCTACGCCGACTACCTCGCCTCCAAATCCAAGGACAACATCATCGCCTACGGCCTCGGCGACTGGTACGACATTGGCCCCAAACCCCCCGGCCAAGCCCAACTCACCTCCACCGCCCTCACCTGCACCGCCACTTACTACCAGGACCTCCGCGCCCTCCAAAAAATCGCCGAAATCCTCAACAAGCCCGACGATGCCAAATCCTTCGCCACCCGCGCCGACGCCGTCCAAAAATCCTTCAACGACAAATTCTTCCACCCCGACACCAACCTATACGAGTCCGGCAGCCAGACCGCCAACGCCATGCCCCTCGCACTCCACCTCGTCCCCACGGGTCACGAGGACGCCGTCCTCCAAAACCTCGTCACCTCCATCCGCCAAAACCACAACCGCATCTCCGCCGGCGACGTCGGCTTCTCCTACGTCGTCCGCGCTCTCACCGACGCCAACCAGCCCGACCTCCTCTACAACATGGCCACCCAATCCGACGGCCCCGGTTACGTCGACCAGCTCCGCAAAGGCGCCACCACCCTCACCGAAGCCTGGGACGCCCTCCCCACCTCCTCCCAAAACCACCTCATGCTCGGCCACATCGAAGCCTGGTTCTTCGAAGGCCTCGCCGGCATCCAACCTGACCCCGCCTCTCCCGGCTTCAAACACTTCTTCCTCCGCCCCCAATTCCCCAAAGCCCTCACCTTCGTCGAAGCCTCCCACGCCACCCCCTCCGGCCAAATCACCAGCAACTGGAAACGCGACGGCTCCGGAATCACCTGCACCCTCGACATTCCCCGAGGCACCTCCGCCACTCTCATCGCCTTCAGCAAAACCGAAGAACTCGCCCCCGGCCACTATGTCAGGAGGTTTGACATCAATGCGCCGCAACCCTAAATTGACTTGTCTCGGCCCACCGGCCGAGCTCCTGCCCCCATCGTCTAGGAGCCTAGGACACTGCCTTCTCACGGCAGCGACACGGGTGCGAATCCCGTTGGGGGTACGTATCGCGGGCATCCTGCCCGCAATTCGAGCCATCATGACAAATCCCGACCACGAACATTGGATGCGCCAAGCACTCCAACTCGCCCACGAAGCCGCCGCCCAGGACGAAATCCCCGTCGGCGCCATCATCGTCCACCACCCCGAAAACGCCCAACCCCGCATCATCGGCCAAGGCTTCAACCGCCGCGAAGCCCACCACGACCCCTCCGCCCACGCCGAAATCGTCGCCATGCGCCAAGCCGGCCAAGCCCTCAACCACTGGCGACTCCTCGACTGCACCCTCTACGTCACCCTCGAGCCCTGCCCGATGTGCGCCGGCGCCCTCGTCCAATCCCGCCTCCCTCGCCTCGTCTACGCCTGCCGCGACCCCAAGGCCGGCGCCGTCGATTCCCTCTTCCAACTCTGCACCGACCCCCGCCTCAACCACCGCCTCGAAATCCTCTCCGGAATCCTCGCCGAAGAGTCCGCCACCCTCCTCCGCGAATTCTTCGCCGCCCGCCGGAGCAAACCGCCCACTCCCTGAATCGCTGCCGGGTACTCTACTTTTTTCGATGATCCGACACGATTGAACGCAACGCACCAATCCGCTAATATTGTCCGACCATCTGACTCCTTGGGGGATGGTGTAACGGTAGCACAACAGACTCTGACTCTGTTTGTCTAGGTTCGAATCCTAGTCCCCCAGCTTTCGTAGACCCCGCCACTCGCGGGGTCTATTCGTTTTTGCCACCGCCATGCCAGTCTTCCCCTATAATCCCCCGAGCCCGACGCCTGAAGAACCTTCCTTCCCGGTGACACCATGGAACCCGCTTTCTATCGCATCCTCTTCCGCAGTGCCTTGGCCTCGCTCATCCTTATCGCATTCACCGCCGCCGCCCTCCTCGGCACCCTCTATTCCTGGCGCTTCGCCCGCGAACATCTGCAGCACCGAACCCTTTCCCTCACCGCCGGAATCGCGGGCGGTCTCCTTGCCGCGTTCCTCCTCACCCTCGCCATGCGAGCCCTCGACAAGCCCATGCGCCGCCACTGCCCCCCCTGGTACCTCCGCTGGCCCCTGAAGATCAACAAACGCATCATTCTCCTCGTCCAACTCGCCGCCGCCGGCCTCGCCGTCGCCTCCGCCTACTTCCTCTTGTTCAACTTCAAAATCCCCGCCCTCTGATCGCGCCTTCCTCCCGGGAAAACATCGCCCTGCCGCGACCAGACCCAGCTCGAATGGCAGCCCGCCAAACTCGAAGCAATGGTCCATTTTCCCCCCTCCATGGCCGCCCCGTCGCATATTGTTAAAAAATTCACATATTTCCATTGCATTACTCTTTGCCCCTGTTAAAGTGAATCAA
This sequence comes from Phycisphaerae bacterium, assembly GCA_035524355.1. Classification (GTDB taxonomy): domain Bacteria; phylum Planctomycetota; class Phycisphaerae; order WQYP01; family WQYP01; genus DATKPA01. The sequence goes on along the minus strand of DATKPA010000120.1, from coordinate 23,411 downwards.
GATGAATACCGTCTAAGCGGTCCATCTCGCCTTCACTGGCGAGCACTTCGCATATTCATCTGCTTTACGTTTTTGCACTGATTGTTCTGCCTTTGTCGGAGGAGAAGATCATGCGCGTGCAAGTTTCATGTCGCAGCCGTGGTTTCACCTTGATTGAGCTCCTTGTGGTCGTGGCCATTATCGCCCTTCTCATCGCAATTCTTCTGCCTTCACTTGGCAAGGCTCGCGAAACCGCAAAAAGAGTCGCCTGCGGCAGCAATCTTCGGCAGCTTGGCATTGCCTTCATCATGTATACGAACGAAAACAATGGATCATTCCCCTACTCGGCCAAAAACACCGCCCATCAGTATTCGGACTGGATCTGGTGGGAGATCCCTTACCGCGTGAACAATCAAACCGATTCCGGAACAGTATTGGCCGGTGCCGGCATCGCCCCATACGCACACCTCTCCTATAACAACCTGAAACCCCTCTATTGCCCTTCCGACATCAATCCCCGTTTGGTTCAAAACAGCTCCAGCATGGGACCGTTCGTCTTTAGTTACGTCATGAACTGGATGATGAACGGTGCACCGCGCGCGACGCTCAATTATGCGGCTCAGATCTACACCCGTGACAAACTCCTGGCCATCGAAAGCCCCGGCGATAAAATCCTGCTCTATGAAGAGAGCGAACTGACCGTTGATGACGGATCCGGCGCGCTCTGGCAGGCCGGCGGCGTCGCAGCTGCGAAATGGGCCAATCTCCTTTCAGGCCGCCACGACCTCGGCGCTTTATTAATTCCAGATTCTCAACAGTCCACCGCCACGAAGATCCTGAACTCCAGCGCACGCGGAAACGTCGCCCTCGCCGATGGCCACATTGAATATGTTCCTCGAACCTATGCTCATTCGAAGGCCCACGATGTTCCTGTAGTAGAACAGGCTGCCAACCTGCCTGATCCCCCATTCTGACGAATGCTCACTTCCTCCCGTTTGAAGCCTGATCCGTAACCGCCCCCAGCAACCACGCCCGATCCCCCGCAATCTCCGCCTTCGTCATCACGATCAACCGATCCGGAACATGCAGCGCAAAAGCAATCACCAGCACCACCGCATACGCCGTCACCAAAACAACGGCGGTCTTCTTCAACCGCCGCCGCCATTTCCCGCCGCTTTTTGCACGCAATCCCATGTCGCCCATCCCTCAGGTCTGACCCGAAGCACAATTTCACAAGGAGCCCTCACCCGCCGCGCGACGTCGGCCCAACAACCGGGGGAATCCCATTCACCGTCGGCGGCAACACGTTCATCCGCGGCGCCACCGGCAACGTCGGCGTCGACGGCCCGAGCGGCACCGCAGAACCGCCGCCCCGCCCGCCATGATCCCACCCGCCATGCCGCCCGTCATGATCTCCTCCCCCGCGCCGCACCGGCACCGGTATCCCAATCACCGGCACCAGCCCCAGCGGCGTCTCCATCTGCTGATAGCTGTCCGTCAACTCCTGCTGCACCTGCTCCGGCATCTGCCCCGGCGGCGGCAACACCACCGGCACCGGCGACGGTATCTGCACGATCGTCGGCCCCGGCGGATTCTCCGCTTCCCCCCAATCCATCATCCGCTGCACCCCCGTGAACTGATTCGCCAGCGCCGCCGCATACGCCGCCTTCAGCTTCGCCGCCTGATCCGGCGCCACCTCCACCGACGCCGCCGCATTCTGCCGCTCCGCCTCCAGCTTCGCCTTCCGCTGCCCGATCCCCTGCAGTGCCCGCGCCAAATCCTCGCGCTGCGCAATATACGAACTCACATCCCCCGTCGACGTCGAAATCAGCGAATCCAAATAGCTGATGTTCAACGACGTCGTGTTGTAATCGTTCGTCGCAGCCGCAATCGCCTGATCCAGTTGCGCCATCGCCGTCTTCCCCGCCTGGTACTGCGAATCCAGCTGCGCCATCGCGTTCTTGATCGCCTGCAGATTCCCGTTCAACCGGTCCAGCATCGCCGGCGGAACCCACGTCGATCCATACCGGTACATCCCCCTCCGCGCCATCTGCGTCTCAATCCGGCTCTCCGACTGCTGGAACTGCCGCACCAGGTTCACATACGCCGGCGAATTCACATCCCCCCCACCGCCTACGTACGAATTCAACGCCTCCATGATGTTGTCCGCGACGAACCGATTGTCCGGCGACGCCTGCATCGCCTTCCCGTAATGCACCAGGCTCTCCGCCTGGCGCTTCTGCTCGAACAGAATCACCGCCAGATTATTCTCCCCCAGCACGCTCGAGGGATCGTTCTGCACCAGGGATGCAAAATAATCCCGTGCGTTCCCCGTCATGTTCAGCCGATAGCTCGCCAGCCCCGCAATCGTCAGCGCATCCGGATTCGCCCCATCGGCCTTAATCGCTCCCTTCGCCGCCTCCAGCGCCCCGCGTAAATCCCCCGCCCGGTACTTCACCAGCGCCGGCTTCGCCCGGTCCGACCACTCCTGCATCATCACCTGCACTTGCGCCTGCGGCATCCACCGCCCGCGAAACTTCACCCCGTGCTGCTCCAACAACTTCTGATACCCCTCCATCGACGTCCGCACCTTCGGCGATACCGCCTCGTCCGGATACTTCTCCAGGAATTTCTGATGAATCTCGATGATCGTCTGCAAATCGTCCGCCCGCCGAATCTCCGCTGCCGCCCGCGTCCAGTCCGAATCGGACGCCTGCGCCACGCTCATCGAGCTGGTCAGCGTCACCTTCGTCACATCCCCCGGCTTCGCGCGAACCACGCTCCCGTCCTCCCCCGTAATCATCACCTCATCCCCCTGCCGCACGAGCGTCCCATTGATCGTCCGCCCATCCTTCAACTCAATCACATCCCCCCAGCCGACAGCACTCCCCACCACCACACTCACCGCCAGCGCAATCATCACCTGTCTACACATAGCTGCACTTCCTCACGCGCCACTGCACTATTGTACTCCATCGCGCCCCGCGCGCAATTCTCCTTTACATCAATAGACGCACCCACCCCCCTTCCGTTTGCAGAAAATCCGGGCAACGTGGCATGGCCGTCCCGGCCGTGATCTTCCAAGGGGCCTCAACGGCCCCCTGGAAGATTCTCGATCAGCCCACCAGCTTCTTCACACTCGCCGCAATCCCCGCCGGATCCACCCCCTGGAACCCCATCTGCTGCCACAACCCACCGCTTCCATCCTTATGAGTGCCGATGTGGTTATAGCGTCCCTTGAATCCGCGTTTGAGCAGCTCCGTCCCAAAACGAATCCCCAAGCCGGTATTCACATTGAATGATTCCGCCACCAGCACAAACGGCGCGTTCGCCAGCGTCTTCATCATCCCCTCATCAATCGTGTTCAGGCACGCCTTGTTCACCAGGCCCACCGGCTTCCCGCCAACGCCGCCGTCCTTGTTCAGCGAGATCACCGCATCGAGCGCCCGGTACAGCGTCTCCCCGAAGCTCACGACGTACCCGCCGCCACTCGTTGCCCGCACCACATCGTCCACCCCGCCCGTAAACGCCCGATCCTTATAGAACGGCGTCCCATCCTCTTTCAAAATGTCCGGCACGGCCGAGCGCGTCGAGAAGATAAACCGCAGCCCCTCCTCGTGGAAGATCTTCTTCAAACAGGCCGTGAACTGGTACTGATCCGCCGGGAAATAGAGCCGCGTGTGGTCATGCTCCGGCAGACCGTTGGCCGCGAAGAAATTGTTGATGCCAAAGTGGCACGTATTGTCGGCCATGTCGTCGCAGCCGGCGTGCGAGAAGTGCGCCAGGACGTTCGACTTGTTCAGCCGGGCCATGGTGATTTCCGAAATGACCATTTCGAGGAAGGCCGAGAAGGTCGCAAAGATCCCCTGCTTGCCCTTCTCGAAACCGAACCCGGCGGCGGCGGAATAATTCCCGCGTTCCATGATCCCCGCCTCCACGTAGACTTCGGGATGCGCCTTGTGAATATGATTCGTCCCGCACGAGCCTTCCAGATCGCAATCGAAGACCCGCACCGACGCGACCCGCTTCTCCTGCGGCATCTCATCGAGAATGCTGTTCACGACCTTTCCGAACAGATCGCGGTTCTTCGCCGACCCGCTCGACCCCTGGAACACCAGCGGGCACTTTTCCGGCTTCTGCGACTTCAAATAAGCGACCGCGTCGGTGTACCCCCGTGCCTCCAAATACGGCACGGCCAGCGCCACCTTGATCACATCATGCCCATGCGCCGACCCTTCCAGCCCCTGCACTCCGGGGGCCATCTTGCGTTTGTTGATCAGCGCCACCGGGCCGGTGGTGTTGATGGCTGCCACGATGCGGGTGTAGAGGGAATCGAGGTCTTCGCCATCACCGACTTCCACCGGGAGCCCGTGCCCCTGGAGCGTTTGGGCGACGGAATACCGCGGGAGATACTCGGAGGGATGTCCGGAGATGGTGACGTCGTTGTCATCGACCATGAGCTTGATGTTGATGTTTTTGGCGACGGCGAGCCGAGCAGCTTCGGCGTCGTTTCCCTCCATCTGGGAGCCGTCGGAGCCGAGGAGGATGACGGCCTTTCCCGGATGGGCGAGGGCGACGCCGTTGGCGAAGGGCCACATGTGGCCGAGGCGGCCGGAGGAGAATTTGATGCCGGGGAGGAGGTCGCGTTCGGGGTGGCCGGGGAGGCCGGAGTTGTATTCGCGGTAGTGGAGCAGTTTTTCGAAGGGAATGTCGCCGTCGAGTGCGGCGAGGAGGTACTGTGTGGCGACGCGGTGGCCGGCCTCATCGAAATAGATGGGGAGGATGGTGTCGGAACCTGCCGCCAGGGCCCGAGCGATGAGGACTTCGGGGACGGTGTCGTATGGGCCGCCGGTGTGACCGCCGAGACCTTTAGCATCGGCCACGGCGGTGAAGAAGATGATGGCGTCGCGGCAGAGCTGAATGTTGTGCTTGAGGGCATCGCGCTGCTCGGGCGTGAGGGTGGGATTCTTGGGGCTGAGGGTGAGCGGCTTGAGGTTCTGCAGGGGAATCGGGAATTGGGTGGACATGACAGTAGTTCTCCATAAAAGGACGGGCCGACATTGTAAGGGCAAGGGGTAGGCCAGGGAGAGTGGTGGGGCGCAAAAAGTTGGGAAGTCGGGAACGAGAAATAAGGAGTTGCGCGATTTTTTGCGCGGGAAAATTCCGGGATGGCGGAAAATATGGGTTTCTTCACTAATAATGAGGATTTTGCGTGCGATTCGGGGAGCAGGAAGGGGGTGATGGGTGGGGTACCCGGGGTCGTTCCGCTTCGTTCCGCCGCGATCTGCTTCGATTTTTGGTCGGCGCGGGGTGGGGATTTTGGGGTGGGGAGAGGTGGGGTGGTGGGGCCATCTTGGCCGCAAGCGGGCTGGAAGCCCGCGGTACGTTGGGGTGGGTGGGCGATGGTCATGGGGTCCCCTCCCGGTTTGGTTGTGGTGGTGGTGCGATGGCTGGGGTATCGTACGGTTTTTGTTTGGTTGATGTCAAGTTTTTTTTTTGTTCGTGGGGATTTCCGGGGAATTGATCGACTCCTCTTGTCGAACGGTTTCTTTACCACGGAGCCACAGAGGAGACCGAGACGCGCGGAGATTGGGGAAGGGGGGCGGTGAACAGTTACGATGCCGGATGAACTTTTTTTGGCGGGCGGTTTTGGTTTGGGGGGTAGAATGCGGGCATGAGGAAGATTGGGTGAATTGCGCTGGGGTTATCCGGCTCCCAACTGAAACTCGCGCCGAGCTCGCGTCGATCTTCGATCGACGGCTAAACATTTTGGGGATGATAATCCAATGGGATCGGAGTTACTTGTTGCCGTGCTCGGGTTCTGGGCGTGGTCTTATGTGGAATCGATTCTGGTGTCGCGTGAGGTCGCCGACGACAGTTACCACTTGTTGAACGGCACCATGCTGCACCACGGGTTCGTTGGAGGAGGAGTGATCGTGATCAGGTCCGACACGAGCGCATTGCCCACGCCGTTCGTCGTCGTCTGATAAAACGCACCAGCCACCAACAAGAGTCACGCCCCCCCCCTGCTCCCCCTCGATGTGCAGAAGAACCAGGCGCCACTTTGCGGCGTGTCGCGCACGAAATTCGCATTTTTCACTCGCCTTTGCTCAATTCCGTGGTATTTTTTCCCCGCAAGATATTTTTGCTTCAACAGCAGTGAGGCGCAGCAAAACGATTTTATCGGGCTGGCACCTGTGGGAAGGAGCGGCAAACCCGAATATCTTCGCGCGTTTGGAACTATCCCGATTGTCTCGTGTGGAAGGAAGTAACTCATGCCCCGTCATCACTGCGCGCCCGCTGGTCAATCCGTTAAGCGCACACAACTCGCTCTCGCCGGCGCCATTGCTGCGGCGCTTGCCGCGCCACTTTCCTCTCATGCTGCCACGGACACGTGGCTGGACACGGACGGCTTCTTCTGGAACAACACGGCCGGATGGGTCAGCGGCGTTCTTCCCGTGAACGGGGATATCGTCAACGTGGGCACGCACAGCTCCGCGGCCTCCAGCCCCACGCTCAACTTCACCTCGAACCTCACCAGTTCCGGCATCACACTCAACACGCTGGACATCAATTCCACCCAGGTCGGCACCATGATTTTCAGCCAGACCCTCTCCACCAGCGCCATGTCCGCCACCAGCGAAATCATCGGCGACACCATTTCCGGTAACGTCTACTCCCAAAACGCCGGCTCCAACACCGCCTCCGGCATCACACTCGCCAATAACTCCGGCTCCAGTGGCAACTACAACTTCAGTGGGGGCACCATCACGGCCACGATTTTCACCGTCGGCAACAGCGGCACCGGCGTCGCCAACCAAACGGCCGGCACGGCCAACATCACCAGCGTCCTCGTCGTCGGTGCACTCAATACCTCCTCCGGCACCTACACCCTCAGTGGAACCGGCACTCTCAATGCGGCGAACGAAATCCTCGCGGAAAACAACACCGGCAGCGGCGTCGTGGATTACTTCAATCAGACCGGCGGGACCAACAACATCATCAGCAACGGCTCGCTGACCATCGGCCAGAATGGAAATGGCACCTACACGCTCTCCAATGGAACGTTAAACCAATCCGGCACCGGCGCTGAAATCATCGGCTATGGCGGCAATGGCATCGGCACCCTCACCCAGTCCGGCGGCGTCAACAATGCCACCAACATCCAAATCGGTTCCGCCTTGTCCACCACCGGCTTCGCGACCTACAACCTGCAGGGCGGCAACCTCTCGGTCTCCAACGGAAACGTCATGATCGGCAACGGCACGTTCAACCAGACCGGCGGAATCAATTCCCTCTCCAACGCCACCCTCGCCGTCGGCACCAACGCCAACGTCGCGGGCACGTATCTCCTTCAGGGTGGCACCCTCACGGCCTCCAACAACACCGCTGAATATGTCGGAAGAAGCGGGAACGGCACCCTCACCCAGACCAATGGCAACAACACCATCTCCAATGGCACGCTCGTTGTTGGTTCAGGCACGAATGCCGTCGGCGTCTACAACCTCCAGGCCGGAAACCTTACCGTCACAGGCAGCGAAACCATCGGCAGCAGCTACGGGAACGGCAACTTCAATCAATCCGGCGGCACCCACACGGTCAACAACACTCTGACCATTGGAAACGACGGCACGGGCGCCTACCTCCTTGGCAACGGCACGCTCACGGTCAACGGCAACGAAACGGTCGCGCAAGGCGGCACCACCAGCACCTTCACCCAGATTGGCGGCATCCACAACATCAACGGCAATCTTGATATCGGCGCCAACCAGTTTGACCTCGCCACCGGCTATTATTACCTCAACGGCGGCACCCTCAACATCCTCGGCGGCGGCTACGAATCCATCGGCGACGACGGCATCGGCACCTTCCAGCAATCCGGCGGCCTCAACAACGTCACCGGCTCTCTTTATGTCGGATCGGCCTTCTTGGGCATCTCCGGCGAAACCGACTCCTACCAACTCGGCGGCGGCACTCTCACCGTCACCGGCACCGAGTACGTTGGCTTCAACACCGCCGGCCACTTCAGCCAAACCTTCGGCACCAACAACGCCAACGCCGGCTTGAATATCGGCACCGCCTACGGATTCACCTCCTTCTACGTCCTCGGCGGCGGAACCCTCGCGACCCCCTCCATCAACGTCAACGGCAACACATCCAACTTCCAGTGGACCGGCGGCACCCTCAACCTCACCGCGGGCATCACCTTCGACCCCTCCGCCTCCGCCAGCTCCACCTCCGCCGCCTTCGGCACCAGCCTCACCCTCAACTCGGGCATGAACCTCATCACGACCAACGAAACCGTGGGCGGCGCCCTTCCGTTCACCCTCACCGTCAACTCCGGAGCCACGGACACCGCCAGCGTTTCCTTCACCGTCACCCCCACGGGCACGCTGAATCAGGCCGGCGGTTCGATCTCCGCCACCGTCAACAACCAGGGCCTTTTCAATTTCAGCGGCGGCTCGTTCACGGGACAATTCGTCAACTTCGGCACGGCCAACATCTCCCTCGCTTTCGCGCCCACCGGCGGTATTTGGAACCTCGGCGCCATCAACCTCTCCACCCTCAGCAGTTCCATCAACGCCACCGGAACCAGCATCCTCAATCAAGGCTCCATCTCGCTTGCCGGCGGCTCGCTGACCGGCTCGGCCATCAACAACCTGGGCCTCATCTCCGGCTTCGGCAACATCAACTTCCCCGGTCTTGTCAACTCCGGCACCATTACGCAATCCGGCGGCACCCTCTTCATCGCCTCCCCCACCACCGGCTTCGTCAACAGCGGAACCTTGAACCTCGCGCCCGGCCTCACCACCTTCCTCACCGGCGCCGCAAACGCCGCCAACGACGGCACCATCAACCTCAATGGCGGCTCCTTGTGCGACAACTCCTCCAACCCCATCGTCACCCTCACCAACAACGCCGACGGCATTCTTCTCGGCCCGGGAAAAATCTATGGTCCCTTCATCAACAACGGCTCCGTTCAACCCGGAAACGGCACCCTCACGCTCTCCCAGGCCTGGACGAACTCCGGCTTCGTCACCCTGTCGGGATCCGCGAGCGCCCTCGCCGGCGGCATCATCACCAACAACGGCTCCATCCAGGGCGCCGGCACCGTCACCGTCGCCGTCACCAACAACGGCTCCATCGAAGCCGTCGGCGGCATTCTCACGCTGACCGGCGCCGTCACCAACTCCGCCACGGGAGCAATCTACGCCTCGACGGGCAACAAGGTTCTCGTCACGTCGGGTCTTGCCACGAACTCGGGCCTCATCAGCCTGACCGGCGGGACGTTCGACAACAATGCCCACCCGCTCCTCAACAACGGCAACATCACCGGCTACGGCTCCATCCGCGCTTCCACCCTCACCAACAACGCGAACATGACCTTCACCGGCGGCACTACGACGATCAACGGCGATCTCGTCAACAACGCCTCGAAAACCATCAACTTCAAATACCAGCCCGCCGTCGTCACCGGAAACATCACCAACAACGGCACGATCAAAACCACGTCGACGACCGTCACCTTCCTCGGCAACTACTCCGGCAACAACTTCACCTCCGATCCCGCGACCAACATCTTCCAGGGTACCGCCACCACCATCGCCGGCGGCCTCATGACGGGCTCCACGGGCGATGTCTTCAACTTCGCCGGCGGAATCTTCACCAACAACGGCACCTTCCAAAACGGCGGCACGCTGCAGGTCGCTACGGGAATCATCAACACGGGGACCTTCACGCAATCCGGCCCGCAATCCTGGTCCACCGGCGCGACGTTCATTAATAATGCCGGCACCGCCACCTTCGGCTCCAACGCGAAACTCTACGGCCTGACGATCACCGGCGGGACGGTGGACACCACCACCAGCCTGCTCGTGATCCAGCCCGCGAGCAAATCCGCAGCCCTCGCCAGCCTGCGCTCCAACATTGCCAACCACTCGCTCACGAGTTCCGCGCTTCCCGCACACACCGCCCTCGCCCTCATCGACAATGGCGCACTGGCCAAGCCGTTCACCACGTTCGGCAACCAGCCCGTCGACTCGAACTCGCTCCTCCTCGCGCCCGAACTCCTCGGCGACTCCAACATCGATGGCCACGTCGACCTCACCGACCTCTCCACAGTCCTCAACAACTTCGGCTCCACCACCGCCGCGTGGAACAACGGCAACTTCGATGGCGCCGCAACCATTGACCTGACCGACCTCAGCGCCGTCCTCAACAACTTCGGCCTCACCTACGCCAACTCGTCCGCCGCCGCCTCGGCTGCTGTAATCTCCACGCCCACGCCGGAACCCGCGTCCCTCGCGCTGCTCGTGGCCGGCGGCGCAGGACTGCTTTTGCGCCGCCGCTCGCGCGGCTGATTTCGGCGGTATGGGTCTCAAATGAGGCTGGCATCCAACTGCCGAGCCAGGAGGCCGAGGGCTGCGGATGATGATGTTCAGTGTTGGAACTTCTTGAGGGCAGAGTTCGATCGCCCCGTTGGGGAACAGGCAGGTTATTTGTTGGGCTTTACCAGGGGTTCCCTTCGGTCACCCCGGGCTATGGTCGCGGGCCCCTTTGGGGCGGGAGTGATGGGGATTGCGTTGCGGCTCGCTTCGCGTTGGCGCCCCCCCCCCCTCCCCCGCGCCGTCTAAAGGCGGAACTCCGAACGGCGTTGGATTGGGGCGGCGCTATTGATGTGCAGCTATTGGACGTCTCGCTGAATAAGAGTCGGCCCGTTCGGGCCTGCGGACTCCCCGGCCCAAAGGCCGGGGCTAAACGTTGGGTGGGACATTCTCTACGTGAGGATCGATTGGCAGGATGCGGCGATGAAGGTGTGGATGGAGGGGGGAGCGATGAGTGGGATGGGCGTAGATTGGCGATTGCTTCTGCCCGGTTGCGAACGTAGAGTGAACGGACTGCTTCCGGAATTTCCGCTTTCGGGGTGCCTGCATGAAAACCCTCCTGTGTGCCGCGGTTGTTGCGGCTTCTCTCCCCGCCTTCTCTCTCCTCGCCCACGCCCTCATCCCGCCCCCCCCCTCCCCCTCCTCCACCGCCCCCGCCGCCGATGCCCTCTCCCCCAATCCGGATCCCTCGCGTTACCTCTTCGAAGATCAGCTCCTCCCCGGCATGAAAGGCTACGGCCTGACGGTCATGCACGGCGGCAAGATCGAAAAGTTCGACGTCGAGATCATTGATGTGGTGCGGAATTTTTCGCCGGGGAACAATGCGATCCTGGTGCGGTGCTCGGGGCTGGGGCTGGAGCATTCGGGGATCATTGCGGGGATGAGCGGGTCTCCGGTGTTTATTCATGAGAAGATGATCGGGGCGGTGGCGTATGGGTGGGGGATGTCGAAGGATCCGATCGGGGGAGTGCAGCCGATCCGGCAGATGCTGGCGATACAGACGGCGCCGCAGTCGGGCGCGCCGGCGGCGGCGGGGGGAGCGCGCTGGGGGATGGATGGAACGGTGGCGCGGATGGCGAGCGGGCTGGCGGGGTGGAAGGCGCTGGCGGCGTCGCTGGGGCGGGATGTGGGACGTGCCACGCCGACGGATTCGAATCCGTCGGCTTTGCAGGAGGGCGTGGGGTTGCGGCCGCTGGTGTCGCCGCTGATGGTGGGGGGCGGTTCGGCGTCGACGGTGGGGATGCTGCGCGAGGAGTTGCGGGGGACGGGGTTGATGGCGATGGAGAGTGGGAGTGGAGGGGCGAGTGGGGAGGCTGGGGCGTTGCATCCATTAGGCGGGATTGGGTTGCTGAAGCCTGGGGAGATTCAGTTGGAGCCGGGGTCGGCGATTGCGGTGCCGCTGGTGTCGGGGGATATGGATTTGTCGGCGATCGGGACGGTGACGGAGGTGCGGGAGGGGAAGGTGTATGCGTTCGGGCATTCGTTCCTGGGGGAGGGTGGGACGCGGTTGCCGATAGCGACGAGCTATATTTACACGATCATGCCGAACGTGAGCCAGAGCTTTAAGATGGGGACGAGCATGGGGACGGACGGGACGCTGGTGACGGACGAGCAGACGGGGATAGTGGGGCTGCGCGGGAAGGGACCGGCGACGGTGCCAATCGTGTTTCACGTGAAGAACAGCGACGGGCTGCTGGACAAGGTGTATCACTATCAGTTGGCGCCGCATCCGCGGCTGACGCCGGAGATGCTGGGGGCGATATTGAACGAGACGCTGGTGGCGCAGCGCACGTTGCCGCAGCAGTTCACGGCGCGGATCACGGGGGATTTCAAATTTGAGGGGAAGGGCGGGGAGACGGAGATTGCGATGAACAATCTGGGAGCGTCGGCGGGGTTCAATCCGATGGAGACGCTGCTGCCGGTGGCGGTGCTGGTGGACAATCCGTTTGAGAATCTGCATTTGAAGGGGGTGACGCTGGAGGCGTCGATTGAGAATGAGGATCGGAGCGGGACGATTCAGTCGGTGAACATGGATCGGCTGACGGCGGCGCCGGGGGATGAGGTGACGGCGCTGGTGGAGGTGGCGTTCTTCAGGAAGGGGACGAAGCGGGTGCCGATCAGGGTGCGGATACCGGCGGGGACGCCGGACGGGGATTATCCGCTGGGCGTGGGCTCGTCGTCGTTTGCGATGATGCAGGAAGTGGGATACGCACCGCAGCATTTTGATCCGCAGGACATCGACGGGCTGACGTCGGCGGTGAAGAATATTCTGGGGTACAAGACGGATCGATTGTATGCGACGCTGCAGATGAACATTTCGGGGACAGCGGTGGGCGGGCGCGAGCTGAAGGATTTGCCGGCGAGCCGGATTGCGATGTATGCGACGGATGCGCGGACGGATTCGACGCCGTATGTGTCGGTGGTGCGAGTGGAGGCGGAAGCGGGGTGCGTGGTATCGGATGGTGGGCAGATGTTTGTGGTGCACGTGGATAGGAATGCGGATCGGCGGTACTTTGAGCCGAAGCGAGCGGGTGGTGGTCCAGGCGCGATGCCGCCGCGGGGTCCGCGGGTGCAGGTGAGTTCGCAGCCGGCGAGTGCGCCGTCGGATAGTGGTTCGGATGGCGGGGATGGGCCGTGAGAAGTGAGAAGTCAGTAGTCGGAAGTCAGTAGTCAGAATTGATGATGTGGGTGGTTGGTTTCAAGTTTGGAGAGTACATGGGTTGGAATGCACGCGTTTTGAATGTGGCGGTTTTGCTGGCGATGAGTGCGACGGTGGCGTGGGGGACGAAGCCGCAGTCGTTTGGGTTTTCGAATCAGAAGGACTATGCGGAGGGGAAGTTCAGCGAGACGGTGGTGGATTCGTATGGGGAGTTGATGCTGGGGCGGAGTTTGGCGCCGGTGGAACTGGGGGAGAGCGGGGAGGCGGTGGGGGCGTTTGCGGAGGGGCCGGACGGGACGATGTACGCGGCGGTGAGCGGGGTGAGCGGCGTGGCGAAAATTTATCAGATCGATGCGGATGGGAAGAAGGGGTCGGTGGTGTACACGGCGCCGAAGGGGTTCGGGGAGATCAATGCGATGACGGCGGACGGGAGCGGGGGGCTGCTGGTGGGGCTTTCGGGGGAGACGGCGAAACTGATACGCGTGGATCCAAAGAGCGGGGAAGGCAAGACGCTGTTTGAGAGCAAGGATGTGAATTACATCTGGGCGATTCTGCGCGGGCCGGGCGGGGAGATTTATGTGGGGACGGGGCCGCATGGGAAGGTGTATGAGGTGGGTGCGAATGGGGAGGGGGAGGCGAAGGTTGTTCTGGAGAGCGGGCAGAAGAATGTGATGGCACTGGCGCAGGATGGGGCGGGGAATCTGGTGGCGGGGACGGATGCGGGGGCGGGGCGGGGGTTGGTGATCCGGGTGGATGGGAAGACCGAGAAGCCGTTTGTGTTGCTGGATGCGGGGAAGGTGGATGTGACGGGGATCGTGGGGGATGGGTCGGGGAATCTGTACGTGGCGACGGCGAAGGCGCAGGTGAGTCCGGACGAGGCGGACGAAAGCGGCATGCCGGAGGAGCCGGAGACGAAGAGCAAGCCGGGTGCGGCGGAGACGGAGCCGGTGGAGCCGCCGGATACGGACACGGATAAGCCGGAGCCCCCCACCACCACCCCCACCACCCCCACCGCCCCCACCGCCCCGACGCAGCATGCGATGTTGTGGACCGATGGGAGGCCGGTGAATGTTTGTGCGGCGGTGGAAGTGTCGCCGAGTCCCGATGTGAGGGCGATGTTGAAGAAGCTGCAGGCGGAGCGGAAGAAGCGGAAGGGTGCGCCGACGTTGCCGGGGAAAGGGGTGAAGGGTGCGTCGATGAAGAGCCTGTCGATGGGGGGTGAGGAGGGGAGCGAGGATGCGAGCAGCGTGTATCGGATTGGTGCGGATGGTCGTGTGACGACGCTGATGCAGGAGGCGGGGATGAATTATGCGTTGCTGCTTGTCGGAGGGGGGACGGGGAATGAGTTGCTGGTGGGAACGGGTGCGGAGGGGAGGTTGTATCGGTATGGACTGGCGGATCAGTCGCAGGCGCTGGTGGCGCGGGTGAAGGAGCAGCAGATTTCGGCGCTCTTTGCGGACAAGGAGGGCGGGGTGTTTGTCGGGACGGGGAATGTGGCGAGCGTGTATGAGATGGGGGCGGGGCTGGCGAAGAGCGGGACGTTTACGTCGCAGGTGCTGGATGGGGAGCACACGGCGAACTGGGGGCATGCGTGGGTGGATCGGGCGCTCTCGGAAGGGACGAAAGTGACGGTGGCGACGCGGTCGGGGAACACGGAGGATGTGGAGGCGAACGGGAAGTTCTGGTCGCCTTGGAGCGAGGAGGGGGAGGGGAGGAGCGTGAAGATCGATTCGCCGGCGGCGCGGTACGTGCAGGTGCGGGTGACGCTGACGGGCGATGGGATCGCGACGCCGGTAGTGAACACTCTGCGGGTGGGGTACCAGACGAAGAATCTGCCGCCGAAGATCAAGAGCGTGAGCGTGGATGGATCGGGGACGAGCGGCGGGGATGACACATCGATTGGGGATTCGGGAGATTCATCGGACAGTTCGGCGGCATCGAACAACACGGTGGACGTGTCGTGGGAGGCGAATGATCCGAACGGCGACACGCTGGCGTACCGGTTGTATTACAAGCTGGCGGGGAAGGGGAATGATCCGTGGACGCCGGCGGCCAAGGATGTGAAGGAGACGCCGTACGAGTGGGATGTGCGGGCGGTTCCGGATGGGAAATACCAGGTGAAGGTGGTGGCGTCGGACAGTCCGGACAATCCAGCGAACGAGGCGATGGAGACGGCCCGGGTGTCGGCGCCGTTTCTGATCGACCATACCCCCCCTGCCATCGGGGAACTGGCGGTGGAAGTGGATGGCAACCGGGTGAAGGTGAGCGGAGAGGCGAAGGACGGGGTTTCGCCGGTGGTGAGCGTGCGGTATCAAATTGATGGTCAAGGGGACTGGCAACCGGCGTCGGCCTCTGATAAGATTTTTGATTCGCCCCAGGAGGCGTTCACAATTGTGACACGGCCTTTGAGCGTCAGTGCGCACCGGATCACGGTTCGGGCAACGGACGCGGCGGGCAACAGCAGCTACAAGGCCGTCACGGTGAGCGTCAAATCGTGAGGCTGCGACAAGAAAAACGCTCACGCTGGTGAGCCCGGATACACGGAGTCAGAGTCATGCATTATCCTCACAAGGTATCGAACCGTAAGCGTGTGCGCAAGATCGGGTTTCGTGCGCGGATGAAGACGAAGAAGGGGCGGCAGTTGATCAACCGGAAGCGGCGGTATGGCCGGAAGGTCAATGTCGTCTGATTCGGCCGGGGGGGATTCAGAGTCAGCGAATCAGTGAATTCAGAATGGAATGGGACCCGTGGACTTTGGTTCGCGGGTTTCTCTTTTTTGCGGATCGGGGGGGGGGGACGGAAACACGAAGAGCACCAAGGACCACAAAGGGGATCAAGGACCACAAAGGGGATTTGGAAGAGGAAATCGGGGGAGTGGGCCGATCTATAATGATGCGCGCGGTTGTGCGAGGGGTGGTCAGCAACGAGGCACGTATGACGGGATCGTTTATCGATATTCTTCCGCCGGAGGCGCAGCAGGTGCTGGGCGGGATTTCGGTGCTGGTGATAGCGTCGGGGATAGTGGTGTGGGCGGCGGGGGTGAAGATTGCGCGGTTTACGGTGGCGGTGATGCTGGGGCTGGGGGCGGCGGCGCTGGGGGCGTGGCTGATGCCGATGGTGGCGGGGGTGACGGTGGTGACGGGGGGGCTTGTCGGATTTGTGATTGGGGCGCTGGCGGGGGCGATTGGATTTCGGTTGTTGCAGGGGTTGATCCTGGCGACGTGTCTGGGGTTGGCGATTGGGGGGATTTATTACCGGTGGCACATTGCGCCGGAGGTGTCGGGCGCGGGGGGGAGCGGGGCGAGTGCGGGGGATGTGCATGTGAGTGATTTGATGATTCCGACGGATCGGCTTGGGGGCGGCGCGCAGACGAGGCCGGGGCATGAGTCAAAAGCGGGGGCGAAATCGGGAACGAGTACAGAAAGCTGGAGCGACATCGCGGCGAAGGCTGGGCAGTCGCTGGTGGATCATTGGAACGCGATTCCGCAGGTGCATCAGCGGCGGATGTTGATTGTGAGCATAGGGGCGGCGGCGGTGGCGCTGCTGATTGCGTTTGGGTTTCCGCGGGCGACGACGTGGGTGATCACGGCGGCGATTGGGGCGTTGATGATCATGTCGGGGTTGCATGCGTTGCTGCATGTGTACGGGCCGCAGTATGAGGCGTATTTGCCGACGACGATGCGGGCGCGGTATTTGACGCTGGGGATACTGGCGTTGGTGGGGATGGGGGTGCAGTACCGGTTCCACCTGTGGAAGGGGTCGCAAAAGAAGCGCGTGGCGCCGCCGGAGCCGCAGGGCGAGGTGGCGGCAGCGGGTGCGTGAGGGGGTTTGAGGGGGGATGACGATGAGGATGAAGATAAGAGGTGGTGAGGGAAATCTGCAGGCGAGCGGAGAGGTTGGTCGATAGGTGACAGACAGTGTGGCAGTGTGTGGCCACGGGAAGTCCGCAGTGGAGGTACGCATGCACTCGTCGTTGGGAATTGTGCTGAGTCTTGCGGCGCAGACGTTGCCGGAGCAGTCGCGGGTGATAGATTCACTGGTCTCGGCGGAGGTGTTCTTCGCGGTGGCGTTGTCGGTCATCGGGGTGCTGCTGATCCTGTTCGGGTTCAAGGCGTACCGCTGGATCGTGGTGTTCAACTGCGTGGCGCTGGGATTCTGGCTGGGCGGGTTGCTCGGCGAGAGAGCGCAGATTGCGACGGTGGCGGCGGTTCTGGGGGCGCTGCTGTTCGGCGCGATTTCCTGGCCGCTGATGAAGTATGCGGTGGCGGTGTGCGGGGGGTTGGTCGGGGCGGTGGTGGGGATGGTGGTGTGGGCGTATTGCGAGCAGCCGATGGAGATGGCGTGGGCGGGCGGATTGGTGGGACTGGTGGTGCTGGGGATGCTGTCGTTCATATTGTTCAAGACGTCGGTGATTCTGTTCACGTGCGTTCAGGGTGCGGCGATGTTTGTGCTGGGGAGCGCGGCGTTGCTGATCAAGTACACGCCGTGGGCGAGCGAGGTGGGCAATTCGCTGAACAGCAAGCCGGTGCT
Organism: Phycisphaerae bacterium; assembly: GCA_035524355.1. Classification (GTDB taxonomy): domain Bacteria; phylum Planctomycetota; class Phycisphaerae; order WQYP01; family WQYP01; genus DATKPA01. The sequence continues at coordinate 5,858 of DATKPA010000120.1, read as the reverse complement.
GATGCCGCTGCTGGTGATGTCGATTGCGCTCCTGGGGTTGATCTGGCAGCATCAGCAGCACGGGCTGATTGGGAATGATGGGGCTCCCGCGGGCCGGGGCGGCGGTTCTGCCGCGGCCGGGGGCGGGGACGCGAAGAAGAAATAATAGAGTCTGAATAATTCGGGGGGCAGGGTTCCAGGAATTGAGCGGCGGCGCCAGGTAGGCGCCGCCGCGGTGTTGTTGCGTGCCGCTGGTCTGCGATGGTCGTCAGCATCGAGACGTGTCACGAAGGAACCTCATCAGCCGCCACTCCCATTGCGAAACCCGGCCCCACCTCCGACAATGTATGCCCTCGTTTTCTCAAACCGTACTTTGCCTGGAGAACCACGCATGGCAGTCGCACAAACCTCCCCCACCACCCCCACCGTGAAGAAAATCGTCCTCGCTTATTCCGGCGGCCTCGATACGTCCGTGATTCTTCCGTGGCTCAAGGACAATTACCCCGGCTGCAAGGTGATCGCGTTTGCTGCGGAGCTCGGGCAGGGGGATGAACTGGAGGGGATCAAGCAGAAGGCACTGGCGTCCGGGGCGGACAAGTGCATTGTGAAGGACCTGCGGCAGGAGTTTGCGGAGCAGTACTGCTTTCCGATGCTGAAGTCGGGGGCGGTGTATGAGTCGAAGTATCTGCTCGGGACGTCGATTGCGCGGCCGCTGATTGCGAAGTACCAGGTGGAGGTCGCGCACGCGGAGGGAGCGGATGCGGTAGCGCATGGGGCGACGGGGAAGGGGAACGACCAGGTGCGTTTCGAGCTGACGTACATGGCGCTGGGGCCGGAGCTGAAGATCATTGCGCCGTGGAAGGATGACCGGTTTCAACTGCGGTCGCGCGAGGCGGCGATTGAATATGCGATGGAGAAGGGCGTTCCGATCGCGCAGACGAAGAAGAAGATTTACTCGCGGGATCGGAACCTGTGGCACATTTCGCACGAGGGGGCGGACCTGGAAGATCCGCGGAATGAGCCGAAGGATGATTTGTGGGTGATGTCGGTGCCGGTGAGTAAGGCGCCGAATCGTCCGGAATACGTGGAGATCAAGTTCGAAGCGGGCATTCCGGTGGCGGTGAACGGGAAGAAGATGAAGGGGCACGACCTGATCGCGACGCTGAATGAGATGGGCGGGAAGCATGCGGTCGGGCAGACGGATCTGGTGGAGAACCGGCTGGTGGGGATGAAGTCGCGCGGGGCGTATGAAACGCCGGGCGGCACGATTCTCTACACGGCGCTGACGGCGCTGGAACATCTGACGATCGAACGCGACACGCTGCACTTCAAGCAGCAGGTGGCGCTGAAGTATGCGGACCTGGTTTATTACGGCCAGTGGTTCCATCCGCTGCGGGAGGCGCTTGATGTCTTCATCAACAAGACGCAGGAAGCGACCAGCGGGACGGTGAAGGTGAAGCTGTTCAAGGGGAGTGCGACGGTGGCGAGCACCGATTCGGCGAACAGCCTGTATCAGCACGATCTGGCGAGCTTCACGATGGGCGCCGAGTACGATGGAAAGGATGCGATCGGGTTCATCAAGCTGTTCGGGCTGCCGATGAAGGTGCATGCGCTGCGGAACAAGCGGAAGTGATGAATATGGGACCTGTTTCGTCTCCCCTTTGACCGATGATATACTGGTCTACTGACTGGTCGAAGGAGCTGGCGATGAACGTCACGGCATACGAGTTGAAGACGCGCTGCGGCGAGTTGATTGAGCGGGCTGCGGCTGGGGAGGAGATCGTGATCACGAAGCGCGGCGTAGTGAAGGCGAGGATGGTGCCGGCGGACCACTTCGACATACAGAAGCAGGAACAGGTGTTGGACCGGATTGCGAAGTTCCGCGAAAAGCTGGCCAAAAAGGGGAAGCGGTTCAGCCGCAAGGAGATCAAGGCGGCGATTGAAGACGGCAGGATGTGATGCTGGTCGTGGACGCGTCGACCACCTTGGAATGGTTTCTGCCGGCGCAGATGTCGTCATCAGCGGCGGCGGCGCTCAAGATCGTGCGGCGTTCATGGATAGTCGTGCCAAGCATCTGGGTATTTGAGACCCAGAATGCGATTCTAAAAATGGTGCGGCAGCGAAGGCTCTCTTCTGCGGAGGCGCAGGAGGCGAGGTTGGAACTGTCGCTGATCGGCGCCCGGGCGGCGGCGCCTCCCGATGGAGAGGCGGTTGGGCGTATTTGGGAAATTTCCGTGCATCAGATGATGAGTTTTTACGATGCCTCCTACGTGGAACTTGCATGGCATTTGAAGCTGCCCTTGGCGAGCAGCGATGGTGCGATTCGCGCGGCTGCCGCACGTTTGGGGATCAGGCTGGTTTGAGCGAGGCACGCCAGCAACAGGAAAACTTCATGAAAATTCTGATGAATACCGGCGGCCTGGCGGAGACGAACGCGTATCTCATCGCCGATGAAGCGACGAAAGCCGCGGCGATCATCGACGCGCCTGAATCCACCACCGCGGATCTTCTCGCCGCCGCCAGGCAGCACGGCTATGACGTGCAATACCTGCTGCTCACCCACGGCCACTGGGATCACATTTCCGACCACAAGGTTGTCACCGACACCTTTCCAAACGCCAAAGTGCTGATTCACAAGCTCGACGAGCCGAAGCTGCAGCGGCCGGGGAGTCTGCTCTTCGAGCTTCCGTACGCGATCGAGCCGCGGAATGCGGATGGGTACATCGAGGATGGGCAGAAGATTCACATCGGGCATCTGACGCTGGCGGCGATGCACACGCCGGGGCACGCGGAGGGGCATGTCTGCCTGTACAGCAACGAGCACGCCGTGCTTTTCGCGGGGGACCTGCTGATGGACGGCTCGGTGGGCCGGTACGATCTGCCCGACGGCAATGTGGATCTGCTGAAGCAGTCGCTGCGGCGCGTGATGCTGCTGCCTGACGAAACCGAAGTGCTGTCGGGGCATGGTCCGGCGACGACGATCGGCCGGCAGCGGGCGGGGAATCCCTTCATTCGGCAGTGGAGTTTAGGCTGACGCCTTCGACTGCAGCATGGCGATGAAATCGGCGGAGCGGACGATCGCGTGATCGAGCTTTCCGAGGAGCTGCTTCGATTCCGCAAGATTGCCAGCGGCGGCGGTGGCTTCGAGGCTGGAGGCGAGTTCGCGGACATCGCTGTCGGAGAGATTGGCCGCCGCCCCCTTGAGCGAATGGGCCGCGCGGCTGATGAGGAGGGCGTCGCCATTGCGCAAAGCGGTGGTGAGATCGGCGATGGCCTGCGTGGTCTGCCTGCGATAGGCGGCAAGCACTTTCTGAACGAGTTCCATGTTGCCCATGCAACGGTCGATGAGTTCGCCGTAGCGGATCGGTTCCCTGTCTGTCGATGCGGGCTGTGCCGGCGGGAGAGCGTCGGGAAGGGCGGAGGCATTTTCTGCGGCGCGCACGGCCTCGATCAGTTTCACGGGATCGACGGGCTTCGTCAGATAGGAATCCATTCCGGCGGCGAGGCAGCGCTCGCGGTCGCCCTTGATGGCATTGGCGGTGAGGGCGACGATCGAAATGCGTCGGCGGCCGGCGCGCTCCTCGAGGCGGCGGATGCGCATCGTGGCTTCGAATCCATCCACCTTCGGCATCTGGCAGTCCATCAGCACGAGCCCGTACGCGCCCGTCATCGCCGCCTCCACGGCCGCCTCGCCATCGGGAACGATGTCGCAGGAATAGCCCGCGCGGTGCAGCATTTCGAGGGCCACCATCTGGTTGATCTCGTTGTCCTCCGCCAGCAGCACGCGCATGCCGACCGGCGGCTTCCTGAAAGCGCCGGGAGCGGCGGCCGCGACGACTTCGGGCGACGGGGGAAGCTGATCGCGCGGCTTGCCGTTGATGGCCCGCATGATGACATCGAAGAGCGCGGACTGTTTGATCGGCTTGCACATGTAGCCGGAAAAGCCCATCGCCCGGAGCCGCGATTCGTCGAGTTCGCCTTCGAGGCTGGTGAGCATGATCAGGACGGTGTTCTTGAGTCGCGGATCGGCGAGGATTGCGGCGCCGAGTTCCACGCCGCTCATGCCGGGCATCACCATGTCGAGGATGGCGACCGCGTAAGGCGCGCCCGCGCGATCAGCCGCACGCATCTTTTCCAGCGCCTGCGGGCCATCCGGCGCGGCATCGGCCACGAATTTCCAGTGCTTGAGCTGCTCCGAAAGAATCTGGCAATGGGTGGCGTTGTCGTCGACGGCAAGGACGCGCAGGCCCTGCATGTCGAGATTCGTCGCCGCGGCGCCGGGCGCGAGGGCGGAGCGCTTCTCGAAACGCACGGTGAACCAGAAGGTGGAGCCCATGTTGGGCATCGATTCGACGCCGATGTCGCCGCCCATGAGGTTGACGAGTTGCCGGCTGATGACGAGGCCCAGCCCGGTGCCGCCGTATTTGCGCGTGGCGGAGGGGTCGATCTGCGAGAACGACTTGAAGAGGCGGTGCATCCGTTCGGGGGCGATGCCGATGCCGGTGTCGCGCACGGTGACGCGAATGGTGGCATGCGTGGCACTTTCCGCCTCCTGCGACACGCGCACGACCACTTCGCCCTTCTCCGTAAACTTCAGGGCGTTGTTGGCGAGATTCAGCAGCACCTGGCGGAAGCGATCGGGATCGCCGTGGAAGCCGCGGTGGACGGCGGGGTCGACAGAACAGGCGAACTCAATTCCGCGGGCCTGGGCGCGCGGGCTGAGAATTTCCGTGGCCTGCTCGACGACCTGCATCAGGTCGAAATCGATCGGCGAAAGTTCCAGCCGGCCGGCCTCGATCTTGGAAAAATCGAGGATGTCGCTGATGAGCGTGAGGAGTGCGTCGGCCGAGGACTTGGCGATGGTGGCGTAGCGGCGCTGCTTGCCGTCGAGATCGGTTCCCATCAGCAGATCGATCATCCCCGTGATGCCGTTGAGGGGCGTGCGGATTTCGTGCGACATGTTGGCGACGAATTCCGACTTGGCGCGGTTCGCGGCCTCCGCCGCTTCCTTTGCCCCCTGCATTTCCTGCTCTGCGTTTTTCCGCGGAGTAATGTCCTCGATGGTTCCCTCATAGAACAGGAAGTTACCCGCCTCGTCGCGCACTTCGCGCGCGTTTTCGCAGATCCAGCGAACTGACCCGTTCTTCAGATAAATCTGCGATTCAAACTGCTCGACGTGGCCTTCGCGGCTGATCTGCGCGATGAATTCGGCGCGGCGATTTCGATCGACATACAACTGGCGTTCAATGTCGGTGACGCTGTTGCGCAGCTCCTCGACGGATTCATAGCCGTAAATGCGGGCGAGCGCCCGATTGGCCGCAAGATACTTGCCGTCCGTAGTCGTCTGGAAAATTCCCATGACGGCGTTTTCGAAGATGCTGCGGTATTTCTCATCAGCGCGCTGCAGGGCGATCTGCGACGGTGCGGGTCGGAGGTTCGTCATTCCGGCGGGAGATTGTGTGAAGGTCTGCATGGAATCACCCATGTTGCCGCGCCCGAGGCGCAATGTGATCAGCCGGCGTGAGTGCCGGCGCTTCAACTGGTGCTTCTTCAAATTACTGCAGGCCCACGGATCGTTCGTGCCGTCGACGCGCAGCGGGTCTCGTTTCCTCCGCCGTGCGTTCGGTTCGCATCTTTAGTATCGGCCCAAAAAGGGTGTGCATTTACTGGAATGCGTCAGCATCCGGCAAATGTGCCTGCACAAAAACCGGGCATTTTCTCGGAAAACACCAGGCTCTGTCTGAAAACAGCAGTGCGGTCGGATGGCGGTCTGGAAGGGCCAGATGCAAGGACGCAGACCTGAGGCATATTCGCAAATATTCCGAAGGTCGAGGACGCCGCAGATGGCCTTTCCAGGCCGACAGACGATCCCGCTGATG
>DATKPA010000119.1:0-24980 GCA_035524355.1 Phycisphaerae bacterium | reverse complement strand
TCATCATCCACATACGAGGTAAACTCCCCGCGCGCCGCCCGCACCCCGCAACGCCGCGCATGAATCAACCCCGCCCGCTCCTCCCACACCACCCGCAGATTCAGCCCCAACTTCTCCCCCATCGCCCGCGCCACCCGCCCCGTCCCATCGCGCGACGCATTATCTACGACAATCACCTCCCACGAAATCCCCTCCGGCACCTCCTGCCGCGCCAGCGCGCGCAATGCCCACTCAATCCTCCCCGCCGCCTCATGCGCACAAATAACAATCGACAAATCCACTCTGTCTCTCGCAATCATCTCAACCGCTGTGTCTCTGTGTCTCTGTGACTCTGTGGTTCGGGTTCAGCTCACGCCCCAGAGCCATCATTCCATGCGCTCGGACAGCGCCACGACCTGAATCCCTCCGTGCGTCCTGGCCCCACGTCAAAGCGCCAAGATCCCGCCGCGCCCGCCGCAAAACTTCCCCCACCAACGCCGGCTCCCGCCAACACGTCCGCGCCAAAAACCCCAACGCCCCCCGCATCCCGCTCGCCCGCTTCTCCCGCCCCATCGACTGCCAGTAACTCCGCTCCACACAAACCCGCCGCATCTCCCGCCTCCCCACCCGCACCGCCTCCGCACACTTCGCACATCTCCCATGATGCCCCGAATGCGCCCGAATCACCCTCAGCCCATCAAAATACATCCTCTCAAAATCTCCCGTCGTCGAATCCTCATGCCGCCGGTAAAACGAATCCGCCCCCGGCACCGCCATGAACTTCGTCCCCATCAGCGCAATCCGTATCCACAACTCCCAATCCTCCGCCCCCCGATACGCCCGATCCCACCCGCCCGCCCGCTCCACCACCTCCCGCCGAATCACCGCCGCACAAGTCCCCGCATAATCCCGCGCCAAACACGCATGAAACGCATCTCCGGGGGGGGCCATCTCCTCCGCCCGCCAAGTCCACCCAAACCGCTTCTGCTCATCCACAATATGACAATCCCCATACCAAAACCCCGCCTCCGGCCGCTCCCGCACCGCCCGCAAAATCCGCGCATAAAACCCCGCCCCCACATAATCATCCGCATCAATAAAGTGCACCAGCTCCCCCCGCGCCTCGGTCAACCCCCGATTCCGCGCCGCACACACCCCGCCATTCTCCTGCTCCACATACCTGATCCGCCCCCCAAACCGCGCCGCCACCTCCCGCGTCTCATCCGTCGACCCATCATTCACCACAATCACCTCCACCCCCCCGCGCAACCTCTCCCCATCCACGCCGCGCTGCCCCAGCAACGATTCCACCACCTCCCCCAGATACCGCCCCTGATTAAAGCAAGGAACCACCGCACTGATCATCTCGCATCCCATCTCACGCACCCACTTTGTCCACACAGACGACTACGAGTTCCCCTGCCCCCTAGATGAACCCGTTCCACCTCAGCCCAACGTTCATCGATCTTCACAAATCCAAAGTCCCGGAAGTGCCCCAATCGCTTAGTCCCGGCCCTCGCGCTCGAGAACCAAAGGGCCGGCTCCTCGCGCAGGCGATGCAAACACCTTCGACACCGCACGCCCCCACGGCTGCCGCCATTTCTGTTACGCACCCCAAACACCCCCTCTCAAAGCAGGCGGAAACCCTCGCCGAACGTGCCCGTTTTTCCGTCAGCGTCACCAATCCGCGCACTGAAGGCACTCGGAGACGCGACCGTCAGGAAGCGTCCAACCGGAAATCGAGCCTCCCCGCCAACTCCCCCCTCTCGTGTCCTTAGCGTTTTTCGAATTACTATCCACCGAATTCTTGCGGGCCTGAGAAGAATTCCCTGCCCTCCGACTCTGTGCGTCTCTGTGTTCTCTGTGCGCCCTCTGTGGTTCAAGTTTTTCTTCGTGGTCTTGGCCCCTTCGTGACTTCGTGTTTTGTTTGCGGCTTTGCCGCGCCGTGGCTAGTTTACGTCGCGAGGGGGGGGGCGGCGCGAATGATTTTCGCCAAAACGGTAAAAAGAAATTGACCCCGCGTAGATCGGGGGTAGATTGCGAGTGGTAGGGGTTATGCGGTGGGAGAGTTTGTACCCCCCCCCCCAGCCATTTCTATCGCTCATTCGGCTGGCCGCTGGGTTGTCCATGGCCTGTCGGTGGGATTCCAAGCGAGAGGGGGAGAGTTTTCGCCCCAGTCGGGGTGCGCGGATGGTCTGCGTGCCTGCGGGGCGGGTGGTAAGTGGTTCGCGCTGGGCGCGGACTGGCAGTTGGCTCGCTACGCGCGGGCAGTTGGAGAAGTGCATCCTATGGTTGGCAAGAATTTCGGTCGGTTTTTGGGGTTGGCGGTGGCGGCGAGCGTGCTGCTGGCCGGGGCGGGGATGGCCTCGGCGCAGGATGTATTCAACATGCCATCAGGCCAAACCAGCCTGGTGATGGTGCCGGTGGGCAATCCGGGGAATGCGAAGGATACGCGGGTAATGGATGACGGCACCACCGGCTACGGCCAGGTGAATTACGCCTACAGGATCGGCGAGTACGACGTGACGGCGGGGCAGTACACGGCGTTTCTCAACGCGGTGGCCAAAACGGATACCTATGGACTTTACAATACCACCCAAGCTCGTACTGATTATGGCAGCGGCATCACGCGAACGGGCAGCAGCGGCAGTTACGTCTACAGCGTGGATCCGGCCTCCGTCAATCGCCCCGTGAACTACGTGAGCTTCTGGGATTCCTGCCGCTTCGCCAATTGGCTGCAGAACGGCCAGCCGACGGGCGCGCAGAACGCCAGCACCACCGAGGATGGAGCCTACACGCTGACGTCGACGGGCATGGCCAACAACACGATTACCCGCAACACCGGCACGACGTGGGCGGTGACCAGCGAGGATGAGTGGTACAAGGCGGCGTACTACAATCCCGCCGCGGGCAACTATTACCTCTTCCCCACCAGCAGCAACACGGCCCCGGGGAACAACCTGGCCGATCCCTTGGGAAACAACGCCAACTGCTACACGGGAACCGGGCCGTACCCCATCGATAACGGTCGTTACACGACCGTGGTCGGCCAATTCCAGAACTCCGCCAGCCCGTACGGGACGTTCGACCAAGGCGGAGACGTATGGCAATGGGACGATAGGAGCATATACGGTTCGTATGGCGGCCTGCGTGGCGGGTCGTTCGACAATGGCGTCTATAACCTGCAGTCCAGCGTCCGCAGCTACGATCCCCACCCGTCGTACGCGGGCGGCGACGTCGGGTTTCGTGTCTCCCAGGTTCCCGAGCCGGCGTCGTTGGGGGTTCTCAGTATTGGCGTCATTGGGATGCTGATTCGGCGGAGGGGTGCTGCGAATTAAGCCCTTTGCTCTTTGGCCCTTTTACCCTTAAGCCCTGCGGGGCCGCAGCCCCGCAGGGTACCCTTCATTCTTTTCCCTTCGTCGCTGCCGCAGGCGACATGAAATCGAATACGACCCTCGCTTTGTCTTCGATTGAGCGACTCGGCTTGCGCCCCTTCCGGGGCGGGCAATCGTGATCCGCTTCGCAATCCCACGGCCGCGCCCTTGCGGGCTTGCCGTGCTGAAGGCTGGTGCCCCTACCGGGGCGGTATGTGGGGACCGGGCCCAATGCCGGCGGAATCCTACCTCCAGATCTATTCCCACGAATTCTCTTGCCTCCGCTCCGCTGCCCTACTGTAATACGAACAAGCGTCGGTCTGCCGGACCGCGCGCCCACCACGGGAGGGGTCCTTCATGCCATCATCACCAACTTTCTCACCCTCCACCCCCGCCTCCACCCACCTCCACACCCTCCGATTCAAACTCGCCCAGGTACCGCCCCAACGAAGCGGATCGACCGCACAGCCAGGCAGATCGAAGCTCAACGCCCCCAAAAAGACCCTCTCTCCCCATCCCCCTCCTCGAACTCCCCCAAGACGCCCGTCTCGTCTACGAACTAATCCGCCGATGCAACAGCCTCGGACTCAATATCCCCCATGTTCCTCCCCTCCCCGCTCTGACACATCCCTTACAACAGCAACGACTTGAACCCAGCTTGTATAAAGTGATGATCCGTCGTGAGCGCGTCGGTGATCTCCTCACTTTCCATAACATGGAACGAGATGCAATCCACGAGACTCCAGGATTTGTCGGCACGGTCAGCGTAAAGCTCCGCAGCGCGGTCAAACAGTTCTTGCGAGGCAGGAATAAATTCCACGACCGGGCTGGTGCGCAACCGGGCCAGCAGACGGTTGAACAAGGGGCGATTGTCCGGAGCCGAAAGATACGCCGCAAGCTCCGTCATAATCCACGCGGTCGTGACCAGCCGGAATTACTCATTGGCCAGCGCCTGCGCACGAGCATGAGCGACATCGTCTGGCACAATGACCGCGATGAAATAGGACGTATCCGCGAAGACCCGTCTCATCGCTTGGAAGTTCCATAAATGTAATGATCGTGCTGCGAAGAGCCGTCGGAGGGAAGATTCTTCCCCTTCCCAGCCACATCCTGAAGCAGGTCCCCCAAAGTCACGGCCGGCTCAACCGGCTGAATCTGCAGCACCGTTCCCTCGGGCAGGTGCATCGGTTCATCCAGCACAATCGCGCCGTTCTTGATGTGTGCCTTATAGGTCATAAAAAACTCCCTCAACAAAGCGGATTATACCATCTTCGTCAATTTCCGATTTTCTTGTTGCCTCTCAAAGTAAGTTAGGTTAAAATTCGGTACCGAAAAACCCGGGAGGAGGGGCCCCCATGCCATCACACCCCACCACACTCGCACCCCGATGCCACCCACCCTCCCGCCACCCTCATTTCCCGCGCAAAAACCCACAAGGTGCAACCCGCTGCACCCATCAAACCCAAATGCCCCACCCTCCGCACATGTCCGCGAGCCCTCCCTCAATTCCATGAGTACCTTGGCCCCACCATGAGTACCTTGGGCACAAAACTCGATTTCTTTTCCCGATGCCCCAGCCTTTCTTCGTCTTTGCGTCCTTACACGTTCCCGCAACCCTTGACTTTACCGCCCAAAAACGTACACTACCCAATTCCCCGCCGCGGACCCGGTTTAACTCAATCCGCGCGCCTTTGCAGTGATTTTCGAACGACCGAAAGACAGGTAGCCATGACCACCGCAGCTCCCGCCAAGCCGATCCGCAGAATCGCCAAGTCCGCCGGCAAGACCACCCTCGCCAAGACCGGCCACGTCGATGCCCGCTGGTACATCGTCGATGCCGCCGGCAAGACCCTCGGCCGCCTCGCCTCCGAAGTCGCCATGCGGCTCATGGGCAAGCACAAGCCGATCTACACCCCCAACGTCGACACCGGCGATTACATCGTGGTCATCAACACCGCCCAGATCAAAGTCTCCGGCCGCAAGCTCGACCAGCGCCAGTACGACTACTACACCTACTACCCCGGCGGTCACGGCGTCGCCACCATGAAGGACCTCCTCGCCCGCAAGCCCAACACTGTGTTTGAAATGGCCGTCCGCCGCATGCTCCCCAAGAGCAGCATGGGCGAAAAGATGCTCCGCAAACTCAAGTGCTACAAGGACGACAAGCACCAGCACACCGCCCAACGCCCCGAGAAACTCGAACTGTAAGAATTACCGATTACTATTTACCAATTACCAATTACCGGAAACTAAGACATGGCAGACGCACCGGCAACCCCGACCACCCCGACCACCCCCGTCGCCCCCAAGGCCCCCACGACTCGTGGCAAGGTCGTCGTCGGCGGCAAAACCTTCTTCATCGGCACCGGACGCCGCAAGAAGTCCATCGCCCGCGTCCGCATCACCGCCGGCGACGGCAAGTTCGTCGTCAACAACCGCCAGGTCGATGACTACTTCAAGGAAACCAAGGATCGGCACTACGTCCGCTCCCCGCTCATCGCCGCCAACATCGCCGGCAATCTCAACATCACCTGCAACGTCTCCGGCGGCGGCTACACCGGCCAGGCCGGCGCCCTTGTCCAGGGCCTCGGTCGCGCCCTCTCCCTCTTCGACCCGACCCTCCGCCCCGCCCAGAAAGACGGCGGCTTCCTCACCCGCGACAGCCGCATGAAGGAACGTAAGAAGTACGGCCAGCGCGGTGCACGCCGCCGCTTCCAGTTCTCCAAGCGTTAATCGGAACGCAACCACTCCCGATCTTCCCCTCAACGGCGTTCCAAACGGAACGCCGTTGCTTATTTATGGGAAGCCTTTGTGGTCCTTCGTGCTCTTTGTGTCCTTCGTGTTTAACGGTTTTCAGCCATGAAATCCAAGATTTACGTCGACGGCCAGGAAGGCACCACCGGCCTGCGGATCAACGAATACCTTGCCGCGCGCAATGACATTGAGATCCTGAAAATCGACCCCGACAAGCGCAAGGATCCCGCCGAGCGCAAGCGCCTCCTCAACGCCGCCGACGTCGCCTTCCTCTGCCTCCCCGACGCCGCCTCCAGAGAAGCCGTCGCGATGATCGACAACCCCTACACCAGAGTCATCGACGCCAGCACCGCCTTCCGCACAGACTCCGCGTGGGCTTATGGTCTCCCCGAGCTCTCCCCGGCGCATCGGAAGAAAATTAAAACGTCGAAGCGGATCGCCAACCCCGGTTGCCACGCAACGGCTTTTCTCCTCAGTGTGTACCCGCTCGTCTCCGCCGGCATCATTCCCGCCGAGGCGATCCTTACGTGCTTTTCCCTCACCGGGTACTCCGGCGGCGGCAAGAAAATGATCGCGCAGTACGAAGCCCCCGACGCCCCTGGCAAACTCAAAGCCCCGCGTCACTACGCTCTCGGCATGAACCACAAACACCTTCCGGAGATGCAGAAGATCGCCGGCCTGACGCATCCGCCGCTCTTCACCCCGGTCGTGTGCAACGTTCACAGCGGGCTGGCGGTCGAAGTATTCCTGCCCGTGAGCCTGCTGAGAGGCGCACAAAGTCCGCAAAAAGTACACGCGCAACTCGCCGCGCACTACGAAAGGGAGCCATTTGTCGAAGTGCTCCCTTTCGATCCCGCCCGCGCGCTCGACGACGGCTTCTTCGATATGACCGCCTGCAACGATACGAACCGGGCGGATCTGGCCGTCTTTGGCAACCATACTGGGGAAGGGCAGATAGTTCTGCTGTGCCGCTTGGACAACCTGGGCAAAGGCGCCGCCGGCGCGGCGGTTCAGTGCCTGAACATGCTCCTGGGAGCCCCGGAAACCGCAGGGCTATCGATTCGGTAAACGTTTGGGGTCGATTGTTGTGGGTGAGAAAACCTAATCAATAGGCAGGACAATACTTATTGTCACGGTTGTTGAACCGTGCTTCAAAGGCGGTATTTGTCCCTATTGCGAAATCTTACTATTTTCTCATAAGCTACCCGCTACTTTGGCTGACATTGAGGGTATGGCCAATATTCGGCAGTTACAGAACGCGCACCAGGCGCTTGGTATGAATCCCACTCCGCGAGTTGCGAGGAACGATGCGGAGTCCGATACAGGTGGGTCTTTGGAAGTGTTAGGACGTACGGATGTCATCGCGCAGGCGGTTTTCCCTGCCTCGAAGGGGGTTGCGCGCGCGATTCATATCACGCACGTGCTGGCATCGATCAGTCCGAGCACAGGCGGGCCGGCGACGGTGACGGCGCGGCTTGCCGCCGCGCAGGCAGCGCGAGGGCATCGTGTGACCATCATCTCCAGCCTGCATACCAGCAGCCGCCGCGACTTTGATCGCTCGACGGCCAGGATTCCCGGCTTTGAGCGCGTGCACCTGCTGTTGAGTCCGTGGATCACGCCGCTGCGCCGCTGGTTCGGGATGCGGCTGCATCCGCTCTATGAGATGGTTGTCCCGTTTTCGGATGTGATGCATCTCCATGGCGTCTGGGAGCCGATGCTGGTATTCGCCGCCGCTTGTGCGCGGCGCCACAATATTCCGTACATCCTGCGGCCATGCGGGATGCTCGAACCGTGGAATCTGCAGCAGCGCGCCTGGAAAAAGCGGGTTGCCCTGGCGCTGACGCATCGAAAGATGCTCAACGGTGCGGCTTTTCTGCATACGCTGAATGAGGATGAATACCGGTTCACGGGTCCGCTGCGTCTGCGTCCGCCGCAGCTTGTCATTCCGAACGCCGTCTTCCTCGATGAGGTGGACGACGACAGCGGCGAGGAGGAATTCAAAGTGCGTTTTCGCCATCTGCGGGGCAAGCCGTGCATCCTGTTTCTCGGCCGGGCGCACTACAAGAAGGGGCTGGACCTTCTGGCGGAGGCGTTCGCAGCCATCGCACCCAGGCACCCCACGGCCCAGTTGCTGGTGGTTGGGCCGGACGGCGGTTCGCTCGGCGACTTCATGCATCGGATCGAGAACCATAAGCTCAGTGATCGCGTTCATACGCCGGGCTCGTTGTATGGTGCGGTGAAGTTTGCGGCGTATCGGAGCGCCACGTGTTTCGCGCTTCCGAGCCGGCAGGAAGGGTTCAGTCTGGCGATCACTGAAGCGCTGGCGACAGGGACGCCGGTGGCGATTTCGGAGAACTGCCATTTTCCGGAGGTGGCCACCGCAGGCGCCGGGAAGGTGACTCCGCTGACGGTGGAAGCGACCGCAGCGGCGCTGGACGAGATACTATCGGCAAGCCCGGAAGAACGGCAGAAGATGGGGGATGCGGGGCGGCAACTGGTGGAGAGAAACTACACATGGGATCGGGTTGCCGAACTGACGCTCAATGCATACGCTTCGGTAATGCCGGGCGTGGCATCGCGCGTCGGCCGATGAAGCGCTGCATGGGCCCTGCGGCGTTGGGACGCAGGAGGTTTCCATGTTACACATTGACAGGATTGTGCTGGTTGGCGCTCTGACGATTTGCGCTTCGAACGGTTTGCTTTCAGCGCAGGAGATAGCGGACCCGAAGGCGGGCAAGCCGCTGTCTCACGTGCAGGACGCCGCCAGCGCGCAGGAAAATCCGGCGCTCAAGGTGGTTGCGGAATTGAGCGGCGCCATGCCGACGGGCATCACCGTCTCGCACGACAACCGCATATTTCTTTCGTTTTCGCGCTGGGGCGATCCGGTCGATTCGACCGTGGTTGAACTGAAGGATTCAAAGATCGTTCCGTATCCGGATGCGCAGATCAACAAGCTCAATGAATCGGACCCAGCGAGCTGCTTCGTCTCGGTGCAGTCGGTCGTGGTGGATTCGGCGAATCATCTGTGGGCGCTCGATTCGGGCAATCTCAAGTTGGAAAGGAATTTTCCCAGGGGGCCGAAGCTGGTGGAGATCGACCTGGCGACGAACAAGATCATCAAGAAGATCATTTTTCCCGCGGAGGTTGCGCTGCCCGCGACTTATCTGAACGACGTTCGGATAGACGTGGATCGGGGCATGGCGTACATCACGGATTCGGCGAGTCAGGGAGATGCGGGGATCATCGTGGTGGACACCGGGTCGGGGGAATCGTGGCGGCGTTTGAGCGGGGAGCCGAGCGTTCTGGCGGAACCGAAGTTCGTTCCCATCGTCGAAGGGGAACCGCTGATGGTGCGGGAGGGGGGCAGGGAGCCCAGGCCGATGACGGTGGGCGCGGACTCGATCGCCCTTTCGCCGGACGGGCAGACGCTCTACTGGCGGCCGCTGTCATCGCGCCGTTTTTATTCGATCGCCACGAGCCTGCTGGTGGACCGCACGGTGGAAGCGGAGCAGGTGAGCGAGGGGGTGAAGGATTTCGGCGACATGGGTTTTGCGTCCGACGGGATGCTCATCGGCAAGGATGGGACGCTGTACCTGACGAATTATGAGCAGCACGCGATCATGCGTGGAGACCCGACGCGAACGCCGGTGAAGTTCGAGAAGTTCGTGGAAGATCCGCGGCTGATCTGGCCGGACACGCTCAGCTTCGCGCAGAACGGCGACCTGTACATGACGGTGAATCAGATCGGGCGGCAGCCGCAGTTTCACGACGGCAGGGATATGCGTCAGCCGCCGTATGCGGTGATGAAGATTGGGACGAAGTAGGGGGGAAGTGAGCAGTGAGAAGTCGGAAGTCAGAAGTGAGAAGTCAGAGACCCATTGCGCCTCGTCGTCTGACTTCCGACTACTGACTACTGACTTCCGACTTCTATCAATGCCATGCGGGTCCTTCGACGGGTTTTCCGCCGGGGGCATCGATGCCGCGGCGATAGAGGAGGGAACCTTCGAGGCGGTAGAGTTCGACGAGGGCCTTGAGGTGACTGGTGACGGCGAGCACTTCGTTTTTCTGATCGTCGAGGAGTTTTTGCTGGGTCTGGGCGACGAGGAGGGAGGTGCTGCGGCCGGCCTTGAACTTGGCGGTTTCGACCTGAAGGCTGATTTCGTCGGCTTCGCGGGTGGCGCGGGTGGCGTCAATCTGCTGGCGGAGATTCACGACCTGGATGTAGGCGGTGCGGACATCGATCTCGACGGTCTGCTCGAGGTTGCGGAGTGATTCGAGCGTCTGTTCCCGTGTGAGAATGGAAGAATGGTAGGCGGCATTTTCGGCGCGGTTGCCGAGGTCGTAGCTGCCCTTGATGCCGGCGATGGCGGAGTAATCGGGACCATTGAGGTTGGAGACGGCGGAACCGAAGCTGGAGGAGAAGGCGGTTTTGTCGAGGTTCACGAAGAAATCGAGCTGCGGCAGCAGGCCGTTGCGCGTCTGCACGATGGTGAGATCGTTCTGCTGGATTTGCAGCTTGGTCTCATTGATTTCCGGTCGGAGCCGGAGTGCGACGGAGGCGTGTTTATCGACCGGATCCATTTCGCCTTGCGGGACGAAGGGCGCGTTCTGCAGGGTGATGGTGCGATTCCAGAAGGGTTCACCGGCGGGGGTGATGAGCTCGAGAAACCGAAGGCGGGTGGTTTCAAGCGTGCTCTTGGCGCTGATCAACTGCTCCCTTTCGAAGGCGACCTGGGCTTGTGCGGCGGCGCGCTCGGTGGGAGCAACGCGGCCGACGCGGATGGAGGCATTCGTTGAATCCAACTGTTCCTGCGCGACCTCGAGGGCGTTTTCGACGATGACGACCTGCCGCTCGGCAAAGGCGAGATCCCAGTAGGTTTCCTCGATGTTGGCGACGAGATCCTCGGCAAAGCCGCGGAGCTGGAACTGGGTGATCTTGGTGGAGAGTTCAGCGCTGCGGAGGCTGGCGAGGTTGACGTCGAGGCCCGCGCCGCGGAGAAGCGCCTGGGTGACGCTGAGGCCGGCATCGAGGCTGGAATTGGTGTCGGAGTAGAAGACGTTGTTGCTGCGGATGGCGGCGCTGATGGTGGTGCCGGTCGGGAGGAACTCGGAGATGGCCGCATTGGCGTTGACGGTATCGGCGGTGTTGGATTGACCATGGCGGGAGGAGGAGCCGTTGGAGGTCACGGCGCGTCCGCCGGAGATCTGGCCGCTGACGGTGGGATCAAAGGCGGCGCGCTGGGTCTCTTCCTGGGTGCGCTGGATGGGGGTGTTGTAGCGCTGGACGCGCAGGCTGACGTTGTTCTGCAGGCCGACGAGAATGGCGTTCTGCACGTCGAGCGCGTCGGGAACGTCGATGTGGCCGAGGGCGTTGCGCGTGGGGGTGGGCTGGGAAGCGGGGGCGTTGCCGAGGCCCAAGTTCCGGGATGGGTTGGTGGTGGCAGCCGGTTGTGTGGTGGCGGGCTGCGTCGCCGCGGGCATGGTCTGCGGCGACTGTCCCTGGGCGGGCATGGTTGCGGCGCCGTATTCGATGACGCCCTGGGCCACTTCCGGCGCGGCGAGTGGCGTGACGGCATTGAGATTCGGATCGGTCAGCGAGACTGCGCCGCGATCGCTGGGGCTCACGACATTTGAGGGTTCCGGCCCGAGATCGAGAGAAGAACATCCTGCCACGGCCGCCGCGACCGACAACATCAGACCCGACACCACGCACCGCTTATTCATTCCAGCCTTCCAATCAAGCCCCCGACGCGAAATCAAAATCGAAGAACGAAGTGGAAAAGAGCATTACTCATATCGCAGCGCTTCAATCGGGTCGAGCCGGCTGGCCCGATAGGCCGGATAGAGTCCGAAGAAAATACCGACGAAAGCGGCGACGGAAATCGCCAGGATGACGACCGCGGGCTCAACGATCGTGAGGAATCGGTTGAAGATGGGGATCAGGGGGATTCCCTTGGCGAGGCCGATGCCCATGAGCGCGCCGAGGGTTCCACCGACGCCGGACATGACGATGGATTCGACGAGGAACTGGAGGAGGATGTCGCGGTTCTTGGCGCCGATGGCCTTGCGGGTGCCGATTTCGCGGGTGCGTTCGGTGACGGTGACGAGCATGATGTTCATGATGCCGATGCCGCCGACGAGGAGCGAGATGAGGGCGATGGAGGCGAGGAGTATGCGGAAGGTCCAGATGTTGTCGCTGGCCATGGCGATGATGTCGGCCTGGCTCTGGACGCGGAAATCATCGGCGGTGTCGGCGGCGAGCTTGTGGCGGAGGCGGAGCACGCCGGCGATGGAGGTCATCGGTGGGGGGGTATCGTGCTTGAACCCTTCGCGGTGCCACGGGTCGGCACTAGCGGGTTCGCCAGAGACGACGTTGAGGTCGACGCCGTCAGCGCAGGAGACGTCGATTTCGCGGAGCACGGTCTGACCGAAGAGGAGTTTCATGGCGGTGGTGTAGGGGACGAAGACCTGATCATCGGGGTTGAACCATCCCTGGTCGCCCTTGGCCTTGGTGATGCCGACGACGGTGAAGAGGATGCCGTTGATGCGGACGCGTTCGCCGAGGGGCGAGTTGGCCCCGAAGAGATTGCTCGCGGTGACCGGCCCAAGCACGGCGACGCGGGCCAAACCCTCGGCCTCCTCCTCGGTGAACGAGCGACCCTGGTCGATCTGAAAGTTGCGAATCTGGAAGAAGGTGACGGAACCGCCGGCGACGCTGGTGTGGCTGTTGCGATTGCCGTAGGCGACCTGCGCCATTCCCTGAACGGCGGGCGTGACAGCTTCGACGCCGGGAAGCAGGCTGAGGGCGACGGCGTCTTCAACGCTCATTGTCTGGGCCATGCCGCCGTAGACACCGCCGCTGGAGATTTGCGCGGGCCGCACCATGAGGAGGTTGGTGCCCATCGACTGGATGCTGGAAAGGATTTGCTGCTGTGCTCCGGCGCCCATGGCGAGCATGGCGATGACGGCGCCGACGCCAATGATGATGCCGAGCATCGCGAGAAGGGATCGCGTCTTGTTGGCCATCAGGCTCTGGAAGGAGCTGCGGATGATGATCCAGAGAAGCATTCGTTACGCCTCCCTGGCGGGCTCGATGAGGTGACGGCCTTCCGCGGGGGGGGCCTGCTCCAGAGGGAGTCGGCGGGAGATTGAGCGCTCGCTCGGCACGATCTTGCCGTCGCGGAGGTAGATCTCGCGTTCGCAGAAGTCGGCGACCTTGAGGTCGTGGGTAACGATGATGATGGTTCGGCCGTGATCGCGGTTGAGATTCTTGAAGAGGTTGAGGATGTCTTCGCCGGTCTTGGTGTCGAGAGCGCCGGTGGGTTCGTCGGCGAGGATGATGGCGGGATCGGTGACCATGGCGCGGGCGATGGCGACGCGTTGCTTCTGGCCGCCGGAGAGCTGGTTGGGCAGATGGTGATATCGTTCGGCGAGGCCGACGGCTTCGAGCGCCGCCATGGCCTTCTTCTTGGCATTCATCGCGCCCGAGTAAAGCAGCGGAAGCTCGACGTTCTCGATGGCTCGCATTCGCGGGAGGAGGTTGAACGTCTGAAAAACGAAGCCGATTTTGCGGTTGCGGGCGTTGGCCTGGGCGTTGTCGTCCATCTGGCTGACGTCTTCGCCGGCGAGGACGTATCGGCCGGAGGTGGGGCGGTCGAGGCACCCGAGGATGTTCATGAGGGTGCTCTTGCCGGAGCCGGAGGGCCCGCGGATGGCGACCATTTCCCCTTCGTGGATGGCGAGGCTGACGCCGTTGAGCGCATTGACGACGTTGTCACCCATGATGTAGGTCTTGACGAGGTCGTGGGCCTGGAGCAGTGCTTCGTTCACGGGGAATCCTCACGGTGTGCCGGCGGCGATTGTGTTCGCCGCCGGGTGGATGATTAATGACCCATGCCGCGCATCATACCGCCGCCACCGCCACCGCCGCCCCCACGGTTGCCGCGCCACTTGGAGTCCGCACCCATCTTGTTGAGCACGACGGTGTCGCCTTCATTGAGGCCGTTGAGGACCTCGTAGCTTGCGCCGTCGGTGACGCCAACGATGACGTCGCGTTGTTCCTGGGCGCCGGAAGCGGTGAGCACGGTGACGGATCCTTCGAGGGGCTGGTCAGAGAACGTCGTGGGTTGCTGATCGGCGTTGGCGTTCTTGCGCTTGCCGCCGCGGCGACCGTGCGGTTGTTCAGTGCCTGCTGCCGCGGGTTGCGTGTCGGCGCTTTCCTGCGAGGGGGCAGCGGCTGAAGAGGCGTTTGCCTGCCGGGTGGCGCTTTCGGTGGCTGCATCGGCACGTTTGCGGGAGAAGGCCTGCACAGGAATCAGGATCGCGTCCGGCCGTTCGGCGCTGACGATCTCCACGTCAGCGGTCATCAGCGGGCGGAGCAGATTGCGGTTCGGACTCGTCACTTCGATTTTCACTTCGAACGTGACGACGTTGCTGGTGCTTACGCCTGTTTGTGCGATGCGCACGACTTTGCCTTTGAACTTCACGCCGGGATAGGCGTCGGCGGTGATGTCCACCGGCAGTTGTTGTCCGGCGAGGAAGCGCGTCAGCAGGCCCCCGATATCGCTTTCCGCGACCGTGGCGAGAATAAACACGTGGCTCATGTCGCCGAGGGTCATGATGGTTGTGCCGCCCGAGGTCCCCGACGAGCCGGACTGCACCAGGTAGCCGACGGAGACGCCCGCAGTCATCTTGGAGATGTACCACTGGGGCGGGTCGTTTTCCTGTCCAGGCGCGGGCAGAGGCGCGTAGACTTTGCAGTAACCGACGTTCTGTTCGGCGGTCTTTTTTTTCGCTGTGTCCTGGACCAATTGGGCCTCAATTTCGGCGATCTGCTTTTCCTTGGTGTCGATCAGCAGCTTGGTTTGTTCCAGTTCGGCAATGGCGGCCTGTGCGGTGGCCACGTCCGCATCCGCCTGGGCTGCGAGCGTCTGCGCGGTTTCGAGATCCTCCTTGCTCGCGAGTTTGTCCTGGAAAAGCTGCTCGGTGCGTTGAGCTTTGGCGTGTGCGTCCGCCGCCTTGGCCTTGGCGGAGGAGAGGTCCGCTTCATCTCGTTGCTGCGTCGTTTGCAGGCTCATTTTGGAGATCTGCCAATTCAACTTCGCTTCCTCGATCTTGGCTTCATCTGCGTGCACCACCGCCACGGCGGTATCGTATGCAGGAAGCTGATCCTTATCGTCGAGCTCCAGCAGCAGCGCACCCGGCGGAACTGCGGCGCTCACATCCGTGTACGGAAGCGTGATGATGTTTCCGCTCGCCTTGCACTTGATGTCCACGTCCTGGTTGCTCGCCACCGCTCCCTGGCTCTGCACGGAAACACGCAGGGTTTTGCGTTCCACCTTGGCGGTGGCGACCGCATCCTTGGCGCTTTCCGCGGCCGCCGCTTCGGCGTGGGCGTACCACACATAGCCGCCGCCACCGAGCAGGGCGAGTGCGAGGATGCTTAATATGACGAACTTCTTCATTGTTTCCTCGAAGCACCAATGTCAGTGAGAGTGGTTACAACGGCCGGCATTTCCGGGAACGATCTCTGGAGCAGGCCGAGGGTGTCGTGCAGGGTCGCCAGTTCCGCGGGGCTCAGGCCCTTGAGAATGTCCGCCAGTTTCGCCCGCACGGCGGCATGAGCGTTCTTCAATAGAGCGTTGCCGCGGGCGGTGAGTCTTAGCACCATTCGGCGACGATCCACCGGATCGCTTTCGCGATCCAGGAACCGGCGCTTGACGAGCTGGTCCACAAGTTTGGACGAGGAGGGGAGCGTCAGCCCCAGGAATTCGGACGTCTCGGACAAACTCGCTCCTCTGTGTCTCTGAACGAAGAGCAGCGCGCGAAATTGCGGGACGGTCAGGTCCAGCGCCTGTTCGCTGTGAATGGTGCGCACGGCCCGCATGATCAGCGGAACGATCTCCAGGAGAAGCCCCGCACACCCGTCGGCGGAGAGCGAAAACCGCTCCTCTTTGCCCAGTTGCAGAAGCACGGCGACAGGGGCACCGGGGTCCACGTCTGTGACGACGGGCGGTTTAGTTGTGGTCTCTAATGGTTTCACCGGCTAACTATACGGCACTGAGCTGTTTTTATTGCAGAGTTTGGTAAAAAAGGAATAAAAAAGTTGTAACGTTCCGGATTTCGGCATTTTGCGGCTCGACGCTCGCCAAATTCACCCGCTGGGGCTATTATAATGGTTGGCTTGGCGTGCCTTATGAGACGTATGCAAGCGGCGGGACTGCTTTGAAACCAGCGGGAGAACTGGAGCAGCGGGCGAATCCCTTTAATTTTTGTAATCGCGGCACTTGCTTTGCGATAGTGTTCGGACTATATTGCGGGACTATGAAATGTTTTGCCCGTACTTTTTTGCCCTCCCCGTTCGTACCCATACATTTTGAAGATTCGTTGACCAACGCAAGCCCGGCGGTGGCGTAACTCCATCGGAACCACTAGGCAGAGGTGTCATAATGCGTGTAACGCAGGTGCGTGATTATTCGAAACGTGGCGATGCACTTCCAATCCCGAACCTAATTGATGTGCAGACCGCGGCTTACAAGCGATTCCTCCAGGCCGACATCCCGGCCGAGAAACGGAAGATCGAAGGCTTGGAAGCTCTCCTCCGCGAAGTGTTCCCCATCGAGTCGTATGACGGGAACATGAAACTGGAATACATGAGCTACGACCTCGGCAAGCCCCGCTATACGCAGGACGAGTGCCGGGCGCTTCGGCTGACCTACGGCATGCCCTTCCGGGTCCGGGTGCGCCTGTCCCGCAAGGACAAGCCGGACATCCTCGAAGAGGCCATCTACCTCGGCGAAATCCCGATCATGACCGGCGGCGGCGAGTTCATCATCAACGGTGCTGAACGCGTCATCGTCTCCCAGCTTCACCGCTCCCCTGGTGTGGACTTCGTGATCGACTCCCAGGAAGGCGACCGGCCGCTGCATGCCTGCCGCGTCATCCCGGAGCGTGGCTCCTGGATCGAGATGAACGTCACCAAGAAGGACGTCATGGCCGTCCGCATCGACCAGTCGGCCAAGATCCCGGCGACCACCTTCCTCCGCGCCATGGATGAGAAGTTCTCGACCAACGAGGCACTCCTCCGCGCGTTCTACGAAACCAAGACCGTCCCGGTCGGTCAGCTCAAGGCCGACTTCTATGCCGTCGGCGCCATCGTCGACACCGAGACCGGCGAAGAAATCGTCAAGTCCGGCGCGATGATCGGCGATTCCGTCGCCAAGATTCAGGGCAGTTCCATCAAGAAGGTCGAGGTCATCGAACGCGTCAACGACCCGATCATTCTCAACACGATCCAGGAAGACGGCACCGTCTCCTATAAGGATGCGCTGCTCAAGATCTACAGCCGCCTTCGTCCCGGCAACCCGCCGCACGAAGAAAAGGCCAAGACGCTCTTCGCCGAAAAGTTCTTCGACGCGAACCGTTACCGCCTTGGCAAGGTTGGCCGCTTCCGCATCAACCGCAAGTTCGAACAGAACGTGCCGGAAGATGTGATGACTCTCCGCGCTGAAGACATCCTCGGATCGCTCAAGTACATCATGGACCTTCGCGCCGGCAAGGGCTATGTGGACGACATCGACCACCTCGGCAACCGCCGCCTCCGCACCATTGACGAGCTCGCCGCTGAAGAACTCCGCAAGGGGTTCCTGAAGCTGCGTCGGACCGTGCAGGAACGCATGTCGCTCAAGGATCCGAACGAACTCACCAAGATCGTCGAACTGGTCAACTCCAAGTCGATCAGCAGCTCGATCGAGTTCTTCTTCGGCCGCAGCGAACTCTCGCAGGTGGTCGACCAGACGAACCCGCTCTCGCAGCTCACGCACGAACGCCGCCTTTCGGCCCTCGGACCTGGCGGTCTGAACCGCAAGCGTGCAGGCTTCGAAGTGCGCGACGTGCACATTTCGCACTACGGCCGCGTCTGCCCGATTGAAACGCCTGAAGGCACGAACATCGGTCTGATCGCATCGCTGGCGATCTACGCCGGCATCGACGCCTACGGCTTCCTCATCACGCCGTACCGCGTGGTCGAGAGCGGCAAGGTCGCCGGCGCAACCAAGTACCTCCGTGCCGACGAGGAAATGAAGTCCGTCGTTGCTCCGCCGGAAGTCGTCAATCCGGAGAACAGCAAGGTCCGGCAGGATATGGTCCTCGCCCGCGTCAACGGCGAACTCAACCAGATCAAGGGCGCCGACGTGCAGTACGTCGACATCTCGCCGAAGCAGACCGTTGCCATCTCCGCGGCTCTCATCCCCTTCCTCGAACACGATGACGCCAACCGCGCATTGATGGGTTCCAACATGCAACGCCAGGCCGTGCCGCTGCTCCTGACCGATCCGCCCGTCGTGGCGACCGGCATGGAAAAGCACGTGCCGAGCAATTCGGGCATGGTCATCAAGGCGGAACGCTCCGGCGTCGTGACCTTCTGTGACGCCAAGCGCATCGTGGTCGACAACTCCGACGAATACGTCCTCCGCAAGAACGCCGGCCTCAACGACAAGACCTGCCTCACGCAGAAGCCCCTCGTCTCCCTCGGCCAGCGCGTCAAGAAGGGCCAGATCATCGCCGACGGCCCCGCCTGCAAGAACGGCGAACTCGCCCTCGGCAAGAACGTGCTGGTCGCGTTCATGACCTACGACGGCTACAACTTCGAAGACGCCATCGTCATCAGCGAAAAGCTCGTGAAAGCCGATACCTTCACCTCGATCCACATCGAAGAGTTCGACATCGAAATCCGCGAGACCAAGCTCGGCCGCGAGGAATTCACCCGCGACATCCCGAACGTCTCCGAGAAGGCTCTCAAGAATCTCGATGACGCGGGCATCGTCCGCATCGGCACCCGCGTCGGCCCCGGCGACATCCTCGTCGGCAAGGTCGCGCCCAAGTCCAAGACCGAACTTTCCCCCGAAGAAAAACTGCTGCACGCGATCTTCGGTCGCGCCGGCGAAGATGTGAAGAACGACTCGCTCGAAGTGCCCGCCGGCACCGAGGGCGTCGTCATCGGCGCCCAGCGCTTCAGCCGCCGCATGCACATGAACGACGAGCAGAAGAAGCAACTGCAGAAGGACATGAAGAAGTACGGTGAAGAAATGAATCACCGTGCCGTCGTGCTCTTCCGCCAGATGGCTGATGAAATCAACGAAGTCACCGGCCAGACGATGGTCGACCCCTCGACCCGCCAGAAGGTCGGCAAGAGCGACCTCGACGAAGTCATCCTCGAACAGATTCAGAACTTCCAGCTCACCTGGGTGAAGGGTTCTGAAGAAGCCCGCAAGCAGGCCGAGAGCACCTTCAAACGCTACGACGCCCGCATCAAGGCGATCTTCGAGGAAAAGGAACGCAAGCTCGAGCACATGAAGCGCGGCGACGAGCTGCCCTCCGGTGTGCTCGAAATGGTCAAGATCTATCTCGCCACGAAGCGTCAGCTCTCGGTCGGCGACAAGATGGCAGGCCGCCACGGCAACAAGGGTGTCATCGCCCGTATCGTTCCCGAGGAAGATATGCCGTTCCTCGATGACGGCACTCCGGTCGACATCCTGCTCAATCCCCTGGGCGTGCCTTCGCGTATGAACGTCGGCCAGATTCTCGAAACGCACCTCGGCTGGGCCGCGGCGATCCTGGGTTTCCAGGCCGTCACGCCGGTCTTCGATGGTGCGGCTGAAGAGGAAATCTCCAAGGCCGTCGAAGAAGCCAACAAGCACGTTCGGGCCCGCAAGAAGGAACTCGAAGACAAGAAGCAGGTGCCGCCTCCCGAAGAAATGTTCGTCGAGATGCCGCCGAGCTTCAAAGTCCAGCTTTTCGATGGCCGCACCGGCGAGCCGTTCGAACAGCGCACCACGGTCGGCTACATCTATATGTTGAAGCTTCACCACCTGGTGGACGACAAGATTCACGCCCGTTCGACCGGTCCGTACTCCCTCATCACCCAGCAGCCGCTCGGTGGCAAGGCCCGCACGGGTGGTCAGCGCTTCGGAGAGATGGAAGTGTGGGGCCTTGAAGCCTACGGCGCTTCCTACATCCTCCAGGAACTGCTCACCGTGAAGTCGGACGACGTCGAAGGCCGCACGAAGATTTACGAAAGCATGGTCAAAGGCACCAACACCCTCGAAGCCGGCACGCCCGTCTCGTTCGACGTGCTCTGCAACGAAATCCGTGGTCTGGGCCTGAACATCACGCTCGAAAAGAAAAAAGTTGTCTGATAACGGCGGATAACTTTGCTGGTGGGCCGCGGAAAACATCCAACGCCCGGGACTGAAACGAATTCACTCTTTTACGGAGTGTTCTCCAAATGGCTGAAACGATTTACGATCGCATTAACGACTACGGCGCAGTGAAGATCGCCCTCGCCTCCCCGAACGACATCCGTTCGTGGTCCTTCGGCGAAGTCAAAAAACCCGAGACGATCAACTATCGCACGTATCGCCCGGAACGCGACGGCCTCTTCTGCGAACGCATCTTCGGACCGGAACGCGACTGGGAATGCGCCTGCGGCAAGTACAAGGGCACCAAGTACAAGGGCATCATCTGCGACCGCTGCGGCGTCAAGGTCACCCACTCCCGAGTGCGCCGCAAGCGCATGGGCCACATCAACCTCGCCGCCCCCGTCGTCCACATCTGGTTCTTCAAGGCCATGCCCTCGCGCCTCGGCAACCTCCTGGACATGAAGACCAGCGACCTCGAAAAAGTGGTCTACTACCAAGACTACATGGTGGTCGATCCCGGCACTTCCACCCTCAAGCGCAAGCAGCTCCTGACGGAAGAAGAATACCGCGAAGCCCGCGAGAAGTTCGGCGACGGCTTCAAGGCCGACATGGGCGCGGAAGCCGTCCGCACCCTCCTCACCGCCATGGATCTCTCCGTCGAATCCAACAACATCCGCGAAGGCATCCTCAAGACCAACTCCAAGCAGAAGATCAAGGACTACACCAAGCGCCTCAAGATCGTCGAAGCGATCCGCAACTCCGAGAACAAGTCCGAATGGATGATCTACGACGTGATCCCCGTGATCCCGCCCGATCTCCGTCCCCTCGTCCTCCTCGAGTCCGGCAACTTCGCCACCTCCGACCTCAACGACCTCTACCGTCGTATCATCAACCGCAACAACCGTCTCAAGAAGCTCGTCGACCTCAACGCGCCCGAAGTCATCATCCGCAACGAAAAGCGCATGTTGCAGCAGGCCGTCGACGCCCTCTTCGACAACGGCCGTTGCCGCCGTCCGGTCCTCGGCTCCTCAAACCGCCCGCTCAAGTCGCTCACCGACATGATCAAGGGCAAGCAGGGCCGCTTCCGTGAAAACCTCCTCGGCAAGCGCGTCGACTACTCCGCCCGTTCGGTCATCGTCGTCGGCCCCGAACTCAAGATCCACCAGTGCGGTCTCCCCAAGAAGATCGCCCTCGAACTCTACCAGCCGTTCATCATCCGCAAGCTCAAGGAGCACGGCCTGGCCGACACGATCAAGTCGGCCAAGAAGATGATCGAACGCCGCGACAAGGAAATCTGGGACATCCTCGAAGAAGTCATCAAGGGCCACCCCGTCCTCCTCAACCGCGCACCGACCCTGCACCGAATGGGCATCCAGGCGTTCGAGCCCGTCCTCATCGAAGGCAATGCCATCAAGATCCACCCGCTCGTCTGTAAGGGCTTCAACGCGGACTTCGACGGCGACCAGATGGCCGTCCACCTGCCGCTCTCCGTCGAGGCGCAGGCCGAAGCCCACATCCTCATGCTCTCGACGCACAACATCTTCTCCCCCGCCTCCGGCAGCCCGATCATCGGTCCGTCGCAGGACATCGTGCTCGGCATCTACTATCTCACCGTCGCGCACCGGGGCGAAGTCGGCCACCGCGAACCGGGCAAGGAACTCGCCTTCCGCGATATCCACGAAGCCCTGCTCGCCTACCACCGCAAGCAGATCGGCATGCACACCCTCATCAAGGTCCGTATCGACCGCGAGCATGTCGTCAGCAACGACTCCAAGCCCGAAGAACCGACCCCCGCCAACAAGGTCATCACCACCACCATCGGCCGGTTGATCTTCAACGACATCCTCCCCAAGGGCATGCCCTTCTACAACACGGCCCTCTCCGCCAAGGGTGGCAGCCGCGTCATCGCCGACGCCTACAAGTTCCTCGGCCGTCCGGCGACCATTGACCTGCTCGACAATATGAAGGAGCTCGGCTTCAAGAACTCGACCCTCGCCGGTCTCTCGTTCGCCATCACCGACCTCCGCATCCCGGCCAAGAAGCAGGAAATCATCGACGCCCAGCAGAAAAAGGCCGACCGCGTCGAGAAGAACCTCTCCATCGGTGCCATCACCGAGCGTGAACGCTACAACGCCCTGCTCGACATCTGGTCCCACGCCCGTAACCAGGTCACCGACGAGATGATGATCGAACTCAAGGAAGATACCCGCGACATCGGCGGCCGCCCGCTCGCCCCGCGCGATCCCTCCGGTATCCCCTACCTCAACCCGGTCGCCCTCATGGCCGACTCCAAGGCTCGTGGTAGCGTCGATAACTTCCGGCAGCTCTCCGGTATGCGTGGTCTGATGTCCCGCCCCTCCGGCGAAATCATGGAAACCCCCATCAAGACCAACTTCCGCGAAGGCCTCTCCGTGCTCGAGTACTTCACCTCGACCCACGGCGCCCGTAAGGGTCTCGCCGACACGGCTCTCAAGACCGCCGACTCCGGTTACCTCACTCGTAAGCTCGCCGACGTCGCCCAGAACGTCATCGTCAGCAAGCACGATTGCGGCACCCAGAACGGCATCCGCAAGTCCGCGATCTATAAGGGTGAACAGATCGACGTGCCGCTCCGCGAAGCCATCCTCGGCCGCTGCTCCAGCGACACCATCATCAACCCCATCACCGATGAAGTCATCGTCCGCGAAGGCCAGATCATCACCGAGACGATCGCCACCAAGATCGAAAACCTCAACATCGAAACTGTTCGCGTCCGCTCCCCGCTGACCTGCGAATCTCCCAACGGCGTCTGCGCCAAGTGCTACGGCGTCGACCTCTCGACCGGCAAACTGGTTGAAGAAGGTCTCGCCACCGGCATCATCGCCGCCCAGTCCATCGGTGAACCCGGCACGCAGCTTACGATGCGTACATTCCACACCGGTGGCGTTGGTAACGTCGCCGCCACCAAGAACGACATCCGCGCCGGTGCCGCCGGTATCGTCGAATACCGCGACCTTAACGCCGTCGATGTCGCCGATCACGAAGGCAACAAGCACCTCGTCGTGCTGAAACGCAACGGCTTCATCGCCGTCGTCGATGCCAAGGGACGCGAACTCGAACGCCAGCAGGTTCCTTACGGTGCCACCCTCCTCGCCAAGGAGAAGGACGCCGTCAAGGGCGGCCAGCAGATCGCCGTCTGGGACCCGCACCGTATCCCGATCCTCGCCGAAAAGGCCGGCCGCATCGAGTTCCAGGACATCGAGGAAGGCGAAACCGTTCGTGCCGAATCCGAAGGCAAGGGCGGCGTGAAGCGCCTCGTCGTCGTCGAACACAAAGGCGAACGCCACCCCCAGATTAAGATCGTCGACCCCGCCGACGGCAAGATTCTCGACTTCCACTTCCTGCCGGCGAAAGCCCGCATCGACGTCGACTCGGGCCAGCTCGTCGTCCCCGGTCACCTGCTCGCTCGTCAGCCCAAGGAATCCAAGGGCACGTCCGACATCACCTCCGGTCTCCCCCGTGTCACGGAAATCTTCGAGGCACGAAAGCCCAAGGATCCCGCGATCATGGCCGAGATCTCCGGTAGCGTCGAAATCCAGGGCGACAAGCGCCGCGGCAAGCAGACCATCATCGTCCGCGGCGAAGGCGGCATCGAGAAGGAACACCACGTTCCCCAGGCCTCCACCCTCCGCGTCCACACCGGCGACACCGTCGATGCCGGCGATCCGCTCATCGAAGGTCCCCACGTCCCGCACGACATCCTGCGAATCAAGGGTGAAGACGCCCTGCAGAACTACCTGCTCGCGGAAGTGCAGAACGTTTACCGCACCCAGAACCAGAAGATTTCCGACAAGCACATCGAGATCATCATCTCGCAGATGCTCCGCAAGGTGAAAGTCGAGAACCCCGGCGACACCAAGTTCCTCCCCGGCGAAGTCGTCGACAAGTTCCGCTTCCGCTACGGCAACGAAGCCCTCGCCAAGATGCTCAAGATCGACGAGCCCGGCGATTCCGGCCTCTCCATCGGCCAGGTCGTCAGCCGCGATGAGCTCAAGGAAATCAACGCCAAGGTCGAGGAAAAGGGCGGCACCGTCGCCAAGGGCAAACGCCCCAGGATGGCCACCGCCAAGACCCTCCTCCTCGGCATCACCAAGGCCTCGCTCCAGTCCGAATCCTTCGTCTCCGCGGCCAGCTTCCAGGAAACCACCAAGGTCCTCACCGAAGCGGCCATCGCGGGCAAGGAAGACACCCTCGTCGGTCTCAAGGAAAACGTCATCCTCGGCCACCTCATCCCCGCCGGCACCGCCTTCAAGCCCTACCTCGACATGACCGTCGGCCACTACGGCACGCCTGTCGAAGAGCCTGAAGCCGAAATCGCCGCACCGGCCCCCGAACCCGCTCCCACCGTCGTCGCCCCGATCGCCGCCGGCAACGGCGCGGCCCTCGAACCCGCCGCCACCGCCCCGGCCGGTCAGCCCGCCGGCACCGAAGCCTGATTCCGGAAAACCTCCCATGAACCCCAAAGGGCGGACGTCGCAAGACGCCCGCCCTTTTTTGTATGCCGCGCATGTCCGACTACTTCCGGGTGCAAGTCCCGGTCCAACCTGATGGAGGTGAAGGATAGCCGAACCCAAGGGCGTCGCCGCGAGGCGGGGTCTGAAAGCAGGGGTAGGCAAAGACGCGGGCCGATGAACAA
>DATKPA010000118.1:0-18761 GCA_035524355.1 Phycisphaerae bacterium | reverse complement strand
AAGGAAAGCAGGACGCCGGAGGGATTGTGGCAGGAGGCGTTGGCGAAGGAGAAGGAGGAGGAGGCGAAGTGGCCGTATGGGTGGGTGAACGGGGTGGATTATCCGCATGCGGCGGAGCGTGGTGCGGCGGAGGGGCAGATTGTGTTGGATGATCGGCAAGGAGGGGGTGGGGCGGGGGGCGGGAGGCTGGAGCATTTGCGGGTGGGGTTGACGCATGCGGACTATGTGACGGCGGCGCGGCCGGCGAGTGCGGGCGGGCAGGGAGGTGCAGGAGGCGTGGGGCGTCAAGGAGGTGCGGGAGGGGGGGGCCGTCCAGGTGGGGCGGGGAGGTTCAACGCAGGTCCGCAGAATGTGACGTGGCAGAATGATGCGAAGTTTTATGAGTTCTGGGTGCGGGGGGATGAGGCGGGGCATTTTTCAATACCGGCGGTGCGGGCGGGGAGGTACACGCTGCATGCGATTGCGGACAACGTGCTGGGGGAGTTTGCGGAGGCGGATGTGACGGTGGAGGCGGGGAAGACGGTGGAGTTGGGGAAGGTGGTGTGGAAGCCGGTGCGGTTCGGGCAGCAGGTGTGGGAGATCGGGAAGCCGGACCGGACGGCGGATGAGTTCAAGAACGGGGACATATACAACTCGTGGGGGTTGTACAACAAGTATGCGGAAGAGTTTCCGAATGATGTGACGTTTGTGATTGGGAAGTCGGATCCGAAGACCGATTGGAATTTGATGGAGGTGCCTCACCGGGTGGGGACGACGGGGTACCAGGGGCGGGAGACGACGTGGACGGTGGTGTTTGAGATGGATCACGTGCCGACGGGAGGGGCGACGCTGCGGTTGGCGTTTGCGGGGACGGAGGCGCGGAGTTTGAGCGTGGGGGTGAACGGGAAGGAGGCGGGGCAGGTGACGGGGTTGATGAACACGAGCGTGATTCATCGGGATGCGGATCGGTCGTACTGGCAGGAGCGGGACGTGAAGTTTCCAGGGACGATGCTGCAGAAGGGGACGAACCGGATCACGCTGACGGTGCCGGCGGGGAGTACGACGGCGGGGGTGGAGTATGACTATTTGAGGTTGGAAGTGGAGGGGTGAGGGGAGCGTGACGAAGGTGTTGTCGCGGTGGCAGTTCCAGAAGCGTTCGGTTCGGGGGTTGGCGTAGAAATGCTGCCGGCGTTGTTGTGAAAGTTGAAGTGGCTGGTTGAGAATTGGCAGAAGAGGGAGGCGCTTTGAGTGGGGTGGAGGGGGATGTTGGCAGATGTGGAAGCAGCGTGGGCAGCAGCGGCGGCGGCGGCGAGGAGCGCGAGCGCAATGAGAGCGGCTTTGCTCATGGCATTCATGGGAGTTCTCGCGTTTAAGGTTCAGCGACAGCCGGGGTGGGGGATCACAAAGGGGACAAAGAAGTCTGCCATGGCGAACGGGGATCGCAAGGTCTGATTTGTTGTGTTTCGATTCATTCGCAGGAGCGGGGTTCAGTTTGCAAGGCCATGAATGGCAGGCAGTTGCGCATAGTTTCAGGGATTAAGGATAGGCGCAGTTCGCGCTAATGGCGGGAGGGTGCGTCAAGATGGGTAAATGTTGCGGTGATTGGGAGTTGGGAAGGGATTACTTGGGGAGGGTGGTGGCGGGTTGGGTGGCGACGCCGAGGAGGCCTTCGCCGCCTTCGGCTTGCGGGACGATGATGACGGCTTCGGGGGCTTGGTAGGTCACGGGTTCGGCAGCGGGCGTTTTCTTCTGAGGGGTGACGAGGCGGACGGGGGCGGAGACGACCTCCCAGGTGGCGTCGGCGGTGCGAGAGAAGAAGCCTTTATGCGTGGCGGGTTGGGTGGCGGGGGCGGGCTCGGCGTTGGTGAGGGAGGGGGCGTGCTGGGTGTGGTGCGCGCAGCCAGCAGCGCAGGCGAGCGCGGCGAACAGGAGAGAGAACTGGTGGAGTGAGCATTTCATGTAGTGGAAACGATACTTCGGTGGGGGACGCAATGCAAACGCGGTAATTTCGCAAAGGTTCAGGCGGAGACGGGTTTGCGGAGAGTCGGCGGGGGCACTGGGGGGGTGTTGCGGGCGGCCTTCGCGCAGGGGATGGCGAGGCGGTGGACTTCTTCGGCGACGACTATTAATGGCATTGCAAACGGTAGATACGAAGATGCGAGAGAAATGTGGTGAGGGGTTGGGGGAGGAGGCTCGGTTACGACCATCAGCCGAACGGAGCGCTAAGGCTGAAACTTAATGTTTGCTTTCGGTAAAGGCGGGGCTAGAGTCTCGTTTAGGATAGACCGGTAAAAGAGGAAGTCTGAAAGTGGAAGGTATGTTCATCACGATATGCAGTGTGTGAGGTTGTTGTGACGTCGATAGTTCAGCAAACGATCGGGATTTCAGCGCGGGAGCGGACGGGGCTGCGGGTGCCGAAGGTTCCGCGGAAGGCGAAGACGTTTCTGAGGGGATTGGCGGAAGGGTGGGCGCTGCGGCTGAAGTTTGCGGAGATGTGGGTGATGCGGGGTCTGGGGATTCGGCGGGCGCGGACGCTGGATGCGGCACTGCTGCAGGAGGGGCTGACGCTGGTGCTGCCGGGGATCGAGTCGGAGTCGGTGTTCACGTACGGGATGTGTGATGGGCTGCATGAGGGGGGCGTTCGCGGGGCGATTCGGGTGTTCAACTGGGGGTTGCCGTTCCCCGGGGGGTATCTGGCGAATCTGACGCGGATCGATCGGACGCGGCGGCGTGCGCGGGATGTGGCGGCGGAGATTGTGCGGTACCAGGATGAGTATCCGGGGCGGCCGGTGTATTTGGTGGCACAGTCGGGCGGAGCGGGG
Source organism: Phycisphaerae bacterium (assembly GCA_035524355.1). GTDB lineage: Bacteria > Planctomycetota > Phycisphaerae > WQYP01 > WQYP01 > DATKPA01. Next base: position 15,960 of record DATKPA010000118.1, on the reverse strand, counting down.
GTGGCGGTGTTTGCGGCGGAGTCGCTGCCGGAGGGGCGGATGGTGGAGGGGATCGTGCTGTTGGGAGGTGCGTTGTCGCCGGGGTACAACCTGGCGCGGGCGATGCGGAAGTGCCGGAAGGGCGTGCTGAATTCTTACTCGCGCAAGGACCTGTTCATATTGAACTGGGGGACGCGGTTGTTTGGGACGGTGGATCGGGTGTTTACGCGTGCGGCGGGGTGCGTGGGGTTCCGGGTGCCGGAGGGGCTGTCGAAGGAGGAGCAGCGGCTGTACGAGGAGAAGCTGCATCAGTTGGCGTGGTGCGAGGAGTTTGCGGAGACGTGCAATCATTGGGGCGGGCATATTGCATCGGGCGGGGAGGAGTTCCTGGCGCAGCACATTGCGCCGTGGATGAAGCGGTGAGGAAATCAGTGAATAAGCGAGTAAGCGAATCAGTGAATGGATTGGGAGAGGGCGAGCTCAGGCGAGGCGCCAGTTGCGGGAGAGGAGGCGGCGGGAGGCGGTGAGGAGGAGGGCGGCGAGGATCAGGCTGATGGCGAAGAGGGTGAGGATGAGTGAGGCGGGCTCGCCGGGGTTGCTCAGGATTTCCGCGAGATTGCAGTAAGGGAGCCCGCTGAAGGAGACTGGCGCACCTGTGCGGGTGAAGATCGGGATGAAGGCGACGGCGGCGAGCACGATGAGGGCGAGGATCGTGGCGTACATCGGGCGGCGGATGATGCTGACGAAAAAGATCGAGAGAGCGTGGGCGAAAGGGAGGATGATGAGGACGGCGATGAAGATGGTCCAGGCCTGTTGGCGGAACTGGGTTGCGTTGCCGAGACCGAAGCGGGCGTCTGAGAGATCAAAGAGGGTGATGCCGCCGGCGGCGACGGAGAGGGGGAGGACGAGCAGGAGGAAGATGCCGACGGCGCTGACGAGGTACTTGGTCCAGAACCAGAGGTGGGTGGGGATGGGCTGTCCGCGCCAGAAGTGGAGGAGGCGGTCTTCGAGATCGCCGGAGAAGGCGCCGACGCCGAGGACGATGCTGATGAGGAGGGGCATGAGGCCGCCGGCGATAAGCATGACTTGGAGCATGGCGGCAAAGGCGTTGAGGAAGCGACCGTTCTCGTGGCGCATTTCTTCGCAGGTAATGAGGCCGGCGATGACGGCGACGCCGATGGCGGACCAGAAGGCGATGGCGAGGACGCCGATCTGCTCGCGGATTTCCTTCCAGAGGAGCGGGGAATATTCGAGTGGGAGCACCAGGGTGCGCGTGATCGGGATGTGGCGTTCTTCGCTGCCGGTGCCGGTGTTGGTAGCGGTGCGGAGGAAGCGGACGGCGGCGATGGAGAGCCAGAAGAGGGTGATGAGAAGCTGCACTGGGATCATGTCGTCGGCTCGCGGATTGTCCCGGATGAGGAGCACGAAAAAGGGGTTGGGAACAAAGAGATACCAGGCCGGCCGTGCCTGGTGCCGGAAAAGCAGGATGACGAAGAATACCCAGGCGAAAAAGACCAGCAACTCGAGGGCGCCGATCATCGCGGCCCGGCTCTCCTGGCGGGAACCCGCGGCCGCTGCCAGGATCGAAAAGTAGAGCGGGATTGGTATGACGATCGCGCAAAGGCATTCCGCCAGCGCGTTGCGAGAGTGGAGCTCGGGGAATTTCAAAGCAACGGCCACCGCGGCCAGCGCGAACGGCACGAGCACGGTCAACAGACTGATGCAGGACTTGACTGCGAAAATCGTCACCGGACGAACCGGAAGCGCGAGCAGCACATTCAGACTTCCGGCGCGGCGCTCGGTTGCAGCGGAACCCGCGGCGATCCAGACGGTGGCGACGGCGGAGCCGAAGACCAGCCAGGGCGCGCAATCCATCGGCGACGTTGCGCTATAGAAGACGATCCCCACGATCGTGAGAAGCGCGCCAGTGAGAATCATAAATTTCCAGGCGCTCTCCCGCGCTTCCTTCCAGAGCATCTTGCGGATCATGGCGTGCTCCTTGGTCACGGACGGCCGGTGAGTTGGAGGGCGGGAGATCCGCCTTTGGCGGGCGGATCTTCCGCGACTCTCCCGACGACGTAAGCCTCGAAGATTTCGTCGAGGTTCAGGCCAACTCCGGCCGCCTCGCCAAAGCCGGTGGATGTGGTGCCGGCTTTCCTGACCGCCTCCAGAGCGCGCTGGGCGTTCTCGACGATGACGGCGACCTGGCGGCCGTGCGGATGGATGTCGAGGATTTTCGTGACGCGCACGATTTCGGGTCGGGCGAGCTTCCAGTCGTCGGCGGAGAAGGTGAGGCGACGGACAGAGTCGCGGAGCGTGTCGGTGTCGGCTTCGCGCACGATCCGGCCGTTGTCGATGATGCCGATGATGTCGGCGACGGGTTCGACTTCGTAGAGCAGATGCGAGCTGAAGAAGACGGTGATCTCCTGGCCCTGCAGGTGCTCGACGATGTCGCGGAGGAATTCCTTTCGCATGATGGGGTCGAGGCCGAGGGCGGGGTCGTCGAGGATCATGAGGCGCGGGCGGTGGGCGAGTGCCATGAGCAGGCCGAGGCGGACGTTCTGACCTTTGGAGAGGTGCTTCACTTTGGCGTTGGCGGGGAGTGCGAATCTTTCGACGAGGTCCTGCGCGAGCTGCCAGTCCCAATTCGGATAGAAGGAGGCGATGAAGCCGAGGATTTCGCGGACTTTCATCCAGCCCCACATTTGCTGATCCTCGGCGAGGTAGCCGACCTGCCGGCGGATGGCGAGGGTGTCTTTGGCGGGGTCGAGGCCGAGGACGCGGATGGAGCCGGCGTCGGGGTGGAGGAGTCCCATGAGCATGCGGATGGTGGTGGTCTTTCCCGCGCCGTTGCGGCCAATGAAGGCGTAGGTTTTCCCCGCGGGGACGTGGAGATGCACGCCGCGAAGGACTTCGGTGCGGCCAAAGGATTTGCGGACGTCGGAGATTTCGATAACAGGGTGGGTCATGGTTCGCCTCCTCCGAGGGGGGGGGTGGGTAATTCGTTGGCGTGTCGGTCGATGGCTTCATTGAGCAGGGAGCGGAGTTCTTTTGGCGTGAAGCCGAGGGCGGTGGCACGGCGGACGAGGCGTTGGGCTTCGTCCTGGAGCTGGGCCTTCTCCCGTCGCAGTTGCTTGCCGGTGGCGAAATCGGAGACGAAGGTGCCTTCGCCGTGGCGGAGTTCGAGGATGCCTTCGGCGGTGAGACATTGGTAGGCGCGGAGGATGGTGTTCTGGTTGACGGCGATTTGGCGGGCGAGTTCGCGGACGGAGGGCAGGCGGTCGCCGGCGGCGAGGGCGCCGGAGGCGCATTGGGTGCGGATCTGGTCGACGATCTGGCGGGTGATGGGGATGCCGGAGGATGCTTCGATGCGGATGAGCATGACGGTTGCGGGCTCGGCGAAGTGATTACACTACTATAACAGTAGACAGGTCGGAGTCAAGGGGGAAAATACAAAACACAAAACACAAAACACAAAACGCAAAACACAAAACACAAAACACAAAACCGTGAATTCGAGCGGTCACACTTTGCGGGCGCGCAGAGCGAGGAACATGGGGATTTCCTTGCGGGCGCGATCGAGCGCGGCTTTTTTGGGGCCGGGCTGGCTGGTTTTGTGGCTGATCCACTCCTCGATGTGGTCGATGAGCAGGCCAGCGTTGCCCAGCGTGTTGATATACGCCTGCAGGGGGCGGTGGAAGTGCGGCGTGGTGGTTTCGCTTTTGCCGTGGGCGGCGAGACCGGGGTGGGTTTGGATGTCGACTTTGCTGCTGGTGAGGTATTGCTTGATGGTACGGACCTGTTCGCCGACGCCGCCGCTGCCGCGGTCTTCCCAGAGCCAGTCGGATTGTTTGGGGATGCGGAAGCAGGGGTGCATCATGACGACGATGAGGGAGCCGCCGGGCTTGAGGATGGCTTTGCAGGCCTGCCAGACGGGCGAGAGGGGCGTCATGTTTTGAATGGCGAGGATGAGGGTGATGGCGTCGTGCGAATCGGGTTTGAGCGGGGGGAAGAGATTGTTGCGATCGTCGACAAGTTTCGTGGCGTCGGCGACGTGGTAGGTGATGGGGAGCCCTTCGGACTGGTTGCGTCGCCGGGCGGCTTCGATGAGTGGGGCGGCGGCATCAATGCCGAGAACCGTGCAGCCGGCCTCGGCGAGTTTGCGCGAGAGGACGCCCTGGCCGCAGGCGAGGTCGAGGACGTGCAGCTTTTTGTTCGGAACGTCGAGCATGCGGAAAACGCCGGGGATGACGACATGCTGGTGGTATTCGCTGCCATCATCGCCGACGAGCTTGTCGTACCAGTCGGCGACTTCGGCCCAGTGGGTTTCCTTGACGGGGGGATGTGACGGGCGAGATGGTTGATGATCGCGCGGGGCGTGGGGCTGCTTAGCGTGCGGCTTGTGTTGCGGTTTTTTCATGAGCGCCATGATGAGGCGTGTGGCGCGGGAAGGCAAATCAGGTGGCAGGTGATGCCGCAATGCCGGCGAGGGCGTCGGCACCACTGGCAAGCGCCGCTATACGAGAAACATGTGATTGAAGCTACCGGGCATCGGCGATTCGAACGTCACCTTGCGGTTCGTCCCCGGATGAACAAATGTCAGATGCGACGCGTGCAGCGCCAGCCGGTTCGGCGGTTCCTCGGCCTTCCCGTACATCGGATCGCCGCAGACCACGTGGCCGTTCGCCTTGAGCTGCACGCGGATCTGATGCTTCCGGCCGGTGAAGAGCTCGCACTTCAGATGGGCGATATGTTTTTTCGGATCGCTCTTCATCAGCAAGTAGCTGAGGATGGCAAGTTTGCCGTTGCGCAGGTCGTCGGTGATGCGAACCTCGCCGGTCTTGGGGTCTTCGAGCAGCAGGTTCTCGAGTTTCGCTTCCTTCTTCCGCGGAATGCCGTGGACGATGACGTCGTAGCGCCGCGTGATGGTGTGCTCGAAGAACTGTTCCTTCAGGGAGCGATAGGCGTTCCAGGTGCGGGCGAAAACGAGCAGCCCGGAGGCGTCGCGGTCGAGGCGGTGAATGAGGTGGACCTGGTTTTTGTGGTTCTGCTTTTTGAAGTAGTTGGTGAGGAGCTTCAGGACGTAGGGACGTTTTTCGATGGAGTCGGTGGCGGTGAGCAGGCCGGAGGGCTTCTCGACGATGATGATCTCGCTGTCGAGATGCGCGATGCGCAGGCCGTCGGAGAGAACGGTGTTGTGCTGATGATGTCCGCTGGCGGCGATGTCGGTGACTTCGAGGCGGTCCGACTTACGCACCGGCTGCTTGAGGCTGCGTGCGACCTCGCCGTTGATGCGCACGCGTTTATGCGCGAGCATTTCGCGAAGGGTCGTTTTCTTCGCATGGGGGTACATGTGGACGAGGAGGTCAAAGACGGTTTGTGGTTCTTCCATACCCGCATTATACGGGCAAATGCTGGATTCGGCCCTGCAAAGTAATCTCAGCGGTCGAGCAGAATAATCTTCGCTTCAGGCCATTGCGTCGGAATCAGCTCAGCGTGGCCGGTGATCCGCGTGGGAATGAGCTGCGCGCCGGGCTTGGGGGTGGGACTCGGCAAAAGCCTGAAGGGCAGAATCTTCACCGTCGGCGGGGCGGGAAAAACAAACGGAGCAAGCTTTGCTGGAGCGGGCCACAGGACAATCGGCGCCAGCCCCGCCCCCGTCGACACCACCGCAAGACCAAGGAAAGCGACGCCAGGAACGACTTCAGGGTTCATGCGACGCTCCTTTCAGGTCTCCATTTATTTGTTGCCGCCGCCGGTCTTTTCTTCCTTCTTCATGATGAACAGGTAATTGAACCCGCGGAGGTAAAAGTTCCCCTCGATCGCCGCCGTGTGCCAGTGGCCGCGCTTCAGCGTCCGGTTGTGCCGCACCACCGCGATGATGTCGATGGGCTTGAAGTGCTGCCGCATCATGGCGAAGAGCTCAAACCCGATCGGCATGAACGGCTTGCCCTTTTTGAAGCTGTCCGACACGTAGAGCGCCATGTAGCGGCGATTTTTGAGCACGCGGTGAATCTCGCGGATCACCTGCCCCATCGCCGCGTAATACGGATTGTGCAGCGGATTGGCCGCCTTGGGGTTCACCGGGTCCGGGCCCTCGACCGCCGCATCGAGTTTGCCGATGCAGCGCGGATCATCGGAATAGTCCACGTGCGTCGAGTATGGCGGATCGATGAAGACAAAATCGACCGATTCGTTGGGCAGGGGAATCTTGCGTGCATCGGCGGCCTGAATGTCCGGACGCGACGGGCTCACATCAAAGCCGGACGGCTTGCGTTTCAGTTCATTGGCCACGTCAATCGTCGTGCCCGACCCGCACATCGGATCGACAACGAGATCGCCCTCGCGCGTGTAGCGCTGCAGCAACTGCCAGATGACCCACGCCGGCGTGGCGCCGACGTAGTCCTTGTTCCCGTGCGGTTCGCGCCCGTAATCCTGGGAGGGATATTCCCAGAGCGTGGTGGCGAGGAGGTGGAGGGGAGGTTTGTGCATAATACGATCATGAGCGGGGTTGGAGGTTACGCAAGAGCGCTGAAAAATGTTCCTGTTCAAAATGCCCATCGGTTGTCGCCGCGTCCCGAATTCCCGCTTCAGTCATCAGAACAAACGAGATGCAGTCCACGAGGGAGTATTCCTTGTCCGGACGGTCATTGAACAACGCGATTGCACGCTCCTGCAGTTGATGCGTCACATGCACCTGTTCGACATGCGCCCGTTCAATTGCCTGGAGGCAGAGCGAAAACAATGGTCTCCGCGGTCCCTTCGAAAAGTAAGCGCCAAGCTCAAGAGCGACAGCGCTCGAGGTGATCAGCGGCCGCCGGTTTTGCCGTGAGAACGCCACCGCGGCATGGTGATATTGATCGCTCTTTTCGATGAGCGCAATGAAGAAGGAGGTGTCCGCGAAGATGGCGTTCACTCAGCGCTCTCGGCTCGGGTCACGCCTGAAATATAACGGTCGTGGTTCACGGAACCGTCGCGCCTGCCGGAGTCTAACGTCCCCGCAATTTTCAGCAGCTCCGTCATATCCGATGTGGGCAGGTCCTCCAGATGGCTGTTTTCAATCTCTACGCGGACATGCGCCCCCTCCGGCAATCTGGCGCTCTCCTCCAGTACCACCTGCCCGTTCCTGATCGTTCCCCGATATACCATCGCAATACTCCATTTAGCGCCCCCATCATATCATCCTGCCAAGGCCCGCACTATTTGCAATTGATTTAAACCGCACCGCAATTATGCGACTATACGATGTGGAACACTTCTCCGACCGGCACAAACGGCAACACCGCCCCCTGCGGCATCAAAAACGCATGCTCCCGCGGAACGCGCAACCGATCGCACTTCCCATCCGTGATGATCAGCAACGGCCCATCCTTAGGAAAATCTTCCGCCCGCTCCAACAGATCGATCGCCGGCTGCAGCACCGTCCCTCCCCGCCCTTTTAACTGCACCCGATCGGCGATGGCGTCTGGGGCCATATACCCGGCATCGTACGGAACGGCATCGCAAAAGAGAATCCTCGCCAGCGGCACATCCCGCGAAACGCTGTAACTCGCAATCGCCCCCAGCGCTTTGGCAAGCGTCTCCGGGTTCATCGATCCTGACGTATCCAGAATCACCCCGAATGTACGGCCTTCCAACGCATTGTCCCCCACCACATACCGCGGCCGTGGAATCTCCGGTGTGGCACTCTGGCGTCTACTCACGCGCGCATAACTCCGGCGCTTTTCCACCGACGGAAAGTGATGGTCGAACCACCGCGCCAATTGCACGTCCCACCCGATCGGCGGCTGCAACAGCGCTCGAATCTCCTCCACTAGTCCCAGCGGCAGATACCCGCGATCCTCCCGGCGGTGATATTCCAACCCCTGCGACAGGCACCGCCGGCAGAAAGTGTCCACATCCATGCCATCGCTCGATTCCCACCACCCCGGCGTCGCTGAATCGATCATGTCCGAAGCGCCGACGCTCCTCAGCGTCGCCAGACGGCGATAGCGGCGGATGTCCGTCACGATTCGATCATAAACCGCCTCAGCCCCGAGCCCCTTCAGTTCTGAATCGTGAAGCCCCCCGACCCGCGGCAGCACGCCGAGCCCCATTTCGATCAGCCAGCCATTGATCACGTAATCACAAGCGACATTCCACAGGTATGGTTCGCGCCCCTGTCGCCGCGCCTCATGCCGCAATCCGACGTGCAACAGCTCATGCGCCATGACGAACCGCAATTCCTGCGGGTCCAGCCCGGCCGCGGGATTGATATAGATCGTGTGCATATACTCGTCGATGGCGGCGACGGAAATGTCGAGGCGGGCGCAGATCACATTGTCGCTGACGATCTTAAACCGTGCAGCGAGCGCTCCGAGCAGCGGATAGTGATTGATGAACCATTGCCGAGCCTCCTCCGCCGGAGTACTTGCGTGCGTCTTTTTCCCGTGACCGCCCGCCTCGCGAACCGCGTCATCCACGGCGTTCGTCAATCCTGCCGAAAATATCTTGCCCCAATCGGTAAACCCGCGCCAGTTGATGGGCTTCTCCGCGAATGCCATGTCTGCGTGACCCGGCCCCGCCGTCCCCCAATCCCGCAACTCGTCCGGGATGCCGACGTCGCAGAACTCCCGGTACAAAGCCGACTCGTCGCGCTGCCCAACGCGCAATTCGCCGCGCAACTCCTCCGGCGGCCGGCCAATCTTGAAGTCCGCCAGAAACCGCGCCGCCACGCAATCGCATGCTGCATTCCACTCCCGCTCGTGCGGCCGCCGCTGCAGATGGCCTAACCCCAGGTGCAGCAGCGCATGTGCAAACACATACACCCACTCCTCCACCTCCGCCCGGCGCGTGGGATGCACGTGCACAAATCCATTCGTGGTCACGACCGCCCACCCATCGCTCGAGCAAAGATTGCCGGGTCGATCGACCAGCCGCGCGTGGTAATGCAATGGCGCGAATATCGGATGCGCGCCGATCTTCGCCCAGGCCGCATCGCGACACTTCTTCGATTCGTTGACCTGTTCCTTACGCTTTGACATCGCGCTTTTCCACCAGCCGTGGCAAATCCCGTACGATCTCCACCATCAGCCACGAAGGCAGGCCCTCCCCCCTTTCCGAAGCCACCACCAACTGCGCCATCTCCAGGCTGATCGATGCCAGCTCCTTCATCAAGCCCTTCGCCCGATGAGCGAGTTCCCGCCCCTCGCTGTTCACCGCCGCCTTCTCCGGCGGAAGTTCCTTGATCAACTTTGCGCGAAGGCTCTGCGCAAGAAAATAAAGCACATCGCGCTGCTCAGGCTCCGCCGGCCAGCTCACCTCGCCGCGTAGAATTGCAGCCAGTTGATAGCGGCTGTGAACCTGCTTCACGAATGCCCGGAATTGCCCCGCATGGTGCGGCGATAGACATCCAAACGCCAGACGCTCCAGCCATTCCGCCGGCGGTTCTCCCTCGCCGAACCCCTTCAATGCATCCGAAAGCATGTGCCAGCTGCGCGGCGTCGAGAATGGCTCCTCGTGCTTCGGCGGCTCGCTCCAGAGATGATCCGGCCGGTTCTGCAGATACTCGGTCACCAGCGGATGAATGCCCGCGCCATGCGCCCATTCGAGCCAGTCCCTATGCGACGCCCGAAGCTGTACGTGCACCATTCGATTCATCATCGCCGAGGACATCGGCCGCACAATCGCACTGTCCTGCGCCCGGTTCCCCGCGCCTATCACAATGCTCCCCGGCGGCAGCAAGTACTCGCCTATCCGCCGCTCGTGAATCAGGCTGTAAAACGCCTTCTGCACCTCGTGCGAACAGGCGTTGAGCTCATCGAGAAATAGGCAGTAAGGTTCCTTCCGAGCTATCATCGCCGGTGGACAAAACCGGCTCACACCGTCGGTAATCTGCGGAACGCCGATCAGGTCTTCCGGTGCCAATTGGCTTCCCAGCAGGCTCACGCAATCCAATCCCACCTGCTTTGCAAACGCCTGCACGAGCGACGATTTCCCGATCCCTGGCGGTCCCCAGATGAACACCGGCCGTGACGTTGCGACGTTCAGCAGCAGCTCCATCAACTCTTTTTGTGTAATGGAAACTACTGCTTGCATGTCTGTCCCGCGTTCATCGAATCACCCCGTTGTCATTTGTAGTTATTGAACTGCACCGCGATCTCCGGCGGCTTCGCCTTGATCGCCGCCTGCACCGCCTGCAGATCGTCGAGCTTCGCGCTCACGACGCGCACGGCATCCCCCTGAATCTGCGCCCGCACCTTCAACCCCAGCTCCTGGATCTGCTTCTGCAGCGCCTTGGCGGTCTCGCGGTCGATGCCGTTCTTCAGCTTGATCTTCTGCCGCAGCGTCTTGTGTGTCGCGGCTTCGACCTTCTGCCGGTCGAGCGCCTTGGGATCAATGCCGCGCTTGATCATCTTGGAAATCAGCACCTGCAGCACGGCCTCCAGGTGCGGCTCGTTGTCGGCGGTGATGGTGACGAGCTTTTCCTTCCGGTCGAGGTCCTGAATGGCGGCGGAGGTCCCGCGGAAATCGAACCGCTGCCCGATCTCGCGCTGGGCCTGCATGACCGCATCGTGCATCAGGTTCAAATCGACTTCACTGACGATATCAAAGGAATGGTCGGAGGCCATGGAATGCTCTCTCGAAAAAACAGATGAACTCAGGAGCGGACCTTGCGATCGTCGATGAAATGCTGACTTGAGCGCGGCTCAAGGTGAAAAAACGTGATCAGCGGCCCGATCACGACCGCCGCGACAAACAGCCAGACGATCAGCAGCAGGAATCCCTCCACCCAGCCGGTGGAAAGCGGGATCGCCACACGATCGGGCGTATTGCCGGCAGCCAGCAGGGGCGTTGCGGCCCCGCCCAGGACGAGAATGAAAACAAGTCGCTTCATGAGCGTGATGATACGTGGAGCGCATTTTCGCCTCAAGTTGGGCCGCGCGCCGCCCCGGGTTAAGATGCGGCAGAGGCTTTGCGCACAGTGGAGACGCCCCCATGGCGGATGTGAAGGTGGAGGAGGGAAACGATTCGCTGGAAGCCGCGGCCAGGCGCCACGTGCAGAACGGTGCAACAAAGCAGAACGCACCCTCGAGGCCGCCCGCTGCGCGAATGCCCGCATGGCTCCGCTTCGCGACGCCCGTTCTTCTCGTGATGGCATTGCTGCTGCTGACGATCGGCGCGTGGGCCGTCGGCGCGATGATCTACATGCAGCGGGTCACGCCGATCGCCCCGGAGGATGTGCAGTACCCGCTGCTGCGGTGGAGCGATGAAGTGGGAACCTCCGGAGGCTACTCGCCGGAATCGCGCTTGATGGCCATGGCGATGCTCGGCTGCATCCCGCTCGCGCTCGTGATGGGAATGCTCGCTCTCCTGCTGCGTCGCCAGGCCCGCCGCACAAGAGCACCTGCACCGCAATAGTTGCCGGCTGGCGCGTGGCTCGACACCGCTCATGTCGCCCGCCGGTGCAGATAAATTGTTTCCCCCGAACAATGCCGCAGCGATCCGTCCACGACATCCAGAATCGCCGCCGCCACATCGTCGGGCGCCATGACATGTTCGGCCCCGAGCGACTTTTCATCCACGAGCTTCCGGAGCATCTGCGTCTCCACCGCTCCCGGCGCAATGGCCACCACGCGAATCCCCACCGCATCCCCCTCCCGCGCGCTGGCCAGCGACAGCATATTCACGCCGATCTTCGCCACCGCATACGCCCCGAGCCCGGGAAAGGGATCCTTCGCCGCCATCGACGAAATGTTCACGATCACCCCCCCCGCCCCCCCACCGTTCTTCTGCATCACCCCCCACACGGCCCGGGTCGCATAAAATGCCGACGACAAATTCGCATCCAGTATCTCCCGCCACAGCGCCGGCTCCATCTCCGCGACCGCCACGCTCGGCGCCATCCCCGCATTGTTCACCAGCACATCCACGCGACCCCACCGCTGCACCACGGCCCGCACCATCCCCTCCACCGCGTCCCATTTCGAAACGTCCGCCACCACCACCATGCTCTCCCCGCGCATCGCGACGATTTCCCTCGCCACCCATTCCAGGGTCGCTGCCGTCCGCCCCACGAGCGCCACCGCAAAGCCCTGCCTGGCCAGCCGCAGCGCCGTCGCCCGTCCAATCCCGGTTCCCGCGCCCGTCACAATCGCCGTCCTGTTCGCCATCGCGCTCTCCAATCAGAAAACGACCGATGTCGCCTCGGGCCGCGCGGCGCCATCGCACATTCGAGGCGCCCGCCGATCCCTACCTTGCCCGCGGCGCCTGCGGCAAAGCCCCTCCCGCCGCCCGCACCACCCCCCGCTCCTTCCGCATCATGATCTTCCACAACCACGTGACCGGCGCCGACAACGCGTACGCATAAATCGCCACGAGCGTCGTGATCTGCGGCTGCCACCCGATCAGCATGATCAAAAACAAAAACCCGACCACCTGGCGGAACTTCTTGCGACCCCGCAAGAACCGGTTGATCAAATGCGAATAAGCAAACCGGGACACCATCAGGAGCGCCGCGATCAACAGCACCAGCGGCAACAGATACGGAAACACCGTCTTGAGCCAGTCGAGCAGCCACGCCGGCACGTTGAACGGAATCACGTGCTTCTTCGCGTACAGCGTCTCAAAAAAGATGATCGACGAGGCCACGACCGCCGCCGCCCCCGGAGAAGGCATGCCGCGGAAATTCATATGCGAGCTGACCTCGTGCTTGTTCAGCACGTTGAAGCGCGCCAAACGCAGCGCCGTGCACGACACATAAATCGCCCCGATCAGCCAGAACAGCCGCCCCCACGCATTATCCGAAAACGGCCCCGGCAGATATTCGAGGGCATACACCCCCGCCGGACGCTTCAGCAAATCGCCAATCAGTGACAACGCCAGAAATGCCGGCGCCGCCCCGAAGGAGACCATGTCCGCCAGGGAATCGAGCTCCGCCCCGAAATCCGACGCCGACCGCGTCAGCCGCGCCAAGAACCCGTCAAACATGTCGAACAGCATCGCCGCGAAAATCGCATACCCCGCGATCGCATAATTCGACAGCGCATTCGGATCATTCCCCGTCGACCCCAGCGATGCATAATGAATCGACGCAAACCCGCACAGACAATTCCCCAGCGTGAACATCGTCGGCAACAACGCCACGCCGCGGCGCCGCTTCCGCAAGCCCTGCGACTCTCCTCCCGTCTCCTCCCCCTCTTCACCATTTTCCCGCCGATAGCGCACAATCAATCCCTCGCGACGCGTCACGTGTCTTCATCATACTCGCCAAACGAACGCATGCCACGCTCGGGGGGAAGCAGGTTCGACGCTCCGGCCGCCGAGAGTGTAAAATGAAAGAGGATAAAGCGAGGTATCGACACCATGCGAACGCGCCACCTGACGACCGTGCTGCTCCTGCTCAGCATTCCGTTGATGGGATGCGTGACCAAGCGAACCGAAGACTTCGATCAGCGAGTGAAAAACACTGTTTCCTTTCTAAGCGCACCCACCAAGATTCGGTTCGATCAACTCGTCCACAGAAGATTGCTCGACGACATCCGGACAATGCCGCTGCATGTGGACATGGCGCCGATATTGTCTGCCGCCATTCTCGAAAAGCACGGGGAAGTCTCAAAAATCTGGGTATTTTGGCTTGAAGACCAGCCGTCTGTTACCAGTATCCGCGTTCGATACGGCAGCCGATCTCAGACCGCACCCATTCCTAACGATTATGTGCAGTACAACAAGGCAACAGCAGTGGAATTTGCTAATTCTGGTGGCGCAGTTGCGGTGAACACCAACTCCGAAATAGGTCGCTTGATCGCGTTGGCACCCGACCCATCCCGCATCGAGATCACAGTTTTCAGCCCTCGTTTCGGCCATTCGCGCGCCGTGCCGTTGATCCCCGCGCCAGAGGAAAACGCGACGACAAAACCGTCGCCTTCAGCAACCATAACGTCCCACCCCGGTTGACATCCCTCCCTGCTCGCCCCACCATCCCCCGCATGAACACAACTCCCGAACCGCTCTCCCACCTTCACCGCCTCTGGGACCTCGGCCAGCGCCACCTCGCCGGCGGCCGCTACGTCGCCGCCCGCCGCGCCCTCGAATCCGCCGAAGCCATCGCCTGGCGCCAGCGCGACGCCCGCTCCCTCGCCCGCATCTATCTCCCCCTCCTCGAAGCCCGCCGCCAGATCCGCTACAACGCCGCCGAAGGAACTCTCGTCCTCCTCAACCCCACCGCGCCCATCCACGAGCAGCAAAAGAAAGTCCGCGACTTCCTCCACGCCCCCGCCGGCACCATCCTTCTCCCCGCCTCCTCCGCCTCGCCAAACCATCTCGCCGCCGGCCGCTTGGCCGCCTCCATCCAGTACGAATCTCGGCGTACCGGCCGCTGGCTTGAAGCACTCCTCCTCCTCCAGCGCGGCATCCACACCCGCCTCGCCTCCCCCGCCGACCCCACCTTTGCCGCCGGACTGCCCGTCCAATTCACCACCAACACCACCCACATGATCGGCTCCTCCACCGACCTCCACCTCACCGTCCCGTTGCCTCCACCCGGAATTTACACCGCCAAAACCGGGGGGGGGCTCCACGCACTTCTTCGCGAATCGCTCCTCATCGCCCCCGAAGCCCTCGCCCTTAGTTGGCAACACCGCCACAGTCCTCTCCGCTCCTCCGACCCCTGGCAGGAACTCGCCTGGCTCCGCCGCGCCCTCCAAATCGACCCCGCCTGCGAACCCATCTCCATGCGCCTCATCGCCCTCGCCGAAGCCATCGAACGCACTTGATTCATTGAATTCACCCTCCTCTCCTGACTCGCCCCCCGCAAAAAAAAGAACCTGTGCCCGAAGAAAGCTCGAACTCTGTCGAAGCTACTTTTGTTCGTCTGCCTACCGCGTACGCGTCCCACATCCCATTCTCCACCCGCCCGCCCACCTGTGGTTCAGTTTTATCGACCCCTAAATGCATGATCGTCAGGCCATCGATGTCACTCGCCCGACGCTCACTTCACTCCCCACTCAAGTGCGTGGCACTTCCCCCCGTTTATATCACGAGTAAATTCTCGAAATAGTTTGACGAATCCCACAACAGGATGTAACTTGCAGCAGCGGTTCAGAGTGAAACGAATGTTGATATTGCCAATTGCCGGAAGGCACAGGCGCCAACGCGCCAGGGAATACCCCGGCGCGGGTCCAGCTAAAATGTGCCGTGCTTGTGAGAGCGTTTTTATCTCGTGGCTCTGATCGAAGGTATTGAAATGGGCGTTGCAGTATCTGCCCCTTTTCTTCCAAAACCCCGGTGCTTCCCAAGCCCCTCTCCGCACACCACCGATGCCCGCGTACGCCGCCGCCGGCCCAATGGGTTCACCCTGATTGAACTCCTGGTCGTGGTCGCCATCATCACCATCCTGGTCGCGTTGCTCGTGCCTGCCATCGCCAAGGGTCGCGATAGGGCCAAGACCGTGAGATGCGCGGCCAATCTGCACGTCGTGGCCACATCGATTACCGGTTATGCAGCGGAAAACAACGGTCAGATCGGCAGTTACTCGACCATTCTCAATTGGATTGCTCTGGGGACGGTGAGCGGTGGTCCGGCCTCCATGTCCCTCCAGCAAATTTACAAGACGAACTCCTGCCCGTCGACTTACGACCCCACGAGCTACCCCACGGACCCGCACGGTAATACTTTGGCGCCCTACGCAAGCTGTTCAATTGTCAGTAGACTGCCGGGCGGCCTGTGGCCGTTGTTGGCAAATGTCAGCAATCCCTCGATGACAGCTTTTGGGGCAGATTCGGCGGGGCCAGGGCCGCACGCACCGTATCTGCCTTTGACGATTGTGACTTCTATGAGCCTGCCGAGCGGCACCGTCCAGACCGGAACATCTCCCCCGCCTGAATTTCACGGCCGGCACAGCGGTTACGGCAACGTGCTGTGGGTTGATGGCCATGTGACTCCTGAAATGCCCTATCTGCCGCCGAAGGGCGATCCGACCTTTTCGCAGTCATTCCAGGTTTA
>DATKPA010000117.1:0-11182 GCA_035524355.1 Phycisphaerae bacterium | reverse complement strand
GGTCGGATGGCGGTCTGGAAGGGCCAGATGCAAGGACGCAGACCTGAGGCATATTCGCAAATATTCCGAAGGTCGAGGACGCCGCAGATGGCCTTTCCAGGCCGACAGACGATCCCGCTGATGTTTTCAGACAGAGCCTAGGCAGTGGCGGGATAACCCAGCTTCAACAGCAGAGGATCGAGCGCTTCGCGGGCAGCCGTTCGCATCGCCGGCGTGAAATCCGTTTCCCACCGGCCGATGGATTCCGCCGGCGTGGCCGTTGTGCGGTGATCTTTCAGGACCTCCTCCGACCGCTCCTTCAGGATGTAATCAATCGTGGCATCGGAGCCGTCCAGCTCAAGAAAGCGGCACAAGCCGCGAAGGCCCTCCCGCGGCGATCGAACAATCTCTTCATACCGCAGCAGATGCACCGGC
Organism: Phycisphaerae bacterium; assembly: GCA_035524355.1. GTDB lineage: Bacteria > Planctomycetota > Phycisphaerae > WQYP01 > WQYP01 > DATKPA01. Next base: position 10,768 of record DATKPA010000117.1, on the reverse strand, counting down.
CGCGCCGAAGAGTCGAGCAGGTTCGCAAGACTCTCCACCGACCCCTTGAACCAGCGCACATACTCTTCATCCGACTGCACCGCCTCGCGCCCAAAACTCTGGTAGCCACGCTTTTTGTTGAACGCGAGCGCCGAACAGATGACATCGCGCGGATCGCGCACCAGCACAACCTCGCGCGCCCCGGGACAGAGATTGCGGAGCGTCAGCCGCTCGATCCGCGGCACGAATTTCTCGACGTAGTAGCGCGGCGCATCCCGCCCCTGCGAAGAACGAAGGTGTTGATAAAGTCCCTCAATCTGCCGCAGGCCGAAATCGGCAATCGATTCCACACCTGTGCCGTGAAGATAATTCAACAGCGCATCCTGAGGCGGGTTGCTTTTGAACGAAAGCGGACTCCCCAGCCACCAGCCTCTCGAATGCATCGCGCCGGGCGTCGTCATCTGCATGTAGCTCTGCGGCTGCGCGAGTCCGGCGATGATGCCGCTCCAGTAAGTGGCAACGCGCGGATCAAAATGCTGCGGGTCAATCGCGATGATCTGCGGATGCCGCGCCAGCAAGCCGATCACCCACGTCGAACCCGTGCGTCCCAGCGACGTCAGCAGCAGCGGCGCAATCGCGGACTGATATTCGCATAGCGTATTGGCCTTGATCACAAGGTTGGCGAACGGAATATGGGCCCCATTGCCGAGGATCGCCACCAGCGTGTAGCGAAGTTCACACTGATTCGCCACGATCGACATCGGCAGCCAGAACCCCCCGTTCTGCTCCACAGCATTCGAAACCTTCCCGGCCCCGTCGTACCGCCGGATGCTGCAGGGCGTGCGCAGAATCTCGATCCCCTGATGATCGTAAAGCACGACTTCCGTCGCAGGAAATTGCCCGCCGAACACCCACCCTCCGATTTCCAGTTGATGCTCCGCCCCCTGATACCCCGCAACCGGATAATCCAGATGCGCCCCCGCTATGTGCGGCGAAGCGTCAATCATCTCAATCGAAGTCACCTCAAACGGCGGCCCGGCATTCTCGCCACGCGCGGGCGGTTGCCACGGCGTAAGCCGCGGCCGTTTGTAGGGATTTCCACGGAGAAACGATTTGAGGCGATGCAGCATTGAGGGTTCCGGTTATGCGAAGGAGCGAGATGTCCGGGCGTTTCTCGCCGCGATTCACACACGCCGCTATACTAAAGTTTTGATTATGTCCCCAATGTTCTGTTGCGACAAGGAATTCCATGGCGGAGAAGATGACGATCCAATTGGGCCACTCGCCCGATCCCGATGATGCATTCATGTTTTACGGGCTGGCGACAGGCGCCATGGACTCCGGGCCCTACCATTTCGTGCACGTCCTGCAGGACATCCAGACGCTCAATGAACGCGCGATGAAGGGCGAGTTGGAGATCTCGGCGATTTCCCTCCACGCCTATCCCTACGTCGCGAAAAATTACGCCCTCATGGGCTGCGGCTGCTCCATGGGCGACAACTACGGCCCGATGATCGTCGCGAAAAAGAAACTGACGATCGAGGAGTTAAAGCATCTCCGCATCGCCGTCCCGGGCACCATGACGACGGCATTTCTCGCGGCGTCCGTCCTCCTCGGCAAGGGCTTCCGGAACGTCGTCAAACCTTTCGATGAAATCCTGAAATACGTGCAGGATGGCTACGCCGACGCCGGCCTCATCATCCACGAAGGGCAGCTCACCTATCAGAACCAGGGCCTGCACTGCTGCGTCGATCTCGGAAAATGGTGGATGGAAAAATACAACCTCCCGCTCCCGCTCGGCGGAAACGTCATCCGCCGCGACCTCGGCCCCGAGCGCATCCGCGAAATCACCGCCATCCTCAAAAAATCGATCCAGTTCTCGCTCGACCATCGCGCCGAGGCGGTGAAGCACGCCCTGCGCTACGCACGCGACATGAGCGTCGAACTCGCCGACCAATTCGTCGGCATGTACGTCAATAAATGGACCATCGACTACGGCCCAACAGGCCGCGAAGCCGTCAATCGCCTCCTCGATGAAGGAACCCGCATCGGCATGCTGCCCAAGTGCACGCCGGTGGAATTCGTTGACTGATTGCAGTGGGATCAACAAATACAGAGGTCTTGAATGCCCCCCGAACTTATTTTGCCCCTCATCGCGCGGTGGATTCACATTCTCTCCGCGATCGCCGCCATCGGCGCACCGTTCTTCGTGCGCTTCGTCCTCATCCCCTCCGCCGCAAAGGTGCTCAACGACGAGCAGCACCAGCAGCTCCGCGACGCCATCAACGCCCGCTGGAAGCACATCGTCTACCTGCTCATCACCCTCTTCATCCTCACCGGCCTCTACATGTTCGCCGTGCCGGTGCGCGTGCCACGGGAAGGAGGCGTCCTCGTCACCGCCCGCTGGAAAGATTTCTCCCCCACCGACCAGCGCATCTACCAGGCGATCTTCGGAATCAAAATGATCGCCGCGCTCGGCATCTTCTTCCTCGCCTCCGCCCTCTCCGGACGCACCAAAGCGCTGGAAGCCATCCGCAAGCACCGCAAGATCTTCCTCAGCATGCTGCTGATGCTCGGAATCATCGCCGTGCTCTGCGCGGGAATCATGCGCTACTTGCCGCAGCATCCGCCCTACACCCCCCTGCCCCCCACGGATCTCCCCGCCGGCGTGAATCCGTAAACCCGCCGTCCGCCCGGCGAACTCAATACGCCGCCGCAACCACCGGCGCCCGCCTCCGCGCCCGCATGTTCACCTTGGCCTTCGCCAGCGTCTCCTTCTGCTTGCTGTTGAGAACCCCATCCATCGTGGCGACGTATTGATTGATCGCCTTCGCCTTCCGCGCGTTCAGCTCATTGATGTACTGAATCGCCAGCGCCACCACCTTGTGCGCCAGCTCCGCCTTCGCCGCATCCTTCGTCGAATCCCCCGGCTTCGCCTTGAACGTCGCCAGCACCGACATCACCTGCTTGTACAACTCCGGCTGAATCGCGCCCGTCTCCGCCCCGTTGTCGATGAAACCGATCGCATTCACCAGATCATCCCGCGCCGCCTTCTCCGCCTTCCGCTGATCCCCCGTCAACCCCACCCTCGCCAGAAAACTCTGCGGCGTGATCTTCTCAATGCTGTTGTACGCCGCAAACGTCAGCACCCGCTTGTAAGGATCGCTGATCGCTTCAATGTCCAGCAGCGGATCCCGATACACCGTAAAACTCGTCCGATGAAAATCCGTATCGAACGTGATCAACGCATTCTGCCTCACCTGCGGCGGATATTCCGTGATCTTCAACCGCCCGTCATAGCAGGCGAAAACACTCACCGTCACCATCACCGGCTTGGTCGACGCATTCGTCACCAGCGGAGCCCGAACCGTCCACGACGCAATGGTCATATCCGGTTCCGGCCGGCTCCCGCGATACAACATGTAGCCCGCCAGCGCCAGGATCGTCGCAACAACGCCAATTTGAATCTTCTGTGCACGTGACAGGTCAATCATGAGGTCATCCCCTGCAGGCTCGCGCCCGTCTCCCAAATTCCTTCTGTTTCCTGCTGTTCCTTCTCTACCCAAGCCACCTCGGTCGATCTTCCGCGAAGCGTATAATGGGCCGAATCTCTCGGCATCTCTTCCTGGGCTGAGCTAAATGAACGGCTTCCGGAATAAGTCGCCGCTCGCGCCATTTTCGCCCATTCGATTTGCCAGATTCCGCTTCGCTGACTTCCGACGTGTCATTACAATATACACTATCGGACGGCGGTACTCCCGAGAATTCCGCCCCGTATAAAGCCTAACGGAGACAGGCCATGATCGTTGCACGCCAGAGGGGGAGGGGGCGAAAAATTGCCCGTTCCTTAAACAACGGACCCGTCGTCATCAAGTCCGCAACTTCCACGTACCCATCGCCTTATATCCAGCACGACATGGCTTTCATCCCCACCGCCTGGGGCCTCTGTGCCCTCGTCTGGAAGCAGGACGAAACCGCCCCCGATGCCCTCTCCAGCGGCTTCATCGAAACCCCCGAAAACGCCCTACTCTGCCGAATCCTCACCCCCGGACTTCCCCCGCACGATCTTCGCCAGCTCATCTTGAAGCAACATCCCGATTGCCGCGAGGTCATGGGCGATCGCGAAGGCAATTTCCATCCCGAAGTCGTCCCCGCCTGGTTCCCCGAACTCGCCCGCTTCCTCCGCGCTTACTACACCAACGCAGTCTGCGGCGGCGTCGGATGCGATTTCTCCAACACCTGGAACATGTGGAAGCAACGCCTCGACTGGTCCACCCTCTCCCCCTTCCAGCAGGCCGTCCTCAACGTCACCGCCACCATCCCGCGCGGACAACGCCTCACCTACGGCGAAGTCGCCCGAAAAATCGGCAAGCCCCGCGCTTCCCGCGCCGTCGGCGCCGCCCTCGGCGCCAACCCCTGGCCAGTCCTCATCCCCTGCCACCGCGTCATCGGCGCCAACGGCTCCATGACCGGCTTCTCCGCCCCCGGCGGCATCGAAGTCAAACGCCGCATGCTCGAAATGGAACAATCCAGCCGCCTCTTCTAATCCAACCGCAAAAAGCCGGCGATGGCATCGCCGGAATGTGCTTCCGCCTGCGCGGCATTCCCTCCCTCCCCCTGCAAAGTTGACTCAACCCGTCAAATCGCCGATAAGATGCTCAACCGCCAGTATTCCCATCGTCGGTGATCCAGGAGTGACCAAAGTGGAAAACGAATTGCTCGTCCAGACCTACCGCGATGTCACGGTCGTCAGCTTCCAGAACATCTCCGTTCTCGACTCCGCCAACATCGAAGCCCTCGGCCGCAACCTCCTCGACCTCGTCGAAAAACAGGACACCCGCAAACTCGTCCTCGAGTTCACCGCCGTCCGCTTCATGTCCTCCCAGGCCCTCGGCGTCCTGCTTCAGCTCAAGCGCGCCATGGACCCCGTCAAAGGCCAGATCATCATCGCCGGCATCCGCCCCGAACTGCACAAGGTCTTCAAAATCACCAACCTCCACAAACTCTTCGTCTTCCACGACGACCTCGACAAAGCCCTCGCCGAATTCAACGTCTTCATCCCCAAACACTGACCCCATAGAACCCGTAGCGTCAGCGCCGGCCAATCGCACTTGCGCCACAACAGGCCTTCCCTCGCGCAGGCGATGCAAAACCATTCAGAAAAAGCCACCCTCACCCAGCGCCCCCACCTATCGAACCAACGTTTTGTGTTTTGTGTTTTGTGTTTCCGCCCCTCCCCGTGACCATCTCCCAATCCCCCCCTATAATACCCCTATGAAACGCCAAACCTCCACCACCACCGTCCCAGCATCGCGGCCCGAACCCGCATCGCTTCAACTCGTCCTCTACCCCCACTCCACGCTCAAAAAAATCGCCAGGGACGTCCAGCACTTCGACGACTGGCTCCGCGCCGTCGTCGAACGCATGAAGGACCTCATGGTCGAGCACAAAGGCGTCGGACTCGCCGCACCCCAGGTCGGCCTCTCCCTCCGCCTCTTCGTCGCCTCCCCCACCGCCAAACGCGAAGACGCCAAGGCCTACATCAACCCCGTCCTCACTGACGAGGAAGGCAACGAGGAAGGCGAAGAAGGCTGCCTCTCCCTCCCCGACATCCGCATCAAAGTCCCCCGCTTCACCTCCCTCCGCATCGAAGCCCTCGACGTCGACGGCCAACCCTTCGCCGAAAACCTCACCGACTACCCCGCACGCATCATGCAGCACGAAAACGACCACCTCGACGGCATCCTCCTCCTCGACCGCATGTCCCCCGTCGCCAGGCTCGCCAACCGCCGCAAAATCAAAGACCTCGAAGAGTCCGCAAAAGGAAAACGGCGTTGAAACGGCGACTTTCCGATGTTTTTCAGAGGCATGAAACGGTCAGGCCAACTGCAATGAGGGCTGTCGCCGAACAACGCTTCGGTGACGCACAAGCCCTTCGAAAGACCGGCCAAAACGAACGGGCAAACGGAGCGGTTTACCTGGGGGGATTTGTCATCGAAATACTGCTCAAGACGCAGCTCCTCGAAAAGCCCGGCATGGGGCGACGCACTCCGGGGGGAGGCAAGAACCTCGATAGAATCCGGCAGTTGATTTGGAGCGGACACGATCTACCCGGAATTCTCGATGAACTGCCCGAGTTGGAGATAGCCCTGGAAGAGAAAGGCCGGCGAGATGGTCGCGATTACGTCGGACATTTGAAGGGAATATGCGAAACCTGGACTATTCAGGCGCGGTACTCGTCGCGTAAAATTGACATGAATGAGGCGTCCAAATTTCTGGACCGTGTGGCTGAACTCAAAGAGGTGCTCAAGTGACTAAAGGCCAGGCGGAATCTCTCCAGCGCCAACTGAAAAAGGCGTTTGGCGGAAAAGTACAACTCGAGCTAATTGACCAAAAAAGAGGTCGCTACCGGTTCGCCGTTTTGTCGAAGCGGTTCAATTCGATCAAGCCGCTGGCACGTCAGGACCGGGCGTGGAAGGTCGTCGACAAAACCTTGCCTCGCGAGGCAGCGCTCGATGTTTCGCTCATTCTCACCTACGCGCCTGCCGAATTGGAATTGGCTGCGGCGAAGTGAAATGTGACAGGCCTTCAACGCCTGCAATACCCCGCCCGCATCATGCAGCACGAAAACGACCACCTCGACGGCATCCTCCTCCTCGACCGCATGTCCCCCGTCGCCAAACTCGCCAACCGCCGCAAAATCAAAGACCTCGAAGAAAGCGCCAAACCAAAACTCCGCAAAAAAATAACCGGCAATCTCCCACGCAACAAGAAAAGTTTAGCCGTCGATCGAAGATCGACGCGTCTCCGCCCCACGAAGCCCCGCTCCGCCCTCATCGCGACGACGGACCTCTTTGTGGTCCTTTGTGCCTTTGTGTCCTTTGTGTTTACCGTCGGGTGCGGGGGGGGGCGGTAAACAGCTACGCCCGCCAAAGATTTCTCTTGCATGTTCGTATCACGTTTGGGTACAATACCGCCGAGCCTAAGACTCGGGGGAGGGCCCACCCATGACCACATCCACCGGTACCGCGCCCGTCATCACGGAGCGCCCTTCCCCCACCCCCTCCCAATCCGCACAAGGGGGTGGCAACCATTCTGAGTATCTTGCCGAAATCACCCCAAAAACGCGGTTTTCCAAATCGAATTCTGAGGATCTTCGGCTGGCACCCCCGAAAACGCGGTTTTCACCTCAGCACCTTCCCTTGGCGCTACCAAAAACGCGGTTCCCCCATTCTGAATTCCCCCATTCGCCCATTCTGAATTCCCCCCACCGACCCAACCCTTTCATCGTTCATCGTTCTACATTCATCGTTCCCTCCCCACCTGCCATCACGGCAGTCCCCCCCACCCCATGGCAGCCCCTCGCTACCGCCGCGCCGCCAAATGCGAATTCAATAACCACCGAAATTCCAACACCTTACACCAGGCCACTCCGCCCACACCACCTCCGGTACGCCCCTTGCATATATCGGGACGAAGCGGTGCACGAACCTTCCCAGCCTCGATCGCCGCCCCTCAATTCATCACGAAAGTACTGAAACTCAGGAGACTCAATCATGGCAAAAATCATCGGCATCGACCTCGGCACGACCAACTCCGTCGTCGCCATCATGGAAGGTTCCGCACCCAAAGTCCTCGTCAACGCCCAAGGCTCACGCCTCACCCCCTCCGTCGTCGGCTTCACCGACAAGGGCGAACGTCTCGTCGGACTCCCAGCCAAACACCAGCAGGTCACCAACCCCACCAACACCGTCTTCTCCATCAAACGTTTCATGGGCCGGCGCCACTCCGAAGTCAGCGGCGAAGAAAAGCTTGTCCCCTACAAGATCGTCGGCGGGCCCGAGGAACTCGTCAAAGTCGAGATCCGCGGCAAGCTCTACACCCCCCCCGAAGTCTCCGCCATGATCCTCCAGGACCTCAAGAAAACCGCGGAAGATTACCTCGGCGAAAAGGTCACCGAAGCCATCATCACCGTCCCCGCCTACTTCAACGACTCCCAGCGCCTCGCCACCAAGGAAGCCGGTGAAATCGCCGGCCTCACCGTCAAACGCGTCCTCCCCGAACCCACCGCCGCGGCCCTCGCCTACGGCATGGACAAGAAAAAGGGCGGCAAGATCCTCGTCTTCGATCTCGGCGGCGGCACCTTCGACGTCTCCGTCCTCGACGTCGGCGAAGGCGTCTTCGAAGTCCTCTCCATCAACGGCGACACCCACCTCGGCGGCGACGACTACGACCAGGCACTCGTCGATTACATCGCGGAAGAGTTCCGCAAGCAGCAGGGCATCGACCTCCGCAAGGACCCGATGGCCCTCCAGCGCCTCAAGGAAGCCGCCGAAAAGGCCAAGATCGAACTCTCCGCCAACATGGAAACCTCGATCAACCTGCCGTTCATCACCGCCGATGCCAGCGGCCCGAAACACCTCCAGATGTCCATCACCCGCAGCAAGTTCGAATCCCTCACCGCGCCCCTCACCGAACGCTGCCGCCAGCCGGTCATCAAGGCACTCCAGGATGCCAAGCTCGCGGCCAACCAGATCGACGAGATCCTCCTCGTCGGCGGTTCCACACGCATGCCCCGCATCCAGCAGATGGTCAAGGAAATCTTCGGCAAGGAAGGCAACAAGTCCGTCAACCCCGACGAAGCCGTCGCCATCGGCGCCGCTATCCAGGGCGGCATCACCACCGGCGAGGTCAAGGACATCCTCGTCCTCGACGTCACCCCCCTGTCCATGGGCGTGGAAACCTACGGCGGCGTCATGACGGTCATGATCCCCCGCAACACCACCATCCCCACCTCCAAGAGCGAAACCTTCTCCACCGCCGCCGACAGCCAGACCAGCGTCGAAATCCACGTCCTCCAGGGCGAACGCGAATTCGCCAAGGACAACCGCACCCTCGGAAAGTTCCAGCTCACCGGCATCCCCCCCGCTCCCCGCGGCACGCCGCAGATCGAAGTCACCTTCGACATCGACGTCAACGGCATCCTCAACGTGAAGGCGAAGGACAAGGCCACCGGCAAGGAAAACAAGGTCGAGATCAAGGGCCACTCCGGTCTCTCCAAGGAAGAGATCGACCGCATGAAGAAGGAAGCCGAAGCCCACGCCGACGAAGACAAGAAGCGCCGCGAGTTCGTCGACCTCCGCAACCATGCCGAGGCCCTCACTCTCCAGGTCGAAAAGGAACTCCAGGAGCACGGCGGCAAGGTCGGCCCGCAGGAACGCGGCGATATCGAAAGCGGCCTCAACCGGGTCAAGGAACTCCTCAAGGGCGAAGACAAGGATGCCCTCCAGAAGGCCTACGATGACCTCAACAAGGCCCGCATGAAGCTCGGCGAAGCCATGTACAAGGCCCAGGCCGAAGCCGCCGCAGCCCCAGGCGGAGCCACCGCAACCGACGCCCGCGCCGCCGGCGGACCCGAAGCCGCAGCCGGTCAAAAGAAAGGCCCGGACGACGTCATCGACGCCGAGTACGAAGTGAAGTAACCGTCAGGGCTTTCCTCGACGATTCTCCCAACCCGTGAGGGAAAAAGAGCCCGCGAGCAATCGCGGGCTTTTCATTTCCCCCCCCTATCCACTCCAGCTCCCCCCTGTTGATTACCTACCCAGCATTGGCGGCACACTCCGGTTAGGCACATTTTCCGCACAAAATTTATCACTGGCCACTGGACAAATCCGATCCCTTAGCGCATTATTGTTGTCGCAGCAAAGATGGGCGGGAAAGAAGCCCCCGAAGTGGTGTCAGCAAAACAATCAAAGTTTACCCCTGTGATTCCAGCGCCATCGTTTTAACCGTGTCCTTCTCCCATCTAAGGAAGCTCCTCCCCAAGGCCTTCCTTAGATCCCCCTCCAGAGCCGAGAGCCCCCCCTCTCGGCTCTTTATATTTTTGCACCCCGAATCCCGCTCCCCTCCCCCCCCTCCGCGCGCGATAATCCCGTAATGCCGCGCCCACGACTTGCCCACCCGCTGCTCCGACTCGCTCTGCTCGCACTCCTCCCGCTTCTGGCTCTGCTGTGCTGGTATCTCTGGTCCCCCGGCCTGGATCTCCGCGACGGCACGCACGACGTCGGACACAACGGACTCTGGATGCAGCACGGCTGGTTCGCCGACGACCTCTGGTTCAAAGCGGGGGGGGCCAACAATCGGGAAAAACGCAAAGCCTTCTTCCGCGACCCCGCCACCCTCGCCAGGACCGCCGAACTGCTCCGCCAATTCCACATCGGCGACGTCTTCCCCCACCTCTGCCCCTGCAACTCCGACGGCACCCTCCCGCGCGTCGATCATCCGCAGGTCGAACGCTTCCTCGACGCCTTCTCCGACTTCCGCGTCTTCCCCTGGGTCGGCGGCATCCGCGGTGATGGGGGGGGGACCGCTTTCCCCGAAGACCCCACCTGGCGCCGCACCTTCATCACCTCGTGCAACGAACTCCTTCACCGCCACCCCCGCTTCGCCGGCATTCACATCAATATCGAGCCTGTCCCCTCCGGCGATCGCGACTTCCTCACCCTTCTCGAAGAACTCGGCGCCGCCATCCCCGCCGACAAGCTCATCTCCGTCGCCGCCTATCCTCCGCCCACCCGCTGGCATCCCTTCCCCAACGTCCACTGGGAGGAGGCCTACTCCCGCGAGGTCGGCCAGCGTGCCAACCACATCGTCGTGATGATGTACGACACTTCCCTTCACAACGAAAAGCTCTACCGTCACCTCATGGACGAATGGACCACCGAAGTACTCGCCTGGTATCCGCGCGACGAAGTCCTCCTCGGCATCCCCGCCTACGACGAATCCGCCC
>DATKPA010000116.1:0-4010 GCA_035524355.1 Phycisphaerae bacterium | reverse complement strand
TGTCCGAAATTCACGAAGCGGAAATGGCCGAGCGGGTCGACCTCGCCGTAGAGCATGGTGGCAAGTTCGCGGTTGGTGTTGCCGAGGGCATTGCGCGCCGTGACCGATTGCGCGAGGCGCAGGTTGAGATTTTCGAAGAGCTCGGGCGTGGTCTTCCCGTACTGGTCGAGTTCAGTCAGCATCAAGGCGTGGAAGGTGTCGTGGACGGTGGAGGCGATCTTGGCGGAGATGATGCCGTGACCCTGAGCGTCGACGAGGAGGACTCCGGCGGTGGAGCGAAGGTCGGCCAGGGTCTGGGCGACGCGGACTTCGTCGGAGCTGCGGGCGAAGCGGTACTCGGCTTCCATCTCGGGGCGGAATCCGGAAGTTGTTCTCAGCCACTGGACGTGATCGTCGACGGCGTTGCGCAAAGGCGCGCCGTCGGGCAGCGGCTCGATGAACTCCTGGGAGAGGCGTAGCGCGCGCTCGATGCGGGCGTCGATGTCGTAGCGCTGCTGGAAATTGATGTACTCGAAAAGGTCTCCACCGACAGTGCCGACGGGGATGGAGTTGCCGAACATCTCGATGCCGGGGAGGCGCGGAATTACGCCTTCGGCGGGCATGAGGCGGTTGCGGAGATATTCGTCGATGGTGGGCGCTGTGTTGATATCGGCCATACAGCTTCAGAATTGATTTTATCGTAGGGGTGTACGGCTTATCGCAGGCAGGGAACAGCAGGTTCCTCCGTTGTCGCTCCGCGACTCGTCGGAATGACAACCACTAAAAAGACTCAGGCAGGGACCATTTTTGGTGTCCAGTTCTTTATGGACGTCCAGTTCCTTACGAAAGTGGTGAAACGGTCGAGGGCTTTCGGGAATTCATCTCCGGCGGCGGCGAAGCCGAGGCGGAAGTGGGGCGGGACGTCGAAGCAATCGCCGGGGGCGAAGAGGATTCCTCGTTCGGCGGCGGCCTGGCAGAAGGGGCGGGCGTTTTCTCCGCTGACGAGCCAGGGAAATGCGGTCATGCCGCCTTGCGGCGGGATCCAGCCGAGGATGTCACGATGATCGGCCATGAAATTCGCGAGCAGGTTGAGGTTGCGTGTGGAGACTTCCTGCGTTTTGCCGAGCACGGCATTGCGGTTGCGGATGGCGATCTCGGAGAGAATTTCTCCGGTTGTGCTGTTGGTGATGGTGAAGTAGGTGCGCGCGGTCCAGTATTGCTGGCGGCGATTGGCGTCATGCTCAATGATCCATCCGGTACGGACGCCGGCAAGAGAAAATGCCTTCGACATGTCGCCGGTCACCGTGGCGTGCGGCAGACGCGCGGCGGAATGCGCAGGCGTTTTGTGATAGATGGGGTGGTAGACCTCATCGCACACGAGCTGGATTCCGCGTTCCGCGGCGAAGTCATGCAGGGATTCGAGTTCATCGTCGGCGATGGTCGCGCCGGTGGGATGGTGCGGGCTGTTGATCAGGATGAGCTTAGTGTTTGAATCGGCGAGGCGCTTGATTTCGTCGGGATCGATGCGGAATTCGTTCTCGCGGCGCACGTGGTAGAAGCGGGTCTCGAGACCGAGAGATTGCGGGATTGCGGAGAAGGTGGCGAATCCGGGAAGCGGGAGGATGACATTCGCGCCGGGCGCGGCGGCGAGCCACATCACACAGAGGAGAGCCTCGGCGGCACCAGTCGTGATCTGAACAGTTTCGAGCGGGACCTGCTGCATCTCGGCGATTGCTTCGCGGAGTGGATCGGCGCCAGCGACGCGGCTGTAAACCACCTTGTGATTCAGGAAATGATGGCGCGTTTCGTCGTCGGCGAGGGCGAGGATATCGTTGACGGTCCAGGTGGGCCCCGTGCTGGCGGCGAGATTGAATTCGATGCCGTGTTCGAATTGGTCGAGCCAGTCGTCGAGCAGGAAGGGCTTGAAGCGCATGTGGGCCTCGCCAGTGTAAGTCTCTCGGTTTTGATTGTGCGAGAGGCGGCGCGGATGATTTTTAGTTTTTGTGCAGCCGCTGAAGGGGCAATCGAGCGCGGGTTGTTGCGGCACTGCTGAAGCGGCGCCCTGATACGAATCCGGCGGCAGTCCCTCATTTGCAGTGACAATCAGCTGTTTTGCAAAAAATGTGGAAAGTCCTTAGAGTCTTTGCGTGGTGCTCCTGCAAGTTGATTGTTCTTCGATCTCGTGACTACATCTACCTCAAACATTTCTTCCGCTGTTACCGTTAACAACGTCATCAAGCAGTTTGGGCGGTTTGCTGCCTTGCGTGGCGTGACGGCGGAGTTTGATGCGGGACGGTTTCACGCCATTCTTGGGGACAACGGGGCGGGGAAGACTACCTTGCTGCGGGCGGTGGCTGGGTTGGCGCAGCCGACGCAGGGAACGATTTCGATTTTCGGGAAGGCTCCGCGGGAGGCGTCGCGGGAGTTGGGGTACATGGCGCATCCGTCTCTGCTGTATGACGAGATGAGTGGCATGGAGAATTTGCGCTACGTTGCGCGGCTGTATGGAATTGCGGGCGATGCGCGATGTGAGGAAGCGATTCGGGCCGTCGGGCTCGATCCGGCTCTGACGCGCGGCGTGGGGCAGTATTCGCAGGGGATGCGGCAGAGGATGTCGCTGGCGCGGGCGATCTTGCACGATCCGAGGATTCTGCTACTGGATGAGCCGTTCTCGAATGTCGATGTGCATTCGGCGCGGGAGATGGTTGGACTGTTGAAAGGCATGCGCGATGCGGGGAAGACGATTTTTGTGGTGACCCATCAGGCGCCGCTGCTCGAGGGTACAGCGGACGAATTCATCTGGATGCGCGCGGGGCAGATTGTGGACCGGACGGCGACGATCGATCCGGCGATGCAGGGGAGCGTGCAATGAGTTCGTTCTGGTCGCTGACGCTGGCGACGCTGGTCAAGGATATCCGGCTGGAGTGGCGCACGAAAGATGCGCTGAACTCCATGTTGTTTTTCTCGCTGCTGGTGGTCGTGATCTTCAGCTTTTCGTTTGACCCGTATGCAGAGCAATCGCGGGAGATCGCGGGCGGGCTGGTGTGGGTGGCGTTTCTGTTCGCGTCGATTGTCGCGCTGAACCAGACTTGGGCGCGAGAGCTGCGGAATCAGGTGCTGGATGGATATCGGATATCGCCGGCGCCGGCGAATGCGCTGTTTCTGGCGAAGGCGGTGGGGAATTTTATTTTTGTGCTTTTGCTTGAGGCGCTGATGACGCCGCTTTTTATTGTGTTCTACAACCTTCGAGCGCTGGGACCGGCTTGGCAATTGATTCCGGTGGGTGTATTAGGGACTTGGGCGCTGGTGGTGAATGGGACTTTTTTTGCGGCGCTCTCGGTGCGGACGCGAAGCCGCGAGATCATGCTTCCTCTATTACTGTTTCCGATTTCGATCCCGGCGATTCAAGGGATGGTGGAGGCGACGCGAATTCTGCTGGCGGGTGATGGGTCGGCGAGGTTCTGGATCGTGTTGCTTCTGACCTACGATGTGGTGTTTACTACAGCTTGTCTGGGGTTATTCGGAACAATTCTTCACGCAGAATGAAACGTCTTTTCTCCATCCTGTCGTTTCTGACCGCCGTGTTGCTGATTTATGGCTTGTATCAGGCACTGGTCGCGGCTCCTACGGAGCGGACCATGGGCGATGTGCAGCGCATCTTCTACTATCACGTGCCGTCGGCGTGGACCGCGTTCTGTTTGTTCTTCACAAATTTGTTTGCGTCCATCGCTTATCTAATCTGGAAAAACGCGAAGGCGGATGCGCTGGCCGTGGCGTCGGCGGAAGTTGGGGTTGTATTTTGCACGATCGTTCTGATCACGGGACCGATCTGGGCGCGTCCGGTGTGGGGGATTTGGTGGACGTGGGATATCCGGCTCACGACTACGCTTGTGCTGTGGCTGATCTACGTGGCGTATCTGATGCTGCGGCGATTTTCTGATACGGCGCAGACGCCGGTGCTGGCGGCGGTGCTGGCGATTTTCGGAGCGCTGGATGTGCCGCTGGTTTACTTCTCCATTTGGTTTTTCAGA
>DATKPA010000115.1:0-90875 GCA_035524355.1 Phycisphaerae bacterium | reverse complement strand
GAGTCAGGTTGCTTTTCAAACACAGTTCCTTCGGCTATCCGTAGGCCGAGCTTCAGGCTACGCACGCTTCGCCGGAATCAGCGGCTTGGACGGGTCGGTGAAGTACCGGGAGTGTGCCGATCTTGAACCCTCAAGCACCTTGCGGGAACAGTTCACACCGTCACCTCCGCATACCCAAATGACGTTGGGAGACATGAGACGAGACGCAATGTTTTTCATAGCGTGTGATCCTTCAAAGGTAGGTTGTGGTGGGGTGGGGTGACTTAGAACGGGGCGGCGGGGACTTCACGCCAGCCGCCGGGTTGCTCTAAGCGAGCAAGCAGGTCTTTTGCTGATTGAAAACCAGACCATCCGCCAAGTCCTATGACGGTCACAGTATCGTCGTGAAGTTTCCAATATATCCACGGTAGGTTGGGCTGACCCAGCATGTCCAAGGACACGAAGTACCGGGGCCGGCTGTTAACGTACGGGACGCCGAGGGCCCATGCCACCGCCTCCGGCACCTCATGGGGTTCGAGGATTTTGGCGTCTGTGATGCCGGGTCCGAAGAGGATTTCAACATCGCGTTCCGTGAGCTTATCATCCATCGAAACCACAATACCGCACCGTCGTGTACCGCCCGGGATTGCGGCCAGTGACACAACCCCGTTAATACAGGTCAGGTATGCCAACATCGGGCGGTTGCGGTTTTTGAACGCCACAAAGTCGCCCACCTTCAGGTTCACTGTGGCGGTTTCCGTAACTACCTTGGTGATAATGTCCTTCATAGCTTCTTCCTTATGATTTCGTTGATGTACCGATCAGCCGCCCGGAACTCTGGTGCGGGCTTGATCCCATCGCTGAAAAGATTGTTACAGACGCCGAGCACGTCATAGGGCTGAACGCCCAAGACCTTGCACAGCCGCCAGAACACCATTGCAGCACCGACAATTTGAACGTGAGCGGGCCACTGCTGTAGCCCGTTGAGTACACCGGATGTGGCACCAGCCGCGAGCTTGCGGGGAACGTTGTTCATCCGGTCGCGGAGAAGTTCAGGGGTTAACGTTGACATTGGATTACAGCCCCCTCGGCCAGCGTGAACGCGGGGCCTTGGCTGTGCGGTAGTCCCTGTAGCCAAACCGATCAATACACTTCTCAGCCTTGCGGATCGCCTCCAACTGAAAGCGTTGACGCACAGGTCTGTCTTTGGTTGTCGCCAATGTATGCCTCACTTAAAGAGAATGAGTTCAATCAACACAAGCCCCACAAACACCACCACCAGAAACACCGTCACTCCCCACCTCCGGCACACGCCATACGGTGCCGCATGTACAGGGCCGCGTAGGAGATTCGGGCAACAGGCCCCCTACGCTGGCCCTTAAGCCTCATTTCCAAGAACTTAGGGGTGGCCGTAATAACCACGTTCCTTTGCTTTCCCGCGTCAAACACCACGTCCTCAGTCTCAAAGGACGGGACACGGGTACGACCGGCGAGCTTTCCGGGCATGGGGGCTTCTCCTGTGTTAGGTGGGACTAAAGCCGCACTTAGTGCAGCGGTAGATGGACGTGCTTGAGCCTTCGTCCAACTTCATGTCGTGCGGCGGACACTGTGGGTGGGGCTTTGGTGTGGACTGCTGGTGGCGAAAGATTCGGTCAAACTCTTTGGCGAACCTCTCGCGGTCGTATGGACGGGGCGTGTCGCCTTTACCGTTTTCCAATGGAGTCTCCTGTCCCGCCGCCGTGCTTCGCCTGCGGCGGCGCGTTTTTTTCGGAGTGGCGATAGGAGGCTGCTCGCGGATTGCGGGAGACATTTGCTGCTCAGCCGCGTCGAGCCACTCGTTCATCTCGAACGCGAGGGACCGATAGGTAAACTCGGTTTGTCGCTTGATGCCTACGCCGCCCAACTCCACGCAGAGGGCTTCGGAGAGTCCTTCCTTCAGGAGGGAGTGGGCGGCTTTCAACGCGAGACGGATCATAGGCGACCAGTAATCGGCGTTGATGTGGAACTCTTTGCTGGAGAACACCAGACGCACCCAGCCGTGCTTAAACAGGGTGGTATATACGTCCCCGTTTTTGTGGTAGAGGTTGTAGCGTTCGGCAAGCTCCCCCCCGTCCACACCGTGCCCCTCATATCCCACATGGAAAACTTCACCGTCCGGGCTTAGCCAAGCTCCGTACCGGTTCAGGTCAATCTTGTCGATAAGTTTGTCAGCCATGTGAAAGCTCCAAAAGTTCACTCTTTCAAAGGTGGCTGGTTGGTTGTATCGCCACCGCGTTAATCACGTTAGTGCAACGATTTAGGCAAAACAATAGGCAGACTCAACCACACGGCGAATGTCCAGCGTGCCTTTGGCTGGAAGCGGTGGAAGGTCTACCCCAAGAAGCGAGAGTTCTTCCTTGAATTCGGCCAGTACATCGTGCTCCTCGTACATCCTCACAAACGTTGTGCGGATGGCCTGTACAAAGGTGTCAGTGTCGGCGGCATGGGTGCCAAAGCTGTCGTGAACACAGCAGAACGAGGTGATACCCTCAGACCCAGCTTCAGTCACAGCCATAACCAGTGCAGACGCATCACACGAGTGCACGAAGTTGGGGCTGATGCCGCTGGACTGTCGCCGCTTGTCCAGCTTCTTCGTTTCCTTCTGAAGGCTGAGCCGGATCACTGACTCGCCGAGGGTCAAGGCAACGCGGGATGAGGACATGTCGAGGTACGCCTGCCACACGGGAAAGCCTGACGGCGTTACCCAGCTAATGGGAAGGCCCTTGTTGGCGGCAATCTGTGCAGCCTCTTGCAGCCAGTCCATGGCCTGCCTTGCAGCAACCACAACCTCGCCGATAGCATCCCAAATGATCTTCGCGAGCATGCCTGACGCTTCAATCAGGAAGTCACCGAAGGGATGCGTCAATCCGGCCTCATCACGCTCCTCCACAATCTCCATCACGAACGTCTTGCAGGAGAACAGGGTTGAGCCATAGGGCTGAGTCATGACCGGACGCTTGGAAATCTTCCGGTCTACACCATAGGCCAGCCACATTTGAGCCACCAGACCCACAGTCCAGTCACACACCGCCTTGCCGTCTTTGTTTTTCTTCACGAGCGGTTCCTCACTGTCCACCATTGCAGACAGCTTTTGCACCGCCAGAGAAGCCACATCGGTATAGATATCCCGGGGCTTTGAACCTGGAACTAGGTTGGTTGCTGTTGCACCCGCCTCATCGCGGAGCATTGCACTGAAGTGTTGCAGGCCAGAGCACGAGGCATCGAGGTTGATTGCGAGGTGCGACTTGAAAGTGTCTGGTTGCTCGAACCACTGGCCGTACTCCAGACACCATGCAAGGAACATGAACGGCTGATCGGCCTCGGTCCACCACCGGTTATTCAGGGGGTCAATGCTGGTGTTGATAATGTTCCCGCTGTTTTCTTCCACCCACTTCAGGCGGTCCGCGAAGGACACCTTGTCGATGCCAAAGCAGTTGGCTCCGTGAATCTTCCACCAGCGAACGGCAGAGTCGGACGACAGGGGCTTACCCTCCGCGAACTTCAGTAGACCCTTGGCAAGGTCAGAGCCTTGCGGCTGCAACCCTGACGGTTGGGTATACACACGCCCCCTGAAGTCCAACTGGTACGGGAAGTAAATGGCGTCATACTTCTCGAATCGTTCCGCTACCGCAACGACTTGGGCACACTGCATCCGGCGGCTTCTGGTTTGAACCCGACGATCCCACGCTTTGGCGGCAGCACGTCGATAGGTCCGCCTGGACTCGCTGTTGGTGTCAATGTCCATGGGCTTACTTGGAAGGGGCGGGTCATCGTGTGACGGAAGGCCAGCCACAGGCTCGGTTCCCGACCACACAGCCTTAACCACCGCCAGCACCTCGTCGTTGACCCTCCAAGGCGTGCGTTGCAGCCGGTTAACGGCCTCATAGACCGCCGTGGGTTTCAGCAAGGCCAGTTCTTCGAGGTACGCTTTTTTGGAGGTCTTGACCAGAGGCACCCGCGTCATCCTCTCGCTCCAATATCCGCCGTCGTGTGGGTTGGTCCAGTCCTTCGGCGGGATGATGGTTGGCATCTTCGTGGGGCACAGAAGTTGAGCCTCAAGGTTGTATGCCTTGATCCACTTCATCGTGGCTTCGTTGGGTGATATGTAGAGGGTGGTATCGACACGCCCTACGTGTTGCGGCTTGGTGTGTACGTCGATGATGCCGCATCCACGGCGTACCATCTCCACCATCACCACCCCAACACGCAACCTGGACTCCTCACCCCACGATTCCCACTTGAAGCCTGACTTGTTGGTGGTCCACGTCATGACCGTACGTTTGCGGGCCGGGTCGGGGCTGTGGCGTACCTGTTCCTTGGCCCACTCAAACAGTTGAGGCTTGGATTCGCGGAACTGAGCATAACGCTGCTCATCCTCAATGGCCGTGCCGATGCGAATAGCCGCCCGCTGGTAGGTGTGTTCACCCGTCAGGCTGTCCAGCACCACACGCAGGGCGATGAACGCAGCCGCCTGTGGGTTGAGCTTGGAGAGGTGCCCCCAAGCCTTATTCTTCATCCCGTTCTTTTTGGCCTTCACCCACTCATCCTGAATCCAATCAGTGAGCTTGGAGGCCACCCGGTCGATGCCACCGGCTGCAATCTCAAGACCGGCTTGGGTAGATGACAGATGCCCCTCTTGGCTGAGCCTCTGGTGGTTATCGTTAAACCGGATCATCCCTAGCCTGACCATCTCCTCCTCTAGCTGAAGTTGTTCTTCTAGAAGGGGGTGGTCTGTGGTGGGTGGCACGCTTGCGGTCTGACTTAAAGTATCCATAGGAACTCCTAAAGAGGGAACCTGGAGCTTCAAAGGTGGCTGGTTGGGTTGGGGGTTGTCTAAGGTGGCTGGTTGGGTGCCACCGCTTACACCACATAGGGGCATTTTTTCGTTACACACACGCCACCGTTGCACTAATGACACAATTTCTAGTGACAAAAGGCCCGCACCAAAACAGCTACGGGCCTAGGGTTTTAAGTGTATGCGTGGGAATCAGTTGCGGTAGGGAGATGATTCTAGGTGAGCAACAGGCCACCACCTCAAGGTAGTGCGTCTGCCAATTTCGCCACCTGGGCTTTCGAGTCGCATATAGTATACGATCGACGGGGTATCACTCAAGCATCCGAAGTCCATTCGACGAGAGCTGATTGTGAGCGCAAGCGTTCAACCCTCTCCCATTACCTACCCCCTTCCGCCGGATGAGGAAGCCCGCCTCGCTGCCGTGCGCGCCACGGGGCTGCTCGATACCCCGCCGGAAGCCTCCTACGACGACATCACCGCGTTAGCCGCCCGCATTTGCGGAACGCCCATCGCGCTGGTCACGCTGGTGGAAAAGGACCGCCAGTGGTTCAAGTCACATCACGGCATGGAGATCACGGAAACGCCGCGTTCGGTGGCGTTCTGCAACTATCCCGTGGCCGACCGGCAGTTCACGCAGGTCACCGATGCCGCCGCCGACGCCCGCTTTGCGTCGAACCCCCTGGTCCGCGGCGATCCGCACATCCGCTTCTACGCGGGCGCTCCGCTGATCGGCACCGATGGCCATGCGGTGGGGACGCTTTGCGTTGTCGATGTCGTGCCGCATCGGCTCACGCCCGAACAGGTGCATGCCCTGGAAGCCCTCGCCCGGCAGGTGGTGCGTGAGATTCAGATGCGTCAGCAGGTGGTCGAGCTGCAGAAACTGGTGAAGGAGCGCAATGAGGCCCAGCAGGCGATTCTGGCGTCCGAATCCATCCTTCGCAGCTTCTACAATTCGTCGCCGTACATGATGGCGGTGCTGGAGCTGCGCGATGATGAGATGTACCACGTGGCCATTAACGCCGCCGCCACGCGCTTTCTGCGCAAGAAGCCGGAGGACGTCCTCGGCCGGCCCTCCTCTGCGCTTGGAATACCGGAGGTAGACGCCCGCAGGTACATCCAAGGCATGCACGAGGCTGCGCGCATCAATGCGCCGGTGCACTTTGAGTACGTCCGCCAGTTCCCGAGCGCCCGGCACGTGTTGCTGGCCACCATCACACCCGTCAGCGGTGTCCAGAGTCCCTTCCCGCGCTTCAGTTGCATCATTGAAGACGTCACCGCCGCCCGCCAGGCGGAGGAGCAGCTCGCGATCTCCCGCGAGCGCCTGCAGTTCGCGCTCGACGCCACCGAAGAAGCCTTCTGGGATTGGGATATCATCACGGGCAACGTCGTCTTCGCGCCGAGTTGGTTCGTCCCCATCGGCTACCAGCCCGAAGAACTGCTCCCCCACACCATCGACACCTGGAACAAGCTCTGCCACCCCGACGACAATGCTCCCGGCTGGGAAAAACTCCAGCGTCACTTCCGCGGCGAAACGCCTTCCTACGAGCACGATCACCGCCTCCGGCACAAGGACGGCCACTGGGTCTGGTTCACCGGACGGGGAAAAGTCGTCAAGCGCGACGAGACCGGCAAGCCGCTGCGCATCGTCGGCACGAACCTCGACATCACCCACCGCAAGGCCGCCGAAGAGGAGCTCCGCCGGGCGAAGGAGGAGGCCCAGAACGCCTCCGCCGCCAAGAGCCAGTTCCTCGCGAACATGTCGCACGAAATCCGCACGCCGATGACTGCGATCCTCGGTTTCGCCGACCTTCTGCAGGAGGAGCTACCGCCCGATCAGCGCGACACGTTCATCCAGACGATCCGCCGCAACGGCCGCCACCTGGTCACGCTCATCAACGACATCCTCGACCTCTCGCGCATCGAAGCCAACAAGATGCCGGTCGATCGCGTCCAGTACAACACCAGCCAGATCGTCTCCGAAGCCACCAGCCTCGTGCGCGAACGGGTGCTCAAGAAGAATCTGCAATTCTCCGTCGAATACGACAGCGCCGTTCCCGACACGATCAATACCGACCCCACCCGCGTCCGCCAGATTCTCACCAACCTTCTCGGCAATGCGGTCAAATTCACCGAGCGCGGCTCGATCTCCCTCCACATTCGCCGCGAAGGCACCGGCACGCCCGACGCCCGACTCGTCTTCCAGGTCGTTGACACCGGCATCGGCCTTACGCCCAAACAGATGGAATCGCTCTTTGAACCCTTCACCCAGGCTGACGCCTCCACCACCCGCAAATACGGCGGCACCGGCCTTGGGCTCTCCATCTCCCGTCGTCTCGCCCGCGTCCTCGGCGGCGAGCTCACGGTCGACTCCACCTTCGGCGTCGGCTCCACCTTCACGTTCTGGATTCCCCTCCCCGCCGACGAAGCCTGCGACTCCCCCGCCTCGACCGCCAAACCCCGCCCCCTCTCCCCGCTCGCCGTCGCTGCTGCCGCCGAACCCATCCACGGGTCCATTCTGGTCGCCGAAGACGGCCCCGACAATCAGCTCCTGCTCCGCCTGCTGCTCGAAAGGGCCGGCGCCACCGTCACCCTCGCCGACAACGGCCGCGCCGCCATCGAAAAATTCCTCGCCGCGCGCGACGCTCCCCCCCCCACGAAGCCCTTCGACGTCATCCTCATGGACATGCAAATGCCCGAACTTGATGGCTACGACGCCGCCCGGCTCCTCCGTCAGAAAGGCATCACGACGCCGATCGTTGCCCTCACCGCCAACGCCATGTCCGGCGACCGCGAGCGGTGCCTCGCCGTCGGCTGCAATGATTTCATCAGCAAACCGATCGAACCCTCGCAGTTGCTCGATTCCATTCGCAATTTGCTGCCGAAGAAATCGTAAGGCCGCTCACCTTCAAGTCCACCGCTGCCAAAAAAATCGATGACACCACTCTCGAAGTCACCGGCGACCTCACCATCCATGGCGTCACCAAGTCCATCACCGTCAAAATCGCAATGACCGGCACCGGCAAAGACATGAAGGGCAACCCCGTCATCGGCTTTGAAAGCACCTTCACGGTCAACCGCAACGACTTCGGCATCAAGGAATTCCCCGGCGTCCTCGGCGATGACGTCACCTTCACCATCTCCCTCGAAGGCGACAAAAAGTAACCCTCTTTCGTCGGGTGTCTCGTGGACTTTGCGATTCTGATGGCCAAGGGGATCGCCGCCGCCGTCGGGCTCGGACTCGTCCTGATCGTGACCGGCTCACTCCTGCTGAGAAAGAAAACCCCCGCATTGCGCGCCGGGCTGGGAGCGCCCGGCGCCATGCTGGGCTTCGTCGCAGGATCCCTGGTCTTCTGGGGCTGGCCCGGGATCTGGCCCGCGGAAGCGTGGCAAATGCCTGTCATCGACGCCATCGCCGCCGCCGTTCTCGTCACTCCCGCGGCAATGATGCGCCGGATCTGGCGCTGGCCCCTGCTCGTCGTCGGCCTCTGCATCATCACAGCGCTCACCGTGCGCGAAAAACTCACCCCGCGCGAACTCTTCATCCCCGCCATGGCCGGCGCCATGGCCCTCTACCTCCTGGCCCTCCAACCCGCCGTGCGCGTCGCACGCCTCTGGCTCACCGCCATCGGTCCGCTGTTCCTGAGCACCTTCGGCGCCGTCCTGGTCGTCATGCTCTACGTCGACCAGAATAGCGGCCGAATGTTGATCCTGCTCTGCGCCATGAGCGGCATGCTCATCGGCTCCGGCGCCATCCCCCCGCTCCGCGACGCCGGCCGCGGCGGCATCGAAGCAACCGCCCTCCTCTACGCCGCCGTCCTCGCCCTCGCCGCCTTTTACAACTACGCACTCCCCAACCCCGTGTTTATCCTCCTCGCGATCGCCCCGCTCGGCAGCGTCGCCGGCTGGATTCCGGGATTGAACAAACGCCCATGGATTTCCGCCGTCGTCGCAATGATCATAACGCTCGCCATCGTCGCCCCCGCCATCTGGATCGCCGTCAAGAACGCCCCCTCGTTCGAGTGACGAAACGCCAAGACCAACTCGCCGGTACTCTGTCCGAGTCTGAGGTTGGCCACATCCCATCCCCGCAAAAAAAGGCCGGGCCCCGAAGCACTGGCGCGCCCGGGGCCCGATTTCTGGAAGGGTCGATAAGCCGAATTCTGTTCCCGCTTGCGCGGGTGGCGATCATTTATCTGGGAGCGTTTTTACAAGCGCCCTCGAGCGACCTACCCGGAACCTGTGTCCCTGTCGTTTCCTCACCGCTTTCGCAGCTTCGTACTTCGAGAGGGACTATTCCCGCTGCATCGACCATTGACGGGGGCTGCAGGGGGACGCGGTGCGGGCCGCACCTTCGGTTCCCTATTTGGTCTTGCACCCGGTGGGGTTTTCCCTGCCAACGCTGTCACCAGCGTCGCGGTGCGCTCTTACCGCACCTTTTCACCCTTGCCTGATCCCCGCACCCGAAAGTGCGAGGCCATCGGCGGTTCGTTCTCTGTGGCACTGTCCCGCGCCCTTCCCGGCTTGAAGAAGCCGGGCCGGACGGGTGGCTGTTAGCCACCACCGTACCCTGTGGTGTTCGGACTTTCCTCCCGGCAAAGCCGAGCGATCGCCTGACCATTCCAGCGATCATCATACCACATTCTCTCTGCGAGTTCCGGCCCCCCGAGTCCCACCCTCGTCAAACGCCTGACCTCCCGCAAATAAGCGCCACCCCAAAACCAACTGTGCCCCCACCCACGCTTGCGACGTCGCGCCCCGGTCGCAGTTCCACCGTCAGACTTCTTGCACTTTCCAGTGGGACCAGAGCGCATTTAAGCCTATAATGCACACGGTCGATAAAGTAATGGAAAGCGCTGGTTTGCTATGACCATCCATCTGCCAATCCCCAAAACGCGAAAGGCTCTCAAGAGCGCCAAAAAGACCACGCGCGCACTCCCGCCCCCCGACACCCGCCGCAGCGGCAAACGCGTTTCCTCCCTCCCCACCGTATTCGAACGTCTCGCTTCGCGCAAATGACCCCCGTTACCTTGGCCCTTTTCACATCGGTTGGCATCTTCATTGTCCCCAAGCGCGACATCCCCGTCGAAATGATCGAATCACTCGCCACCCTCCTAAGAACCCCAATCGGCGACCCCCTCCGCTCCACCCACACCCATGCCTTCCCCGTCCAAGATCTCACCCCCAAATCCTGACGGCCCCCCCAAAAAAACCAACTTCCCCCTTGCACCCCCGCCCAGCGGGACCTGCATGCTCGCGCAAATTTCGAATGAACCCTCCGCCCTGACCACTGCCCGCTCCGTTATGCTCTTCGCGCTCATCGTCTCGGTCCTCTTCATCGCGCGGGTCATCGTGCAAGGCATCAAAGCCATGGAAGCCCTGCCGCCCAACCCGCGCCAAGCCTTCCGTCTGCAGCGCCGCACGTCATCACATTCCGCCTCCATTTCCTGTTCTGCCACATGGGTCTTTCCCGTAGATTTCCCGAGGCGCATTTTCGCCAGCTTCCATCGGCGGTGTGGATCTGCGCAATCCCGACCCGCTCCCTCTCCCGCCTGCGAGAAGTTGCTCACAAAATTCTTAAATTCTTTTGCTTCCGTCAAAACTGGTTGTATATCGGAAGTTGGAAGGGCCATTGTTTTACGTCGTGGACGATCCAACTGTTGTTGATCCGGAGCCAGGCACGGCACGTTTTTACCGCCGAACGCCGACGTTTCTGCTTCCCATTCTATTGTGATTGAAGGATTCGCAGCATCCTTTGCACTGCGTAAGGCGTGCTGCGGGCCTGACTCGGAATGAAATTCTTCCACGGCGATCGTCGGCGGGAAATGTTCCCGCCCCGCTGCTGGTGGACCGTGCTTTTAATGAACTGGAGAAATATTGTGAAGTCGTTTCTTTCTGTGGCAGCCGTGTCTGGTGCAGTTCTCTTTGGCACCGCATCGCTTCGGGCGGGATCGGTCGTTTTCAACAATATCCCGAGCCCGCTGGATCCCAACTATCCAAGCATCGGATACGAGGCAACATCCACGACTCAGGTTGGCAGCGAAATCAACGTCACCGGCGGGTCCGGACAAACGCTCAGCAGTGCGTCGGTGCTGCTCTCGGATTGGGCCACCCAGGCCAACAACCCTGGTTATGGGGACAGCACCGGATTCGATCAGGCGCTGACGTTGAATATCTACAACACCAACGGTTCCAATCCGTCGCTGGCCGGCAGTTTGATCGGGAGCGTGACCGAGACGTTCCACATCGCGTGGTTGGTCCCGACCGGCACCGACGGAGTCGGGCCGTATTACACTGTCAACGGCGTGAATTATCACGGCGTGGCGCAGACCGCGACGTTTGACCTCTCCAGCGCTGACATCACTGTTCCCGATCAGTTCATCTATACGTTGTCCTTTAACACTCAGAACTACGGCACGAACCCGACTGGCGTCAGCGGTCCCTACAACTCGCTGAACTTCGGTCTCGTGTCCGGCGCCCCAACTGTTGGAAGCTACGCGAACGCCGACGATATCTTCCAGGCGAGCGGCTGGTCCGGCGAATACGACAACGGGGCTCCGCAGGGGCTCGGCGTACTGCAGTTGGACACCGGCTGGACCGATTTCCAACCCGGTGTGAGCTTCTCCGTCGCCTCCGGCAGCGGCCAAACCACCGCCGTCCCGCTCCCCGCCTCCGTCTGGTCCGGACTCGCCATGCTCGGCGCAGTCGCCGCCCTCGGCCAGTGGAAGCGCACCCGCCTTGCCAAGGCCTGAATCAACCTTTTGATCAGCACCCCGTGTTTCACCCCTCAACGCACAAGGACCCCCGGCTTCGGTCGGGGGTTCTTGCGTTTGAGGCGGAACATCCCCTGCTCGGAGATCCCCCTTATTCACCCAATGAACTCTTCCCAATGGAACCCCCATACTCACGCGCCCACCACCCACCGCGACGCCCACGCCCACACGCGCCGCCTCTCCTGCATCCCTAAAAAAGCCATCGACGCGCTCCCCTCCTCAAATGCCGCTCGCAGGTTCTGATAATGTTGTGCCCTCATCCGACCGACATGTCTAAGAGAAGTCCGCAGAGACGTTTCGCGGCTTCCCTGGAGGAACACTTTGCGCTGGCATGTGTACGGAACGGACGTGGCGACGGGACAGCCCGTTACGCTTGCGGTCGATGAGGCCCACGCGACGGATGCCGTGCAGACTGCGCTCTCCAAACGCATCATCGTCTCGCACGTCACGCGGGAATCGCTGCGGCGCGTCCTCCTTCCGTTTTCCTGCGCTGCCGTCGTCGTGCTTACGCCGCTGTGCGCAGGGCTGTATTGGTACGGGCAGAATCTGCGGCAGGAGCTGCGTTCCGCCGAGGCTGAGCAAACGCATCTCGCGGCATCGCTGAGCGAATCGGAAGCGATGATCCACGATCTCAAGGCCGCCGGGGCCGTTCTTCCCGACAACCGCGCCCTCACGGCCGCCATGGCGCGCGCGGCCGCGGCCGAAACGAAACTCGAGGAAGCGAACCTGCAGATCGCCGCGAGCCGCAACCTTTCCGCGCGGGTGGAAGCGGACGACGGCGCGGTCGTGTCACTTCGGCAGCATGTCGCGGAGCTGGAATCGCGGCAGAAGCAGGACCTGCAAACGGCGGTGGACGCGGCGCTTGCCGGTTCCCGGTCACGCATCACGGCGCTGCAGTCGGCCAACAAGGATCTGGCGGGCCAGATCGAAATCCTGAAGTCGCAGCTCCTCGTCGCCGCCGCCAAATCGACGCCTGTCGCGGAGGCGACACCGGTTGAAGAATCCGCCCCCGCCCTTCCCGCCGTCACTCGCTGGGCGATGCGGACGGACTTCGATGCCGCCTCCGATTTCATGGCGCTCCACTTCGACAAAGAGACCCTGAAAACGCAGACCCAGTCCGACGGGACTCTGCTCTGGTCCGGCATCTCGGTGGCCAATGCCTCCACGCTGCGCATCGTGCACGATGGCGCCAAGCGCCGCGTCTACAGTGTCACCCTCACCGTTTCGCTCGCCCCGGATGCCCCGAAGACGAAGCTGGATGAGAACGTCGCCCTCATCGCGCAGACGCTGAAGACCTTCGCCCCCGCCATGAAAGACACTGAATCGCGCATCGCCCGCATCACCGCCCAGCTCGCGGACAAGGATGCCGCCGAGCGCGCCGTTCTCCTCACCGACGACGCGAAAATCACCGTCTGGAACAACCGCACCGGCGTCTTCACGTGGCGCATCGAATCGCCCGGCAACGACGTGGGCGGGTGATCGCCGGCGGCTTACCGGCCCGCGGCGATGAACATGTCCCGCCCCTTCACGAGATTGATGATCTTCCCATCCGCCACCGACCGCTTGTGCATCCATAAGCCGCAGTCGGGATGCACGTAGCGCAGCCGGCCCGGCCCGAGGGCCTTCTCGAACTGCCCAATTTTGCGCGCGATCTCGTCGGGCGATTCGATCACCGTGGACTTCACATCGACCACTCCCAGTCCGATGCCGATCTCGGGACGAATGTCCTTGATGGCCGCGAGATCCTCCGGCCCGCGGCGGGTCATTTCCAGCAGGACGTGATCGATGTGCAGTTCATTGATGAACGCGATGAGCGAGCGGTAATCGCCGGTCTGGACCGTTTGGCCGCCGTAATTCCCGAAGCACATGTGGAGCGCCGCCTTGCGGGGCGCGACATCAAAAATCCGGTTCAGCGCTTCCGCAGCCCAGGAGGCATCTCCCGGGTTCCCCGTCAGTATCTCCTCGTTGACCTGCACGACTTCCGCATCGATGCTCCGCACCTGCGAGGCGAGCACGTCGGCCAGCGCGTTGATCAGCGCTTCCTTCGATTTGTAATGCTTGTCGAGCAGCACCCGCCCGAGCATGTACGGGCTGGTCATCGTGAATTTGAGCGGCCGGGCCGTGAGGGCCCGCGCCCGCAGGAAGTCGTACTCGAGGTTCAGCGTCCCATCCCCGATCTGCCCATCCACGACCCCCGCCGCCTTCGCCCGGAACCGCAGATGGGTGAGCTCCGCAAACTTGTGCTCCTCCGGTCGCGTCGCCGCGGCCCGCACATTGGTCAACTTCCGGACGAAATACTCGATGGCTCCGTTGGTCTCCGGGTGGCTCATGTCGTAGCGGTTCATCTCGCCGTCGGTGAGCAGGTCGATTCCCGCCATTTCCTGGAACTTCAGCACGACGGAAATCGCATCGCGGAGGGCCTGCTCATAGGGCCGAAACAGCAGCCATTCGGGGGCGGGGTACGCGCCGATCAACGTGGTCAGAATATCGTGCGTCATAACGCTTCCTCCTCGTGGGGTTAGAAGCAGGAATCAGGAATCAAGAAGTCGTTCGATGTGGCACTTCCTGCTTCTTGATTCTTTATTCTTGATTTTCATCTCCGCCGCAGCGCCTTGTCCATGTTCCGCTTGTCTTCGCGAGCCTTGATCGCCTGCCGCTTGTCAAAGAGCTTCTTGCCCTGGGCCAGGGCGAGGAGCACCTTGGCGTAGCCGCGCTTGAAGTAGATTTCCAGAGGAACGAGCGTGGCGCCGTTTTCTTTCTGGATGCGTTGCTGGAGCCGGCGGATCTCGCGCTTGTGCAGCAGCAGCCGGCGATTGCGTGTCGGATCGTGGTTCATCTGGTTGGCTTCGATGTACTCTTCGATGTGGCAGCCCATGAGGACGACCTGCCCGTCGCGGATGCGGGCGAAGCTCTGCGCGAGCTGGACTTTGCCCTGCCGGACGCTTTTGACCTCGCTGCCGACGAGTTCGATGCCGCACTCGACGGTATCGATGACGTGATAGTCGAAGCGGGCGCGGCGGTTCTGGATGCGCGGCGCCAGCTTGCCGCTGTCCGCCTCGGACTTGTTCTTCTTCTTCGGCTGGTGCGAAGAGGTCGGCGTGGTGGGGATGGGGCCTCGTTTACTCATAGCATGCTAGTATACGCACTTGCTCGCGCCGACGCCCTTTGCCGGCGCCGGATCGGATTAGGTCAGCGCCGCCGCGACGCGGACTTATCGGACATCCCCCGAATTGGCCGCCCCCCTGGCTCCACTTTCTTCTTGACCGACGTTCCCCACATGGGATAGTCTGCATGCATGCAACCGTTTTCGCATACCCGCGATATCTTTGAGCAGCTCGCCGACACCGACGGCGCCACCGGCGTGCGCACCATCATTGAGAACCACGACGCCTGGCTCAACAACTCTGCGGTGCAGCACCACATCAACGCCGCCATCCGCACTCAGCTCGCCCGTTCTGCCCGTGCGGAAATCGTGACCCGCCGCATCGAGCTGCAACGCCAGAGACTTCAGGCCCTCATCACCCGCCTCCCCATTCGGCTCTCATCCGCCTCGTAACGCGGGCGTCCCGCCCGCAGCGATCCGCAGATCGCCCCCCCCGCCTGATTGCACCCTCCCCCATCGAATGCTACCCTGCGGCCATCCCCAACGGAGTACCCATGCGCATCATCCGCTTCCTCGATTCGGTCAATCAGATTCACCACGGCGTGGATCAATCCGATGGCACCGCCCTCCGCATTCAGGGGGATATCTTCGCCAATTACACCGTGACGCATCAGAAGGTGGCGATCAGGAAAATACTTTCCCCCATCGTCCCTGCCGCGATCATGTGCATCGGGCTCAACTACCGGAAACACGCGGAGGAGACGGGCGCCAAGATTCCGGAGTTTCCGGTGCTCTTCATGAAAAACCCCGCCGCCGTGCAGAATCCCGGCGACCCCATCGAACTCCCCACGCACCTTCGCAGCACGCTGGTCGACTGGGAGTGCGAACTCGCCATCGTCATCGGCAAGCTCGCCAAAAACGTCTCGAAAGAGAACGCGCTGCAGTACGTCCTCGGCTACACCTGCGCGAATGATGTCTCCGCCCGCGACTGGCAAAAACAGTGGGGCGGCTCGCAGTGGTGCCGCGGCAAAACCTTCGACACCTTCTGCCCGCTCGGTCCCGCCATCGTCACGACGGACGAGATTCCCAACCCCAACTCCCTCTCCCTCAGCACTAAGGTCAACGGCGAAACCATGCAGTCCTCCAACACCGCCGACATGATCTTCAATGTCCCGACGCTCATCTCCTTCCTCTCCGGCTCCACCACGCTCCTGCCCGGCACCGTCATCCTCACCGGCACCCCCAACGGCGTCGGCATGGGCATGAACCCGCCGCGGTTCCTCAAAGCGGGCGACAGCGTCACCGTCTCCATCGAAAAAATCGGCGAACTGACCAACCCCGTCATCGCGGAGCCCGCCTGAGATTCTGTTTGCTTTACCCGGAGCCTCAATAATGTCCGACCCATCCCCGACCGAAAGGAACACGCCCACCCCCCCCCACTGCGCCGGCCGCGCGCCGATCGTCCTCGAACTCGAGCCGGGCACGTACTGGTGGTGCCAGTGCGGGCTTTCGAACACTCAGCCGTTCTGCGACGGCTCGCACGCAGGGACGCCGTTCGAACCCGTGGAACTGGTCATCACTGAGCGGAAGAAATACGGCCTCTGCACGTGCAAGACATCGAGCAAGGGACCGATCTGCGACGGCTCCCACAAACGCCTCCCCCCGGAATAAAGCCGGCGATGGCGGGGGGGGGGTATCGCCGGATTGTGCTCTCGCAACCAAGGTTTTGTGTTTTGAGTTTTGCGTTTTGAGTTTTTCAATCATGCTCATCGCCGTCGTCACCGACCTCATCTTCTCCACGAAAATCACCGGCACCGCGAAGGCCCTGCAGAAACCGTATGCCGTCGCCCGCACCGTCGAAAAACTCGCCGAGCACCTCAACGCCGCGCCGGAAAGCCCGCTCGTGATCATCGACCTCAATTCCGCCGGACTCGACACCGTCGCCGCTATCCGCACCGCCAAATCCCACCCGAAGAATCCCCGCGTCATCGCCTTCCTCTCCCACGTCGAAGTCGAACTCGCCCAGCAAGCCCGCGAAGCCGGCGCCGATCAAGTCATGGCCCGCAGCGGCTTCGTCAACCAGCTCCCCGCGCTCCTCGCTGCCACATAAATGTTCGAAAGGCAATCCACCACAGAGTCACAGAGAGCACAGAGACCCACAGAGAAAAAACTTCATTTCTCCCGTCCTCTGTGCGTCTCTGTGTCCTCTGTGACTCTGTGGTTTCTGACGGAGCAAAAAAAGAAAGCGGCCTCGATTCACCATCAAGGCCGCCCAATTACCAATTACCAGTTACTGCTCAAGTCCTTCATACATCGCCGTGCTGATGTACCGTTCACCCGTCGAGCACATCACCGTCACAATCGTCTTCCCCTTATACTCCGGCCGCTGCGCCACCTGCATGGCCGCCCACATATTCGCCCCGGAGCTGATGCCCGCGAGAATCCCTTCCTCCGACGCCAGTCGCCGCGCCATCGCGAACGCATCCTCGTTCGTGCACGTGATTACTTCATCGACGAGATCGGTTTCCAGATTCTTCGGAATGAACCCCGCTCCCGTCCCCTGAATCTTGTGCGGCCCGGGCTTGATGGGTTCGCCTTTCTTGAACTGGGTGATGACGGGCGAATTCGACGGCTCCACCGCGATCGCCTTGAACGCGGGATTCTTCTTCTTGATCACCCGCGCCACCCCGGTGATCGTCCCGCCCGTCCCGACCGCCGAAATAATCGCATCCACCTTCCCGCCCGTGTCCCGCCAAATCTCTTCGGCAGTGGTCAGTTCATGAATCGACGGATTCGCCGGATTATCAAACTGCGACGCAATCACCGAGTTCGGCTGCGACTGATGCAGTTCGTTGCACTTCCGAATCGCCCCCGGCATCCCTTCAGCGCCCGGCGTCAGCACCAGGTTCGCCCCGAGAATCCGCAGCAGCCGCCGCCGTTCGATCGACATCGTCTCCGGCATCGTCAGCGTCAGCTTGTACCCCTTCGACGCACACACAAACGCCAGCGCAATCCCCGTGTTCCCCGACGTCGCCTCCAGAATGTGCGTATCCTTGTTGATCTTCCCCGCCTTCTCGCCCGCCTCGATCATCGCCACCCCAATACGATCCTTCACGCTCCCCAGCGGATTGAAAAACTCGCACTTCGCCAGCACCGTCGCACCGCCCGCCGGCACGATCCGGTTGATCTTCACCAGCGGCGTGTTCCCCATCGTCTTGGTAATGTCCGCGTAAATGCCCGGCATGATAATTCTCCTGATTATTCAATCCGCTTTCATGACAGTTTCCGCAGAATAGGCATGGTCATATCCCCCGTCAAGGTGAACCCGCCACACCTTCCCCCGCTCCCCCGCTTCTATCCGCGAAGCCTCTCTCCGCCGACCGCAATAACGCTCCCCGTAACAAAGGCTTCAATCCCCTTGTCTGTTCTAATCAACATTTCCCCCAAATCTCCAATCCCCGCCGCCACTCCAGACACGAACCTCTCCCCATCCTGAAACTCCACCCGTTGCCCGCGCAGCGCATCCATCTCCCGCGCCCGCCGCACCACTTCTCCAAACCCACTTCTGTCGAGCATCGCCAGCACCTCGCTGATTGCTTCCAGCAACGCACGCTCCATCGCGCGCAAATCCTTCTCCGCCCCATCCGCCTCCGCCAGCGAACTCGCCTTCCCGCGCAACTCCGCCGGCAACTCCTCGACCCGCGTATTCACGTTCACCCCGATCCCCACGATCCCCGCCCACCGGTCCCCCTGCACAATCGACTCGCACAAAATGCCCGCCACTTTCTTCCCCCCCAGCATCAAATCGTTCGGCCACCGCAACATTGCTTGGAGTTGCGGTTGGAGTTCCGCCTTTAGGCGGCTTTGATGCGCGAATTCAGCCCCCGCGCCGCCTGAAGGCGGAACTCCAACCGCCTCCACCGCCGCCACCCCCGCCACCAGCGCCAACTTATCGCGCACCTCCACCGCCACCCGCTCCACCACCGCCGACAAATACAACCCTCCCACCGGACTCTCCCACACCCGCCCATGCTGCCCCTTCCCCCCCGTCTGCCGCGCCGCCACCACCGCAATCCCCTCCGCACGCTCACCACGCCCCCACGCCTCCATCACCCGCTCACTCGCCACCCGATTCGTCGAATCCACCACCTCCACCCGCTCCACCCGCCATTCCGTACTCATCGACACCCCGTTTCGTCATTAGTCATTTGTCATTCGTCATTTCTTGGTGGTCCTTGGTGCTGGGGGGGGCTTCGTGCTCTTTGTGTTTACGTCTCTCCCAGCAATCGCCGCAACACCCCCGCCGCATGCCGCGCACCCTCCCCCCCATCCGGCAAATCCCGCACATCCACCACCGTCGGCCCACGGAATCCGATGTCCTGCAGAATCTCCATCAACTCCACCAGCGGCAACTGCCCCTCCCCCAGAAACGTCGCCCGCACGCTCTGCCCCGCCCGAACCGCATCCGTCGCCGTCAACTGCCCGATCGACTCCGCAAGGCTCTCCGCAATCTTGAGCGGATCCTCACCCGCGCCAATAATCCGCGCCGTATCAAAGTTCACCCGGGCCCGCTCATAATCCACGCGCTTCAGCACCCCCCCCAAAATCGTCGCCGTCTCGCTCCCCACCGCGATCGTCAGCCCCGCCGCATCCGCATGCTGCGCCAATTCCCGGATCGCCGCCACCACCGTCTCCATCGGCACCTTCGAATCCGCCAGGTTCCCCACGTTCAGCGCCACCGTCTGCACCCCCAGATCCTGCGCCAGCAGCATCCCCTTCCGCGCGTTCTCCATCGTCCGATCAATCGTCCCCGGATCCGCCAGCCCCGTCCGCGGCGACGCAATCCGAATCGCCGCAATCTCCAAATGCTTCCCCGCCAGAATCCGCTTCAAGTCCCGCCGCCCCGACTGCCCCAGCTCGTCCGGCGTCAGCTCCGCATGATTGGTCGCAAACGAAACCCCCCCATACCCCGCCTCCGCCGCCACCCCAAACGCCGCGCGCGCATCCTCCCCCAGCCCATCGATCGCCAGCGCCACCGGTATGACCGCCTGCTTGCCCATATGCGAATCGTAGCTTGCTCAGCCGTACGATGCCACGTTCCTGCCGGCGGCTCCCACAAAATGCACCCCCGCCGCCCTTAGCCGTCCTCTTCCATTCCGCCGTTAATCTCCAAATTCCCTCTCTTTTCACAGCACCGATAAGTAAACAATAAAGTGAACGAATTCGTTGACTCATCGCCGTTTCGGAATACACTCCGACTGGCGGACCGTTCATTTCTCTTCCACCTCCAGCGAACGGGTCCATTGTTCATTCGTGTTTCCCGCTCGCGGTGCGCTGTCCAATGGCGCGGAACGATCGCGTCGGCACATCATTTCGTTCTCGTTCCGGGAGTTGAATAATGAAGAAGCGGCCCCTCGCAGCGCGTTCATCGCGCGCGCCCATCGTCACTCTTCTTTGCGCAGCCTGTGCCGCCACCGCCATTCTCCCCTTCCACGCCGCCGCCGTCACCTGGAACGGCACCGACCCCGGCGCCAGCGCCATCTCCCTGAATGGCCTCACCGACAATTACGACCTCCTCGTCAACGAAAGCGTCATCTACAACGGCAGCAACAGCACCCGCGGTACCGCCACCTTCCTCGGCAACGGCTGGGCCCTCACCGCCCGCCACGTCATCCAGAACGGCAGCGACTACAACACCCTCGCCAACCCCAACCAGATCACCATGGACGTCTTCGGAACCGTTTACACCGGCGACCAGTTCGTCGCCTTCGGCTCCAGCGACATCGCCCTCGTCCACTACGCCAACTACACCTCCGGCACCATGACCAACCTCCCCGGCGTCCAACGCTCCCAGATCTACACCGGCGGCAGCGAAAGCGGCAGCCTCGTCCAGATCGGCGGCTTCGGCTACTGGGGTCAGCTCGGCGGTACCGCCAACACCAGCGCCTCCTTCCACCGCGCCTTCAACATCGCCAGCGTCAGCGGCTCCATCAACATCGCCGCCAACGGCAATTCCCGCCTCGTCAACGATGGCTATCTCCTCGGCCTCGATCAATCCGGCGACAGCGGCAGCGGCATGTGGATGGCCAACGGGCCCGACCAGGACCTCGACCTCCGAGACTGGTCCCTCATCGGCGTCTGCGATACCGGCGGAACCAACAATTTCGGCTCCAGCGGCGGATATGCCCGCATTTCCAATTTCGCCTCCACCATCGTCACCAGCGTCTTCCCCCACGCCGCTCTCACCTGGAACAGCAACAACAGCACCCCCACCGCCGTCGATGGCGGCGGCACCTGGGACCTCTCCACCGCTCGCTTCACCGATGGCACGAATTACATCTTCAACGGACCCGAAAAAACGCAATCTGTCACCTTCGGCGCCGCCAACGGCGCCGCCGGCACCGTCACCCTCGCCGCCAATATTCCCGTCAACACCCTCATCTTCAATCCCGCCGGTAGCGGCACCTACACCATCGCCGGCGGAGCGCTCGCACTCGTCTTCGCCCCAGGCGGTGCCATCACCACCAACGTCGATGCCACCATCAGCTCCCAGATCCGCGGCGGCTCCTCCACCCAGTACGGCAACGACTGGGAAATCACCAAGAACGGCTCCGCCAACCTCACCCTCACCGGTACCGTGCACCCCGACAGCGGCACCCTCCTGCGCGTCCGCGCCGGCGGCCTCATCGTCGACACCGGCGGTGCCGTCACCATCTCCAACGCCTCCGCCTCCATCGCCAATTACACCGGTGATTCCGCCTCCCTCACCCTCCGCGGCTCCGCCTCCTTCACCAACCTCGGCAACACCAGCATCGGCGACCTCGGCGGCACCGGCACCCTCAATCTCCAGAACTCCGCCTCCGCCTCCTTCGGACCTCTCTACGTCGGCAAAGGTTCCACCGGACTCACCGGCACCGGCGCCACCGGCACCGTCAACCACTCCGCCGGAAACCTCACCGCCACCACCGTCTCCCTCGCCTCCCTCAACTCCGCCAGCGTCGGCACCTACAACCTCTCCGGCGGCGTCCTCTTCGCCAACTCCCTCTCCGGAGGACCCGGTTCCAGCACCTTCAATTTCAGCGGCGGCACGCTCCGCGCACGCACCAACAGCACAACCTTCATGCAGGGCCTCACCACCGCCGCCGTCGGCGCCGCCGGCGCCATCATCGACTCCAACGGCTTTAATATTTCCGTCAACCAGCCCCTGTCCCACTCCCCCTCCGCCGGCACCATCGACGGCGGACTCACCAAGGCAGGCAACGGCGTCCTCACGCTCGGCGCCGAAAACACCTACACCGGCCCCACCGTTATTTCCGCGGGCACTCTCGCCCTTAACCCCGCCGCCGGCGCCACCGCCACCGCCATTCAACCTGTCGCCGATTATTCCTTCGACAACATCTCCGGCTCCACCGTCGTCAACACCGGCACGGGCGGCTCCGCCATGAACGGCGCGCTCACCGGCGGCGCCTCCGTCGTTTCCGGCGGCCGCTTCGGAAATGCCGTCAGCCTCTCCGCCGGCGCTGCCGTCAACATCCCCAACAGCATCGCCGACCTCGGCGGCAAAAGCGCATGGACCCTCTCCGCATGGGTCAAAACCACCACCCCCGGTTCCACCATCCTCGATAAATCCGACGGCGGCTGGACCTGGGACAACTCCATCTTCTACCTCGGCGACGGCACTGGCCCCGGCACCGGCAACCTCCCCAGCTCCGTCCGCTATGGCCGCGGATTCGTTCAGGCCGCCACCGGTACCCCCTCCGTCGTCAACGGCGCCTGGCATCTCGTCACCTACGTCAGCACCGGCAACTCCTTCGCCATCTACACCGACGGACAACCCGTCGCACTCTCCAGCGGCAACAGCAGCTTCATCCCCTCCTTCGACACCGGCGGAACCGTCCTCCTCGGCGCCACCACCGATACCTACGCCCCCGACGGCACCGTCAACTTCAACGGCCTCCTCGACGAAGTCGCCATCTACAACCAGGCCCTCAACGCCTCCCAAATCCAACTCCTCTACTCCGCCAACTCCCCCAACCCCGCACCCGCCGCCTCCGTCCTCCCCGCCGCCACTCCCCTCTCCATCGCCTCCGGCGCCACGCTCAATCTCAACGGCAACAACCAGACCATCGCCTCCCTCGCCGGCCCCTCCGGCGCAGCCGTCGCCCTCGGCAACGGCACCCTCACCACCGGCGACGCCACCAGCACCCAGTTCGCCGGCATCATCTCCGGCAACGGCAGCCTCATCAAAAACGGCGCCGGTTCATTCACCCTCTCCGGACCCAGCACCTACTCCGGCGGTACCACCCTCAACGCCGGAACACTCCTCGTCAGCAACTCCTCCGGCTCCGCCACCGGCTCCGGCAACCTCGTCCTCAACCAGGGCACCCTCGGCGGCACCGGCTCCATCGCCGGCGCTGTCATCGCCGGCGCCGGACCGCACACCATCGCCCCCGGCCTCGGCGCCGCCGGCAACATCGGTACCCTCACCCTCGCCGCGCTCACCACCAGCGCTAACACCACCCTCTCCTTCTCCCTCGCTTCCCCGCAGGCTCCCGCAACCCCCAGCGCCAACAGCCTCCTCAACGTCTCCAGCCCCAACGGCCTCACCCTCGACAGCAGCACTCTCCAGCTCTCCGCCCCACCCATCACCGCCCAATCCCTCGGCTATTACTCCCTCATCCAGTACGCCGGCACCTTCTCCGGCGACCTCTCCAAACTCCTCCTCCCCTCCCTCACCACCGGCTACCTCTACACCCTCGACACCACCCGCGACCCCAGCTTCATCGACCTCCACCTCGGATTCCTCGGCGACGCCAACGACGACGGCCACGTCGACCTCACTGACCTCTCCACCGTCCTCAACAACTTCGGCACCGCCACCCTCTCCTGGACCAGCGGCAACTTCGACGGTTCCCCCACCATCGACCTCACCGACCTCAGCCTCGTCCTCAACAACTTCGGCCTCTCCGCCCCCGCGCTCGCCGCCGTCAGCTCTGAACCGACCGCCTACTCCGCCGCCGCCGTCCCCGAACCCGCATCCCTCGCCCTCCTCCTCCCCCCGCTGCTCCTCCTGCGAGCCCGCCGCAAATCCGCTTCAAAACCCCGCCGCCCCGACTGCCCCAGTTCGTCCGGCGTCAGCTCCGCATGATTCGTCGCAAACGCAATCCCCCCATACCCCGCCTCCGCCGCCACCCCAAACGCCGCCCGCGCATCATCCCCCAACCCATCAATCGCCAGCGCCGCCGGAATGATCGCCTGCTTGCTCATAGACAAATCCTCGCTCCCTTCCCTACAACATGCCAAATTTCCGCCGCGCGACAAATGCCATCAATCAAACATCTCACTCATCAATTGTGCCCGCAACAACGCTTGCGTCGTCGCGAACCGTTCACCTAACCCACCGCAACATTCCCAATCCGAGGACCCATACCCGTGTGCCATGCTCAGGGTAGGGCCCCTGAGCATGCTCGGCGTCGGGAAGTCCATCCAAATATCTCGCGCTCCGGCGCACCGCCGCCGCTGAACGAACCAAATGCCCCAACCCCGCCGGCGCCCGGCCCGAATGGGCCGCCAACTTTTGGTAGCCGGGTGCCGTGAGGCCCCGGGAAAGCGAGCGCAAAATAATGTTTGAGGCCCGAGGGGCCGGCACATCGCCGGGAACATCAATCGCGCGAACAAAAACAACTCTTCATTCGTACCAAATCAAAGGACCGTGCCGAGAACCCCATGCCCGACCTTATTCTTTCCTATGCCCCTCCTCAGCGGAAAAAGCCCTTCCGCTACCATACCCTGGTTATCGCAATCGCTTCTATCATCGCCGTCATAACTTTCGACTTCGTCTACGGCGCGCTCGACGACACATATTTCGGACCGCCTCGCTGGTTGAACTCACTTGGACGCTGGATTCTCATTCCGACGCTGCTTGCCCCCCTCGCCTCACTCGTCACGCTGTGCATGCTGCCGTTCCACCAATTCACGTATCGCCAACTCGGCGTTGTTCTGGTCCTCGCACCCTCCTGCTTCTTTCTGCCGACGGTTCTCCCATGTCACCCCATGGAGTGGCGCCACGACTTTCCGTTTGAACGCCTTATGGCCAACGCATGCTGCTTGGCCCAGTCATCATGTGTCTACGCCGCCGACCACGCC
Source organism: Phycisphaerae bacterium (assembly GCA_035524355.1). Classification (GTDB taxonomy): domain Bacteria; phylum Planctomycetota; class Phycisphaerae; order WQYP01; family WQYP01; genus DATKPA01. The sequence goes on along the minus strand of DATKPA010000115.1, from coordinate 66,043 downwards.
GATCACTTCCCGCCCCACCCCGCCGTCCTCCTTCTCGACAACTACATGTCTTCGAAACAACTCGCCGACTTCGACGACACCCCCTACGTCCTCCCCGCTCCCACCCCACCCGAATCCGCCTGGCCTACCATCGCCCCCGCACTCGACGCCCGCTCCCTCTTCATCTACACCGCCGCCGATCTCACCACACCCCCATCCCCTCTCGACTCCAAAATCATCATCGCCTACACCAAACCCTCCCGCGTCCTTCCCAACCACCACATCCTCGCCTTCGCCGACGGCCACGCCGAACTCGCCCGCGACTCCGAACTCCCCACCTACTTCACCAACTCCAACACCGCCCGCGCCACCCTCCACCTCCCGCCAACATCAACCCCCTAACCCGCGTCAAGGACACCCCTCGCCCCCTTCGCAAAAACACATGGGTGCGCACGAATGAAAAAATCCGCCCCACCCCACCAGATTTCCAAAAATTTTTGCGCCTCCCCAACCCCCACTTACGTCTCCCACCTGCCAACCCGTGCGCACAAAACGGGCGCAGCTCCCCCTATTACAGGAGGCCCACGCCATGCGCCTAACGCACCCGCCATTCAAAAACCACATCATGATTCCCACCCAACCCACGCCCCAAACCGCAACTCACGCACTGTGGTCGAAACACGACAACTTGATAATCTTGCTGAAAATACGCAGGTTCCTTTCCAGCATTTTGATAATCTTGCTGGAAATCCGCACCTTTTCCCAAACAATCCTGATAATCTTCGAGAAAAACCCCACTTTCCTTTCCCCCAGATCCCCCACCGCCCCCCAGCATTCTGAATTCCCCCATTCGCTTATTCTGAATTCTCCCACCCCTCCCGCTACAATCCCCCTCATGACCACCACCACCGCCCAACGCAAAAAAATCCACCGCCTTCCCGACGCCCTCATCAACAAAATCGCCGCCGGCGAGGTCGTCGAACGCCCCGCCTCCGTCGTCAAGGAACTCCTCGAAAACTCCATCGACGCCCACGCCACACGACTCGCCATCGCCATCGAAGACGGCGGCCGCACCCTCATCCGCATCTCCGACGACGGCCACGGCATCCCGCCCGACGAAGCCCCCCTCGCCTTCGCCCAGCACGCCACCTCCAAAATCCAATCCCCCGACGACCTCTTCGCCATCACCACCATGGGCTTCCGCGGCGAAGCGCTCGCCTCCATCGCCTCCGTCTCCCACGCCACCCTCACCACCCGCACCGCCGATTCCCCCAGCGCCATCCGCATCGACGTCAAGGACTCCCAACTCTCCCCCGCCGTTCCCGCCGCCGCCCCCGTCGGCACCACGCTCGAAATCCGCGACCTCTTCTACAGCGTCCCCGCCCGCCGCAAATTCCTCCGCACCGACGCCACCGAATTCTCGCACATTCACGAAATGGTCCTCCGCTCCGCCCTCCCCAACCCCCACATCGCCTTCACGCTAAGCCACAACGGCAAACCCGTCCTCGAACTCCCCATCACCGCCGACCACAGAATGCGCGTCGCCGAAGCATTAGTGGGCGACGGCGGCAAAGAGTTGTACAGCCAGCTCATCCCCCTCGACTTCGCCGAGCGCGGCATCCGCGTCACCGGTTTCGCCGGCCAGCCCTCCCTCGCCCGCCCCACCGCCAAGTACCAATACCTCTTCCTCAACGGCCGCTACATCCGCGACCGCTCCCTCTTCCACGCCATGAAAGAAGCCTACCGCGGCCTCATCGAACCCTCCGCCCAGCCCGTCGCCATCCTCTTCCTCGAAATGGACCCCACCCTCTTCGACGTGAACGTCCACCCCCAGAAAACCGAAGTCCGCTTCCGCGACTCCGGCGCCATCTACCGCCCCGTCCTCGCCGCCCTCAGAGAAAAACTCCTCGCCTCCGACCTGACGCCGCAGGTGAGAACCGCCAACCGCTTCGACGCGCCAACGCCCCCGCCCCAGCAATTGACGCCCGCCGCCTCGGGCGGCGCGGGGCTTTCGACGCCAAGCATTGCCGACACCCGCCAAATCATCGCCGACTTCTTCAAACAAACCGAACCCACCCAGCCCCGCCTCCACTTCGGCGTGGAAACCCGGCCCTCGCCCATCGAAGACCCCTCCCGCATCACCTTCCCCACCGACCCGACCCCCAGTACCGCGACCGTTAGGGAGCGCACCGGCGCCCTCACCGAAGACACAACCTCTCCCTCAACACCCGATTCCGCCCCCACCCCTCAAATCGAAAATCGAAAATCGAAAATCGAAAATCCCCTCCCCTCCAAATTCCTCCAAACCCACAACACCTACATCGTCGCCGAAACCCCCGACGGCCTCGTCATCATCGACCAGCACGCCCTCCACGAACGCATCCTTTACGAAGAACTCTTCGCCCGCGCCACCCGCGGCCCGCTCGAAGGCCAGCGACTCCTCATCCCCGAAATCCTCCCCATCAACCCCCGCCACGCCGCCGCCCTCGAAACTGTCCGCCCCCTCCTCGCCACCCTCGGCATCGAAATCACCGACTTCGACTCCCAATCCATCGCCGTCCACTCCTTCCCCTCCCTCCTCTCCAAAGTCTCCCCCCGCGAATTTCTCCGCGACCTCCTCGACAAGCTCCTCGAAGTCGGCAGCAAACTCACCCCCGAAGAACTCCTCCACGAAGTCCTCGACATGGCCTCTTGCAAAGCCGCCGTTAAGGCCGGATATCCCCTCTCCTCCGACGAAATCGCCGCCCTTCTCGCCCGCAAAGAACAAGTCGACCGCTCCTCCAACTGCCCCCACGGCCGCCCCACCACCTTGCGCCTGACGATCTCCGACCTCGAACGGCAGTTCAAACGCAAATAAGTTGGAGTTCCGCCTTCAGGCGGCGTCGGGGGGGGGGGGGAGGCCGAAGGCGATTTGGAAAGAAACGTTAAACTGCCCGACTTCGTTTCCAAAGGATTCCGCGTGAACGCTTCCGCCACGATCACCCACTGCTCTGTCCTCACCCCGCTGGACATCCCCGGCGGGGCGACCACATGGGGTGCCCTCTGCGCCGACCAGCGCATCACGGAGCAGGTCGCCATTCGCGACGAATTTCTTCCCGAAGATTCCACGCTCGACCGCTCGATCCGCCTCGCCCTCGCCGCAGTTGAGCGATTGAATGTGAACGTGCAGGATTGCCAGCTCTTCTGCGGGACGAGCAAAGGGCCGATCACTACTTTCCTCGCCGCCGCTGAAAACACCCGGCGAGGTGAATCGCTCACGGAGTCGCAAGCCACCCACCTCGCGCTCGGCGTCGGCGCGATGGGCGCTTTGCTCCGCGATCGGCTGAAGATTTCCGCTCCCGCCCACACCTCCGTCGCCGCCTGCTCCTCCGGGCTGCATGCGCTTCACCGCGCCGTCACCGCCGTGCGGCGCGGCGAATGCCGGCGCGCCCTCGTCGTTGCCGCCGACGCTTCTCTGCATCCGCTGTTTGAAGGCTCCTTCACCCGCCTCGGCGTTCTCGCCCCCGCCGACGCGAACGGCATCCGCCGCTGCGATCCCTTCAGCGAAGAGGGCAACGGCTTCTTCCTGATCGAAGCCGCCGCCGCGCTCGTGATCGAGAATTCAGAATTCAGAGTTCAGAATTCAGAATGGCCTCAGATCGAGCAGTCCTGGATCGGTGCCGACTCCACGGGCCTCATCGCCATCGACGAACAGACCCGCACCCTCCGCACCGCCCTGCGCTCCTTTGCGGGAGAAGCCCCCGCCTTCATCCACGCCCACGCCACCGGCACCGCGCACGATCAATACGAACTCGCCGCGATCCAAAGCGTCTTCCCCAACACCCCCGTATTCTCCCACAAACAATGGCTCGGCCACTCGCTGGGCGCCGCCGCCCTCGTGAGCGTCGCCCTCTCCGCCCTCAGCCACCGCGCCCGCCGCACGCCGACCGGCACCGCCGTCTCGGCAGACGCCCGCTCCCTCACCATCTCCCAAGGCTTCGGCGGCCACATCGGGGTCATCGCGCTCAAGTCCCCTTGTGCATCGACTGAAAGCCGTCGACATGCGTCGGGCGTGTGACTTTTCGCGGCGGCACGGGTATTCTGAAGGGCCTTTTCCAGATAATCCTCAGGAAACTCTTAAGTACGGAGCAGGCAATGACAGAACCAGCAACCAACCCTCAGGGCCAGCAGATGCAGGTGCAGGTGAAGGACGACAAGGCCGTCACTGTGTACAGCAACATGGTCCGCATCTTCGGCGGCCCGAACGCGGAAGAGCTGATCCTCGACTTCACGATGATGACGCCGAGCGCGCAGCAGGCCGAGACGATGGTGATGGACGTCAGCACGCGCGTGGCGATGAACTATTTTGCCGCGAAGCGTCTCGCCCTCGCCCTGTCGCAGGCGGTGCAGCGTTACGAGCAGCAGTTTGGCCCGATCGAGCTGGATCCGCGCCGCCGCTTCAAGCAGGGATAACCGGTTAGCCGGAAACCCCGTTTAGCCGGCCCGCAGGTCGGGCCGCGTTTAGTGTGCGCTCGCTTCACGTTTGATTTCCCGCAGGTGCACCGATGGCCGATGTCGATCGTCTCGTGCGTCAATGGCTGGAGACCGACGCCGCGTTTGGCGTGGCGGAGGTGCCGCTGCCTGCGGTTCGGGTCGGCGCATCGGTTCCAGCCCAGCAGGCCGCGCGTCCCGCATCGCCGCCGCCGGTTGCCGCCGCAAAGCCTGCCGCGCCTGCAAGACCGGTTGCCCCGACAAGGCCGGCTGCATCAACATCCGCGCTGATCCCCGCCATCGCCGAAGGACCCGACGACATGCCCCGCCGAAAAGCCGTCATCGAGATGCCGGCCGCCCCCGCCGGCGACATCGCTTCGCTTCCGCCCATTACGCGCCGGCAAAAGGAGGAGGCGCTCGCCAAACTCCTCGACGAAGTCACCCGCGGCTGCAAGCAGTACATCAATGAGATCTCCACGCGGCTTGTCTTCGGTGAAGGCGATCCCGACGCCCAGATCCTGTTCGTGGGCGAAGGCCCGGGCATCGAAGAAGACCGCACCGGGCGGCCGTTCGTGGGGCGCTCCGGGCAACTGCTCGACAAAATGATCGTCGCCATGGGCTTCCAGCGCGATCCGACGGGCGCCGGTGGGGGGGTCTACATTGCCAATGTCGTGAAGCTCCGCTGCGCCGAAATGGACGACACCACTGGCCGGCTCAAGGATCGCCCGCCCACCCCCGAGGAAGCCGCCCGCGGCCTGCCGATCCTTCACAAGCAGATCGAAATCATCCGCCCGCGTGTGATCGTGACGCTGGGCGCGCCCGCCATCAAATACGTCACCGGCACGACCGAAGGCGTGATGAAAATCCGCGGCACATGGCACGAATACCGCGGCATCCCCGTCATGCCGACGTATCATCCGAGTTTCCTGCTGCGCGCATACACGGAAGAAAACCGCCGCAAGGTCTGGGGCGACCTCAAACTCGCGCTGACCAAGGTGAACAAACCGGGGTGAAGCCGTGGAGAAATCGCACGGGAGCGTGCCCTTCTCGCACGGTATAATCAGTTCAAAGGCACTTTGTCTGGAGTGCTCCACATGGTCGCCAATGACCTGATCACGGTTGATCCTGAAATCCAGGGCGGCACACCCGTCTTCACGGGCACGCGCGTTCCGGTCAAGTCCCTGTTCGACTGCCTCGCGAAGGGGCGCACCCTCGAATGTTTTCTTGAGCAGTTCCCCTCAGTTTCCAGGGAGCAGGCGTCGGAAATCCTGCTCCGCGCCGGCGAGGAAATCACGGCGCATCTCTAGCCCCTCACGCCTGAAATACTTTTCCGTCCTTACTCACGGGCAACTGCTGCCGCGGCTGCTCCTGTGCGGGCGGGTCCGGCAGGCGATCCGCCATCAGTGCCGTCGCCGCCCCCACGACGAGCACCGCGGCGATGATGATCCGGGTCCGGATCATGCGGTGGCGAAATGCCGCCGCCGCGGCCGGGTTCCGCGCCAATTCCCGCAACAGCATCGCCCGATTGTTGATGCTCGGATGCATCCATCCCCGCTTGTCGCGCGAGCGATGCGTGATCTCCACGAGCGCATCGAGCGCCGAGATGAAGACCTCGGTCCCCGCGATCTCCGGCGGCAGCACCGTCTGGATCGGCCGGGCGTTCAAGATGTTCGGTCCGCTCGGCTTGATCACCTTCGGCGGCGGCACGTCCGACGGCCGCGCGTGCGGATATTCCCCCGCCACGTACTGCTCCACCGTCACATTCTGTACGGGCAGCGGCTGGACATCCACGATCGACGCGGAATACTCCACCGGATCGGGCGCCTGGGTCAGGGTAATTGCGGGCATCGGCAGGCTCTCATTCCGGGCCGCGAACATCTTGCTCATGTGTCGCGCTGCAAACCAGTCGGCCTGGTGCTCGAACCGGTGCGAGACGAGCGGAAAGCCGAAGGACATCACCAGTCCCATGGCGACCATCACGAAGAGATACGCCGCCGCGTCGGGCGTGCCGACATACTTCACGAGGGCCAGGTTGATCGCCGGGGTGGCATACACCTGCATGAACTTGGCCACGCCGCCGGTGAGCGAGAGCGCCCCGATCAGCCCCGCGAAGTACCACAGGATATGCCGATGCACGCCGTGCCCGACTTCATGCGCGAAGACCGCTTCAATCTGCTGGTCGGACAGTTGTTCGAGCAGCGCATCGGTCATCAGGAAATAGCGCGCGAAGTGCACCGGCCCGAGGATGGCCGCGTTGGTCACCTGGTTGTGCGTCTTCCAGAGCAGGATGTTGCGGAAGCGCACATGGTGCTGTTTGGCGATCGCATCGAGCCGCTGGCGCAACGGCCCGCGCAGAGGCACCGTCACCCAGATCCGCGTCATCAGCCACGGAACCACCAGCACCATTGACAAGAAAGCCAGCGCGCCGAAAACGTACTGTGAATTCGGAATCCGCCCTTCCGTCTGATCCCCCAGAAATTCGAAAAGCGTCACCAGCCCGATCAGCACCACAAAATAATAATTGTGCCGCACCTGCATCGACAGATACTGTGACAAGGTCGGCATTGGATGTGCCGGCAGTCCCTGTGCCAGGCGGTATGGAAACGACCGCTCCCGGTTGATCGACTCCACTTCGTAGTTGGCAGTCCAGAGCCCGAGCCAGGCTAGAAATACCGGCAGGAGATAGAGCGCCTCCGCGAAGAACGGAATTCTCCCCAGCAGCACTGTGTGCGACAGCCAGCCGCTCACGACCGCCGGCAGATGCAGGAGATACAAATGCACCGCCACGACCGCATTGATCGCCCTTCGCGTCCACGACATGAGCCGGTCCATGTGGTGCGAGACCTCCGCCCCATTCGTCGAGGGCAGGTTCAGCAGCCGCACCGCCTTGGCGGTTCGCTGCCACACAAAGACCACCAGCGCCCCGAGCGTCGCGAGGTACGAAATCACAACGAACGCGGCCATGAACCCGGACACCTGGACGGGAGCAGCCCCGGGCGACATTTGGGCGAGGATGGCCGGCATCCGGATCAGCAGCAGCAGCAGGATGACTTGCAGTGGAGCCATGGTCATAAGGATATCGGGGAGATTCCTCCTTTGCGTGATTTTGTGAATGCGTGAATACGAAAGTTTCTGTGAAATAGCTGCTGACCTCGGCCCGGGGGGGCGAAAGAGGTGCGGCGAACAGCCCTCTTTGGCCGCGACAGATGTTGCATTGCGGCGCACCGATGTGGTCTTTTTGCAACACCCCGCATACCCGTCACAGGTCCAGCCGCGCCGGAATTACTCAGGAGCGATAAAAACCCCGCCGCCAGCAGTGCCCGCGACGTTTTTTCAATTCGCTCACATTCCGCTTACCTGCCCACAACTATGGCATTCCCCTTGCAATGTTGTTTCGCAGAGTCATCCACCACCCATCGGACCTGTTGTCGGAGCGAGATGCGGAAGTAGGGATGGCACTCACAATACAGGAGCGGGCCATGGACGAAATCACCTTCCAGACCAAACTCACGGAACTCATGGGCGAAATCTCCACCCTCCCCGAATCCGAACGCGGCAAGCTGGAATGCCTCGCCAAGGAAACCCAGGAACGGCATCAGCAGCTCAAGAAGAGCATCAACTCGCTTCAGGAGTCCCTCGACTGGCTCCGCCTTTCCGTCAAATATCTGGTTTTTGATCTCGAGGCCACCCGCCGCGAAAACCAGTATCTCCGCCAGATGCTGGAATCCAATTCGGAGGAGGGCGGGAACTGATTTCTAGAGGCAATTGCATGTCTGCCGCCCCGGGCTCGTACCAGCCGCGGCTGCAATATCATGCAGGAAGACACCGCCTGCTCGTAATAGAGGCGGTCGAGCTCCGATCAGGGTGCGATGAGGGCGGTTCGGTCCAACCGCCCTCATCCATTTTTGCGACTTCTGTACCGATTCCCTGCAAAGCAGAACGCGTTTTTTGCCCCGCGCTGTTCAGGCGCATATAGTGCCCAGTTCATGCAGGGGGCTTATTGTGACCGGTTCCACCATTCTCACGATCAACGGCGGCTCTTCGTCGATCAAGTTTGCTGTCTTCGACGCTGCCTCGACTGACAAGCGGCTCCTCTCCGGCGCGGTAGATCGCATCGGTGCCCCCGGCGCCAGGCTGTCCGTCAAATATGCCGACAATTCCTCCCTCGATACCAAGCTGCCCGCTGACAAGGCCAGGGACCATCGCTCCGCGGCCCGCGAACTCCTCGCCTGGCTCACCCAGCAAATCGGCAACCGGAAAATCGCCAGCATCGGCCACCGCATCGTGCATGGGGGCGTCCATCTCACCAAACACCAGCCCGTCACGGCCGATCTCATCGCTGAGCTCCGCCGCACCCAGCCGCTGGATCTCGCCCATCTTCCGCGAGAGATCGCCCTGATCGAAACCTTCCAGGAGCAATTTCCTCCTGGCTCCAATGTCATTCAGATCGCGTGCTTCGACACGGCGTTCCACCACAATCTCCCCCGCGTCGCGCAGCTTCTGCCCATCCCCCGCAAACACCTCGACGGCGGCATCCGCCGCTTTGGCTTCCACGGCCTCTCGTACACCTATCTTCTTCGCGAGCTGCAAAGAATCGCCCCGGCGGAAGCTGCCGGGAAAGTCGTCATCGCCCACCTCGGGTCGGGCGCTTCGATGGCTGCGGTCCAGAATGGCCAACCCATCGACACCACGATGGCCTTCACTCCGACCGCGGGGCTCGTCATGAGCACGCGGCCCGGCGACATCGACCCCGGCCTCCTCGTCTACCTCCTCCGCGTCGAAAAAATGTCGCCGGAACAGATGGACGATTACATCTCGAACAAGTGCGGCCTTCTCGGCGTCTCCGACACGTCGGCCGACATCCGCGACCTCATGGCTGCCGCCCCCACCGACCCCCGTGCCCAGGATGCGATCGACCTCTTTTGCTACACCGCCACCAAATCCATCGCCGCTTTCGCCGCCAGCATGAACGGCCTGGATGCGCTCGTCTTCTCCGCCGGTATCGGCGAGCACGCCCCGAATATCCGCGCTCAAATATGTAAGAACCTCCAGTTCCTCGGCCTCGAACTCGACGAGCAGAACAACGCCGCCAACGCCGCATTAATCTCCTCCAGACAGAGCCGCGTCAAAGTGCGCGTCCTCCCCACCGACGAAGAGCTTCTCATCGCCCAAATCGTCTCCCAATTTCTCACCGGAGGAGACGCCTCATCCAGCGATTGAGGCAAATGAAATGGGAGCACCCCCAATGGTTCAAAGCATCTCTTTGCGGTCCTTCGTGCCTTGTGTTTTCCTCCGTAACAAGCTGCTCTTCCACCGCGAATGGATCATAATCGCCGCCGGAGCCGAAACTACCCCCATGCCGGAGCCCGCCCGAATGAAAAAGAACGCAAAAGCCCTGCTGTTCGCATACTCCACATGGGATATCGTCCCCGTCCTTGCGGCCTTCGCCCAGGCCGCGTATCTCGCACTGCTTTTTTACTCCTTTGGGAAAGTTCCGTGGTACGCCTTCATTGCGATGGGGCTTGTCTGGTCGGTTTCCATTTCGTGGAACATCAACGGGGTTTCGCACAACTTTCTGCACAACGCCTACTTCAAATTCGCGCCGCTCAACAAACTGTTCTCCATCCTTGAATCGCTTCTCCTGGGGTTCTCGCAGACCTTCTACGACACTGTCCACCGCCGGCATCACATGGGCAATTCCGACCGCCCCGATGATCACGGCGAAGTTGTGGACTGGCTCTCCATTTATCGCCATGGCCACGAAGGGGAAGCCGAAGGCATGTTGTCCTACGTGTTCCTCACCTACTTCCGCGACGACCCCAAAAAGATCTACGCCGAGATCTACAAGCGGTCGCCTTCGGAAGCCCGCTTCGGCGTCCTGGAAATCGTTCTTATGGTCGCTTTCTACGCCTTCATCGGTTTCCTCAACTGGCGCTTCCTCGTCTGCTTCCTTCCCTTCTATTACTTCGGGCACTGCCTGTCGAATCTCAACGGCTACTTCCTCCACTACGGCGGCAACCCGGATGTGCCGGTCGCCTGGGGCGTCTCCTGCTACGAACGCATCTACAACTTTCTCTGGTTCAACAACGGCTACCACGCGGAACACCACTTCCGGCCGCGGCATCACTGGACGAAGATGCGCGAGCTGCATCTGCAGATTCAGGAGCAGCAGAAGGCCGCCGGCACGCACGTCATTATCCCCCCGCACGCCCTCGGCTTCCTTGATCCCCACCAACCCCCGCGCGAACTGACCAAGCTCAACACCAAAGAGTGGGAGGCGGCCATTGCAACTCCAAATGAGTCCACAGAGCCCGTAGCGTCAGGGATGGCGACCACAAAGTGAATCATTTAGTGGTGAGGGCGAGGGGGACGCAGGAGCCATCAGGGCGGCGCCAAGTGGTTCGGAACTCTGAGTCATAAGTCCAAAGCTTGAGTCTGCGGTGCAGGCTGCTGACGACGCAGAGGGCGGCGTCGGTCCAGTCGGGGAGGTGCTCCTCGTATTTGATCAGCCACGCGAAGATCGGCTCGTAGAGTGCTTTTTCTTCGATGGTGGAGAGGATTTGGACATCTGCCTCCTGGAGCCAGGTCCATAAACCCAGGCGGAGGGGCTTGGCGGGCAATTGGAAAATGGCTTCAGCGAGAACGGAGGGAATGGTATGAAGCGTTTGTTTGGAGAATCGTTGAAGGTCGCGCATTGCCTGCAAATGATGCTGATCGCGCGGGTCTGTGAGGGCGACGACGACGTTTGTATCCAAAAGGATCATCGACGGCGTCGTTCCTTCCGGAGCATTGTTTCAAGCATGGCGGCGCGGGCCTGATGACGGCTTGCCAGATCGTAGCGCTCTCCAAGGCTGGTGTATCGCGGAGGATATTGGGCGTAAACCTTTTCGAGGATTGACACGCGATCTTTTTGCGTCTTTTTGGCGCGGCGGGCAAAGGCCTGGTTGACGGCATCGCGGAGCAGGTCGGAAACGGCAACGCCGTCCTTCCGGAGCGCCTTAATTTTCTTGTCAAGCTCTTTGTTGAGTCGGACATTGAGGAGGCTCATGGCACTCACCTTAGCGATGCAGGTTCTTCGCCGGATTGTATGAGAAGCAAAGAGTGCGAAGCAAGGAGGTCCCGAAAGTATCGCCCGCTGCACTCGTTTAACGTGTTCAGCGTGCTTTACCGGCTCCATCCCCCTCACCCCCGCAAACTCGCCGCCGGCTGGGTCCCACGGGTCAAACACAACCTTGGTGTTTAACCCGTGGCTCTGTGCTCGCAAGAACGAGTGCCAAGGTGGCATCCTGCTGACCATCTCCTGGCGCGGTATGTTATACTCTTGATGGTGATCTATGACCGTTAAAATACACGCCGTCTATCGGAACGGAGCCTTCCTTCCTTCCGGCCCTGTCCCGATGGAGGACGGGACCGAGGTCGAACTCACCGTCATCTCAGATTCCGGTTCTCCGTCGATCGCCGATAACCTCGAAGCGATCGCGCATCTTCCCTTGGAGAGCCCGAATGACGGTTTCTCAGGTGCCGACCATGATCGCCTCCTCTACGGCGAGAATGAAAATCGATGAGCGTTTTCGTCGACACCGGACCGTGGTATGCCAGCGTAGTTCCCACCGACCCATCCCATGCCAGCGTGTTAGCATGGCTGCGGCAGAACAAACAGCCTCTGATAACCTCCGACTATGTCATTGACGAAACGCTTACGCTCTTGCGCAGCCGGGGCGAAAAGGCACGCGCCGTCGCGCTGGGGAGGCGATTGCTCGATCTCTCGGACGTGACGATTCATTTTCTTGAGGAGCCTCTGGTTCGCCGTGCTTGGACGCTCTTTCGCGACAATCCGGAGCGAGGATGGAGTTTCACCGACTGCACGAGCAAAGTGCTCATGGAACGTCTTCATGTCAAACAAGTGCTGACCTTTGATTCTCACTTTTCGGAGTTCGGCGGGCTGCAAATCTTCCCCTAATACACGTCAATTCCCAGACTATTCTCTGACGCGATGCCGCCTAAGTCCGCCCCTCACCCCCGCAAACTCGCCGGCGGCGGATTCACCGCGCTCAACTCCTCATACACTGAATCCGGCAAAACGATTTTCGCCGCCGCAATGTTTTCTTCGACGTGCTTCACACTCGACGTCCCCGGTATCGGCAACATTACCCGCGACCGCCGCAGCAACCACGCCAACCCCGCCTGCATCTCCGTCACGCCCAACTGCTTCGCCACCCGCTGCAAAACCTCATTCGCCAGCCGCGCCTGCCCCAGCGGCCCCCACGGCATGAACCCGATTCCCTCGCGCTCGCAAAACTCCACGACGTAGTCGTACTCCCGATCCGCAAAGCTATACCGGTTCTGGACCGTCACGATCGGCACAATCCGCCGCGCCCGCTCAATGTGCTCCCGCGTCACGTTCGACAGGGCGACGTGCCGAATCTTCCCGACTGCCTTCATCTGCGCCAGCGCCTCAATCGACGCCTCTAAACTCACCGCATGGTCCGGCGTGTGCAACTGGAAAACATCGATCCGCTCCAGCCGCAACCGCTTCAAGCTCCCCTCCATCGCCGCGCGCAAATGCGCCGGGCTCGCGTTATGCACCCAGATCCCCGGCCCCTTTCGCTCCCATCCCGCCTTCGTCGCGATCACGAGCCCTTTTGGATAGGGATAAAGCGCTTCGGCGATCAATTCCTCTGACACGTAGGGCCCATACGAATCGGCCGTATCGATCAAATTCACGCCGAGTTCCACCGCCCGCCTGAGCGTCGCAATGCATTGCGCTTTGTCCGCGGGCGGCCCCCAGATGCCCGGCCCGGTGATGCGCATTGCCCCAAAGCCCATGCGATTGATCAGCAGATCCCCGCCGATCGCAAAGGTCCCCGCCGCGGCCGCCAAACTCCCACTTCCCATACTCATGTCACTCTCCAACAAAAAAAGAAAGCCCATGACAGACGCTTAAATGGGTTCCAAACAGGAATCATTCGACAGCCTTGATGCGGAGTTGATGTTTACAACTTCGCGCGAACCAGACCGGCACATCCGGGGCCCAGGATCCGGTTCAAATCCGCAGCAGGTATTTGAAGCCCTGCCCTACTCGACGAAATTCCCCGAGGAGCCGCGGCAGTTCGTCGAAATGGCCGATGCGCATCGGCGGCAGGGGCAATTCGCCGGTGACCAGTTCCTGCAGCATGCGCTCCCCGGCCTCGACCAGAACCTGCCACTGTCGATCGGTGCCGTAGGCATGCTGCGCTCCCAGCGCGATTTCGTGCAGCGAAAGGCAATGGGTAAAGGCTGGCAGCGGATTGCATTCGATGCGCCCCAGCACGGAAACCAGATGACCGTAATAGCCCAGATGCGGAATCAGGGTTCGCGCAGCCTGTTCGGAGACCAGGTCGATTGCCGCTGAAAAGGGCTCGCCACCGTTCGCCGCCCGCAGTTGCTCGAGCCAGTCTGGCGCTCGGTAATCGATCACCGCCTGCACACCGCGCTGTCGCAGCCAGTCGTGATGACTGCTGCCGGCGCTGGCAAAGACGCGCATCCCGGCCGTGGGCAAAAGACAGACGGCAAAGCGCCCGACATTACTGCCAGCCCCATTGATCAGCACGGATTCGCCTCGCAGGTCCGGCAATTTCGCCCGCGCCTGCCACGCAGTCAGCCCCGGGCACGGGAAGGCCGCTGCTGCCTCGTCGTTCAAATGTTCGGGCACCGCCAGCAGCGCCCGCGCCGGCACCGAGGTGTGCCGGGCAAAACTGCCATGGTGGCGCAAATCGGTGTGATAGGCCACGCGACTGCCGATGCGCCAGTGATGCACGCCGCTGCCGACGGCAAGGACGACCCCCATGCCATCGACACCGGGCACCTGCCCCGCCTGCCAGGCGGCAGTGCCGCTCGCGATGAGTTTCCAATCGACCGGGTTGAAGGCGATGACCCGGTTCTCGACCAGCACCGCGAATTCATCCAGCGGGGGCAATTCCAGCGCCGCCCGCTGCAGTTGTTCCGGCGCCCCCGGCGCCTGCCAACGCCACGCTTCAGTCTGCATTCCTGCCTCCTTCCAGCGTCGTGGAGTGCGCCTTTTATTGTACAGCGAGGCAAGCCGGGTAACGTATGGGGAGATGGCTGCAGTGTTCTTTTGGCCATCTTCCCCCCGCCACCCCACCGTGCAAAATCGCCAATTCCTTTGCACTTCCCGCCTAATCCCCCGTGACAAGACCCCCGCTTCCCTGTAACTTTGTCCCACGGCCATCCACCTCCCAACACCGGCCGGCGGATCGAGGACAAAATCATGCACAAGTGGACCCCGCGAACGGGATTGATCGTACTTTTCTCCCTGCTTGCCACGCCCGCGCTGTGCGCCGCCATTCCCGAGACCGACTGGAAATTCTCCTTCGGCAACGCTCCCGCCCCCTCACCCGCCGAAGGTGTTACCCACGTCTCAGCCGACGCTGCTTACGACAAGTCCACGGGTTACGGCTTCGAACCCGGCGCCAGCCTCACCCCATCCGGCCCCTTCATCACGAGCAAGAAGCCGTTCTATTTCTCCGCCGCGCTCCCCGAAGGGAACTACAACGTCACGCTCACCCTCGGCAACCCCGACGCCCCCGCCGCCATCACCGTGAAGGCGGAGCTTCGCCGCCTGATGCTCGAATCCATTCGCACCACGCCGGACAAACCCGTCACCCGGACGATCACGGTCAACATCCGCACGCCCGAATACGAGGGTGGCAAAGTCCACCTGAAACCGCGTGAAGTCTCCACCGAAATCCTGGACTGGGACGAAAAGCTCACGCTCGAAATCAATGGCACCAACCCCGGCGTCTCCTCGATCGAGATCACGAAGGTGGACTGCCCCACCGTCTACATTCTGGGCGACTCGACCGTCTGCGATCAGCCCGCCGAGCCGTACAATTCGTGGGGCCAGATGCTGACGCGCTTTCTGAAGCCGGGCGTCGCGGTCTCGAACCAGGCGGAGTCGGGCGAATCGCTGAAGAGTTCCAAGGGGGCGCACCGCTTCGACAAGGTTCTCTCCGAGATCAAGGCGGGCGATTACCTCTTCATCCAGTACGGCCACAATGACATGAAGGAGAAAAACGACACCGGCCTCGCCTCCTACACCAGCATCTATAAAAAACTCATCGAAGGCGCCAAGGCCAAGGGCGCCACCCCCGTCGTCGTCACCTCCATGAACCGCAAATCTTTCGACAAGGACGGTCACATCACCAACTCCTTCATCAACGCCAACGGCGACTACATCGACGGCGCCCGTCGCATCGCCAGGGAGGAGGACGTTCCGCTGATCGACCTCAACGAGATGTCCAGGACGCTTTACGAAGCGATCGGTCCCGAGCACATCCAGCCGCTGTTTGCGAATTCGCACGAAGGTACGCACCACAGCAACTACGGCAGCTACGAGATGGCGAAGTGCATCGTGCTGGGCATCCAGCGGGACAAGCTCGACCTCGCCAGGTTCATCGCCGACGACTGGACCGGTTTCGATCCCGCGAAGCCCGACCCGATTGATGGCTTCGACGTTCCCGTCAGCCCCGTCTCATCCACCACCAAGCCTCTGGGCAACTGATTCCCGCATACAGGAGGGCCGCCCATTTTTGGTAAAGAGCGCATCTCCACCGCCGCAACACTGGTCCTGGCCTGCATGCTCGCCGCCTGCACTCACGGCCCGACCACTGGCACCCTCCCCGAGCGCACCTTCAACGTACGCCAATTCGGCGCGCTCGGCGACGGCAAAACCAAGGACACCGCCGCGCTCCAGAAGGCCCTCGACGCCTGCATTGGCGGCGGTAAAGTCCTCCTCCCCCCCGGCGACTACCTCTCCGGCAGCCTCCAGATGTACAGCAACACCATCCTCTACCTCAGTGACGGCGCCACTCTCCACGGCAGCCCCGACGCCGCCGACTACCCCATCATTCCGCTCCGCTTCGAAGGCGCCGCCGTCCAGGGTCATCAGGCCCTTATCTCCGCCACCGACGCGGACAACATCGGCATCGAAGGCCCCGGAACTCTGCAGGGCGACGAAAAAATCGGCGACCTCCGCAGCCCCCGCGCACCCGTCATGGTCGAATTCACCAACTGCAAAAACATCCGCCTCATCGACTTCAAAGACCGCTACCGCCGTATGTGGTCCATCCATCTCCTTTTCTGTGATCACGTTCTCGCACAGGGTCTCCACATTCGCACCACGCTCAACAACGGCGACGGCATTGATGTCGAATCCACCACCAACGTCCACGTCGACCACTGCGACATGGACACGGGCGACGACTGCATCGCGCTCAAATCCGGCCGCGGTGCTGACGGCGTCAGAATCGGCCGGCCCACAGAACACGTCCTCATCACCGACTGCAAGCTCGGCAGCCACTTCGCCGGCGTTGCCCTCGGCACCGAAATGTCCGGCGGCGTGCGCGACGTCGCCATCCGCCGCTGCGAGTTCACGCGCGGCGCCAACAGCATCTTCATCAAGAGCCGCATCGGCCGGTCCGGCTACATGACCGACGTCGATGCCAGCGACCTGACCTCCTCAGCCACCACTCTCCTGGGCATCGATCTCATCAACAAAGGCATCGTCGGCGCCGACCCTGTCCCCGGCGACGCGGGCGTTCCCCTCGCCGCCAACATCAGGATCGCCCACGCCAAATGTAACGACGTTGGCTGGATCGTCGATGGCGCCCACATTTCCCCCATCAAACCTCTCGAAGGCCTCATGCTGTCCGACATCACCGGCACCGCGAAGCGCGGCATCTACCTCGAAAATGTAAAGAACGCCGCCCTCTCCGACATTCACGTCGCCGTCTCCCAGGGCGTGCTTCTTAACATCCGCAACGTCAGCGGCACGGGGCTCGAAGGGGCCGTGCCGCTTCCACCGCCGGCGACCAAGCCGGGCAAGTGATTTCGCGATAACTTCGCAGCAGGGGCATCCGATGGCTGTGACTTCTTCCCGCGTTCTGGCAGCACTCACACTGGCCTGTATGACCGCCGGTGCGATGGCGGACAATATTGAGCAGTTGCAGCAGCGCTTCAGTCATCCGCCCGACGATGCGCGGCCGATGGTCCGCTGGTGGTGGTTCGGGCCGGCGGTGACGGAGGAGGGGATCGATCGCGAGTTGCAGGCGATGAAGGCGGGCGGGTTCGGGGGCGTGGAAGTTCAGCCGACGTATCCCCTGGGGCTCGACGGCAAGAACGTGCACAATCTGAAATACATGTCGCCCGAATTTCTGCACATGCTGGGATACACGGCGGCGAGGGCGAAAGAACTGGGGATGCGGATGGATTTGACCCTGGGGAGCGGGTGGCCTTACGGCGGGCCGATGTTCGGCGCGGCGGAGGGGGCGGGGAGGATTGAGACGCAGGTGGTGAGGGTGAAGAGCGAAGGGCAGGCGGGGGTACTGACTCTGAAACCAAAGTTGAAGGCCGGGTATTCAGTGGTGGCGGCGTTTGCAGGGCCGGCGATTGCGGAGGAGGGGGGCGAGCGCGGCCGGCGCGGCACGAGCAATGTTGATGTGAGCGGAATGAAGCAGGTGCCGGTCGAAAGCGGCGCGGCCAAATTGCCGGCGGGGTTCGACAGCGGATCGGTCGTGTTCTTCATCGCGGGCCGGACTGGGATGAAGGTGAAGCGGCCGGCAATTGGGGCGGAGGGAAATGTGATCGATCATTTGAGTGCGGCGGTGGTCGACAAGTTCATAGCGGAGATCGCTGAGCCGGAGATCAAGGCGTGCGGGGCGAATCCCCCGTTTGCCGTTTTCTGCGACAGTCTCGAGGTGCAGGGCGAGAACTGGACGGACGATTTCCTCGCGGAGTTCCAGAAGCGGCGCGGGTATGAGCTCACGCCGTACCTGCCGGCGTTGATCGGCAACATCGGCGACAAGACGGATGCGGTGCGATACGACTTTGGAAGAACTGTGACGGAACTGTACAGCGGGAATTTCAATGCGAAGTTCAAGGCGCTGGCGGAAAAGTACGGGACGCGATTCCGCGTGCAGGGGTACGGTTCGCCACCGGCGGGGCTGGTGAGTTATGCGTATTCCAATCTGCCTGAGGGGGAGTTGCAGTCGAATTTCGATTTACACGATTTCCGGGCGACGCGTTATGCGGCGTCGGCGTCGCACCTGATGAATGTTCCCGTGACGTCGGCGGAGACGTTCACGTGGCTGCACACGGCGCCTTTCCGCGCGACGCCGGTCGATTTCAAGGGGGAGGTGGACATTCATTTTCTGGACGGGATCAACCAGATCATTTGCCACGGCTGGCCGTACACGGGGAATGGGGCGTCGTATCCGGGGTGGAGTTTTTACGCGGCGGCGGTGGTGGACGACAAGAATCCGTGGTACGTGGGGATGCCCGCGGTGACGGGGTACATTCAGCGGATGAGCGCGCTGCTGCGCGAGGGGATGCCGGTGGAGGATGTGGCGCTGTACCTGCCCGACGCGGATGTGTGGGCGCATGCGGGGACGGGTTTCAGCAGCTTGAATGCGGCGTTCACGGAGCAAAGTCCGATTCTGGCTCAGGTGCTGAATGCGGGCTATAACCTGGACGGTTGGGATGATGGCATGCTGGAGTTGAAGGGGAAGGTGGAGGGCGGGGCGCTGGTGTTCGGGGGGATGAAGTATCGCGTTGTGGTGTTGCCGGCGATCACGCACATGCCGCTGGAGACGGCGCGGAAGCTGGAGGAATTTGCGAAGGGCGGCGGGACGGTCATTGCGCTGAAGAAGCCCACGGTGGTGCCAGGCGTGAAGGCGACGGAGGCGGATCAGAAGGAATTGGCGGGGATTATGGATGACATTTTTTCGGCGGGCGGGCGGGGTATTCTGGTGGCCGACGAGAATGGATTGGCGGCGGCCTTAAAGAAGGCGATTGCGCCGGATGTGGTGATCGAGGGCGGGAATGGCGAGATCGGGATGGTGCATCGACATACGGATGCGGGGGAGATTTATTTTCTGGCGAACCGGGTGAATGAGAAGAAGCACCTGCGGGCGACGTTTCGCGTGGCGGGGATGTATCCCGAATTGTGGAACGGCCTGACGGGGACGGTGCGGAATCTCCCGACGAGAAAGGGGGAGCCGGCCACGGTGGAGCTGGATCTGGATGCGTACGGATCTGCCGTGGTGGCGTGGACGGATCGCGTTCTGCCCGGGGGCGTCGCGCCTATGAGTGGCACGGTGGATTTGAGCGATGACTGGGATGTGAGTTTTCAGAGCGGACCCGGCGGCGAGGGGAAGACGGTGCACATGCCGAAGCTGACATCGTGGACGGAGGTGGGGGGAATGAAGAATTACTCCGGCGTAGCGACGTATCAGAAGAAATTCACGGTGAGCGCCGATGTGGCGAATGCCGGCGCGGCGTTGAGCTTGGGCGCGACCTCGGCGGGGAGCGCGACGGCACGGGGCGGGAATGGATTCATGGCGGAGGTGACGCCGCCGGTGCTGGATGTGGCCGTTGTGTACGTGAACGACAAGCCGGTGGGTACCGCGTGGTGTCCGCCGTACCAGGTGGATTTAACCGGGGCGCTGAAGGCGGGGGAGAACACGATTCGGATCGAGGTGGGGAACACGGCGGTGAATTATCTGTCGAAGGCGGGATTTCCGAACTACGACCTGAAGGGGATTCGGTCGGTGTATGGGAATCGGTTTGATCCGCAGGGGACGCAGTTGTATGGGCAGCCGCTGGCTTCGGGTCTGCTGGGGCCGATTCAGTTGGTGCCGGCGTTCGCGCATTGAATCGACGGGGCGTTGAAATCGATTTCGATCATTGCCAGGCGAGAGCACATTCCGGCGATACCATCGCCGGCTTTTTCTCTGTGTTGAATCCCCGGGCGTCGTAATGGGCGCCCGGGGATCCAGAGGGAAGGATTAGATGGAGCGGCGCGAGCGGCGGGAGTGCTGGGAGATGAGTGCGGCGGCTCCGAAGCCCAGCACAACGAGTGAAGCGGGTTCGGGGGTGGGGATCGCGGGGCTGGCGCCGGATGCGACGTCGGTGGCGTTCGGATTGGTGAGGCCGAAGTTGTTCAGGACGGCGGAGAGATCGGTGAGATCGATCGTGGCGGCGCCATCGAAGTTGCCGGAGGTCCAGGCGGCGGTCGCGGTGCCGAAGTTGTTGAGGACGGTGGAAAGATCGGTGAGATCGACGTGGCCGTCGATGTTGGCGTCACCGAGGATTTCCGGAGCGACGAGCACGGAATTGGCATCGACGGGGACGGTTCCAAAGGTGGTTTTCTGGGTGACCGCATTGTCGACCACGGCGATGCCGTAGTTCCCCGGCAGGCCCGTGCTGCTGATGCCGAAGGCGTTGGCCTTGCCGAAGGCGACCTGATCGCGGAGGTTGGCGAGGGTGGTGGGCTTGGTGACTGCGTCTTCAACGACGAGCTTGTTGCCGTTGAGGTCGAGGCTGGCGGTCCAGGCGCCTGCGGCACCGGCGAGCGTGTAGCTGTTGGTGGAACTGGTCGGGCTGCCGGCGGCGAGTTGCACGGCGCCGGTGATGGCGAGAGCGTTCACCTGGATGCCCGCGGCGGTGAGACCGGGAGCGGCCTGGGTGCCTGCCGAGACGGTCAGGTTGCCGGCGCCGGAGATGAGACCGGAGGTGTTGCCCGCGGCGGTGAGGCTGAGGTTGCCGGCGGTGAGCGTGGTGGGGGAGGTGGTGTTGTAAGGCTGGGAGACGACGACAGCGCCGGGGCCGCGTTTGATCAGGCCGCCGCCGGAGAGGGCGGTGCTGACGGTGAAGGTGTTGGCGGCATTGGTGATGTCGAAGCCGCCGCCGTTGGGCGACCAGGTGATGGTGCGGCCGGGGGCGGTGAGGGTGGTGCCGGTGACCTGCAGGACGCCGCCGTTGAAGTTGACGGTATTGTTGGCGGCGCCGAGGTTGGCGGTGGCGCTGACGGCCAGTTCGCCGCCGGTGAGCGTGACGTTACCGGTGAAGGTATTGGTGCCGCTGAGGGTGAGGTTGCCGGTGCCGACCTTGGTGATGCCGACGGTGCCGGTGGTGTTTTTGATGACGCCGCTGAAGGCGACGTTGGCGTTGAGTCCGCCGGTGGTGAGGGTGGAGGAGCCGGCGCCTGCGACGTTGTCGATGGTGCCTGCGCCGGAGAGGGAGCCGACGGTGGCGTTCTGGCCGTTGAGGTCGAGGGTGGCGCCGCTGGCGATGGAGAGCGGTGAGAGGCCGTTGCCGAGGGTACCGCCGGCGCCGAGTTGGATGGTGCCGCTGCTGATGGTGGTGGCGCCGCTGTAGGTGTTCGCGCCTGTGACGATGACCGAGCCGGTGCCCGCGGCGGTGAGGCTTGCGAAGGAGTTCGCGCCGCCGAGCGCGAGCTTGCCCGCGCCCTGGAAGGTCAGCGCCCCAGTTCCGCCGATCGCACTGGAGATCGAGAGGGTGTCGGTGGAATTGGTGACGGTGACGGTGGTGTTGGAGTTCAGGGTGACGGGGGCGTTGATGGTGTGGCTGCCGAGATTGTCGTTGATTTGAGCGCTGCCATAGATGCCGTTGTCGAGGATGAGGTTGCCGCCGGAGCCCTGGTTGATCGTGTAGGCGTTGGCGTTGCTGAAGTTGATGATGCCGGCGGTTTTGGTGCCGTCGAGGGAGACGGCATGGGGCGCCGTGATCATGCTGCCGAAGTTGGCGATGCCGCTGACCTGGTTGGGAATTCCGCCGGTCCAGCTGCCGCCGGCGGTCCAGGAGCCATCGGCGTCGACGGCCCACTGAGCGGAGGTGAGTCCGTTGCTGATGGTGACGAAGAAGTTATTCGCGTCGTTGCTGAAGACGTAATTGACTCCGGCGACGGCATTGGCCACGGACGAGAAGCCGGGGCTGACGAATCCGCCGTCGAATTGGATCAGCTTGTAGGTGCCGTTGACTTCGAACGGGAAGGTGGTTCCGGCCTGATAGAGGTCGAGTCCTGCGCCGCTGTTGGTGAGGGAACCGCCGGCGATTTCGAGGACGGAGTTGGCGGATCCGTCGGCCTTGAGGTTGATGTCGAGGGTTGAGCCGCTGTTGAGGGTGGCGCCACTGCTGAGGGCGAGGGTGCCGGTGGCGGCGCCGAATCCGGGAGCGAGGTGGCCGCTGACGGTCACCGCGCTGGGGATGGACGCGTTCCCGCCGAGAGTGCCGTTGGCTCCGACGACGACGGCCCCGGAGCCCGTGGCGCCGGCGGCGTTGGCGAAGAGCGTGCCGGCGTTGACGGTCGTGCCGCCGGAGTAGGCGTTGCCGGCGGCAGTCAGAGCCAGGGAACCGGTGCCGGTCTTGGTGACGCTGCCGCCGAAATCGGTGAAGGGCGCTGCCATGGTGATGTTGAAGCCCCCGTCGTTAATCGTGAGGGGCCCGGCGAGGAAGATGGTGAGCTGGCTGGAAGCGGGCATGAAGTTCGTGTTGTTGGCGGTGGCGACGATGTTGCCGCCGTTGATCTGCCAGAGGGTGGTGGCGGTGGGTGAACCGCCGGTGGCTTTGCTGCCGGTCATTGCGAAGGAAGCGCCGCGGACGGTGGAATTGCCATTCTGTATGAGCGTGACGGATGTTCCCGTGGTGCAACTGTTGTTGAGGCTGAAGACGTTGGTGCCGGCGTCGAGCAAGGCATTGTTGTTGAGTGTGATGTTGGCGGAGAGGTCATCAGAGCTGCTGTTGAGACCGCCGAGATTGATGCCGGCGCCGCGAAGGAAGGCATTGTCCTGGACGGTGACATTCACGTTAGACGTGGCGCTGGAGCGGCCGATGGTGACGGGCTGGCTCGTGACGCTGAGCGAGCCGTTGCCCGCGAAGACGATGTTGCCGCGGGTGAAGAGAGTGATGCCGGTTCCGACGGTGCTGGGCCCGGTCATGATGAGGGTGCCGGTGTTGCTGTTGCCGAGGCGGTACTGGGTGCTGCCGACGGTGGAGATGGGGCCGGCGAAGGTGGCGGAAGTGCCGGCGGTGGCGATGTCGGCGAATTCGATCGAGCCGTCGTTGATGAGGATGGTGTTGGGGACCACAACGCCGGCGGAGAGGACGAGGGTGTTGGCCGTGGTGGAGGTGACGGTGACGTTTCCGGTGCCCAGGGCGTTGTTGGAGCCGACGCCGACGGTTCCGCTGGTGACGTTGGTGCCGCCGCTGTAGGTGTTGTTCCCGGAGAGGGTGAGGCGTCCGGTGACGGAGGAGACGACCGTGAGGTTGCCGCCGGTGCTCTGGATAGTGCCCGAGAAGCTGGGGTTGGCGCCGCCGAAGGTGAGTGTGGCGTTGCTGGCGGCGAGCATGTTGTCCACGATGCCGCTGCCGGTGAGGCCGAAGACGGTGACCGCGAGGCCGTTGATGTCGAGCTTGCCGGCGGCGCCAATGTTGACGTTGCCCGAGTTGAGGGCGGTGGTGGTGCCGTAGCGGATGATGCCGGCGTTGATGTTGGTGGTGCCGGTGTAGGTGTTGTTTCCGGAGAGCGTGACGATGCCCGAGCCGTTCTGGGTGATGTTGCCGACGCCGGAGATGGTGTTGGAGAGAGTCATGGGGGAGGAGGAGTTGAAGAGGAGTGTGCCGCTGTTGACTACCGATGCGGTCCCGAGGGAGCCGGCAGCGGCGCCGCTGCCGATCTGCAGGTTGCCGGAGTTGGTGATGGTGCCCGAGAGGGTGTTGGCGTTTCCGGAAATGATGACCGTGCCGGAACCGCTGACGCTGACATTGCCGGCGCCGCTGACGACACCGGAGAACGTGAGCGTGTCCGCCATATTGGTGGTGGTGATGTTCGTGGTGGAGTTGAGGACGACCGGGGCGCTGATGGTGTGGGGTCCGGCGAAGTCTGTGACGGAGACGTTGCCGGAGCCGTTGTCGAGAATGAGCGAACCACCCGAGCCTTGAGCGACGGTGTAACCGAACGGGCTGTTGAAGCTCAGGCCGGTGACGGTTCTGCTGCCATCGAGCGTGACGGTGCGGGGCGCTGATAGGACGTTCGGGAAGACAGCGGTGTTGCCGGAGGGGATGCCGCCGCTCCAGTTCGAAGAGGTGCCCCAGCTTCCGCCGGCGTCGACGGCCCAGCCGACGCCGCCGCTGCCGCCGGAGATCGTCAGGGTGATGTCGTGAGCGGTGGAGCCGAGCGTGTAGGTGACGCCCGCAACGCCATTGAGGATCTGGAGGGTGTTGAAGTTCCCGGGGACGCTGCCGGCGAATTGGAAGAGGTTGTAGGTGCCGTTGGTATCGAAGGCGTTTGTGGTGCCTTCGGTGTACAGGTTGATGCCGCCGCCGTTGATGGTGAGGGAGCCGGTGAGGTTGGCGAGGGAATTGGCGGCGGTGTTGAAGTCGAAGTCGAGGATGGAGCCGCTGGCGAGGGTAACGTTGCCGAGGTTGAGGGTGCCGACGTTGTTGTTGCCCGGCGCAAGGTGTGAGCCGCTGTTGATGGTGACATCGCCGGTGATCGTGCCGCTGCCGCCGAGGGTCGCGGTGTTGACGGTGACACTGCCGGTTCCGGTGCCCGAGCCGGCGGTATTGTTGACGAAGAGGCTGCCTGCACTGACGGTGGTGTTGCCCGAGTAGCTGTTATTTCCGCCGAGCGTCAGGTTGCCTCCGCCGGTTTTGATAATCGTGCCGGTACCGCTGAGGCTGCCGTTGAGTGTGATGTCGAAAGGATTGCTGGAACCGTCCGCGGACCGGAATGTTGTCGTGTTGGTGAGGGCCATGTTTGCGGTTGTGGCCCAGGAGGCGGCAGCCGCAATCGTGCCGCCCGAAGACGCCAACGTATAAGTGCCGGATCCGGTCGCAATACCGCCGGAGCCGATCGTGACCGTGGCATTGTTGCTTAACGTAAAGTTCGCTTTGTTTGACGCGTTCCCGCCGACGTTCGTCAATTGAATTCCACCCACGCTCAGCGAGCCGCCCGCCAGCAGATATCGTCCCGAAGTTCCCACGGCACTGGTTCCGAGCACAAGGGTTGAACCGGGGGCGCTTACCGTCCCGTTGTTCTGAAAGACCGTGCTGTTGCGAGCGGAAGCGGCCGAGTTGTCACCCACGAGGAACGTGCCACTGATCGAAAGGTTCGCCGCATTGTTGATTTCAACAATTGCCGACGAGTCGGCGGACCCGACGACGAAGTTGCCGGCGGTGATGGTGCCGTCCAGGAGGTGCAGGCCGGCGCTGGTTGCCGTGCCGTTGTTCGCGCTACGGGAGAGGTTGACGTTGCCGAGCGCAACGTTTCCGGCGGTGGAGCTGACCACGATGGTGCTTCCATCCGTTCGGAGCGTGAGATTGCCGAAAGAGGCGTTGCCATTGATCGTGACGTTGGAGTTGCCGAAGGAATTCGAACCTCCGACGGAAAAGGTCCCGCCCACCGTAAATGTCGTGTTTGCCGCAGTGTTAAGGAACGTGAGGCCCCGGCTGACAACCGGCGTACTGTTGCTCGTCCCCGTGCCGCCGGTGACCGTGACGCCTCCCGTGACCGTGAGGTTTGCATTTAAGTTAAGGGTAAGGGTGTCATTGTTGGTGGCGGCCTCGTCGATCAGCGACATGCTGGAGAGAGTCGAAGCCAGTGGAGAACTCAGCGTAATGACGTTGGCCCCGATTACCGACGTATTGAGCGCCGCAGTCGTATTGATAAACGAGATGGAGGCGACATCATCGACGAACAAGGGGTCGCCTCCGGGATACGCCACGGCGTTTGGGGTGCCCGTGGTCGTCCATGCGGACGAAGTCGCCCAATCCACATTCGAGCCCGCAGTGCCGGGGAAGACGTAATTGTAAGTGGTGGCCGCCAAGGATTGGGACGCGCCGAAGCTGAGCACTCCAGCGCTCGCGATGGCCGCGACGAGGCATTGATGAGCGCCGCGGACTCTGGCCGACTGGCGACGACGGGTGGGACTTGAAACCATTTTGTGCCTCCTCAGCTTTAGAGATGAGCGCTCCATCGCGCGGCCCGAAAAGGCAGGTGATGGACGCGCTGCCGACAGTGATGACAACTCGTATTCCACAGGAGAAGGAAATGCCTGTCCGCGTTTGAGACGACAGGGCCTCCTCGATCTATTTTCTCAACCCTTATTCACCCTGTTATTTCAGAACCATTTTTCAAAATGGAGCGCTGGTCATTAATTGTGAGCGGCTGTGTAATCCAGATCTTCAACCGTCAAACCAAAATTAGTGCCTGACGTCAGAGGTATCGTCGCAAATGTCGGCGTCCCGGCCGACTTTTGCATGTCCTGCAACACCCAGGTCTTTGCCGTGTGTCCAATGTAGATCCCTCGAACCGTTGTCGCCGGAATCGTCTGAACGTGCCCGTCGATGAAACTGACATTGAACTTCACGCTCGACGGAGAATTCTCTCCGCCATGCGCGATATAGGTGGCCCCGCTCGACGAGTAGATTTGGTCGCACGCCACAATCGCATCATTCGGATAGTCCGTACTGCGGTAGTACGCAACGTCATAACCGCCATTCGCGGCAACCGCATGAATCTGAAAGTTGTACCCCATTCGGCCCTGCCCGGGAACGTGGGCTTTGTCCCAATTCAAGAATCCACCCGCCTGTTCAGCCGCGACAGTGTCGTAAGTGAAGCCGGTGTTGGTCTGGGCTGGGCAGAAGTAGATGCGTGGATCCGTGACTGCCCCCGTCAGGAAGAGAATACCCAGGCCGCGTGGGCCACCGTTAATTGCCTCATAAGTATGCGGTGGTTTATAGCCGCCTTGCGTGGAAACCACGCCCAGCGTCCCCTGCGCATACATCGGCGGAAGGAAATTGGCCCACTCCGTCGCATAGACCAGCGTCCCCTTCGTCAGCCCGTGCAGATTCGACGCACACGCCGTCAACTTCGCCCGATCACGGGCCCGTCCGAGCGACGGCAGAAGGATGGCGATAAGCAGCGCAATGATCGCCACCACCACGAGCAATTCGATGAGCGTAAATGCACGTCTGTTTGATTTTGTCACGTTAACTACTCCGTTGACTGGGCGGTGCCCCGGCTGGCTTCATCGCGCGTCGACGATTTGAAAGAAAGTGGGCATTCCAATGTAAACGTCGCCGGCCGGGTACCGCGTAGGGAAGTGGGCGATGAGAATCGCACCGTCAATATGTTGAGTACTTCTGACCGAAGAGAAAAAGCCGCCCTTCGGCCGTTTGGTTTTACGACATGTGGCACATCGCATCTGAAATGGCGGATGTACGCGATATGCAAAAGGCTATATTCAACATAACCTGCAAATCGAATTGTTCAAGAGGAAAAAGACGTATCTCCTTTTACTAAAAGTACTAAGAAAAGCGCTAAAAGTGCAATTCCCGGGCAGGAAGTGTGATCGGGGTGCGGTAAAAGCAAGTCTGTTCAAGCAGTAGATTCCAACTTGCAAGAGGACGCAAAGTAATGAGTTAGAATGCGACAACACTGATATTGAGGGAACGTCAGTTATAAAAAAAGGCTATAGCTTTGCATATCTCACTTGATGAGAAATGTCGCTTTTTATGTGCTGGAGCGGCAAAAAAACATGCAAAATTGTCGAAAAAATTCAGATCCTCGGGGTTTCAGTCGAGCCATCTGGCTGGCGGGCACCGCCGGGATCTGCGTGCGAATTTACAACAGCGGTGAAATGCCTTCCGAGTGCAGCGCCCAGTTGCCCGCATGCAGCCAGCCTGTGGAATCCGCGGTGGCGATGCGCTTCGCTTGGGTTACCAGGATGGCGATCGCCGAAAGCAGGCCGCCGTTGGCGGGGAGGTACGCCGTCAACCCGGGCCGCTGATACACGTGCCCGTTCGGATGATAGTGATTCTTGGGTGAATCGATCAGCAGGGCATCGAAGGCCAGTTCCAGTTCGCCGACTCTCGCGGCGGTCATGGCGGTCATGGGGAAGTCCCATCCCCAGCAGCGATCCCATTGCCACACCTTCATGACCTCGGCGAGCGTTTGGCGCATCACGGATGGATCGACGCCGAGGCGGTTGGGGGGGGGGGCGGGGGGCGGCGGCTGCATGCCGTAGGCGCCCAGCAGCGCGGGATGTTCCCAGTTCCACTTGCTGTAGGTGTCGGTCATTCCTTCCTGCATCAGGTAGCGCCCTCCGGCTTGCGGCAGGGGAGCGAGGCGGCTGAGCACGTCGGCCCAGTGGGGATCGGGGAGGAGTCCGCGGCGCTGACGCCATTTCTGGGCCGTGGCGAGGCCGAAGCGCCAGTAGGCGAGTTCAAAGGTGGCATTGGTGGTCGTGAGCGGGTCGGTGTTTTCGGAAACGGTTTTCAGCGGCGGCCCCAGGACATACCGGTTGTCCTGCAGGAAGGCATAGCTGGCCATAAAGCGCGCGGTTTGTTCGACGATCTCCTGCCATTGCTGCAGCGTTTCTGGGGTGGGATTGTGCTGATAGCAGAGTTCCGCATAGTAGATGGGGTGGGGTTGCTGCCAGATCAGGAGCGGACCGACCGGCGAGGGCGAATCGAGACCCTCCGGGCCTACCATCTTGGGCCAGCGCACCCCTTCATATCCCTGGCGGACGGCGATGTCACGCGCGACGGGCAGGATACGCTGGTAGAAATCGAGGCTGCGTTCGAAGAGCGGCAGCCGGTTCCACGCGGCGAAGTGGACGCCGTGCCACCAGTGCATTTCGAGGTGGGATTTGCCATACCAACTGTTGAAGAGAAGCCCCGTTTCGGACGGAGGCATTGGCCCGGCGCAGTGGAGGGCGGTGTTGTATTGCGAAAGGACAATACGCCGCTCGAGTTCGGCTGCGCGCGGATCGGTGCTGGCGGAAAGGTCGATCGCGGCGCCCTCCGTCCAGAAGTCCTCCCAGTAACGTGTGCTCGCGGAGGCGATCTGCTTAAACATCGGAATGGCGGAAACGCCGCCAGGGGTCGGGGAGAACACGATGGTGCATTCCAGGCTGGCGCCGGAACCCGACAGGACGAATTCATGCGGCCCCGCCTGCTTGAGGCCCCCATCGCGCCACGCGGCTGCGACGTGGTACGTGCTCTCGTCGACATGCCGCGTGATATCCGCACGATGGTCGCCCAAAACGACATTGCTGCGATGCTTCTCCGCGGCGCGCCAATCCGCCATGTTGACCGCGGATGTCGGATATGGAAACGCGATCCGCACCGAGAGTTGCCCGTTCCGAATCAGCGGCGAGTCAATGCGGATTGCGAGGGCGTCCATCGCCGGATGAACAGTCGTGCGCACCCGAACCCGCTGCCCTGCGAACTGGAACTGGCTTTCCTGGATTCCCGTCCACAGTTCCAGCCATTGTTGGATCGTCGTCACATCCCTCGGCAAAGCTTCCGTGCCGTCGGGCTTTTCGAGGACCAGGCCGACCCGGCCGATGTGCATGCGGTGCGGATTCTCGCGCATCCAGTTGGCGAGCGGCGCCTGGCCTTTGACGTCCGTGTCGTAGGGGACCTGCCGCCCGTGGGAGTCGTACAATTTGTAGCGATAGTTCGCCGGATCGATGCCGGGGTCCGGCGGGGTGGTGTGCCAGGCCCAGGTCGCCATCGTGCAAAGTGGGAAGTCCGTGTTGTAGGGGTCGAGAAAAGTTTGCAGCCCGGTGATGTCCGCGGTGAAGGCGAAGCTGCCGTTGCCCACGGTCAGGGCGGCGTAGGGGTCGAGTTTTTGGACCATCGGGTTGTGGCGGCTGATGACGGCGTGGCGATCGATGGTGGGATTGCTCAGCGAGGACGCACGCGACGAGGATTCCGGCTTCGTGTTCTGACAGCCTGCCAGCACGGCCGCGCCGATGACGCCTGCGCTGCCGACGAGCATCTCGCGACGGGTAAATTCCATTGTTCCTCCTCTGCCGAACGAACGTATTCTCACCGCGAGCGCCGTAATTTCCATCGCCGGGCAATTCGTGACATAGTTCTGTCGTTTGTTACAACGGAGAGGGGATGATGATCACTGCGGAAAAACAAAAAATGAACCACGTCACCGCAAACCTCCACTCAAAACGTTCCGCCCGCGCCAGACGTCCCCTCCAACTTACTTCTTTCGTGTCCTTCGTGTCTTTCGTGGCTGATTTACGTCGTCGTGGGGGCGGGGGGAGGCAGTGCGGTAAACAGTTACGGTT
Source organism: Phycisphaerae bacterium (assembly GCA_035524355.1). GTDB lineage: Bacteria > Planctomycetota > Phycisphaerae > WQYP01 > WQYP01 > DATKPA01. Next base: position 35,645 of record DATKPA010000115.1, on the reverse strand, counting down.
CCACCAATTTCCCCTTGATGTGTTAGCATTATGTTTGGTACAATTCCCGCCGTCCCGATCCGCGCAAAAATCCAGCGAAAGCGAGGGGATCCCCACTATGTTCTCCACTACTTTCACACGCCGCCAAAACGCACATAAGTCCACCTCCTCCCATCGCACCCAGTTTTATCGCTTTACGCCAAAATCACTCGGAAATCTAATGTGGTGTGTCGCCAACATCTTGAGTATCTTCGGCTGGCGCTATCAAAAACGAGGGTGCAAAAACCCGAATTTGAGTATCTTCGGAGAAAAACGCAAAAACATCTTGAGTGCCTTCGGCTGGCGCTATCAAAAACGCGGTTTTTTGCCCCGTTTTCTGACCGGACCATCGCACACCATGACCAACTCATTTAACGTTTCGCGCCAACATGAAAAAGCGACTTACGTTCGCTATGCCGCGGCGGCCATGGCGATCCTCAGTGGTGCCGCACCAGTCTTCGCCGGCAGAATGGGCGCCATCGATCTCGACGATTACCGCACCCCCGTCTACACCGTCGATGGCGACGCCTTCGTCCGCCACAACGGCGATCGGTACGCCAACCGCCCGCTCTACTGCAATCACATCTCCGCCGTCGTCCTGGCCGGCGACAAACCCTACGCGATGGTGGGCACCGGCAAGACCATGCTGGGCAATCTGATGTTCGCCCTCGTCCGCAACGGCCAGGCGAAGTGGGCCCAGAATGCGAGCGACATCACGTCGAAGTATCGGCCCGGGCGGATGGAATGGATTGTGAAGGACGCCGCGTGGGGCGACACGTCGGTGCACATCGAGGTCGCGCCAACCGCGGAACGAGCGGGCCTGGTGGCGCATGTGAGAATTGAGAATGCGGTGGCGGGAGATTCGCTCGTCTGGGCCAGCGGAGCCGCGCTCGGAACGAGGGGGACCGTGCTGAATGATTGGGATTTTACAACGCCGAACAACTTGTCGAAGCTTAAACGCGGATTTGTGACGGGGGATTGTGAGCACAATGTGATTTCGCTGCAGGGAAGCGGGTGGAGCATTCAGGCGGGGGAGAAGTCTCCAACGGCCGTGGGGGCGTGCAGCGCTCAGACCAAGGTGGCCGTGGGGGACGCGTCGGTGTGGGAGAACCCAGCCAAACTCGTGGCCAGCGCGGCCAAATCGCTCCCAATCGTTTGTGGGTCAATCGACGTTGCGCGCAATCAGGATGTGTACTGCGTTCTGAAAGAACCCGATGGCGGGGGCGCGGGCATTTCGGCAGAGAAGGAGTTTGAGGCGGGGATGAAACGGGTGGCAGCGATTGCGCAGCAGGTGGTTGTCGACACTCCCGACCCGTGGCTGAACGCGGCCGTCGGTGCATCGGCCAGTGCGACCGACGGCGTCTTTCGCAACGGAGTCTACACGCACGCCGGGATGCGCTGGGGCGTGCCGCTGCTGGGCTGGCGGACGATGTACGGCGGGACGGCCTACGGGGCACACGAGAACGTGAAGACACAGACGCTCTCGGCGGTGGCGAAGCAGGTGAAAAAGTCGGACCGAACGGAAGCGAGAGCGGATCCGGCGACATTCCTCTCAAGCCAGGCGCCGGAGTCGCGGCTGTTCGGGAAGGGACGCATCGATTTTCATCAGCCCTACCATTACGACATGCAGAGCCAGTTTTTCGAGCAGGTGCAGCACGCATGGCGGTGGACGGGCGACGCGGAGCTCGAAAAACTGCTGCAGGGATCGCTGCCGCTGCATTGCGAGTACATCCAGCAGTGCTTCGACCCGGACCAACTCGGGATCTACGAGAGCTACTGCAACACCTGGCCGACCGACGATCAATGGTACAACGGCGGGGGAACTTCTGAAGAGACGGCATACGCCTACCGTGCCGAATCGACGGCGCTGCAATTGGCGCAGCGCGCGGGGGACCAGAAGGGTGCGACGTTCCATGCCGCGAACGTGGCGCGGATTCGGAAAGGATTCTTCGATCTGCTGTGGAACACGCAAGCGGGGCATGCGGGCGCGTATCGCGAGCAGGGGGGATTGAAGCGGCTGCATGACTCGTGCTGGCTGTACGCGATTTTCTGCCCGATCGACGCGGGGCTGCTGGATCCGGAGCAGGCGGCGGAGTCCCTGCAGTACACCGAGACAACGCTCGAGCGAGTAAAGATGCCGTACGGCGGCGAGCAGTGCTGGCCGTCGAACTGGGTGCCGTCGATCTGGTCCGTGCGCGAGCTGTGGCCGGGGGACAATTACCAATTGGCGCTGGCGTATTTTCAGACGGGTCTGCCGGAGGATGGGTGGGCGTTGCTTCGCGGGACGTTTCCGCAGCAGGCGCTGTTTGGGACGGTGCCGGGGGATTTGGGGCATCCGGCGGGGGGGACGGATTTTAACGACTGCGTGAGCATGTTTGATCGGGCGGTTGTGGAAGGGCTGTTTGGCTATGTACCGGACTACACGCAGAATGTGGTGAAGATTGCTCCGGAATTTCCGAGCAGTTGGGATCATGCTTCGATTCAGACGCCGGACTTTACCTTGAAGTTTCAGCGCAGCGGGGCGAGCTGTCATTATGGGGTGATGCTCAGCCATGCGGCGGCGCTTCACCTGCAGATTCCGGTGACGACTTCGGGGATTGATGCGGTGATGGTGAACGGGGCGCCGGTCAAGTTTGCGGTGGTTCCGGGGTTTGGGCGCAGCATCGTGGATGTGGCGGTTCCTTCGACTGGTGCGGCGGAGATTGATGTCCGATGTCGGGATGCTTTGCCGACGGCTGCGTCGATTCATCTTGCCGGGAATGCGGGGGAGGCGATCCGCATTCAACTGGATTCGGGGTCGATCGTGGATTTTCACGATCCGCAGCAACTGCTCGTGGATGGCAAGGTGTCGGATGGGAAGCTGACGGGCGTGCTGGCGGCGAACGCCGGTGATCATCTTCTGTTTGCGCTTGGGCAAGTCGGCGAAATCAAGCAATGGACGCCATGCAAGATTCATATCACGGATCGGCAGGCGGACGAGGCGCTGGCGGCGAAGACGCATATCCGTTTCTCGACGGCGGCGAAGTTTGATCCGATTCCGCTGGATTCAGTTTTCAACGGGGATATCCGGGCGATTTATCAGCAGAAGTATTTGTCGCCGCGGCCGAACACCTGTTCACTGCGGCTGGCGGCGGATGGGTATGGGACTTGGCAGATGGTTTTGCAGAAAGGGTACAAGGCGCCCGAGATTGATCTTGGGAGGGTTGCGTCGCTGACGGGTGCAGATGGTCAGTTGGTGACACCGGATGGGATTGCGTTTCTACGGCCCGAGGATGGGAAGAATATTGCGTTTACGTCGCGGTGGGACAATTGGCCGAAGGAGTTGGAAATACCGGTGAACAGGTCGGGGGACGCGATTTGCTTTTTGCTTGCGGGGACGACGAATCCGATGGAGGTGCGGATTCCGAATGCGGAGTTGCGGCTGGCGTATGCGGATGGGACGGTGGAGAAGATTGAGATTGTGCCGCCGATGAATTTCTGGACGCTGTGTCCGATTGATGGGATTGATTATGACTACAGGCGGGATGGGTTTGCGTTGCCGAAGGAGCCGCCGGCGGTGGTGCAGCTTGGGGGGAATTGTCGTGCGAATGTGCTGGCGTGGCGGTTGAAGCGGGGGGTGGCGGTGCGGTCGGTGACGCTGGAGACGCTGTCGGAGCAGGTGGTGATTGGGGTGATGGGGGTGACGGTGGTGAGCGAGCCGGAGGGGAAACCGGCTCAGTAATCCGGGATTGATTGAAAGATGCGCCGGGGCACGCGCTGCCGATGCGGCGGCGGCTCAGGTGGCTGGGTGGAGGATCGATAAGCTTTGTTGTTGCGAAAGCACAATCCGGCGATACCATCGCCGGCTTTATAGGAGATTGCAGGGCTTATTTGGGGAGGGAGTTGGCGTAGAGTTCGATGAGGGAGTAGCCGGAGGGGTCGAGGGAGGCGGCGTCGGAGTGGTCGTGGGGGTTCAGGTGGTGAGAGGATTCCCAGGCGTCGGGGATGCCGTCGTGGTCGGAATCGAGTGGAGGTTGTGCGGCGGGGATTTCGGCGAGGCCGCCGGCTTCGGATTCGTTGTGAGAGATGTGGCCGGTTTTGCCGAGGGTCAGGACGTCGGCGATAAGGCGTTGATCGACGGGGTCGCGTTGGATGGAGCAGCCGGCGCGGGTGATGACGTGTTCGTAGGCGGCGGGTGTGTTCAGGATGGTGACGGGGATGGGCGGGTTTGCCCAGGGGTGGCTGATGAAGGTGGGCGAGCCGATTTTCTGGGAGTAGGCGGAGTCGGTCAGGGGGAGGCCGTGCAGGGTTCCGTCGCGGTCGAGGTCGACGAGGTTTCCGCGGGAGTAGACGTGGTCGGTGGCGGTGAAGCCCCCGGCGGCCTGGTCGTTGGAGTCGGGGCCCTTGATGAAATAGTTGTTGATGACATCGACGTAGTGGTCGGTAGCGGAGTGTCCGCCGGCGAGGCCGGTGATGCCCCAGTTGTAGACGACGTTGTTGATGTATTGGATGGTGCCTTTGACCTTGGGGTTGCGGCTGTGGTTGTGGATCCAGAGGTTGCGGGCGAGGGTGACGTTGGTGACGGTATCGACGAGTGCGCCGAAGCGTTGGGGATCGATGGAGGCGCCGATGATGCAGTCCTGCACGGTGACATCGTGGCTGCCCTTGGTGAGTCCCATGCTGTCCCAGCGTCCCCATTCGATGGAGCAGTGGTCGAGGATGATGTGGTCGACGGTGGCCATATTGATGGCGCATTTGCCCTCATCGCCATTGATGCCCTCGCGGAAGCGCAAGTAGCGGATGACGATATTGTGGTGGCCGCTGAGGGAGGCGGTGCGGTTGTAGAGGCAGATTCCCTGGCCGGGGGCGGTCTGTCCTTCGATGGTGAGGTTGTCGCTGAAATCGACGTTGGAGTGGAGCGTGATGATGCCGGCGACATCGAAGATGACGATTCGGGCGGGTTGGCTGACGGCATCGCGGAAGGAGCCGGGGCCGGCGTCGGCGAGGGAGGTGACGTGGACGATGGTTCCGCCGCGGCCGCCGGTGGCGAGTGCGCCGAAGCCTTGTGCGCCGGGGAAGGCGGGGAGGGAGGAAGCGGGGAGGGAGTCGGTTGGTGATCGTGGCGGCGCGGTATTGCAGGCGGTGAGGAGGGTGGTGGCCAGTAATCCGATGGTGACTGTTTGGCGCATTGTGAGTTCCTTAAAGCGCGCGGGGAATGTCGCGCGACGTTTGATGTTGACGTTTTTTAATTTCAGCGCGGCGCCTCGCTGCGCATCGGCGTAAAGGCGGAGCTCCGAACGCGTCGCGTTGCGACGTCGCTAAACGGGGCTTTGCGCTTGGTGGAATTGGGATGATTCATCGGGGGGCCTGTTCGAGTTCGAGGCTGGCGAGGATGAAGGGTCCCATGGCTTTGGGGTCGTTGCTGCCGCGGGGTTCGCTGATGTAGTACTGGTAGGAGCCGTCGCGGTAGGGGGATCCGCCGAGGCCGGCAACGAGGCAGGTGTCCTTGAGGGTGATGGTTCCGGTGGCGGGGTCGGTTTCGACGAATTGTTTGAGGATGCCGTCGTAGCCGGTGCGGGCGACGTCGAGGTAGTGTTTGTCGAGGCAGCCGAGGCGGACGGCCTTGGCGAGAGCGAAGACGAACAAGCAGGAGGCGGAGGATTCGGGGTAATTGCCGGCGCGGCGGGGCTGGTCGAGGACCTGCCACCAGAGGTGGGTGCTGGGGTCCTGAGCGTTGGCGATGGCGCGTGCGAAGTCGTGGAGGAGGGCGATGAGTTTCGGTCGGTCGGGGTGATCGGGCGGGAGATTGTCGAGGGTTTCGACGATGCCGGCGGCGAACCAGCCGTCGGCGCGACCCCAGAGGTTTGGGGAGGTGCCGGTGGATGGGTTGGCCCACTTTTCGGCGTGGCTTTCATCCCAGCCGTGGAAGAAGAGGCCGGTGTTGGGGTCGCGGGTGTGGGAGGCGATGAGCTGGATTTGGGTGGCGGCTTCGTCGAAGAGTTCGGGGCGGTGGAGGGTGGCGCCGGCGTCGGCGAGGAAGGGGCAGGCCATAAAGATGCCGTCGAGCCACATCTGGTGGGGGTAGATTTTTTTGTGCCAGAATCCGCCGTCGGAGTTGCGGGGCTGGTCTTTGAGTTGGGCGGTGAGTTCGAGAGCGGCGTTGCGATATTTGTCGTCATGGGTTGCGTGGAAGAGAAGGAGCAAGAGGCGGCCTGGGGCAATGTCGTCGAGTTTGTAGGTTTGGGGTTTGTATCGCGTGGGGTCGATGTGGCCGGTGGAGTCGAGGAAATCGTCGGCATAGTCGCGGGAGTATTGCAGGTATTTTGGATTGCCGGTCCGCAGGCCGACCTGGGCGATGGCATAGACGGCGAGCGAAGTGGAGTAGCTCCAGGGGGGAGGACGGTCGGCCTTCTGTGGTTCGATGGTTCCTGCTTTGGGGTGCCGGTAGATGATGGAGTCAGCCATGCGTGTGGACCATGGGGCGGTCTGAGGTTCTTCCGCAACGGCGCTCGGGAGCGTGATCGAGAGCAGAAGCGTGACGCAGGCAAGATGAAAGGTTTTTTGTGACACTGGCACGATCCTGAATTGCGTGGGCGAGCTATTTCCAACGTAGATGATTGCCGTTTATTTCATGGTACTTCGTGGCGAGTGAGAGAAATCGGCGAGAGCGGAATGTGTACAAAAAGCAGCGACATTTGCACACCGGAAAAAAGGGGTGTCTGTCGCAATGACGGTGGTGCGGCGTGCGTTATATAGATCGCCCTTTCAATCTGCCGGAGGTGCGCTCGTGGGTGACTATAAAGTGCCGGCCCTTCTTTTGATGTTGCTCGGCCTGCAGTTGGCGTCCGGCGGGCCGGTGGCGGCGCAGACGCTTCCGGCGACTGCGCCGGCGGCAGAACCGCCGTTGTCGTGGGTCGATCCGGATACGGGGCATCGCATCAGGCGTCTCACTTCCGAGCCGGGGTCGACGGGACTTTATTTCAACATCAACGCCTACACGCCGGACGGCAAGCAGATGGTCTATTCGGCTCCGGACGGAATACACATGTTGGATATTGCGACGCATGCGACGCGCCTGCTGGTGGGGGGCAAGGTGCATGTGATTTGCGTGGGGAGGAAGACGCCCAGCGTGTATTACGTCGATCCGGATGCGCGGACTCTCAATGTCGTGGCGGTCGATACGGGGAAGATCCAGAAGATTGGGAATCTGCCGGCGCGGGGCAGCGTGGCGAGCATCAACGCCGACGAAACGCTGGCGGCGGGGACGTACATAGAGGGGACGGAGGGGGCGGAATACGGGGCGAATCGGATCATGCCTCCGGGGCAGTCGGGGCCGCTGGTTCAGCCGCTGAACAAGGCCGAGATGATGGAAGAGCGGTTGGCGGCGCATCTGCCGGTGGTTCTGTTCACGATGGATCTGCGGAGCGGGAAGCTGTTGCCGCTGCTGCACAGCACGGACTGGGTCAGCCATCTGTTGTTTTCACCGGTGGATGCGACGCTGCTGATGTACTGTCACGAAGGGCCGTGGCAGAAGGTGGATCGCATCTGGACGATTCGGACGGATGGGAGCGAGAATCAGCTCATTCACAAGCGGAAGATGGCGATGGAAATAGCGGGTCACGAATTCTGGGGGATCGACGGCAAGAGGATCTGGTACGACCTGCAGTTGCCGAAGGGGGAGGATTTTTTCCTTGCGGGGTATGACGTTTCGACTCACGAAAGGCGGTGGTATCACCTGCAGCGGAACGAGTGGTCGATTCACTTCAACGTTGCATCTGATGAGAGTCTTTTCTGCGGTGATGGGGGGAATCCGGGGCAGGTGGCGAAAGCGTCGGACGGGGAATGGATTGAATTGCTTCATCCGGAACTATTCAAGGTGACGGGGGAGAATGAGAAGGATTTCATACAGCCGGGCGTGTTTCATTCGGAGCATCTGGTGAACATGTCGAAGCACAACTACCGGCTGGAGCCGAATGTGCGATTCAGTCCGGACAACAAGCAGGTGATCTTCACGTCGAATATGTTTGGGCCGAGTTACGTGTTCGCTGTGGATGTGGAGAAGGCGGAATAGGGGGAGGGGAGCGCTTTCAGCCGGTGCGGCGGTTGCGGTATTTTGCGGGTGTTTCGCCGACGACGGCGCGGAAGACGCGCGTGAGGTACTGCGGGCTGCTGAAACCGACTTCGCGTGCCACCTGCTTGATGGAGAGATTGCCCATGGCGAGAAGTTCCTTGGCGCGGGTCAGTCGGACTCTTTCGATTTCCTGGTGAACGGTGCGGCCGAGGATCTTCTTCATTTTCTGCTGGAGCACGCCGCGAGAGACGCCGACATGTGCGAGGACATCGGTGACGCCGATATTTTTAGCGAGCCGGTCTCTGATGAAATGAAGAGCGTCGTTGACGTCTGAATCCTCGCTGGCGAGGGTGTCGCTGGAGCGGCGGACGATGATTCCGCGGGGCGAGAGGAGGTGGACGAGAGGGAGTTTCTTTTTGCCGGCCATGAGTTGATCGAGGAGTTGAGCGGCTTCGTAGCCGATCTGCATGGGATTGGGGTCGATGCTGGTGAGCGGTGGGATGGCGAGTTCGCAGAGGGGTTCGTCATTGTCGACGCCGACGACGGCGACTTCGTCGGGGACGGCGAATTCGCGGCGGCGGCAGGCGTCGAGGACTTCGAGGCCTCGCTCATCGTTGGAGGCGAGAATTCCGACGGGGCGGGGGAGGGTTTCGAGCCATTTGACGATTTGCTGCTGTTCTTTTTCCCAGCCGAGGACGCCCTCCTGGGCGCGGGCATGAAACTGTGAAAAAGGAAAGCCTGCCTTGGTGACGACTTCTCTGAATTTATCGCCGCGCTCATCGAGGCCGGGGTGAACGCCGCGCGGCCTTCCGCAGAATCCGAAGGATCGGAAGCCACGATCGCGGAGGTGGGTTGCCGCGAGGACGCCCACTTCGGAATGGTCGAGGCCGACATAGGGAATGGGGAGGGCCGGAACATTCATGCGGAGGTTGACGGCGGGGATTCCGAGTTGAAGGATGAATTCGGCGACTTCCTTGCTGTTGATGCGGGCGAGGATGCCGTCGCCTTTCCATTTGGCCAGCCACTCGGGGAGGGGTTCGCTGACCGGGCGTGGGCGGAAATAGGTGGACCAACCGCCGTGTTCGCGGTTGTATCGGGCGACACCGGCAAGAAGGCCTCGTCCGTAGGAGCCAGCGGTTTCAATGAGCAAGGCAACATGTCGCATCGGTGTTGGTCTCGATCCTTGTTGGCAAAAGTTCACGCCCGGCACGTGGGACAGGATAGAGGAAGCGTAGGGGGGCGTACAATCATTCATTGGGGGAGGCCCGTGTTGCGGAGGATGGATTCGACGACTTCGGAGTTGACGCCAATCAGGGCCGGCGGAGTGTTGGGCGGCAGCGGCGCGGTCTGGGGCTCCGGGTCCGCTGCGCTGATGGCGGACTCTGAAGCCGCGAGGAGGTCGACATTGGAAATGCGAACGTCCTGAGAGTCGGTGATGCAGAAGGCGGGGCCGAGCTGATCGCAGACCTGGACGTCGCGCAAGCGTACGCGGGAGGCGAACTGAAGCACGAATCCGGCGCGACAGAACGGTATCTGGTGTGGCGCCATTGCGGGTGATTCGGCGAGGTGATTGAGCGGATCGAGGGCGATGGAAACATCCTGGAAGAAGAGGTCGGAGACGGGCATTTCGGGCAGGCCGAGCACGAATGCGGCTGCACTCTTGGCGCCTCTGCCGGAGATGTTGCTGAAATAGAGGCGTCGCACCTGGGGAGTGGAGGCGCCGACGGGATAGGGGAACCGGTCGATGGTTCGCGGCTCATCCCAAGCGCCGCAGCCGTAGAAAAGGTTCACGACGATCGGGCAGTGCACGCCGTCCATGATGATGTTAAAGGCGCGGACATCTTCGACGACGCCTCCGCGGCCGCGGCGGGTTTTGAAGCGGATTCCCCGGTCTGTGCCGGAGAAGACGCAGTTGCTGATCACCACGTTCCGGATGCCGCCGCTGGTTTCGCTGCCGAACGCGACGGCACTGTGGCCGCGCAGGATCGTGCAGTTGGTGATGACGATGTTTTCGGAGGGGCGCAGCGTCGCGCGAAAATCGTCTTCCTTGCCGGATTTGATCGCGATGGCATCGTCACCGACGTCGATGCAGCAGTCGGAGATGTGGACGTTTCTGCAGGAGTCGACATCGATTCCGTCGGTGTTGGGTGAATCGGGGGGATTGATGATGGTGATGCGGGAAATCGTGACGTTCTCGCAGGCGACGGGAACGACGGCCCAGGCGCCGGAGTTGTTGATTTCGATTCCCTCGATGAGCACGTTGCGGCAGTCGACGAGGCGGATGAGCCGGGAGGGAAAGTAAGCGAGTTGTTTTCGCGTGTTGAGGTCCCACCAGAAGGAGCCGTTGCCGTCGATCTTTCCCCGCCCGGTGATCGCGACATTCTCGAGGCCTTCACCCGAGAGGATTCCCGCGTGAGAGGGAAGAGCAGCGGGGCCCTCCCAGCGGGTGTTCCAGAGAGGGAATGCGGCGAGATCGCGAATTCCCCGGAGAACCGCGCCGGCTTCCAGGTGAAGCGTGATGTGGCTGCGCATCCACATCGTTCCCACGCGGTAGGTTCCCGCCGGGACGACCACGGTTCCACCACCGGCGGCAGCACAAGCGTCGATGGCTGCCTGCATGAGGGATGTGGAATCGTCGGACGTATCGGGGGTGATGCCGTAATCCAGAACGTTGAAGAACGCGGATCCAGCCTCGCGACCGCCGGCATGTGGGGGTGAGGGGCGGGGGTCGAATTTGAATTGCGGGGGCCAAGCGCCTCTGGTCATGAACACACTCATGTCGAAGTGACGTTGAGCGGGTCGAGTTGGACTGTTTTGGTGCAGACAAGTTCACCCGCAGGAATTCTTTTACACCAAGCGTGCATCGCTGAGGCGGTGAATGTCGTTTTCTGTAACTCTTTTGCCTTTTTATACAATATAAATAAGTAACGCCCGGGTTGCCCCTGCCCTTTGACTGGTGCACGATGCCGCTGTGGATGCAGGTCGGCGGCCGCACGGCGCCAGGAATTTTCGGTGGGGATGATCGACGGAAACCGGGTAGACAGGCCTCAATTGCGGCGAACGGAGGAGTGCGCATGGCAGGCGTGAGATCATTCAAACGCGTTGCGGCAATTTGTCTGCCGCTTTGTGCATGGGCGGTTGCCACGGCTGCGGTCGTACGCGGCAATGTGGGGGCGACTCGGATTCCGCGACCGCAAATACCCGATCGAACGTTTGAATTGAGCGCATTCGGCTCAAATGGCGATGGTAAGACGCTCAATACCGCTGCATTTCAGAAGGCGGTTGATGCCATCAAGCAGGATGGGGGTGGCGTGCTCCATGTACCGGCGGGAATATTTTTGACCGCTCCTTTTCACCTTACGGGCCGAATGAATCTGCATCTGGAGAAGGGCGCGACGATCAAGTTCATCGGATTTGACGAAGAGTGGCCGAAGGAGGATGGAAAGGATGTTCAGTATGGGATCCTCGCAGATGGGTGCGACGATGTCGCGATCACGGGGGAAGGGGCGATCGATGGGCAGGGTCAATTGTGCTGGGATCGCTACCGGAAGGTGCGCGATCCGGAAACAGGGAAGTTTGTGCCGCCGCAGGAAGCGCCGCATCGTCCGCGGCTGGTGGTGCTTCGGGGATGCACTCGCGTGTTGATTGAGGGGGTGACTTTTCGGAATTCGCCGAGCTTTCACCTGGTTCCGGATCACTGCGAGAATGTGATCATTGACGGCGCGCACTTTGTTGCGCCGTCGAATGCGCCGAACACGGATGGGCTTGATCCGTCGGGCTGGAATTACCTGATCACCCATTGCACGTTCGATGTTGGGGATGACTGCATCGCGATCAAAGCGAGCCAGAGGCCGCCCTCAGGTCGGCCATCGTGCGAGAATTTCACGATCACCGACTGCACGTTCAAACACGGGCATGGGATGTCGATCGGGAGCCAGACGCGCGGCGGGCTGCGGAATCTTGTGGTGCGGGATTGCACATTTGAGGGCACGGAAGCGGGAATACGGATGAAGTCCTCGAGGGGCATCGGTGGGCTTGTGGAAGACCTCACATATGACAATCTCACCATGAAGAACGTGAAGGTGCCCATCTACATCACCAGCTATTATCCAACTGCGCCAGCCGATGCCGCGTCGGATCCACCGCAGCCGGTGACCGACACCACGCCGATCTGGCGGAACATTCACATCAGCCATGTCTCGGCGGAGGGGGCGGAAACCGCGGGCATTGTGATGGGGACGCCGGAAGCACGGATCAGGGACCTGACGATGGAGGACGTGAGCCTTCATGCGAAGAAGGGGATGTTGATTGTGAACGCGCAGGGGGTGCGGGTTTTGCGTTTGGACGTCAAGGCGGCGAAGGGCGAGCCGGTGATCGTTCGGAATGCGGAGGTAACCGGCCTTGGGGCGTCCAATCCGCCGGCGACGTCCCCGCAACAGAATTAGGACGGCGCAATCATCGGCGGTCAAAGATAAAAAGATAAATGGAATGCTTTTTATCGTACGTGACATTTTCGATTAAGATGGAAGGGGAGAGACAGCGCGAAGCAAGAAGGCCGGGGCTCCGATTCGGTTGGTTCGCCCCGCTGAGTGAATGGGGAGATCGAGCCAATGGGATCCATGTGCTCCGTCCATGTGCTGGCGGAAATACAGACATCCGGGCTCCGGATGCATGCGCTGGACTGGACGATCACGATCGGCGCGATTCTGCTGGTGGCGTTGTTCGCTCTCTACACGCATCGATTCATCAAGGGGGTGGCGGATTTCATGGCGGGGGGGCGCTGTGCGGGGCGATATCTGATCTGCAATGCGCGATCGGAGGCGTCGTCGGGCGTCCCCTCGATGACGGGGGCATTTGAGAAGCTGCTGGTCGCGGGGTTCACGCTATCCTGGTGGGAATCGATCCTGTTGCCGGTGCTGCTGTTTGTCGGCGCGACGGGCTTTGTCATCTATCGGTACCGGGAAACGCGTGCGTTGACGCTGGGTCAATTTTTTGAAATGCGTTATTCACGGCGCTTTCGCCTGTTTGCGGGCGCCCTCGCCTTTTGTGCGGGAATCTGCAACTACGGCATTTTTCCCGCCATCTCGGCCAATTTCTTCGTCTACTTTCTCGGCCTGCCCGTCGCAGTGTCTGTCTTCGGACACATGCTCCCCACGTATGTCCTCGTCGCGGCGGTTTATCTCTCCTGCGCGCTGGGCCTGGCGATGCTTGGCGGCCAGATCACGCTGACGGTCTCCGACTGCATCGGCGGGCTTTTTACGCATCTGGTTTACCTCGTGATCATCGTGACATTGCTCTGGATCATTCAATGGCCGGCGATCGGGGAAGTGCTTGCCTCCAATCCTCCCGGCTATTCTCTCATCAATCCGTTTGATCAATGGCGGACGCCGGACTTCAACCTCTGGTTCGTCGCGATTTTTCTGGCGCTGAACATCTACAACTCCATTTCCTGGCAGAGCCAGCATGGGTTCAATTCCGCGGCGCGCACTCCGCACGAGGGCCGGATGGGCATGATCCTCGTGAACTGGCGCACCTACGCCAAAACGGTGATGCTCATCATGCTCGTCATCTGCGCGATGACGTACATTCGCCACCCGATGTATAGAGCACAGGCGGCGCCGGTTTTCGAATCGGTTTCGCAACTCGACGGCAAGGATGCTCCCGCTTCGCCGGCTCCGATCGGCAGCGTGGCGTGGCTGAATGATGACCGCGTGCCGCGCATTCAGAAGCAGATGCTTACGCCCATCACACTGAGCTTCATGTTGCCCACCGGCATCAAGGGGCTGTTTTGCGCCATCCTCATCATGGGATTGATGGCGGATGATGCGGGACATCTGCACTCGTGGGGATCGATCTTCATCCAGGATGTGATCATGCCGCTGCGGCGTAAATCGATCCCGCCGCGGCAGCATGTCCGGCTGCTTCGTCTTTCTCTCGCCGGCGTTGCGGCATGGGCGTTCATGTTCAGCCTTTTGTTTTCGCAGCGGGTCCCGATTCTCTTCTGGTGGCAGATCACGCAATCGATTTTCTGCGCGGGGGTCGGCATCGCGATCATCGGCGGGCTGTACTGGAAAAAAGGAACGAACGCCGCGGCGTGGGGCGCAACGATCGTGGGTGCGCTTGTTTCGGGCGGCGGGATATTGCTCCTGTATTGCTGGCCGAGCTTCGTCGCGCTCTGTCACAACATGGGTTTTGTCGCCTCCGCGTCACCTTTGCCGGAGGAGTTCCCGCTCAACTTCATGTGGGTTTCCCTGTTGGCCGCGGCGATTTCGACGATCGTTTACGTTCTGCTGTCAATCGCCACGTCGAAATCCGATTTCGATCTGGATGCCATGCTACACCGCAGCAATGTCTCCGCTGAGAGAGCGCGCGTGAAGCAATCGTTGTTGATGCGAACGGCGCGGCTGCTCGGAATTGACGAAAACTTCACCTTCTGGGACAAGCTTGTCACCGCCATGCTTTTCATGTGGTCGATCGCGTGGCTTCTGATCACGGTGGGCGGCTCTGTGTGGAACAGCATTGCACCGTGGCCGACGGAGTGGTGGCTCGATTACTGGATGATTGCAGGGATCGGAATTCCCATTGGAGTGGCGACGATCACGTTCGTATGGTTCGGCATCGGCAGCGTGTTCGATCTACGCGACTTCTTTGACACACTGCGAACGACGAAGCGCAATCTTCTGGATGACGGTTCCGTCGACGTGCAGAAGCCGACGAAGGGGCTGCGCACCGATGAGCCTCCAAAAATGGACGGCGAATCGGTTCTCTCGAAAGATTATTGCCCCCGCGCGTAATGCGTGTGTTTCGAACGTGAATTGTTCGAATAACAATAATGGGAAATTTCGTTGGAGAAAGCGATTCTCTGATCTCTAAAGGGGGCCGGAAGCGTTAAATAAGAGGTCAGTGCAACCGCTACGGAGCTTCATATGATCGCCCGGTTATTCCCTTCCACTGCCTGCGTTCTTCTTGCCGCAGCCACCGGCTTGAATGCAATCAGCGCAACTGCCCGCGCGGATGATCCCAAATTGCCGGAGATGGCCGCGTCGCCCCGCCAGTTCAACGTGCGCGATTTCGGAGCTGTGGGAGATGGCAAGGCGGTCGATACGGCAGCGATTCGCCGCGCGATCCAGGCCTGTGCGGATGCGGGCGGCGGGCAGGTCGTGGTCCCGGCCGGAACCTATCTCAGCGGTCCGCTTCAACTCAGGAGCAACCTGGATTTCCACATGGAAGCCGGCGCGGAAATTCTTTTCAGCCCCAACCGCATGGATTATGACCTCGTCTTCGGAAGCTTCGAGGGAAAGCAGACGGTCATCTGCATGTCGCCCCTCACCGCCGACGGCGTCCATGATGTGTCCATCACCGGATCCGGGACGTTCGATGGGCATGGGGATCGCTGGCGGCAAACCAAGCGATCCAAGCTGACTCCCGCGCAGTGGAACGAACTCGTCGCGTCCGGCGGCGTGTTGGATCAGCGCGAAGCCACCTGGTATCCATCGAAGGAGGCGCTGGAGGGTGTGGCAGGTCTCGCGAAACTGCGCGCCGGCGATGCGCCGCCGCGCATTGAGGATTACCAGCCGTATCGTGACCTGCTTCGTCCGCCGCTGCTGCAATTCTCAAACTGTCAGCGGCTCCTTCTCGACGGGCCGACGTTCCGCAACTCTCCGGCGTGGAACCTCCATCCGATCCTCTGCGAGGATGTGACGATTCGAAACGTCACCGCCTACAACCCGGAATACGCGCAGAACGGGGATGGAATTGACATCGATTCGTGCCGCAACGTGCTCGTTGCCGACTCCACGATCGATGCCGGCGACGATGCGATTTGCCTGAAATCCGGCCGGGACGCCGAGGGCCGGAAGCTTGGCCGGCCGTGCGAGCACATCACCATCACGCGTTGCAAGATCGGCACGGGCCACGGCGGCATCTCCATCGGCAGCGAAATGTCCGGCGGCGTGCGCGACGTGCGTGTTTCCCATTGCACGATGGACGGCACCGATACGGGAGTTAGACTCAAGACCACGCGCGGCCGCGGCAATGTCGTCGAGGACATCAGCGTCTCCGACATCACCATGTCGCACATCAACCAGAGCGCCATCGAATTCAACATGTACTACATGATCAAAGGCACGCCCAAGGCCGAGCCGGTCGGTGAAGGAACGCCCTGCTTCCGCAACATTCAACTCACCCGGATCAAGTGCGAGGGCGCCGCGCAGGCCATCATCATCCGCGGCCTTCCGGAGATGCCCATCGAGTCCATCACCATCACGGACGCCGACATCGTCGCCAAATCCGCCGGGGAGATCACCTACGCGAAGGACGTCACGCTGACCAACGTGCAGCTGCATACGGGCAACAGCACGCTGAAAATCGAGAATTCCCAGGGCGTGAAGTCGGATCAGCCGCTCGTCGTACAGTGAACGGGTGCGGCGCGCGGAGCGTCATCTCAGGGAAAACACAAGAAGGGCGACGGCGTGGGGCGGCAGAGTAAGTTGCACGCTTGCGTTGCCGTCCTCAATTCTCACTTGTTCCGGTTCGCCGAATGCGGCGAGTTGTCCCGCCTGCTCCAGTTCCTTGTACTGATCGGGAGTGGGGTTCTGCGGTGATCCCATCTTTTGCCAGACGGTGTAGGCGTTGCTGTGGGTCTCGTCGATGCGGTACTGGGTGAGCGTGGCGGCGCCGGACGAGTTGGGGAGATGGTGTAGATTGAGCGTCACTGCGGCGCTGGGGCCGGCGACGTCATCGTCGTGATAATTCCAGGCCAGGACGGTGACGGCTTTCTCCTTCTCGTTTGTTGCGGCGAGGGCGGATATATCCGGCTGCTGCCGCACACCCTTGCTCGCAATCTCCCGGGTGGCGATCGCCGCCGAGCTGTCGACGGCCAGCCGCTCTCCGCTCATTTTGCTGAGCATGCGGAACACGTTCATGACCGGATGATCGATTCCGTTCGAGGAAAGCACGCGAAACCCTGGGAAGTACGGCTTGTTCTCGAATTCAAACGACCATGTGAGCGCCCCTTCGAGGTTGACGCCGCGGTCGTCTGCAATGTCGTATTCGCGCGCGATGCAATCGGCCGTGTAGCTGGAAAAGAGCGTCGTGTTGCGATAGCCGACGGCGGGTGATTCGGTCGGAAGCCGGGCGGCCATGCCGTCGGGATCGGACTCGCCGATGACGATCGGAATGTTTTTGAGCTCCGGAAATGCGGCGATGGCGGCGAAGTTGCGGTCGATCACCGTCAACTGGTCGCCTATTCCCATGCGCACATGCCCATCGACAAATTTGGGATTTCCCTTGGCGTGGAAGGAAATGAAGTCGAGAGGCACGCCGGGTTTGCCGGTGGCGTAATTCGTTCCGTGGGCGCAGTGTTCGAGAAAGCGGGTGGTGTAGCGCGCATCGCCCGCCGTTTCCGGACCGCCGACGCGTGCCGTGGGAAGTGCGGAGCGGATTCCATCGACGGCATAGTCGTAGAGTTTGTAATACTCCTCGCGCGTGCCGCGCCAGTAGGAAATGTTCGGCTCATTCCACACTTCCCAGTACCAGGAATTCACCTCCTCTTTGCCGTAGCGCTGAATGCAGTGCAGCACCCACTGGCGGGCGAGTTCGCGCCATTTGTTGTAGTCCTTCGGCGGGTAGGCGACGCCTTCGTCGCCGGAGATGCGTTTGTCCGGGTCGATGTTCTTGGGATACAGCTCGGGGTGAGTGGAGAGATCCTTCGGCATGAATCCGAGCTGGGCGTAGGGCTTGAGGCCGCGCTGAATGTAGGTGTCAAAGATCTTGTCGACGATGGTGAAGTCGTACACGGGCTTTCCGTTGGTGTCTTCGGTGTAGATGTTGGTCGAACCCCATTTGAGCGCGGGGCTGCCGTCGCCGGATGTGAACAAATGATGGCAGCGGATGTAAATCGGGTGCGGCTCCAGCCGGCTGATTTCTGTGAGAAGCTTCTGGCCGTCCTTCATGTAAGTGTAGTTGCATTCGTCGTAGCCGAAGAAACGCCAGATCGGTGTGAGCTGGCCTTTGGGTCTTGAAGCATCTATCAGGATGGTGACGGGGATGGCAGCGGTCTCTTCTGCCCACGCGGCGTGGAATGCAGGGCCGCTCCACATGAAGGCGAACAGCACGGCCACGAACGCCAATTTAACGTACTGCATGAGAATTCCCCTTTCCGCTAAGGAGGATCGATCGGGACCTTACTACAACTGAAGTTCGCACAATGGCGGCCTGAACCTCAAGCTATGTGATATACCACGTGATATACCTCAGGATTCTCGACAACAAAGCGTTCGGTTCGCGAGAACAGAATCGAGGAATTCTGGATCGCCTGTGTGACAAAGAGCCTGTGTGACAAAGAGATGCAGATGATAACGTTGGGGATTCAGGTGCGGGTGAATGTCGGGGTCGGGAAGTCCATTTAACGATGTTTATCTTTGATCGGGCAGTCTCGCAACAGCCCCCGGCGCCGTTCGTTTGAACGTGCCTGCGTGCGTCCGCAGTGGAGTAATACGCAAGTAAATTTTTGTCAGACAACAGTTTACATGTAATCTATATCGTTCCTCTCCCCCGCGCAATTTGTGCACCATGAATTGCAAAAAAAATTCAAAAAAAAATTGCACTTCTTCAAATTGGGGTTAGGTTCCAAGAAGCAATTCTTCATTCGGCACGCGCACCCCCTCATTTCTGTCGTGGGGCCTGCAGGAAAATTTTTTGGCGAGGAAATCATGAGTCCAGTATCCGCTACCGTTGTCGGCACGTCTCGGCGGTTTTTGAATGTGGCTAACTTGTTGACGCTGGCGGTGGTTGCCGCATCGGCGGGGTTGGGTGGTTCGGCTCGTGGGGATACCTACGCCAGCAACGGAGCAACCACGTTGAATGTTGCCTCCAGTTGGATCGATTTGACCAATCCTGGCAATACCGGCATCGGCCTTCCCGGGGCGACGGATATCGCGGCATTCGACAGCCATGCGGCGCTGGTGACGGCGACGACATTCTCCCTGGGCGCTCCGACCAGTTGGCAGGGCCTCCTGATCCAGAATCCCGGTGCCGCGATCTTCATCGACACGGGGAGCAATACGCTGACTCTGGGATCTTCGGGCATCGACATGTCCGCCGCGGCGCAGAGCGTGACGCTCGCTCCAAGTACACTCTTCCTCGGGGCGGATCAGACCTGGAACGTCAACACCGGGCAAACGCTCACGATCAATGCCCCCACCCTGGATACCGGCGGCAAGGCGCTGACGATTCAGGGGGCCGGAAACGTTGCACTGCCTTTTGCGATCAGCAACAGCGGCAGCCTGGTGCTCTCCGGCACGGGCGTTGTGACGATCGCCAACTTCAACAGCTATAGCGGCGGGACGACGCTGAACTCCGGTACGCTTGTTGTGAACAATTCGGGTGCGCTGGGGACGGGCCCGTTGACCATCGCCGGCGGCACGATGAACAACACCAGCGGCGCTGCGATTACACTGACCACCAGCATTCCCGTAAATATCAACGGCAGCTTCACGTACACCGGCGGGGCGGCTCTCAACGTGGGCACCGGGGCGGTAACACTGGGCGCCACGCCCACAATCACCGTCAACGGAACCGGCGCCGCGGGCGTACTGACGCTCGGCGGAGTGATTTCCGGCAGTGGGTTTGGCATCACCAAGGCCGGCGGGGGCTCGCTCGTGCTCTCTGGCGCCAACACCTATACCGGTCCGGTGACCATCAACGCCGGCGTCCTGAACTTCAATTCGATGTCCGCCCTGGGCGCCGGCACCGTGCTGAACTTTGGCGGCGGCACGCTGCAGTACGCCAGCGGCAACGGCGCGGATATTTCCACCGACACGGTCACGTTCACCGGCAACGCAACCATCGACACCGGCGGCAACAGCATCACTTTCGCCCACTCGATCGGGAACGGCGGGGCGGGCGGTTTCACCAAGACCGGTACGGGTTCCCTCGTTCTCGCCGCCGTCAACAGCTACTCCGGGAACACGACGGTCTCGGGAAGCAACGCCACCGTGGCCTCGGTCCTTGGGTTCCAGAGCCTCGCTTCGCTGGGTTCCGGAAGCGCGATCAACATCAGCAACGGCACGCTCCAGTACCTCGGCGTCAACACCGCCGACCTCACGACTCGCGCGGTCACCGTGACGGGCACGCTCGCCGGCATTGATATCAACGGCAACAGCGTCAGCTACGCCAACGCCATCAGCGGTACGGGCACGTTGACGATCTCCAGCACCGCCGGACCTGCCAGCTTCACGCTGAATGTGCCCAACGAGTACAAGGGGACGATCGCGGCCAACACCGGCGTGACGTTCGTCATGGCGAACGCGGCGTCACTGGCAAGCGCGAGCGTGACTCTGAATTCCGGCAGTGCCCTGAACTTCACCACGGCGACGGCGGTGACGCTGGGCGGCCTGGGTGGGGCGCAGAACCTGGCACTGACGAATGCGAACTCACAGGCGGTGACGCTCACGCTCGGCGGGAACAACCAGGGTGGGAGTTACTCGGGGGTTTTGAGTGATGGCGGGTCCAATCTGCCGATTACCAAGATCGGAACGGGAAATCAGACGTTCAGCGGACAAAACACCTTCGGCGGCAATATCGTCGTCGATGGCGGCGTCCTCTCCGTTGCTGTCAACGCGACCACCACCAACCAGTATTTCTATTCTGGCTCCGCAAATCCGGGAACCCTCATCATGAACGGCGGCGAGTTCACCATTAACTCAGTCGCCAACACAACCACCTATCAGAAGTTCGGCGGCGTGACGATTGGCTCGGGCCAGTCTGATATCTACCAACCCGGACGTACCTCGAGCTCGCACCCCAGCATCGTTTTAGGTGCGATCACTCGTACCGTGGGCGCGACGGTTAACTTCGATCCGGCAGCTCAAAACGGTGCCACTGGAACAGCTGACGCAACTACTGGTACTTTCACAACGAACACGAACGGCCCTTCCGGCGTGCTTGGAGGTTGGGCGACCTCTGGCAACGACTGGGCTCAAAACAATAACAGAAACGGAAACGCCACGAATAATGCTACTGGTCAGCAGCACATCTATGGCATCTCCTCAAACCTCAGCACGGCCGCATACGTCGCCAATACCTGGTCGAATAACACCAACAATACCGACGTGACCGCGAATATGACCGCGACCGCCAATGCCACGACGGGCACCCTGCGCTTCAACACCGCCGCCGGCCTCACCGTGACTACCAGCGGCGCTAATGTGATCGCTACTGGCGGTATTCTCGTAGGGAGCACCGTAGGCGCTAATACGGCGACGATCGCTCCGATCGACTCGAACTCCACGTTGACCTCCGGCAACGGCTCCGACCTCATCGTTTCCAACTACGATTCGATCGCAGGCGGTTCGTTCAACATCCAGACGCCCATCGTCAACAATGGCGTTACCCCGATCGCCCTGACCAAGAGCGGCGTCGGTACTCTTACGCTCTCGGGCAACAATACGTTCACTGGCGGCGTCTACTTGAACGAAGGTGCCATAGTTGTGGGCAATGCCGGCGCGCTGAACTCGTCGTCGCCAAATGCTGTTTACTTTGCTAGTGGAATCCTGACCGGTGGCAACACAACTTCTCCGTCGGGCACGCTCACCTTGAATGGTAACAACCTGACAGTCTCGCAGCTCTCGACGGCGAACGCCTTCGTTGGAACTCCGATAATACAGAATGTCAACGCCACCGCTGCGACTCTCACCGTCAATGGCGCCACGCCCAGCACCTTCAACGGCACGATCGTGAACGGCGCCGGCGGAGCCCTTAGCCTCGCTGTCTCTGGCGGCAGCAGCTTGACCCTCTCCGGTTCGAATTCCTATGCCGGCAACACTACGATCACCGGTGGCAGCACGCTCATCCTCTCCGGCACCGGCAGCATCTCCAATTCTACTGTGATTAACGTCGATACCGGCAGCACTCTCTCCGTCGGCGGCGTCATCGGCGGCTTCTCCGTCGCGGGCATCAATGGTCAGATCCTCGGCGGCAACGGCACCATCACCGGGTCTGTTAACCTCCCGGCAAACGCCATCCTCAGCCCGGGCTTCTCCAACGTCGGCACCCTCACCATTGGCAGCTTGACGCTGAATTCTGGTTCGATTATCAACTTCGACTTTGGCAGCGGTGTCAATGACCGCGTGAACGTCGTCAATTCCAACGGGCTCGTCGTCAACGGAGCCAACGGCACAATCAACGTCAATATGTTCCAGGGCGGCTCACCTTTCGGCACCAGCGGAACCTATAACCTCTTCCAGTATTCCGGTTCGCTCGGCGGCAACGGCACGCTTTCGTTTGCCGATGCGAATCTCCCCTTCGGCACAACGGCCACCTTCGGTACTTCGGCTGGCTTTGTGACCGTCACCCTGGCGTCGAACACCAGTCAATACCCGAACTGGAATCTCAGTGGCGGCGGTTCTTGGAACGTTGCCGGGAACTGGACTCCCTCGGGCGTGCCGAACGGCCAAGGTCAGGTCGCGTATTTCGGCAGCGCGATTACCGGGCCGAGCACCGTGACGCTCGATGGTACGCAGACAGTCGGCACCATCGCGTTTAATAACGCGAATTCCTATACCATTGCAACAGGCACTGGCGGGTCCCTTGTCCTCGACAATGGCACCAAATCGCCAAACCTCATTGCCAGCCTGGGAGATCACACCATCTCCGCCAACGTGATTTTGAATTCCAACCTGAGCGCCTCCATCACCGCCGGCTCGGTCACGATTTCCGGCACGGTTTCCGAAGGCTCCGCCGGCAAGACCATCACCAAGAGCGGCGCCGGCGCGCTGATTCTGTCGGGCGCCAATGGCTACACCGGCGGCACATTCATCGGCGCCGGCACGGTTCAGGTCGGCAACAATACAGCCCTGGGAACCGGCAGCGTTAGCTTCACCGGCTCCTCCACCCTGCAGGCCGGTGCGAGCGTCTCCCTCGCAAATAACATTTCCGTCGCTGCGGGTACAACCGCCACAATCGATACCCAGGCGAATACCCTCGGGCTCTCCGGCATCGTCAGCTCCGCCGACCCCACGGCGAGCTTCAGCAAGATCGGCTCCGGCACCCTCGTCGTGACCGGCACCAACACCTTCACGGGGAACGTGAATGTCAACGGCGGCACCCTGCAGTTGGGCGACGGCGTCACCAACGGCTCGTTTGCAGCCGCCAACATCACGACCGTCAACAGCATCCTCGCGATTAACACCGTGGGCGCGGTGACGGTTCCCAACACGATCACCGGCACCGGCTCGGTTGTTCAGATGGGCGCCAACACCGTGACACTCACGGGTGCAAACACCTTCAGCGGTGATTTGAACATTCAGAGCGGCACGGTTTCTCTCGGCACCGCCACCACGACCGATCCCGCCGGCGCCGGCAATATCACGATGGCCGATGCCACCACCCTCCTGTTGCCGGGCTTCAACGCCAATACCGGCCCGACCTACTCCACGATTCCCAACAACGTCATCGTTGCCAACGGCGCGAACGTCACCATCGGTGGCCAGCCCCGCGCCACCTTCGCGGGCGGCGTGTTCGGCAACGGCACGATCAACTATGAAGTGCAGTATGTGCGCGGCTTGATCAGCGGCGACTGGTCCAATTTCTCCGGTGCCGTGAACCTGGTCCCGACCACCGCCAACGGTGCCACCACGCCCGGTGGCGACTTCCGCATCAACGGCAGCTTCGATGGTTCGCACGCCGCGTTCAATGTGCCCGCGGGCGTCAACGTCTACACCCTCGCCACGGGCGGGATCATTGCGTTCGGCGATCTGACCGGCAACGGCACGCTGATGCTCACTGACAACAACGTGGGTACCCTCTCCGTCGGCAACACCGAGATCGCCGGGCAGACCACCACTTTCACCGGAACCATCGGCGATGCCACCGTCGGCCGTGCGACCCACTTCACCAAGAATGGCGCCGGCACGCTGGACCTGGCGGGCACCAACGGCTTCACGGGTACGGTGACGGTCAATCAAGGCACCTTGACGTTCGCGGGCGCCAGCAGCACGCCGACTGCGACCAGCGGCATCTCAGTGGCCGCGAATGCAACGCTGGATCTGAATAACTACAATCCGACCATCACGCCGGCGACCAACGTCACTTCGATCGGCATCACCGGCGGCGGCACGATCGGCAGCAGCAGCACGGCCTCCCCGTCCACCATCACCTACCGCCCCGGCGTCACCAGCACCTTCAGCGGCAACATCGTCGACAGCATCAATGGTGGAACGCAGACCGTTGCTCTGAGCGTCACCTACGGCACTCTCATCCTCAGCGGTACCAACACGTACACCGGCGGAACGACGATCGACACCTACACCGACAGCAACAGCACGGTTCATTTCGGCACCCTCCAACTCGGTGCGGGCGGCACCACCGGCTCCGTCGTCGGTCCCATTACCGACAACAGCACCCTCGCCTTCAACCGTTCCGACAATCTGACGTTCAGTCAGCTCATCTCGGGCACCGGAAATGTCACCCAGATCGGCCCGGGCATCCTCGCACTCTCCAACCCCGGCAACACCTTCACCGGTGCGACCGTTACCGGCGGCACGCTGCAGATGGTTCCGGCTGTTCAGTTCGGCAATGGCAATGTCGCCCTGACCGTCACCGCAGGCACTTTCGATCTCAACGGCACCAGCACGACGATCGGCTCCCTCTCCGGCGCGGCTGCGGGTGTCGTCGATAACGTCTCCGCCGGTGGAACCGCCACCCTCACCACCGGCAGCCTGAACGCCGATGTCACCTTCGCCGGAACCATCCAGAACACCACCGGCTCGGTTGCCCTGGTGAAAAACGGCACCGGCAACCTCACCCTCTCCGGCGGCACCAGCACCTACACCGGTGGGACCACCCTCAATGCCGGCGGCCTCTGGGTGACCAACACCACCGGTTCTGCGACCGGCGCCGGCAATGTGACGCTCAACGGCGGAACCCTCGGCGGCACCGGCATCATCGCCGGCAAGATCGTCCCGGGCTCCGGTCCCCACACCATCAGCCCGGGCGCCAACACCGCCAATTCCATCGGAACCCTCACCGTCGGCGGCCTGTCCACCAACGCCAACACCACCCTCTCCTTCGACCTCACCGCGCCCGGCGGCACCAACGACCTCATCGCCGTCACCGGCAATGTCAGCCTCAACGGCGGCACCGTCGCCATCGCGTCTCTCCCCATCACCGGAAATACCTCCCTGGGCAACTACAAGGTGATGACCTACACCGGCACACTCAGCGGCTCCCGCAACAGCGTGAACTTCCCGGCCAACAGCGGCAATGTGATCTACACGCTGGATATCGCCACGCCCGGCGTGATCAATATTCACAAGGGCTGGCTCGGCGATGCCAGCGACGATGGCCACGTTGATCTGACGGACCTCTCCACCGTCCTGAACAACTTCGGCTCCGCGAACAGCTCCTGGAACGCGGGCAATTTCGACGGCGCTGCGACCATCGACCTGACCGACCTCTCCGCCGTGCTCAACAACTTCGGGACCTCCATACCGGCGAACGGGGTCGCCACCACCGGCGGCGCCACCAGCGCCACCGCCACCCCCGAACCCGCTTCCCTCGCCCTCATGCTCTCCTCCTCCCTGCTCCTCCTCCGCAGACGCCGCGCTGGTATCTAAGCCGTTCGAGCGGGTTCAGCAGGCGAGGTTCAGGCATGCGGATTTTCTGGGCGCTTCCGGTGATCCTTGCGCTCATCGGTGCGGCATCGGGATGTGCGGCGGCACAGGCAGCTCACGCAGACGGGCCGCGCATCGCGCGGTCTTTCGATGGCGACTGGCTGTTCCTCAAATCTGATTGCGCCGGTGGCCAACGGAGCGATTTCGATGACTCCGCATGGCGCCGCCTCGACGTTCCTCATGATTGGAGCATCGACGGGCCGTTCGATCAGAGCAACCCCTCGGGCGCTGCCGGTGCTTTTCTCCCGGATGGCGTCGGCTGGTACCGCAAACATTTTTCGCTGCCCGAATCCTCCGCCGGCAAACGCGTCTTCGTCACCTTCGACGCCGTGATGGCCAACAGCGATGTCTGGATCAACGGCTTTCGCCTCGGCCATCGTCCCTGCGGCTACGTCACCTTCTGCCATGAACTCACGGGTCATCTGAAACCCGGCGACAACGTCCTTGCCGTTCGCGCGGACAATTCGCAGGAACCCGCCTCCCGCTGGTACTCCGGCGCGGGCATCTACCGCCATGTGCATCTGACGCTGACCGATCCCGTGCACTTCGAGCAGAATGGCATTTTCATCACCACCCCCCATCTTTCACCCAATGCTTCCCATGCAACTGTCCATGTGCAGAGCGCGGTCATCAATCAGTCCGATGCTCCGCAACGCGTCTCGGTGCACACGGCGATTACTGACCCGAATGGCAAACAGGCGGCGACGAACGAATCCGAGCCGCAAATGATTGCTCCCGGCGCGAGCGTTACGTTCGAACAGGAACTCGCCGTCGCTCCTCAATGGTGGGATGTCGATCACCCCGCCATGTACGAAGCCCGCAGCGATGTGCGGCTTGCCGGCAAAACTGTCGACAACGCCGCAACACCCTTCGGCGTTCGCGATGCCCAGTTCAGTCCAGTCAACGGCTTTGTGCTCAACGGCAGGAGCATCAAACTCAAGGGCGTCTGCCTTCACGGAGATTTCGGAGGACTCGGCGTTGCCGTTCCCCTCGCCGCCTGGGAGCATCGCCTCGCCGCACTCAAAGCCCTCGGCGTCAACGCCATTCGAACCTCGCACAATCCACCGGCGCCGGAATTCCTCGATCTTTGCGATCGCATGGGCCTCCTCGTGATGGACGAAATGTTCGATTGCTGGCTCGTCGGCAAAAACAAATACGATTACCACCTCTATTTCAAGGAGTGGAATCTGATCGACACGCGCGACACCGTTCGCCGCGACCGCAACCATCCCTGCATCGTCCTCTACAGCGCCGGAAACGAAATTCACGACACTCCGAACGCCGCCGGCGCAATCGCCATCCTCCGCGCGCTCGTCAACGTGTTCCACGAGAATGATCCCACACGCCCCGTCACTCAGGCCCTCTTCCGCCCGAATGTCAGCCACGACTACACTGATGGCCTCGCCGACCTGCTCGACGTGGTCGGCACCAACTACCGCGATGATGAACTCCTCGCCGCCCAGCGCGACAAGCCGGCACGCAAGATCGTCAACACCGAGAGCGGTCCAGGTCTGAAAGCCTGGGCGGCCGTGCGGGACAATCCTTCTTTTTCCGGACAATTCCTCTGGACGGGTGCCGATTATCTCGGTGAATCCCGCCGATGGCCGGTCGTCCAGCATGAATCCGGGCTTGTCGACATGACCGACACGCCGCGCGCCATTGGCTATCAACGCCAGTCCTGGTGGTCCGACAAGCCCATGGTCGTGATGGTTCGCGACCAGGGAGCTGTGGCAACCGGGAATCTGCCCGGTGAGCCCCAGACGCGCGCCATCCAGCCGATCGACTGGACGCCGAACAATCTCGCACCCCATCCCGAGTCGGTGCTTGTGTATTCCAATTGCCAGTCCGTCGAATTGTTCCTCAACGGCAAATCGCTTGGTTCGCAGGAGGCCCCCGCCGATCAATCCCCGCGCGACTGGACCGTCGATTTCGCGCCCGGCACGCTCCGGGCTGTCGGAAAAAACGGCGGCGCCGAAGTTGCGTCCAACGAACTTCGCACCGCCGGCAAACCTGCGAGAATCGTCCTGGAAAGCGACCGCCCCGCCGTGGGTTGCTCGTGGGACGACCTTGCGCTCATCACGGCGCGCGTGGTCGACGACCAGGGCAATCAGGTGCCGGCGGCCACTGACTTCATCACGTTCAGCATCAAGGGTTCAGGCGCGATCGTGGCCGTTGAAAACACGGATCCCCGGTGCCACGACACATATCATTCCACGTATTACCGCGCATATCAGGGGCGCTGCACGGCAATAGTCCGCGGCGCTGCCGGCGGCGGCAGCTTCACCATTACTGCTCAGGCGCAAGGTCTCGCGGATGGAGTGGTTGTTATACGGACACGCACACCTCAATGACCCCCCGCTGGAAAGGTCAGAGAAGAGGGGCCAGAGAATTAACGACCGACCCCTCGTTCTTCTATTCCGCAGTTTCCCTTATGCCCGCGAGCGGCGACGCAGCAACATCAGGCCGCCGACGCCCAGAAGGCCGAGAGAAGCAGGTTCGGGTGCCGCAACCATTGCACCCGCTGAAACACTCGAGCTGGAGGCGCTGCTGCCAAAGTTGTTCAGGACATCGCTCAAATCCGTCAGATCGACGGTGGCGGCCTGGTCGAAGTTGCCGTCAGTCCATGCGGCCGTCGTTTTGCCGAAGTTGTTCAGCACGGTCGAGAGGTCCGTGAGATCCACTTTGCCGTCGAGGCTGGCGTCGCCAGGCAGGGCCGAGCCGGCTTCAGTGACCTGAAGGTTGCTGAAGGTCGAGGAGTCAAACGCGGGGGTGTTGACGGCGAGGGAATAGCCGTAAACGCCGAAGGTGACGCCAGTGATCGAGCTGAAGTTAACCGAGCTGGGGAGAGTTATAGTGATCGGATTCGTCCAGATCCGGGTTCCATCCAGGGTGCTCACATAAGCGTTCAGATGACTTGTTGTCGGATCCACCGTCAACAGCAGGTGATAGGTCGAGGATCCTGATAAGGAGGAGGTCGTCCAGGCTGAATACGAACTGCCATGGAGTTGTGCGTTGCCGCCCAGGTTACTGGTCGGTCCGAAAAGAAGGAAACCCGCCATGTTGTTGCCGGTATTTGGATCAACAAGGTCGGTGGACGTGGTGGCGGTTTTCTGCGAGAAGCCCACGTACGCAAATCCGGCCGGGCAGGAGACGTCCATGGAGACCGACAGAAGTCCGGGCGTGGCGAGGGGGGTAAATCCAGCGACAACGTTGGTATCGAATTTGGTGTCCGGAATTGGTCCGAAGATGGACGAGTAGCTGGTTCCGGATTCGGTCATGGTGGTGGAGGAGGGGCCGACGGTGAGGCTCGAACCGTAGGGATTGCCGTACGCATCCTTCACCGCGGTCTGGGTCGTGGTAAACGTATAGCCGCCGCTGGTGGTGCTGCCGGCGAGTGCGGTACGGGAGGGGTCGGTCGCGTTGCCCAGGGAGTCGCTGAGCAGGACCACATCGGCCCGGCTCATGGATGCCGCGGAAAGCACGGCGGCGGTAATCAGGCTGAAAGTACGCAACTGCATAAACTCTCCGTTCCAATTCCAAGACCCATTTCGACTGCCGCCGCGCGAACCGTTCGCGTGCGCGCGTTTTGTGTTCAGAACCGTGAGAGGAAGCCCGATGGCCCCATCGGCGGAAATCATCCAGGTCACCTTTTCACCTGGAGATAGGCATCCTGAATACTCGCGCTCATCTTCCAAAAGTTGGCAAACGGTGTCGATGAGGGGACCGGGGTGAGGTAGCCCACGTGAAATACATAGGCAAATTTCTTCATGTAGCTGGCAACGTCCGGATCGCTCTGAGAGGGCATATAGGGGGATTCAAGACTCACGTGGCCATCGACCCACAGAACGCTTCCGGATCCGGCGTGGCAGCCGTGAAATTCGGGCGGGGGAGACGTTTTGAAAGTGGCGAGCAGACTCGGGTAGCTCAGGACCGTTACATTCGTCATGGGCCCATAAGTGGGGGGAGGGCCATAGCCCGCCGCATCGCACGCAAAGGCTGTTAGCGAGGGATTGCTCACCGAGACCATCTGCATGGGATACGCAGCAATGTACAGGTTGTTGACCGTTGGTGGCGGTATGACGCCTGCATCGGCGTAGGGCACGAGATTCTTGCCATTTGCAGTTTGAAAAATGGTTGAATCGTAAACCAATGGGCAATGCGTGACTTCGCTGTACAGGCTACTGGCCATCGTGGAGACAGAAGCACCAGAGTTATTGACTGTGGGATTGTTGAAAACGAGATTCGTGATGGCACTGTAGGATTGGATGAAGCCGTTGTTCTCGGTCGAGTAAATGGCGATCGCGGTGCCACCTTGGTGCAGGTTGGCTTCGCACTTCACCGCCTTCGCCCTTTCGCGTCCCTTGGCGATGGCGGGGATCAGCAGGGAGGCAAGGATTGTGATAATGGCGACGACGACCAGCAGCTCAACCAGGGTAAATCCATCGGGCCGGCGGCGTGCAGGGGCATCGGCAACGAGAGAAGTGGGGCCTGGGAAGCACCGGGGTTTTGAAAGAAAAGGGGCAGAAACAGCAGCACCCATTTCAATACCTTCGATCAGAGCCACGAGATAAAAACGCTCTCGCACCCACGGCACACTTCAGCTGGACTCGCGCCGGGGTATTTCCTGGTGCGTGGGCGCCTGTGCCTTCCCGCGAGTGACAATTTCAACTCTCGTTTCACTCTGAACCGCTGCTGAAAGTTACATTCCGGTTAGAGATTAGTCAAATTATTTCGAGAATTTACTCTTGATATAAATAGGAGACCTGCCGCGTACTTGAATGGGGGGGGAAGTGAGCATCGGGCGAGTGACTACAATGGCCTGCCGATCATGGGCTTAGGGGTCTCGAAAACTGAACGGCGGGAGTTCCCGTGGTGGTGGGGGGGGGGCGCGGAGAGACTGATTGAACGCCAACGCTCCAAGACGCCAGGAAGCAAAGATTTACGCGAAAGTGTGGGTTGGAGTATTGCGTAAATGAAGATCGATCAACGGCGGTTCTTTTCGTACCATCTTGTTGAACGAAGGATCATCTATCCATACATGCCTCACGGGCTCGTTGTGTGCCGTGTCGCCTTCTTTGACTATTTCGTGCTGAATTTATCGGAGGATGGCACGTCGGGAGGCTTCATTTTCCGGGGGGGGTCGATTATTGATCGGTGAGCAAGTCGGGGAATCTGGTGCGCGCTGCGTTGCGCAACTCTTAAATGTGGACATGGGCGGATGTGTAAACGGAGGAAGTGCATTGAAGCTGCAGCGGTGGTTTGTCGGCGTTATGGGGTTGTTGTTGATCACGGGTGGCGCGCGTGCGGACGTGGGGCGGATGAGTTTTGATGCGGATTGGAAGTTCTCGCGAGATGATGCGGTGGGCGCGGAGGTGGCGGGATTTGACGACAAGGGATGGGACGCGGTGCAGTTGCCGCACGATTGGAGTATCGGGGGGGCGATTGAGAAGGGGAATGCGACGGGGAGTGCGGGGGGATTTTTCCCGGCGGGGGTGGGGTGGTATCGGAAGACGTTTGTGGCGCCGGCGGCGTGGGGGGGGGGAGGGAAGCGGGTGACGATCGGGTTTGATGGCGTGTACATGTTGTCGGAGGTGTGGGTGAATGGGCAGAAGGTGGGGGAGCACGCGTATGGGTATACGCCGTTCTCGTTTGATGTGACGTCGCATTTGAAGGTGGGGGCGGAAAATACGATTGCGGTGCGGGTGGATAATTCGAAGCAGGTGAATAGCCGGTGGTATAGCGGGTCGGGGATATATCGGCATGTCTGGGTGGAGGTGACGGGGCCGGTGCGGATTGCGCGGGATGGGGTGGTGGTGCGGACGGTGAAAGCGTCGGAGAAAGAGGCGACGCTGGAAATGACGGTGACGGCGGAGAGCGATGGGGCGGCGGATGTGGATTTGGCGACGGAGCTATTTGCGGCGGGGGTGGATGGGAAGCCGACAGGCGCGGGGCTGGCGCGTTTTACGCCGATGACGGGGAGTGCGGCGAGCGGGGGGCCGGCATCGGTGAAGAGGGTGACGGCGGATGCGACCCTGAGTGAGCCGCGGTTGTGGAGTCCGGAGTCGCCGGCGCGGTATGTGGCGGTGACGACCGCGTCGGTGAATGGGGCGGTGGTGGATCGGCGCGAGACGGTTTTTGGGGTGCGGACGATTGAGGTTTCGGCCGAGAAGGGATTTTTTCTCAACGGCAATCGCGTGGTGCTCTTTGGCGGGTGCGTGCATCATGACAACGGGGCGCTGGGGGCGGCGGCGTTTGACCGGGCGGAGGAGCGGAAGGTGGAGTTGCTGAAAGCGACAGGGTTCAATGCAGTACGGACGTCTCACAATCCGCCGTCGCCGGCGTTTTTGAATGCGTGCGATCGGCTGGGGCTGATGGTGATCGAGGAGGCGTTTGATTGCTGGGAGATGGGGAAGAACAACGAGGACTATCACAAATATTTCAAGGAGCAGTGGAAGTCGGATGTGGATGCGATGGTGATACGGGATCGGAATCATCCGTCGGTGGTGATGTGGAGCATTGGGAACGAGATTCCGGATTTTGGCAGTGCGCAGGGGCTGCGGAATGGGACAGCGTTGATTGAGGAGGTGAAGCGGTTGGATCCGACGCGGCCGGTGACCGCGGCGGTGAACTGCTGGCCGGGGATCGGCGGGAAGGAGCATGACTGGAAGTGGGAGGATGCGGACGGCCTCATGGGGAAGCTGGGTGTGGTGGGTTACAACTATCAGATATGGCGTTATGCGAAGGATCACGAGCGGGTGCCGGGGCGGGTGATGGTCTCGACGGAGAGTTTTCCGCGCGACATGTTTGCGTGCTGGGCGGCTTGCGAGGAGAAGCCGTACGTGGTGGGAGATTTTGTCTGGACGGCAATGGATTATCTGGGCGAGTCCGGGATCGGGCGGTCGTATGCGGCGGGGCAGAAGGCGTATTCTCATGCGGCGTCAGAGCAGTTTCCGTATCACGGGGCGTATTGCGGGGATATTGATATCACGGGCTGGCGGAAGCCGGTGTCGCATGCGCGGAACATCACGTGGGATCGAGGGGAGAAGTTATATTCGAGCGTGGTGGAGCCGACGGGTGGGGGGAGGGATGGGAAGCCTTGGCATGCGACGGATTGGGGAGTTGTGCCGAGCTGGGAGAGTTGGACGTGGCCGGGGTTTGAGGGGAAGAGTTTGGAGGTGCAGGTGTACTCGCGGTGCGAGCGCGTGCGGTTGTATGTGAATGATGTGCTGGTGGGGGAGAAGCCGACGGGACTGGCGGAGCAGTTCAAGGCGGTGTTCAACGTGCCGTATGCTCCGGGGGTTTTGCGGACGGTGGGCGTGGTGGATAGGCACGAGGTGGCGAGCAACGAGTTGCGGACGGCCGGTGCGGTGGCGGGGATTCGGCTGGTGCCGGACCGGACGGTGATTGCGGCGGATGGGGAGGATCTTTCGTTTATTGCGGTGGAGTCGGTGGACAAGGAGGGGAATTTTCAGCCGAACGGGGATGCGGAGGTGAAGTTTGCGGTGGATGGGCCGGGGGGGGCGGGGACGATTGCAGGGGTGGCGAGTGGGGATTTGTCGGGGACGGAGGGGTACCAGGGGAACCGGCGGCGGCTATTTCATGGGCGGGCGCAGGTGATTGTGCGGAGCTCGCATCAGGCGGGGATGATCAACGTGCATGCGACCGCGGAGGGGTTGGCGGAGGGGCGTGTGCGGATTGAGGCGCGGTGACGCGGGTTATTCGGATTCGGCCCAGACGCGGGGGGTGGGCCATTCGGGGTCGAATTCGACGTGGATGAGGTTGGGGTGGCAGCAGACCGGACAGTCTTCGACATAGGATTGGTCGTTGCCCTGCGTGGGGTCGAGGGGGATGACGATTTCTTCGCCGCACGTAGGGCAGGTGTAGGCGGCGTCGTCGGCGGCGGCGGGGCGCGGGCGCTGGCGTTTTTTCCTGGCCATGCCGAATTGTAGCGGAGATTTTGCGTGGCGGGAGGGGCGGGCGAGAGTTATGCTCAGCCGCAACATTTCGTGCCAGGTAAACGTGTTCTTTGAGTTTTGATTGCGGGCTGGATCCTCTTTCGAGGTTGCGCGTATGAATCGGCGGTCTTCGCTTCGGATGCTCGTCATCGGGATGGTTGTTCTTGGGGCGGGCGCGGCAGTGCGGGGAGACGAGCGGCCGTTTTTGAGTCCGATGTTTGGGGATCACATGGTGCTGCAGCGGGGGAAGGAGAATCGGGTGTGGGGGTGGACGAAGGCGGGGGAGACAGTGAAGGTGACGATCGGGGAGACCTCGGCGTCCGCGAGGGCGGATGGAGACGGGCGGTGGGAAGCGCGGATTGAGCCACCTGCGGCGGGCGGGCCGTACACCGTGAAGGTGGAGGGGCCGGAATCGCTGGAGTTGCACGATGTGCTGGTGGGGGATGTGTGGTTGTGCGGGGGGCAGTCGAACATGGAGTTGCCGCTGCAGGGGGTGAACAATGCGAAGGAGGAGATCGCGGCGGCGGAACGGCCCGAGGTTCGGTTGTTCACGGTGAAGCGAAATGTGTCATATAAGCCGGCGCCCGTGGTGCAGGGGAAGTGGGAGGTCTGTACGGCGAAGACGGCGGCGGGTTTTTCGGCGGTGGGATATTTTTTTGGATCGGCGATCCAGGAGAAGCAGCACGTGCCGGTCGGGCTGGTGGAGGATTGCGTGGGGGGGACTCCGGCGGAGGCGTGGATGAGCGAGGAGTCGCTGCGGGGGATGCCGGAGTTCAGGGAGAAGATGGCGGTGCTCGAGGAGCTGCGCAAAGCCGAAGGGCCGGCGTATGGCAGTTTTGTGATGCACTGGTATGACCAGTATGACGTGGGGGAGAAGGAGAAGTGGTCGTCGCCGGAGTTCGCGGACGCATCGTGGCAAGCCGTGCATCTGCCGGGCGGGTTTGCGGAGTTGGGGGTGCCGTCGACGCCGGCGGTGTGCTGGTTTCGGCGGAGGGTGACGTTGCCCGATCCGCTGCCTGCGGGGGAGGCGGTGTTGTCGCTGGGGTCGATCGAGCGGATGGAGACGGCGTGGATCAATGGGAAGTTCGTGGGGGCGAGTTCGTGGGTGGAGAATCCGCGGATGTATCCCGTGGGTCCGGGGGTGCTCAAGCCGGGGGAGAATTCGATTGTGCTGCGGGTGTTGAAGGTGAAGGCGGACGGGGGATTCTTGTCGCCGGGGTCGTCACTGAAGCTGATACTGGGGGACAAGACGGAGGTGGGGTTGGCGGGGGAATGGAAGGGGAGATTGAGCGTGGACGCGCGGCCGCCGCATCCGTTGCCGCTGGGATATGAGAACTGGCCGACAATGCCGGCGGTGTTGTATCTGGGGATGTTGAAACCGGTGGCGCCGCTGTCCCTGACCGGGGCGATCTGGTACCAGGGGGAGCAGAATGCGTCGGAGGGAGAGCAGTACAAGAGATTGTTGCCGGCGATGATTGAGGACTGGCGGCAACTGTTCGATCAGGGGGAGTTCCCGTTCTACATCGTGAGCTTGCCTGCGTTCATGGAGCGGCAGAAGCAGCCGGGGGTCGATGGGTGGACCCAGGTGCGGGAGGCGCAGATTCAAACGGCGAGGGCGGTTGCGAATACAGGGGTGGCGATCACGGTGGATACGGGGGAGGCGATGAACATTCATCCGAAGGACAAGCGCGTGGTCGGGGAGCGGTTGGCGCTCGTGGCGCTTGCGAAGCATTATGGGGAGAAGGTGGCATGCGAGGGGCCGACGTATGCGTCGATGTCGAGAGTGGGCGGGGAGGTGCGGATTCATTTTGAACATGCGGAGGGGGGGCTCGTGGTGAAGGGGGAAGCGCCGGCGGAGTTTTCGGTGGCGGGGGAGGACCGGGTGTGGCATTGGGCGCAGGCGAAAGTGGAGGGAGAGTCCGTGGTGGTATCGTCGCCGGAGGTGCCCCA
>DATKPA010000114.1:0-42135 GCA_035524355.1 Phycisphaerae bacterium | reverse complement strand
GGGGGCGACATTGCCGGAAAATACTGTACAACTCGGGGTGCGAACGGAATATTAAGATGCCAACATTCTAATATTTACACAACTACAATACAGGCATCACAGACGGCGGGCTTTGGCTGTTTGTGGGGGGGGGGCGTCATTTGCGAGGTTTGGCTTCGGCGGCCGCCTGGATGGCCGAGAGGATTTCTTCCCAGCCGGTGTTGACCCCCTTGATGTGCTCTTCGGAAAGCAGGCCGATGGCCTGGTGCGTGAGGCTGAGGCGCGAGTTTTTGCCTTCCTCGGTGATGCGGTACTGGATGTGCGAGGCGACGGCGTAGGACATGAACATGGGGCCGACGATTTCCAGGAGTTTGGGCGGCTTGATGACCTGCACGTGACCCCAGAGGTGGCCGGTGTTGTTGCCGAGGTCACGGTACCAGCGGCCGCCGGGCCAGGGTTCGATTTTGAGATTCATTTCGGCCATGCGGCCGAGAGGCGTGAGAAGGGTTTCGAAGACGACATCCGGCGGGGCGGCGATGAGAGTTTCCTTCTGGACGAAGAGAGTTTGGATGCTGCGGGTGGGTTCGGCTGCGATGGTCATGGGAGGCTCCTTTTGAATTGGGTTATTGAATTATTGAGTCATCGAAACTCAATTGGAACCAGGGGGTGGCTGACGGCGCTCGCGTGCTTTCTTTTCGGCGGCTTTCTTGATGGCGTCGAGGTGGTCGGTCCAGAAATGCTCGAACATGGCGATCCAGTCGTGGACGGGTTTGAGCTGAATGGGGTTGAGGGCGTAGAAGCGATGTTGGCCATTTTTTTCCACGGTCACGAGCCCTACCTTTCGGAGGACGCCGAGATGTTTGGAGACGGAGGGTTGCGGGATGCCGAGGAGGTCGACGAGGTCGTTGACGGTGTGGTGTTTCGTTTTGGCGAGGAGTTCGACGATTTCGCGGCGGCGCGGTTCCGCGAGGGCGGTGAAGGGATCGGAGGATGTAGGGAGCGGTGGCATATGGAAGAAGTATATGCTTATGACGGAATATATCAAACCGAAAGTTCGAAAATTCTCAGGAACGCCCTGCGGGCATATGCAGGCAGAATGCCCACGCTACTTTAAGTTGGGGGGCCACCCGGCGTTATGGGTTTTGATGAGGGCGGAGAGTTTTTTGCAGACGTCGGCGTATTGGGGGTCGTTGGCGAGGTTCTTGAGTTGGTGCGGGTCGGCGTTCATGTCGAAGAGCATGGCGCCGCCTTTGCCCTGGTCGAATTCGGCGTAGCGCCAGCGATCGGTGCGGACCGCGGTGCCCGTGAAGGTCTTGCCGTCTTCGCTCCAGACGCTGAAGGCGGGGTGGTCCCATTCGCCGGCGGGGTCTTTGAGCAACGGAACAAGCGAGCGACCCTGCTGGTTTGGCGCGGGCGGAAGGCCGGCGAGTTCGACGAGGGTGGGGTAAATGTCGAGGCCTTCGACGACGCGTTCGCAGGGAGTGCCGTTGGCCGGGTTGTGGGGGACGTCGATGATGAGCGGGATGCGGTCGCCTTCTTCGAAGAGAGAGCCGGCCTTGGACCATTTGCCTTTTTCGCCGAGCTGGTAGCCGTGATCGACGGTGAAGACGACGATGGTGTTGTCGCGCAGGTGGAGGCGGTCGAGGGCGGCGAGGACGACACCGATGTTGTCATCGACCCAGGAGATGGAGGCGAGGTAGGCCTGGATGACTTTTTTGGCTTCTTCCGGCGAAGCGTCGCGGCCGATGAAGAGGTCGGCGTTGCGGGCGCGGATGGAGTGCGGAGGGAATCCTTCGGGAACGGTGGGGCGCGGGGCGAAATCGACGGGGAGTTGGATGGAATCGAGGGGGTACATGTCGTAGAACTTTTGTGGGGCGGCGGGCGGGGAGTGGGGTTTGGAGAAGCCACAGGCGATGAAGAAGGGTTTTCCGCCATCCTTGTATTTTTCGAGGGCGGCGATGGTGGCTTCGACGTTTTTGTATTCGATTTCGTCGTGGCCGTCGTCGGGGACGACGATGGTGCGGTCGGAGTAGAGATTCCGGTCCATGGGCGCGCGGCCGCCGGCGGGTTTCGTGGTGGCGCCGGCTTCGAGGGCGGCTTCGCTCGGGCGGTCGGGTTCATCGGGATCGACGCCGCGCTTGTTGCCACCCTCCGTCCAGGAGGGGAGGTCGTCGAGGCCACCGTGAAAAATTTTGCCGTGGCCGACGGTGATGTAGCCGTGCTGCTGGAAGTATTGCGGCATGGTGACGAGTTCGGGATGGAGATCGCGGAAGTAGGTGCGGTTGCCGAGGACGCCGGTGTTGGCGACATCGCGGCCGGTGAGCATGGAGGAGCGGGAGGGGTTGCAGAGGGGGAATTGGCAGTAGGTGTGGTCGAAGCGGACGCCGGCGGCGGCGAGTTTGTCGAGGTTGGGAGTCTTGGCCATACCGCCGGAGGAGCCGAGTTCGTTGCGCATGTCGTCGGACATGATGAAGAGGATGTTGTAGTGGGGGGCGTCGGCGGCGCGGGTGACGGAGGTGGTGAGGGAGAGAGCGACGAAGGAAAGGATAATGGTGAGCTTCAGCATAGAACCTCCTTGCGTGGGCTATAGCGATGATACGAGGAATGGCGGCGGGGGGAAGGGCATGTGAAGCGGCGGTGTATGGAATGGGCGCGGAGCGGTCGTGAACGCTTTTAGCGACGCCGCAACGCGGCGGGGAAGGTTTGTTGCGGGGGTGCCCGGGAATGATTCCCCCGCCGCGCTGCGGCGTCGCTAAAAGGTGTAGGGTTGGATGAAACTCCAGGATTGGGCGGGTAGGTTTTCTTTGAGCGGATTGTTGTTGACGTACTGAATAGCGGCATGCACTTCTTCGGGGGTGTTCAGGAAAACGGTCCATCCCTTCGCCGCCCAGGGTGTATGGCGGTCGCCGCCGGGCAGGAAAGCATTTTGAAACGGATGAATATTTTCTTCGGCCAAGGCTTTGCTCGCTTCGCCTTTCATCTGATTGAGAATTTGCCGTGCGTGGATGCGATGGCGGGCGACCACGACGTGTACGTGATCGGGAAGGATGGCGCAGGCGTGGAACGTGAAGCCGGAGCGTTGGATGGTTGACCGGAATCCGTGAGCGATCGCGCGGGCCTGAACACCGTTGAAATGTACTGGCGGATAACGCAGTGCTTGTTTCGCTGAGAATCGCAGCGCGTGATTATGCGGACGCCCCGCAACTGAATGTGGAGTATTTACTTGCTTGGGTACGCCGAAGCGTATGAGTTCCCAAGCTTTGATGTACTCGGACCAGGAACCGCGGGGATCGTTGGGAAGCCAGAATCCGTACGCGGTGAAGATGATGTGGTGCGTAAGGATCATGCGACGGAATCGTATCGGGTTTTAGCGACGCCGCAACGCGGCGGGGTTAGTCTGCTTCGATAATGCAAGGGCAACATTGCCCCCGCCGCGTTGCGGCGGCGCTAAAAGCGGCGGGCTTCGCCGCTACGACAGCAGGATCTGCAGATCGTCGCTGGTGAGGTTGGAAAGAACCGCGTTGTCTTCGGAGATGATGGCGTCGGCGAGGTCGCGCTTGGTTTGTTGGAGCTGCAGCACCTTCTCCTCCACGGTGCCCTTCGCGATGAGGCGGTAAGCGAAGACGTGGCGGACCTGGCCGATGCGGTGGGCGCGGTCGATGGCCTGGGCTTCGACGGCGGGGTTCCACCAGGGGTCGAGGAGAAAGACGTAGTCGGCGCCGGTGAGATTGAGGCCGAGGCCGCCGGCTTTGAGGGAGATGAGGAAGAGCTTGGTGTCGGGGTCGTTCTGGAATTGCTCGACGGGGGATTTGCGGTCGCGGGTTTTGCCGTCGAGGTAGGCGTAGCGGGTGGGCCCCTTGGGGTTTTCGTCGAGGCGTTTGCGGACGATCGAGAGCAGGCTGGTGAACTGGGAGAAGACGAGGGCCTTGTGGCCTTCCTCAAGGATTTCATCGAGCTGGGTAAAGAGCGTGTCGAGCTTGGCACTGGGCTCGGAGATGCGCGTTTTGTCGATGAGGCCGGGGTGGCAGGCGGCCTGGCGCAGGCGGAGCAGCGCTTCGAGGACCTGCATGCGGTTGGGGTTTGCGCCCTTGGCAGCGCCGTTCGCGCCGAGGAGCGACTGGCGATAGTGGTCGCGAAGTTCGTCGTAGATGGCGCGCTGGGCTTCGTCGAGTTCGCAGTAGATGGTTTGCTCGGTGCACGGGGGAAGGTCCTGGGCGACCTGCTCCTTGGTGCGGCGGAGGATGAAGGGGCGGAGGGCGCGGGAGAGGAGGGCTCGCGGGGTTTCTTCTTCGCTCTCCTCGGAATCCTGAGTGCTGAGCGCTGAGTCTTGAGTCACGGCTTCGCTGCCTTCCCGTTCAGGTTCGGCCGTGGCTTCTTCGACGGTTTTTTCAGATTTCGATTCGGCTTCGGGCTTGGGCTTGGCGGGCTGGAAGCGGGCGTCGAAGACGGCGGAGGCGCCGAGCATGCCCGGGTTGAGGTATTCGAAGAGGCTCCAGAGTTCGCCGAGGTGGTTTTGCACGGGCGTGCCGGAGAGGGCGAGGCGGTAGTTGGCCTGGAGGAGTCGGACTGATTTGGCGGATTCGGTCTGAGCGTTCTTGATGGCCTGGGCTTCGTCGAGGATGGCGTAGTCGAACTTGTAGTCCTTGAGGAAGACGATGTCGGAGCGGAGGGTGCCGTAGGTGGTGAGGATGACGTCGACGTCGGCGAATTTGTCAGTGTTGCGCTGGCGCGAGGGGCCGGTGTGGTCGAGTATGCGGAGTTTTGGGGCGAATTTGGCGGCTTCTTCGCGCCAGTTGAAGACGAGAGAGCGCGGGGCGACGACGAGGCTGGGGCGGTGTCCGTTGGCGGATCCGTTGACGGCGTGGCCGTTTTTGCCATTGGCGGAGGAGGCACCGGCGATACCATCGCCGGCTTTATTTTGGCGGCGTGATTCGAGGAGCGCGAGCACCTGGATGGTTTTGCCGAGGCCCATGTCGTCGGCGAGGCAGCCGCCGAAGGAGAACTGGCGGAGGAATTCGAACCAGCCGAGGCCTTCCTGCTGGTAGGGGCGGAGCTGGCCGATGAAACCGGGGGGCGGGTCCATGGCGGTGATGCCGCCGAATTCGCGGAGCTGGTTGCGCAGATTCTGGAAGGTCGCGTCGACGGAGGCGTGGGGCTGCGATTCGAGGAGGACATCGAGCATGCCGGCCTGGGCGCGGGAGAAGCGGATGGCTTCGGTACCGGCTTCGTCTTTTACGGCGGTCCCGGACTGGACGAGGATTCCGTACTTGGCGAGCCATTCTTCGGGAAGGACGCCGAAGGTGCCGTCGGAGAGTTTTATCAGATGTTCGCCCTTGCGCGCCGCAGAGAGAAGGCGCGGGAGGGGGACGACCTGGTCGCCGAACTGGACGGAGCCGGAGAGGTCGAACCAGTCTATGCCGGAGGCGACGGAGATGCGGAAGTCGGTGGCGGCGCGATAGAGTTTTCCCTCGGCCTCGACGATCCAGCCTTCGCGGATCAGCGTGGGGACGACGGAGGGGAGCAGTCGCGGCTGCAGTTCGTGGTGGAGTTCGCCGGTGTCGGGGTCGGGAAGTTTGCGGAAGCCGACGGCTTTGAGGACCGACATGGCCCGCGCCTCGGCGGCCTTGTCGCGGAGAACCATTTTGCGGATGGAAGGGTCGTAGGTGCCGGCGTTGGGGGCGAGGGCTTCGACGGGGCCGGAGTCATAATCGAAGAGGACGGAGCCGATGATGCGTTCGTCGATCCTGGAGGCAAAGGCAGCCCGTGAGGGCTTGCGGAGAACGAGGCGGGGGCGCGGGGCGCCCATCACCTGCTCGAACTGGAGTTCTTCGGGGAGGTCGAATTGCGGGATGGTCGGCAGTGCGGCGACCTGGCGGAGGAATTCGGTGGCGTCATTTTTGGGGACGTGCAGCGGGCCGCGGGCGCCGAAGAGTTCCATCCACTGGATGCCGCCGGAGAGTTCGATGCGCGAGGCGCGGTTTTCGATGAACACGAGGCCCTGCTGGCCGACGGCGGGCTCGGCGAAGAGGTGGGCTGCGGAGACGGGGAGGGTTTTTCCTTCGCGGCGGAGATGGCCGGTGAGGGTGTAGTGTTTGCCGTCGTCGTGCGGGGCGATGCGGACGACGAAGTCATAGGCTGGGCCGTCGTCCCAGAGGAGCTGGAGCGTTTCGGGGCCGTCGGGGGTGAGGAGCGGCATACGGAGGCGGCAGCGGCCGGTCTCGCACATGCGGCGGAGGAGGTCGATGCCGACGGTGCCGCGGAGAGAGCAGAATTTGATGCCTCCCCCACCAGGGGCATTTGCGATCTCGGGCACGGCGGTTTCTTCGGCTCGAGCGCCGGCGACGCGGGAGAGGATGTCTCGGTCAGCGGGATCGGTGAACGTGTCGATTTCTTCGGGATCGAGGCGGAAGGGTGTGCCTTTTGTCCAGCCGCCGCCGCTGCCGGTGGCGCGGAAGCGGGATTTTTTCTGATTGCGCGATTGCAGTTCGACGATGACCGCGCTTCCGCCGGAGGCTTTGGTTTCGCCAGCATCGACGACGTAGAGCACTTGGCGTGGAAGACCGGGCGTGGCGTTTGGAGCCTTGGCGGCGCGCTCGGCGGAGGCCTGGGCGATGGAGGCGAGGTGAATCTTCCAGCCGGGGCGGGCGGGCCAGGCGTTTGGCGAGCGACGGCCACCAGCCACATCAGCTTCGGCGCCGCGGTTGAAGAGCGGGTGCGCGTGCGATTCTTCGAGGGAGCGGAAAGCGCCGGAGCGATCGGCGAGGAGCACGGTGGCCCAGATGTGCGGGCACACAAAACCGGCCGCGCGGACTTCGCAGGAGCAGATGGCGTTGAATTCGGTGTTGGTCCACTCGAGGCGGGTGTCGTAATGGTCCTGGTCGAGGACGAAGCCGTGGACGGCGTTGCGGGAGTTTTTGACCAGCAAGGCGTCGCCGCCGGCGATCATCTGTTTGGCGGCGGCATCGACCTGGGGCGTGACGTCCTGGGAGAGTGTGTCAGCGAGGCGCACCCGTGGAGCCACTGCTGGAGGAGGAGTCTCTGTCGAAGGAGTATCGGGAAGGTCGCTCATGGCTCACTTTGGTGCGGGAGATGATGGGGCCCACTCCCCGGCCCAAGGGCCGGGGTTTAACAAAACCGCCGCTATCAGGCAGCCCCCATATCATTCTCCTGCTTCACGACCGCATCATAAATCTGCTGGGGGTTGGTGGCGGTCCGCATGGCCTGGCGGAAGGCGTCGACATTCATGAGGCGGCTGATGCGGGCGAGGGCCTGAATGTGCGGGCCGGTCTGATCGGGGGGCGAGGCGAGTAGCACGATAAGGTTGACGGGGCGGCCGTCGATGGATTCGAATTCGATGGGCGTTTCGGGTTTGCCGATGGCGACGACGAGGTGATCGACGCCGGCACATTTGCCGTGCGGAATGGCAAGGCCGTTGCCGATCCCGGTGGTGCGGGTCGCTTCGCGTTCGAGGACGCTGTTAAGCAGGACCTGAGAGTCTTTGACTTCCCCGGCGTCGGCAAGGACCTTGACGAGTTCGGCGATCGCATCGCGTTTATTTTTCGCCTGCAGCGGGACTTTGATGTGCTGCAATTTGAGGATGTCGGACAGCCGCATGAGCGCACTCCAAGCTAGGGAGAGGGTCGAAAAGCCGAAGCCGCGTAGTTTAGATGGAGGCGGCATCCCATTCAAGACAATGAAGCGTCTTTAAGGGATGAAAGGGATGCGGGGGGAGAGCGTCTATGTCGCGGTGGCTCATGGGGGTTGCATCGGCTAGGATTTGGCCGACCCCCCTCCATCCCGTCCGCACAGAGGAGCACGACCGCATATGACTGAGCCAGACGGCACGATTCCGCTCGCTGGGGAACCGGACCAAAAGCCGGTCGCCCCCCCGCCTCCGCCTCCCGCACCCATGCCGCAGCCCATGGGTGCCCCCCCTGTTGCGACGTCGATCCCCTCCGTGCCCCCCCCTACCCCCCGGGCAACCCCGCCCGCACCCCCGCCACCTCCCGGTGCGTCCGGAGGAGATTTGCATGCGGTGGAGCAGCTCAACAAGGCGTACCGGCTGATGGCGGATCAGCTCGCAAAAGTGATTGTTGGGCAGCATGAGGTGATCGAGCAGGTGCTGACGGCGATGTTCTGCCAGGGGCATATCCTATTAGTAGGGGTGCCGGGGCTGGCGAAGACGTTGCTGGTGAAGACGATTTCGGAAGTGTTGAGTCTGCAGTTCAAGCGGGTGCAATTCACGCCGGACTTGATGCCGTCGGACATTACGGGGACGGATGTTTTGGAGGAGGATCGGACGACGGGGAAGCGGGCGTTTCGGTATGTGAAGGGGCCGATCTTTGCGAACATGCTGCTGGCGGATGAGATCAATCGGACGCCGCCGAAGACGCAGGCGGCGCTTTTGGAGGCGATGCAGGAGCATCGGGTGACGGCGGGGGAGCACACGTACGATTTGCCGGAGCCGTTTTTTGTGCTGGCGACGCAGAATCCGATCGAGCAGGAGGGGACATATCCGTTGCCGGAGGCGCAGCTGGATCGGTTCATGTTCATGACGATCGTGCGGTATCCGTCGCCGGAGGAAGAGACGAAGATCATGAAGCAGGCGACGACGCACTACAAGGCGGAGATGCGGCGGCTGCTGGATGCGAATGCGATTTTGAAACTGCAGGAGATTGTGCGGCGGGTGCCGGTGGCGGAGCATGTGTTTTCGTATGCGCGGGACCTGGTGCGGGCGACGCGGCCGGGCGAACAAGGTGTGCCTGCTTTCATCAACGAACTTGTTC
The DNA here is from genome assembly GCA_035524355.1 of Phycisphaerae bacterium. Classification (GTDB taxonomy): domain Bacteria; phylum Planctomycetota; class Phycisphaerae; order WQYP01; family WQYP01; genus DATKPA01. The sequence goes on along the minus strand of DATKPA010000114.1, from coordinate 33,370 downwards.
AATGGGGTGCGGGCCCGCGCGCGAGCATCTACCTGATTCTTGCCGGGAAGGCCCGTGCGATTCTCAATGGGCGCGTGCATGTGACTACCGAAGATATCGTCGCGATGGCCCATCCAATTTTGCGGCATCGGCTTTTGCCGACGTTCAGTGCGGAAGCGGCGGGGATGAATTCGGATAAGATTATTGATCGGTTGTTGACGGAGATTCCGAGGACGAAGGCCTGAGGGGTTCGAGCGGTGAGAAACCACAGAGTCACAGAGGACACAGAGACGCACAGAGGACGCGGAGAGAAATTGTTTTCTCTCTGTGGGTCTCTGTGCTCTCTGTGACTCTGTGGTGGATGACCGTGCACAAAATCTATGACGACGAGTGTCAAAACACCTCCAGTGCAGAGTGCGGCGATTCCGGGTGCGGAGTTGCTGGAGCCGCGGGCGCTGGCGGCGATTTCGCATCTGGAGCTGGTGGCGAAGCAGGTGATGGATGGGTATGTGCAGGGGATGCACCGGTCGCCGCATATTGGGTTTGCGTTGGATTTTGCGCAGCATCGGCAGTATGTGCCGGGGGATGACATCAAGCGGATTGACTGGCGGGTGTATGCGAAGGCGGATCGGTATTACATCAAGCAGTATGAGGTGACGACGAATCTGCGGGCGCATGTGGTGGTGGATGCGTCGGGGTCGATGCGGTACCAGGGGGCGTATGATGCGATGAGCAAGTTTCGGTATGCGCAGTTTGTGGCGGTCTGCTTGAGCTATTTGATTCTGCATCAGCAGGATTCGGTGGGGCTGGTGACGTTTGAGCAGAAGATTCGGGATTTTATTCCGGGGCGGTCGGCTTCGCCGCACTTGTTTACGATTGCGCGGACGCTGGATGGCATCAAGCCGGCACCGGCGGAGAAGGAAACGTCGATCAGTTCGATTTTGCATGAGGTGGCGGAGCGGTTGGGGCATCGGCAGATGGTCATATTGATTTCGGATCTGTTTGATAATGTGGATGACCTGGTGAAGGCGTTTCACCATCTGCGGCATAAGCGGCATGAGGTGCTGGTGCTGCAGGTGATGGCGGATGATGAGTTGACGTTTCCGTTTCGGAAGTTCAGTTTGTTTGAGAACCTGGAGGCGATGGCGCAGAAGTTGAAGCTGGATCCGGTGACGGTGCGGGCGAATTATCTGGAGAATGTGGCGCGGCATCTGAAGCGGATTCGGGAGGAGTGTAATGGGATGAGGATTAGTCATTCGTTGTTTAAGACGAATGAGTCGGTGGAGAAGGTGTTGGCGGGGTATTTGGCGCAACGGATGGGGAGCCGATGAGAATGGATGAGCGTCAAACGGATGAATGGCCACGAAAGACACGAAGGACACGAAAGTTTTTTGGTTCATCGGGGATTTCCGGGGAATCGATTGCGTTCTCTCGTCGAACGGTTCCTTTACCACAGAGTCACAGAGGGCACAGAGGACGCACAGAGACGACGGAAGTAGTGGGCATGTGCTGGGCTTCCTCGAGACTCGCCACTTCCCGGAAATACCGGATGAACCAGTTTTTTTGGGGTTTGGTGTTGTTTGGTGATGAGGGGATGCAATGAGCAGGCGAGGGCACATTAGGCACGGGTTAAACACCGAGGTTGTGTTTAACCCGTGGCACCCGCCCCCCCCAATAAGGAAGCTGGATGGGCATGCCCATGGGGCCCCTGCCCCAAGGGCATGGCACCCGGCGAACGCGGCGGCCCGTTGGGCCGGCGCTACACGTTGGAATGAAAGGTAATTTTCAAATCGCATGTTTTTGATGGGGTCTGTTTTGTTTGGTGGGTTGCTGGCGGTGATACCGTTGGTGATCCATATGCTGCGCCGGCAGAAGTCGGTGCCGGTGGCGTGGGGGGCGATGCAGTTTTTGCTGGAGACGCCGCTGAAGGCGCGGCGGCGGCGGAGTATTGATAACTGGCTGTTGATGCTGATTCGGATGGGGATATTGGTGTTGCTGGCGTTTGCGTTGGCGCGGCCGATGGTGAAGGGGAATTCGTTTGTATCGTCGACGCCGATGGATGTGGCGGTGGTGATCGATCATTCGTTTTCGATGGGGCGGCGCGGGGCCGGTGATGCGGGGGGGAATGGGACGCTGTTTGATGAGGGGGTGAAGGTGGCGGAGAAGCTGGCGGCGATTTTGCCGAGCTCGGCGAGCGTGAGCGTGGTGATTGCGGAGCATTCGCCGAAGACGATCACGCCGCTGCCGATACCGTTGAATTCTTCGAACATGGGGGGCGACAAGACGGCACGGGGGGAGTGGGCGACGGTGTTGCAGCAGTTGCGGGCGATGAAGCCGGGGATAACGGATGCGAACATTCCGCAGGCGGTGGAGGCGGCGACGGAGGTGGTGACGCGGGGTCGGAATCTGCGGAAGATGGTGCTGGTGCTGTCGGACGAGCAGCGGAGCAACTGGGGGATCGGGAGCGATTCGCAGTGGCAGGCGGCGTTGATCGGGGCGCGGGCGGGGGGCGGGGCCATCGGCGGGATACCGATTTATGCGATGAAGATTGATACGCCACCGTCGATGCCGAACGTGTCGGTGAGCAGCATTGCGGTGCAGCCGGCGTTCATCGGGGTGCATCGGCCGGCGCAGATCACGGCAACGATCGTGAACACGGGGACGACGGAGTTGTCGGGGATTCCGGTGCAACTGACGATCGACGGGCGGCCGATTGCGACGCGGCAACTGCCGAGCCTGGCGCCGGGGCATTCGAACACGATGGGCTTCGATGAGTATTTTCCGGAGGCAGGATCACACTGGGTGCGGGTGAAGGCGGATGTGGTGGATGGATTGGAGGGGGACAATGCGGCGACGGCGGCGGTGAACGTGTCGCCGCAGTTGCCGGTACTTTTGGTGGATGGGGAGTTGTCGCGGGAGAAGACGGCGCGGGATGCGGCGTGTCTGCTGTTTGCGATGCAGCCCGTGGATCCGCGGGTGGATCCGTCGAGCGGGGGGGGGCTGGTGATGCCGCGGGTGATCAGCGTGGCGGACATTGATGCGGCGCGGTTGGAGGATTATCCGATCGTCATTCTGGATGATGTGCCGAGTTTGCCGGCGGCGGCGGTGGCGCGGCTGACGGAATATGTGCAGCGGGGGCATGGGCTGTGGATCATTCTGGGGCCGCGGACGCGGGAGCGGTTTGTGAATGGGATACTGGGGAAGAGTTTGATTTTTCCGGCGACCGTTAAAGGGCCGGTTCAGGCTGGGCGGGGGTCGGTTGAGGGTGGGAATGCACATAACCCCGCGCCGCCCGAGGCGGCGGGCGTCGTTGCTGGTGGAGGGGTAGGGATTGATGTGAAGGATCCGGAACATCCGGCACTGACGGCAATCACGGCAGCGCAGCGGAACGCGTTCAGCGGGACGGGGGTGTTCAAGTGGTGGTCGATGGCGATGAAGCCGGAGATGCGCGCGGTGCTGGCGACGACGACGGGGGATGCGGTGATGACGGACATGGCGCTGGGGAGTGCGGGGGGACGGGTGATCGTGTGGACGACGCCGGCGTCGGATCTGGATGGGGGATGGAACAATCTGGCGGTGGTGCCGAACTTTACGCCGCTGGTGAATGAGACGTTATTTTACCTGGCGGCGAGTCAGGCGAAGTCGCAGAGTCATGAGCTGGATGCGGGGGAGCCGTTGGAGTGGTCGTCCCCCCCCCCGGGGCCCTTGAGTGGGAGCGATTCGATTCAGACGGCGACGGTGGTGACTCCGAATGGGGCGGCGCATTCGGTGACGCCGGACTTGAGGGGGGATCAGTACCTGGTGCGGTACACGGATACGTTTACGCCGGGGTTGTATGAGTTGCGGCTGACGGGGACGGGTGGGGGGACGATGCCGGCGGTGTTTTATACGGTGAACCTGGACAAGAATGAGCTGGATCCGGCGGTGCTGTCGGGCGGGGATGTGGAGTGGATGAAAAACAGCGGGTATCTGCAGGATCATCTGACGTGGGTGACGTTGCCCAAGGCGCTTAATGCGCAAGTCGGGGGATTGGAGTTGTGGTGGGTGCTGGCGACGCTGGTGTTGTTGCTGCTGCTGGGGGAGACGTTTGTGACGTGGCGGTTGATGCGGCAGCAGACGGGGGTGGATCCGGAGACGGCGGGGTTGGTGGAGGTGGGGAGATGAAAGGTCGAAACTCAAAACGCAAAACGCAAAACTTTTGGATTCACACGGGTGCAATGAGTAGGCGAGGGCACATGAGGCATGCTTCTGGCACCGAGATTGTGCCAGAAGCATGGCACCCAGCCCGAGAGATTTCAATAAGGAAACTGGATGGGGGTGTGGGATGAATGAGGTGCTTGGGGCGATTGAGTTGGCGCCGCATCCGGCGTTTTGGTTTTTGTTGCCGGTGTTCTTGGTGGCGGGAGCGGCGATTGTTTATTTGTATTTTGCGCAGCGGCAGTTGGCGTCAGAGGGGACGGTGCGGTGGTTGACGGGGATTCGGGTGGCGCTGGTGCTGTTGCTGCTGGTGCTGTTTCTGCAGCCGACGGTGCGGTGGCTGCACACGGAGCATTCGAGCGGGGAACTGTGGGTGCTGGTGGATCAGAGCCCGTCGATGCAGTCGGGCGATCCGCAGGCGAGCGCGGCGGAGCGGGTGCGATGGGCGGAGGCGCTGGGATATTTGTCGAGCGGGGCGCGGGCGGCGAAACCGGATGTTGCGCTGGCGAATTTTGTGGCGGTGGCGTCGGAGTTGAAAGGGTTGCGGCCGACGGGGGCGGGGATCGGGGCGAAGCTGACGCAGGAGGAGGAGGCGGGGCGGATTGCAGATCTGGCGGCGCAACTGGGGGCGTGGTCGAAGCAATTCGCGGCGGTGCAGACGGAGTTGGCGGATGATGCTTCGGCATCGGATCCGAATTCGAAGAATGCGCGGGACACGCTGACGCTGGTATTGTCGTTCATCGACAAGGGGATTGCGGGGGTGAAGGGGGCGTCGACGATGCGCGATGCGGATGCGGCGGTGGATTGGGGGACGATTGAGGGGGATTTGGCGCATGTGTCGGATGACCTCGGGAAATTGTCGGCGGCGTCAGATGAGGCGTTTGCGCGGAGCCATGCGGGGGACAGCAACGTGGCGGCAGCGATGGCGCGATTGAGCGGGGTTTCGCGGGCGGATCTGGCGCAGCAGTTTGTGACGAACACGCAGAAGCGAGCCGAAAGCGATCGCTCGGTGCTGGATTTGATTTCGAAGTACCGGGTGCGAATTGCAACCTTTGCGGATGCGGCGCAGACGACGGCGAGCGTGGATGCGGCAAGTTTTCCGGATGCGCTGCACACGGCGCTGGCGGGCGGGGCACACATGCATGCGACGAACATGGTGGCGGGGCTGCAGGCGGTGTCGGAGCAGATTGCGCCGGGACAGGCGGCGGCGATATTGATTTTGTCGGACGGGCGGCACAACACGTCGGGAGATCCGACGGAGACGGCGCGGCTGCTGGCGTCGCGCGGGGCGAGGGTGTACGGGCTGCTGGTGGGATCGCACGAGGTGTCGCCGGATGCGGCGGTGGAGCAGATCGATGCGCCGGACTGGATTTTCAAGGGGGACACGCTACATGCGGCGGCGATTCTGCGGGTGGATGGATTGGCGGGGCAGACGGCGCATCTCGAGTTGCGGCGCGATGGGGTGGCGGTGGATACGAAAGCCGTGCAGGTGACGAAGAATCAGCAGACGGAACAGGTGGAGTTCACGGACACGCCGCCGGATCAGAGTGGGGCGATCGAGTACACGGTGGATGTGGCGCAGATGCCGGGGGAAGTGAACACGGAGAACAATCATGCGATGTTCCGGGTGGCGGTGAAAAAGGACAAGCTGTACGCACTGGTGGTGGATGATGTGCCGCGGTGGGAGTTCCGGTATTTGTCGGCGCAGTTTGAGCGGGATCAGCGGTTGCACACGCAGGCGGTGCTGCTGACGCCGGGAGGGATTGAGCGGATCGGGTTTGGTGTGCCCGCGAAGGCGTCGCCGAAGAATCCGCGGGTGGAGGCGCAGATTCTTCCGGAGACGAAGGAGGAGTGGCAGGCGTTTGATTTGATTGTGCTGGGGGACGTTGGGCCGGAGACGCTGTCGGCCGAGGCGCAGCAGTTCATTGCTGCGGCGGTGCGGGACAAGGGGAGCACGCTGATCACGATTGCGGGGCGTCACAACATGCCGGGGGCGTTTGCGAACTTGCCGCTGGGGGCCGTGTTGCCGGTGACGGGGAATCCGCAGTGGGACGATGCGGCGATTGCGCGGCACACGCGGTCTGGATTTCGGCCGGCGCTGGCGCCGGAGGGGAATGCGTCGGTGCTGGGGCAGCTCGGGCTGACGGCGGATACGAATGCGGATTTGTGGTCGGACATTCCGGTGTGGTATTGGCATTCGGCGTATACGCAGGCGAAACCGGCGGCGTCGGTGGTGTGGTCGATCAATGAGTTGCAGGGAGCGGGAGCCGGCGGGAGTGGCGAGGGGAATGTGCGGAATCGGGCGCTGCTGGCGACGATGCCGTATGGGTTGGGGCGGTCGATGTATCTGGCGGCGGATCAGTCGTGGCGATTGCGGCAGGTGTATGGGACGAATGCGCACGATCGGTTCTGGGGGCAGGTGCTGCGGTGGGCGGTGGGGTCGGATTTGCCGGCGGGCGGGAAGTATGTGCGGTTTGGGGCGAGTCAGCCGACGTATCAGCAGGGTCAGCCGGTGACGATCACGGCGCGGGTGTTGAAGGAGGATTTGACGCCGTACACGGGGCTTTCGTTTTATGCACATGCGGTACCGGTGAAGTCGGGGGACAGTACGGTAGATGCGCATTTTGTGGAGTCGGCGGAGGCGCCGGGATATTACCGGGCGACGCTGGGAGGGTTGCCGGCGGGGGATGTGGAGATTTCGCTGCAGGGGCCGGAGGTGGAGCGGTTGTTGAATGGGGATCCGTCGGCGACGCAGAAGACGGTGGTGATCAAGATTTTGCCGAGCCTGGATCTGGAGCAGCGGAACATGAATACCGATCCGGCGTTGCTGGCGCGGGTGTGCCAGGCGGGGGGCGGTTTTTCGCTGGATGCCAATTATGCGGATGTGCTGGCGAGTCATCTGCGGGCGATTGAGCGGACGGAATCGGTGCCGGAGCAGGTGGGGTTCTTTACGAACCCGGAGGCGCGGGGGACGAAGTGGGCGCATTGGGGGTTTTTGCTGTTGTTTGCGGGGTTGATTACGGTGGAGTGGGGCGTGCGGAAGAAGGCGGGGCTGGCGTGATTTGCGGTGGGGTGCGATGGGCGTTGTGGATAGAATGGTGTGGATTGACGGGTGCACTTGGGGTTTGCGATGACGGTGCTTGAGCAGGAGAAGGAGGTTCGTAGGGAACGGGAGCCGGGGGGGGCGCGGGAGGTGTCGCGGCGGATTGCGGTGCCGCTGCATCAGGTGGCGGGGCGGGCGCGGGTGCTGTCGTTTCTGCTGGCGATGTTTCAGGTGATGGTGCTGACGCTGTGTGCGTGGCTGGTGATTGTGCTTTTGCTGGGGGGGATTCGGGAGATTGCGTTGCCGGCGGCGTTTGGACTGGCGGGGGTGGCGTGGGTGGTGCTGCTCGGGGGTGGGTTTTTGCTGTTTCGGCCGGCGCTTCGCGGGACGACTCTGACGGCGGCGGCGCGGCTGGTGGATACGGCAATGCCGGACACGGATGAACGGATTTCGTCGGCATTGGAATTGTCGCAGGAGGAGGACACGCGGTTTCAGGGGTCGCCGGAGCTGATTGCGGTGCTGGTGCGGCAGGCGGAGCACGCGGCGGAGAGTCTGGATCCGAATGCGATTGTGTCGGGCAAGCGGGTCTTCCACTGGTTTCTGGGGACGATTCCACTGCTGCTGGCGTGGTTTGTGTTGTTTGTGGTGATGACGCCGACGATGATGCTGGGGATGGAGCGGTTGTTTCAGCCGTGGCTTGCGGCGGCGCCGCTGCAGACGGCGACGCTGGAGGTGGAGCCGAAGAATGTGACCGTGGCGCAGGGGGATGAGCTGCCGATCACGGTGACGGTGACGCCGCTGGGGGTGACGGCGGCGGAGGCGGAAAAGCCGGTGAAGAGCGCCACGATCACGCGGCGGTATACCGGGGGGAACACGAATGAGGATGTCACGACGGACATGGAGCGCACGGGGAACCATGCGTTCGTGGCGCACGTGGAGAATATTCAGCAGTCGTTTTCGTATCGGATTGCGGCGCTGGGCACGCAGTCGCCAACGTACACCGTAACGGTCGATCCGCGTCCTGGGGTGAGCGGCATCCAGATTGATTACACCTATCCGGCGTACACGAATCGTTCACCGCAGAGCGACACGTCGCGCGACGGCACGGTGGACGCGCTGGTGGGAACGCTGGTGAAGCTGACGATCGATTCGAATCAGCCGGTGAAATCGGCACGGATCGTGATCACGGACAACGCGCCGGACCCCGGGGCACTGGTGCTGCAGCCGGTGGATCGGACGGAGACGAAGTTCACCACCGAATTCGTGGTGCGGAAGACGACGGATTACAAGATCGAGCTGATCAACGAGCACGAGTTGGAGAACAAGGAGCCGCAGGCGCATCAGATCATCGCGCGGCTGGATGCACCGCCGACGGTGGCGATCACGTCGCCGACGGAGCCGGTGCTGAAGGTGCGGCCGGACGATACGGTGGCGGTGCGATTCACGGCGACAGACGACCAGGCGTTGACGAAGATAGAGGCGATCACGCAGGCGGACGATCAGCCGGAGATCACGTTCCTTCTGCCGCAAATTCCGACGAAGACAACGACGTTCAACGGGACGTGGACGATCTCACCGCGCGATGTGCTGGGCGCGGCGATTCCGGGCAGGCGGGGCGTCAAGCGGATCACGTATCAACTGCGGGCGACGGACAACCGCGATCCGGATGCGCAAGTCGGCCTCTCCGCGAAGCAGACGCTGGAGCTGGATGACAAGGTGGCGCCGCTGGCCGATCGGCAGGACACGCAGGCGGCGCGCACGCTGGGGGAGGCGGTGCAGCAGGCGGCGAAGGAACTCGAGGATGCGAAGGCGAAACTGGACACGCTGCGGCAGACGGCGGCGGCGCGGCCGCTGACGGAGGAGGAGAAGCAGCAGGCGGCGGACGCGCGGAGCGAGATCAACCGGGCGGGGCAGAAGCTGCAGGATGCAGCGGACAAGACCAGCGATTCGAGCATGGCCGGGCCGGCGAAACAGGCGAAGGAGATTGCCAACGAGACGATCCGGCAGGCGGAGGAAAACACGGCGGGCGGGCAGTTGTACTCGGACGAACCGGACGCGCGGAGCAAGAAGTTTGATGCAGCGAGCCAGAACCTGGCGGATGCGCACGACAGGCTGGAGCAATTGGCGCGGGACATTGATACCAAGGCGAAGGATCAGCCGGTGGCGCGCGAACTGCAGCGGATCGCGGCGGAGCAGAAAAAGCTGGCGGAGCAATTGGCGAGCCGGCCTAACGATCCGGCGCTCCTGGCAAAGCAGCGGCAATTGCAGCAGGATTTGGACAATGTGATCAAGCAGCATCCGGAACTGCAGAAACCAGCGGAGGAGGCGGCAAAGGGGGAGACGCAGGACGTTCAGAAAAAGCTGGACGATTTGTCGAAGTCGCAGCAGCCGTTCAATGAACAGGCGAAGTCGCAGGCGGATGCGGCAGTGGCTCAGGACAAGCTGAATGATCTGGCGAAACAGCAGGAGCAGTTGAATCAGCAGATCAAGGATTTCAACGGCCGGAATCCGGGGGCGCGCACGCCGCCGCCCGCGCAGCTCGATGCGATTCCGAAGGATCTGCGGGAACGGAATCTGCCCGGTGCGACGCAGGGGCAGAATGCGACGGCGAATCAGTTGGAGCAGTCGGCGCAGCAACTGGAGAATGCGCAGCGCCGGGAGAATTCGGGTGAGACGGGGGCGCGGGATGCGGGGGATCTGCAGAACCAGGCGTCGCAGTTGCAGAAGCAGATTGAGGAAGCACAGCGGAATCACAATCCGCCGACGCGGCCGTCGGATCCGGCCAACCAGCAGGCGAACCGCCTCGCGGATGAGACGAAGCGGATCGCGCAGCAGCAGGCGGCGCAGTCGCCTTCGCAGCGGAATGCGGCAAAGCAGGCGACGGAAGAGGCGGACGCGGCGAAGCGGGCGGCGGCACAAGGCGATGCGGCTTCAGCGCAGCGGCATTTGTCGAGCGCAGCGAACACGCTGGCGGCGGCATCGGGGCAGAACACGCTCGCGGGACAGGAGCAAAGCGGGGCGTCCGCGGCCAAGGCGGCGGAGGAGGCCCGGCAGTTGGCGCAGCAGCAACGAAACATCTCGGATCAAACTTCGCAGACGAACCGCTCGCTGGAATCGGCGGCGGACGCCCGAAACAATTCGGGGCAGTCAGCGGAGGAACAGCAGAAGCTCGCGGACCAGATGGAATCGGCGGCGCGATCCGCGCGGGAGTTGCAGCAGAAGACGCAGGGATCGGCGCCGGATCTGTCGCAGCGCGCGGGGCGCGCGGCGCAGCAGTTGGAAAATGCGGCGCAGGCGCAGCGCGCGGCGTCCGAGGCGACACGCAGTGGCAACGCGTCGCAGGCGCAATCGCGGCAGGCACAGGCGGCGCGGTCGCTCGAATCGGCGAAACAGCAAATGGGACAATCCGGTGGGCAAGCGGGCGGCGAGCAGACGGCGAACCAGCAATCGCCTTCGCAGGCGGGTGGGCCATCCGGTCAGCAGGCCAATGCGCCTTCCGGCGGCAAGGCATCGCAGGGCGGGGGCAGCGCGGCGAAGGGGCCGCAGCAATCCGGCGGGCCGACGTCACCCATCGGACAGATGGGACAGGCGCCCGGAGGATCGGCGGGGCAGGGGGAAGCGTCTTCGGCGGCGCGAATCGTGCAATCGGCGCGGGATGCGCAATCGGAAGCGGCTTCGGGGAATCCCGCCGCGGCGCAGCAGGCGGCCGAGCAGCTTTCGCAGGCGAGCGAGCAGTTATTGAATGGCCCTCCTTCCCAATCCGGAGCATCCAATCGCCAGCAGAGTGGCACGCCGGCTTCCGGTTCCGGCAACAGTGGGAACGCGGGGAGTGCGCGGGGTGGGGATCAATCGAAAGCTCCGGGCGAAGTTGCGAATGGCAAAGGCGGAGGCGGCGCTTCGCCGGGAGGGCTTCATGGCAGTACCGGCGCGACGGGCATCGCGCCGGCGAAAAACGCGACCGAGCATGCGATGCCCAAGGCGGTCGAGGATGTCGGCATCGCGCCCTCTGATTGGGCAAAGCTTCCGCCGACGATGCAGGAGCAACTCCTCAATTCCGCTCAGCAGTCCGGGCCGCCGGCATATCGAGAGATGATCAAGAATTACTATTCGCGCATCGCGCAGCTCGAGCAGCAGCCGCAGGGAGACAAATGATGAATGGGCGAATCGGCGAATCGGCGAATCGGCGATTTCTGCAGGGTGCACTGAGCGATTCCGTACGTCCTCGCCCGCTCGCCGTATCGCCCACTCGCCCGCTCGTGCTGCTCTTTGCGACGTGCTGCGTATTCTTTACTGCGTCCGCCCGCGCCGCCGACAGCACGACGGAGCCGATTCCCCCGCAGGTGCAGTCGGCGGTGGATCGGGGGCTGGAATGGCTGGCAGCGCATCAGGATCCGCGAACGGGGGCGTGGCTCTTCGGGTTTGAGGGTGAGGGTCCGGTGGCGGCATCGACCTCGCTTTCGGCGATGGCGTTCATGGCGCGCGGGCATGTGCCGGGGCAGGGGCCTTACGGCGAGAACATCAACCATGCGATCGACTGCATTCTCAACCTGCAGGCGCCCAATGGCCTGCTGGCGCACAGCGTGTTCGATCGGCCGATGTACGAGCATGGCATCTCCACGGTGATGCTTTGCGAGGCGTACGGAATGCTCGACGACAAGCGGCAGAAACGCGCGGCCGCGGCGATTTCGAAGGCGGTGGCGCTGATTCTCGCGGCGCAGGCGATCCCCAAAGACCCCGACGACCAGGGTGGCTGGCGCTATCATCCGGATGCACGCGATTCGGATACGTCGGTGACCGGGTGGCAGCTTATGGCCCTGCGCGGGGCGGCCAACATCGGCGCGCCGCTGCCGCAGCGGGCGATCCGCGATGGCATCGCCTACATCAAGCGCCGGGCGGTGGACACCGACACGGGCGGATTCGCCTATACCGGACAATCAGGTTCCGATGCGGCGCTGGCGGGAACGGGGATTCTGGCGCTGGAGCTGCTGGGGAAACACCGCGAGCCCGAGTCGATTCGCGCGGCGGATTATCTCCGGCGAAATCCCATCACCGAAGTGGGTAACGGGTTTTACTACTACACGGTGTACTACTGTGCGCAGGCGGCGTGGCAGCTTGGCGGCGATTACTGGACGGACATCAACGGCCCGATTCGGCGTTCGCTGCTGATGAAGCAGCAGGCCGATGGCTCGTGGCCGGTGCGGGGAACGAATGAATCGATGGCGGGGACGGCGTATGGGACATCGATGGCGATTCTGGCGCTGACGGTGCCGTACCGGTATTTGCCGATTTATCAGCGATAGTATTTGACAGTCCTCGTGTCTTTTTTTAGGCTCAGTTCATGGCGAACAAATTCAATATTTCGATTCCCTCTCCGTTGAAGAAGTGGGTTGATAAGCAAGCCGCCGAGAAGGGCTACGGCACAGCCGATAAGTTTGTGCTTGAGGTACTGCAGCGCGAGCAGGCGTTGGAACAGCGGGAAAAGATCGACGCCAGACTCATCGAAGCAATCGAGAGCGGGCCATCTACACCAATGACGGCCATCGAGTGGGAGCGCATTCGTGCAGCAGGTCGACGCCGGGCACGCGAGCGGCGCAGGAAATGACGCCGGTAGTTCTTCGGAAACCTCGTGTCGACGAAGATCTCATTGAGCATTTCGCATTTATCGCTGAAGACAAGATTGCCCCTGCAGATCGCTTTCTGGAGGTCGCGGAAGAGTCTTTTCAGCGTCTCGCATTCATGCCGTCGATCGGTGTGAAGTGGGAGTCAACCCGCGTGTACCTGGCGGACATCCGATACTATCCGTTGCCGCCCCCTTATCGCAGCTATCTGGTGTTCTACCGCCCGATCGCAAATGGCGTCGAAATCCTGACCGTTCTCCATGGTGCCCGTGACTTGGAGACTACTCTTCCTGAGATTCTCAAACCGAAAAAGCCGGAGAGGTAAGGGCTTCACTCTCTTCCGTAAGCTTCCGCCAGCACCTCCACCACGTGGCGCACGCGGATGGGTTTTCCTTCTTTCTTCAACATGCGGGCGATTTGCAGCGAGCAGCCGACGTTGGCCGTGACGAGATCCTCCGCGCCTGTCGCCACGATGTGCATGATTTTCCGGCGGCCGAGCCTTTCGGCCATCTCCGGCTGGCTCAGATTGTAAGTTCCCGCCGCCCCGCAGCACATGTCGCTCTCCGGCAGGGGAACGACTTTCAACCCCAGCACGAGCCTAAGCAGATGGCGCGGCGCGTCGCTGATGCGTTGCGCATGCACCAGGTGGCAGGGATCGTGATACGTGACGGTGCGTTCGACGCGCCCGGTCGGCGGACGGATGCCGATCTCGGCAAGAAACTCGGTCACGTCCCGCATTTTTTTTGCCACGCTCTCCGCCTTGTCGCCGCCGACGAAGTGCCCTATCTCCTTCAGTTGCGCGCCGCAGCCCGCGATCGGCGAGACAAAATAATCCGCGCCATGGTCGGCCAGCTTCTCCACCATGTCGCGCGCGAATGTCTTCGCGGAATCTGGATCGTTGCTGTGCATGGCCATCGCGCCGCAGCATCCTTCGCCGGCAAGCAGGTGCACGTCGTATCCGTTTTCCGAGATCACCTGGATGCAGGCCGCATTCACGCCGCCACTGACAATGCTGCCGACGCAACCGCGCAGGAGCAGCACGTGCCCCTTATGCTCGCCCTTGGCGGGCGTGAACATCGGGAGCGGCTCGCTGCCGGATTCCGTTTCGAGCATTTCCGCCACATCCGCCATCGCCCCCACGCCTTCCATGCCGGCCATCTTGGCGAGTTTCCCCGCCACGCCCCCAAGACCGATTCGTTTCGCGACGCGCAGCGGCGTCATTGCGGCCGCAGCGCGATTGGAATACGGAAGTACGCTGCCGACCATCCACTGCAACACGCCGCTCTTGCTGCGGCGCTCTTTCCCGAGCACCGCCTCCGCGACCTGCGGACGCACCGCTTCGATCAGCGCGTGATAGTCGACCCCGCTCGGACACGCCGTCTCGCACGCCCGGCAGACGAGGCAACGGTCGAGATGCTCGAAGACCACCGCGCTCGGGCCGCCGGTGGCACTCTCGCCGATCCTTCCGTCGACCAGTGCCTTCATGAGATGAATGCGCCCGCGCGGCGAATCCGCTTCATCCGCGGTTTCAACATAGGTGGGACACGCCGGCAAACAGAGGCCGCAGTGCACGCAGGCATTGAACTTGCCATACACCTCCGCCCCGACCGAAACCACCGGCAACGCTGTTGACGCCATTACCCGTCCCTGGAAAAAGGGAATTCAAAACCTGATTTTAGCAGACCGTGCGCATCGCGGCCTGGTTGTCGCGGACCGTCATTCCCGCGGCACGGGCTTCGACACCGCTCTGCTGCTTGCATCCCAGAACCGCAGAAGTTCGTGTTTCCAGTCGCCGGAGTAATCGACGCCGATGCGAACGCCGCGCCGAATGCGCCCTTTCCATCCATCATCCACGAAGAACAGTTTGTCCCCCGTCAAATTCAGCCCGTAATCCTTTCGCGTGATTCCCATGCCTTTGGCGAAACGCCCGGGACCGGAGAGGTTTAGCTTGCGGTCCGCAGTCTCAAATCCGTGAAGCGCTTCCGCCGCGCGGATCAGAACCGCCTGCGCACTGCCCGCGTGCCCCGTGACCACGTTGAACATTTCGTGCATGCCGTAGATGAAATAAACGTACGCATGTCCGCCTTCGCCGTACATGACTTCGGTGCGTTTCGTCCGGCCTTTCGCAGCATGGCACGCGAGGTCATGCTCGCCGACATACGCCTCCGTCTCGACAATCCGCGCCCGCAATTCCCGACCGCCGTGACCCCCGACGCGGTGCACCATGATCTTGCCGATCAAATCCTGCGCCACCGCTTCCGCATCGCGCGTGAAGAATCCCCGCATTAATCTGCTCTCGATCCCGCTGCCGCGACTTGTCGCCATACCGCTCACCTGCTCGACGGCAGCGAATGATACAGCACCGATTCCCCCAATTGAACGCCGCTCAGATGCCGGTCCCGATCGCTTCTTCCGCGGCTTTCTTCTTCGGCACGCTGTTGTTCGAAAACAGCACGTCCGCCGCCAGCGGAATCGTCGTCAGCACGCCGACGGCCACGAGAGTCAATCCCACGGCACGCCGCTCCTCCGGCTTCATGCGATCCGCCACCAGCAGGCCGATCCCCATCCCGAGCATGCCCCGCGTCCCGGCGATCAACGCCAATTCGGGCAAACTGATGCTCCTCGTCATCATGGAACACCTCCCAGTATGAAGGCTGTCATGCAAATGATTCTATCCGCCAAGCCGATCCGCAGCCCCGGTTGATGTGCTCAATCCTGCTTCTTCGGCCGCGTTGACGACGCGTTCGCGTTCACCGGCGCCAGGCGCCCGCTCTCCAGCGGCTCGATCATCGGCACGACAATGTCCGCGGGCAGGGCATACGTTTCCGTCCGGCCGGCCCGGGCGATGTTGATGCCGATCACCTTGCCGCTCAAATCGACGATCGGCCCGCCACAGTCGACGGGACGGATCACGGTGTCGTGCTGGAACACGGAGGCGAAGTCGCTCGCACGCTTGCTCACCGCGCCGCCCAGCAATTTCTCCATGCTGAACTGCGACGGCTCTTCCGCCTGTTCCTCCAGCCCGAGGCCCAGCGTCGCCTGCAGGTCCTCCGACTGCCCGCTCTTGGCACGCCGCACGGTGAACACGACCGCATCCCCGGGATGGTACGCGGTGATCTGTTCCTTGAGATCCGCCCCGTTATGCACCGGCTTTCCCCCCACTGCAATAATCGTGTCCCCGACCTTCACCCCCGCCTTCTCCGCCGCCGATCCTGTGATCACCTGCTCTATCGCCGCCCCGCCGTTGTCCGGCGCGTTCCCCATCATCACGCCCAGAAATCCGCTCTGCCCCGCGATCTTCCGCCGCCCCACGCTCACCACCCCCACCGCCACCGGCTCCTGCTTCATCATCGCCGCCGGCCCGCACGTCGCCACCCATTCCCCCACCTCCACCTTCGCTTGGTTCAAATCCGCCCACTCCACCTGCTTCCACCTCGCCCCCGCATCGCCGTCAACCTTCAACATCGCCAGATCCAGCGGTTCGCTCACGCCGACAATCCTCACCGGCCATTCCTTCGATCCCGCCGCCACCTTCAGGTCCTTCCGCGCGACCACTTCGCTCGCCTTGGTCAGGATGTACCCTTCGTCAGAGACCACCGTGCCGAACGCGACCTGCTCGCGCCCGGCGCTCCCCTGCGCTCGCACGGTGACGGTCGATTCATTCCCCCGCGCCGCAATGCCATCAAAAACGGAACGCAGATCATTGCTGCTCTTGGTCTTCTTCAAATCCGGCCGCACGTTCTGCGCCAGGCAAATTCCGCCGGCCAGAAACATCAGGCCAACCGCCACAATGTTTTGTGCTTTGCGTTTTGTGTTTTGTGTTTCCATGCTCACTTCGCCGCTCCCAGCGTCGCCTTCAACTCCAGGCTCTTCCCGCCCCGCAGAACGGTGAGCGTGACCACATCGCCCGGCGAATGCTCGTTCACCTTGTCCACCAGTGCATCAACGCCGTTGATCTTCCTGCCATCTATCGCCAGCACTATGTCCCCCACGTGCAGCCCCGCCTTCTCCGCCGCGGTCCCGCTCTTCACCCGCGTGACGATCGTACCCGGGCCGCCCCCCTCGACATCATTCCCCCGAATGCCCAGCGCCGCCCCATCCGCCGGAATCGACTCCCCATCACCACCAAACCCATGCCGCGCCAGAAATCCCGTCGCACCGCCCCACTCCTCCCCCTTCGCCAGCCGATCCCACGTCTCCTCGAACGTATCGATCGGCACATGAATGTTCGTCGTCGTCGTCGCCCCGATCCGCGAATTGATCCCGATCAACCGCCCATCCAGATCAAACACCGGCCCGCCCGAATCGCCGTTGATCAACGGGCAATCCGTCCCCATCAACTGATGCGTCGCCAGCAGCACCCGCCCCAGCCGCACCACCGGCGGCCGATCTGCGCGATACCCCCCCGGATGCCCCAGCGCCACCACCCACTGCCCCGCCTTCAACTCCTTCGCCGAACCCAGCGGCACAAACGGAAACCCGCTCTTCGTCGGCGGCTTGTCGATGATCTTCACCATCCCCGAATCAATATTGTTGTTCGCCCCCAACGCCTTGCCCCGCAGTTCCTTCCCGTTCGCCAGCACGATCGTCACCGGCTGCCCCGGCTTCCCCGAGACATGCCCCGCCGTCAGCACATACCCATCGCGCGACACAATCACCCCCGACCCCTGCCCGTCATCCAGCAGAATCGCCACCGTCGCCGGCAACGCCTCCTTCACCACCGCCTCCACCCGCGATTGAATCGCTCTTAAATCCGCCACCCCGTTCGGCACGATCGGCGCCGCCGGCAACTGCGTGATGTCGTGCCGCGCCTCCGTCGAATACGCCACCGGCGCATCCCCCCACGCACGCCCAGCGCCCAGCACACAGACCGCCATTACCACCAGAACGCGCCATCCCGACATGCAATGCACTCCCGTCGCTAAACCCTCCCTCAACTATAGCACGGCAGGACGGCACCGGCACTTCGCTTTTCCCGCTTGCCCGACCGCCAAACTACCCCCCTTCTACCAGCGGCCATCCCCAGGCGGTGCATACCCCAGCCGCACCGTCGCCTCCCCAAACAGCGTCCGATACATCCACGTCAACCGATCCGGGAAATGATTCCGCCAGTCCCCCGCCTCTCCCTTCCGCATGATCGACTTCGGATCCGCATCCCCGCGCTTCCGCCCGGACGCCCGCTCAAAGCTGTGCTTCGCCACGATCTCCCGCAGCCGCTCCTCCCCCACCTCAATCTCGCAGAACTGCAGAATCTCGCGAAACCCGCCCAGCTCATCCCGCAGCAGATCCTCATACCGAAACATTCGCGCCCCCGCTTCCAGCCACGTCATCTGAATATTCACCGCATCGTAAAGTTCCCCGCGCAGGAGAATCGCCAACCCATCCACCGGGTCGACTGTTTCCAGAATCTCCCGCACTTCCGGCACCGTCGCCCAGTCATCCCCATGCGAATAGCGCAGACTGTAATACCACGACACCAGCGTGTCCCGCGGATCGCGCACCACCACAAATGTCCGCTGATCCATCCCCGCCGGAACCACCGCCCGCAACTGCCCCTCCGACGCATACACCGGCGTATACACCCCGCCCGCCACAATCGGCTTCCCAAACACATGCCCCTGCCCCGGCAACGGAGGCACGATCCGCCCCGCCGCCGCCTCCTCCAGCACCCCGCGCACCCATTGCGACCCCGCCTTCCAATGCGTCACATGAAAAACCGTCGGCTGCATGAATGCCCCCTTCTGAAAACGATCACCGCACAACGCGCAACACCCGCCACGGATTCCCCGCCACCACCGTCCGCGCCGCCACTTCCCCCTCCACCCGCGTCCCCGCACAAATAATCGCATCATCCCCGATCCGTGCCCCCGGCAGAATCACCGCCCCCTCCCCGATCCAGACCCGATCCCCAATCCACACCGGCGCCCCCGCCTCCGACCGGATCTTCACCCCCGGCCCGCACACCACGCAATCCCCCATTCGCACCGGCCCATGATTGGAGATCTCGCAGCCCGCCGAAAGATACACCGAATGCCCCAGCGTCAGCTCCGCTCCCCGCAAAATGGAAATCGGCCCCTCCACCTGCAGCTTCTCGCACGCGCATCCCAGCAGCCGCGACACCAGCCCGGGAAGTAGCGCAGCGTCTCCGCATTCCGCAATCTGCCGGGCGAGCGAAACCGATGATTCTTCTACGTTCAAAACATTTCGCAATGGACCCACCACTTCTTCATGAAACGCAGTGCCTGAGCGCGGCACGCCTGGTGCAAGCGCCACCGATCCATGGATGATCCATGGTTTTCGCCAGGCACCACGCGGGTGCTGCGCAAAAGTCGCAGATGACCGCCTCACGCCGCCAGCGTAGCCGTATTATATGCACCTCATCTGCATGTGAGTTGCCAAATCCGGAAGAAAAAGCCATGGATTTCGGTCGTTACCCACCCCCACCCCGCTCCGTCGGGATCGCCGATTTGAAGGTATGCGTTAGGGCAGCGGCCCCGCGAAATTGGCCAGACTCGTCGTGGTGCCTCCACCGCCCCCGCTTCCCCGAGGATCGAACCATGGCGCCGTCGTCATCGTGATGGAGGATTTGCCACTGTTCGAGCGGCTGAAAGTCCCTGCGACGTAAATCAATCCCGTCATATCAAAGTGCCCCGTGGTCAGTGAGCTCGCTGCGTACAGCGAACCATACATCGTGTTGTTGGAGAGCGTCACAGCTCCCGCAGCGACGATATTTACCGGTGCGCTGGCCGTGCCGAATGAACCAAGGGATGCCGTGCCACTCACATACAGCGTTCCGGAGCCGACGAACGTGGGATTTGACAGGTTTCCGTTGATGTAAACGACTTTGTTCGTCCCCGATACCGTCGTGAAATCAATGACGATGTTGCTCTGATTTCCGTTATACGTCCTTCCCGCCGCGTTGATCAGCGTCGTTCCCATTGCGCTCATATCCACGGCGGTGAAGGTCCCCTTCGTGACGCTTCCCGTGACGCTTCCCGTGTTCGACGCGGTGCCGGAGTAGGTGAGATTTCCCGTCAGCGATCCGCTGCCGCCATTGGTATAATCTCCGCCTGTAGCCACATTCCCAGTCACATCAATATTCTTATTATTAAAGTCCCCGGAGGATGCCATCACCGCCGCGCCCGGACCTGGCGGCGCCGCCGTCTGATAGCACGTATACGCCACGCTCCCCAGCGATCCGATCGACGTGATCCGAATGGTGCTCCCCGACACCGTCGTCCAGCTCGTCGAATACGCATAACTCCCGACGGAACCGGTCAACGGCGACGTAATGGAGCCCATTTTGCCGTGCTTGCAATACCACGCAACACGCTGCGCCCCGCTCTCCGCCGTGTAAAACGCCTGGTCGATCTTCTTCACATTCGAGGTCATCTCCGCCTGCACCCCCCCCCGCCCACGCCAGCGTCATCACCATCCCCGTGATCACCACCGACAGCACGATCGCCATCACCAGCGCTGAACCCCGCCGATGCCGTGGATTTCGCTTCCAGTCAAATGCCTTCATGGGCTCCTCACAGGTTCCGGCAGTAAATGGTGACGCTGCGCGTAACGACGGGATTGCTTCCCGCAGTGATCGTCACCGCCACCGACTGCGGCGAGGTCAGCGATATCCGTTTGACCGTAAAGCCCGTGACCCCGGTGGCCAGCGTATTGGCCGACGTATACCGAGAATCGCTCTCCGTCAGGCTCCCGTTGGACAGCGCGTACGTCACCGTGTACGTCGCGTTGCCGTTGCTGCTGTCCAGCTGCGTCACCAGCGTCAGCGTGCTTCCTGCAGTGGTCGTCGTCGGCGTCGTGATCGATGAGCACGCCCGCAGGTTGTGCAGGATGCGCCGGTACGCCGTCTCCACCTGCGAAACTCTGTCCGTGCCGCTGGTCACGAACAGGCTCGTGTTGGCGGCGCCGGCGATCATCGCCGATACCGCCAGCGAGATGATGCTCATCACCACCAGCGCGCAGATCAGCTCCACAAGCGTCAAACCGGCGGAACATCGCTTCCCAAACATCATGCGATTCCTCATGGTTGCATCACATAACAGGTGAGCGTCTCGATCGCCGAACCCTGGTAGCTCATCGTCACGGTGATCCTCTCGAAGTCCGAATCATTCGTTCCGTCGCCGTCCGCGTCCGCCGCCGTGACCGTCACCGTGCACGCGTACGTCTTGCCGGTGGTCGCGGGAATGGTCATGTTCCCGCTCAGCGCGGCCGCCTGCGTCGAGAGGTTCGCAAACGAAGTCGCGCGCATCTGCTCCATCACGCTCACGCACTGTGCGTTGATCGCCAACTGCAGGTCCGTCTGCTCCGGCGTCTTCGCCACCGACTGCAGCCCGATCCCCGCGCCGACGCCCACGATCCCCACGATCCCCACCAGCAGCATCGCTTCGATCAACGTGAATCCGCCGTGCTTTCGTCTTGTCTTCCTGCCATCGCTGCCTTATTGAACCGTCGGATCGCCCACCGCCGGTATGGTGAGGGTGCTCGTCACCCCCGCGCACGAAAACGTCAGCGTCCCCGCAACGCCGCAGGAACCCGTCTGCTTGAAAACGAACGCCGTCGTGCCCGACGGAGCGACCGTCATCGTCGTGCCGTAGAGATCTTGCCGCGTCGACATCGTGATGCTCATCGAACCATTGCTGATCAGGCTCTGCGACACCGGCGAGCTGTTCCACGTGATGCCGCTGGTGTCCTTCGCGCTGTAAACGGCGAACGTCCCCGTCGACGTATTGATCTGCACTTCCGCCGGATATCCGGTCGTCATCGCCAGGTTCCGCGCGTACCGCAGAAACGCCATGCAGTTCCGCGCCGCCCGTTCGGCGCGCTGATGCGAATCAAACGAGGCGATCGTATCGATGCTCAGCGACGTGCAGATCGCCATGATCAGCAGCACCGCGATCAGCTCCATGCTCGTGAAGGCCCGCCGCTCTTTCCGCCGGCGGAAAATCGAAGTTGTCGCACTGCGCCATTGCATGACGATCGCCTGTTACCGAGATCTTCGCGCACATCCGCCGCGCGCGAAGCGCCCGCACGGACATCACTCCATAGTTATCGGTTCGCCAAAGCCCCTACTTCGGCCACCCGCCCCGTTTCCCAGGCACTCACCACCCCACGCCCGATAACGCCCCCCAGCCCCCTCACTCCTCCCCACCCTCCCCGCCCGCCTTCCGAAAAATCGCCAGCACCTTCTCCAACGGCACCACGAACAACCGATTGTCCGCCTCAAACTCCACCGGCACCGCATCCCGCGGATCAAACAGCACCTTGTCCAGCTTCTTGATCGGAAAATCCTCATCCCGCTCAATCTGCTTCGAGATCGCTATCACCCGCCCCGTCAGCACCGGTATCTCATGATTTCCCGGCAGCACAATCCCGCTCTTGGTCTCCCGCCGGTTGTCATCCTTCCGTATCACCACCCGCTTCCCCACCGGCTCAATCACATCCCACTGCCCCGAAATCTTTTTCGCCGATTCACTCACAAAACGCCTCACAATCTGATAAACACCAACCCCCATCTTAATCTTATTCTTGTTCTGAATCCCCTCCCCCTCCCATTTCGGTTCAGGAAATCCCCGCCGTGACATTCCGGTAACAATCCCCTCCCATAATTCCAGCAGATCGATGACCATTACACACCATTACACAAAGGATCTGCCATGAAAACCGCCTCTTCTGCCATCGCGATTCTCCTTGCCGTATTCTCCGCCGCACCCGCGCTCGCTCAGTATCCCACCCCACCCGCCACCGCGCCCTCCCTCGGCGCCCTCCTCGAAAGCGGGATCTATCAGGAGGAAACAGTGGGCGATCTGAACGCCGCCGCCAAAATCTACGCGCAAATCCTCACCGACGCTCAAGCCAACCGGCCCTACGCCGCCCAGGCCGCCTATCGCCTCGCCATGATCCAACTCAAACAAAAAAAGACGCAGGAAGCCGTCGGCACCCTCACCCGCATCGTCACGGATTACCCCGACCAGAAAGAGCTCGCCGCCAAAGCCGCCGCCCAAATCGCCCAAGCCCGCAGCAACCTCTCCGACGCCGACATCCAATCCCTCGTCGACGCCGCCGTCAACAAGATCTCCACCCTCGGCGAAACCGATCCGCAACTCCCTCCGACTCTCGCCACCCTCAACGGCATCGATGGCAAACGCGTCTCCGCCGACCTCGCCCCCTGGCTCAAATCCAATATCCCCGAAGAACGCCGCGCCGCCATCTACATCCTCTGGCGCGGCCCCCTGTCCAACGAAGACATCGCCCCCGCCGTCCCCGCACTCCTCGACGCGATGAAGAACAGCGAAGACACGACTCGCGGCATGGCCGCCCTCGCCCTCGGCGGCCGCAAGGTCGCCGATGCCAGCGACCCCATCGCCGCCATGACCCTCCACGACCAAAGCCCCTACGCCCGGCGCGCCGCCGCCTACGCCCTCGGCCTCCTTGGCGATCAAAAAGCCAAACCCATCCTCGAACAGGCCGTCAAAGACACCGATCCCAACGTCGCCGCCAACGCCCGCGCCGCCCTTAAAATGCTCGCCATGAACACCACCGATCAGAATGACCCCGCCACCAAGGCCGCCATCAAAGACGCCGCACCCGTCGCCCAACACTGGGCGGAATTTCTCGACAACGCCCAATACGCCCAGAGCTACGACTCCGCCGCAGCCGTCTTCCGCAACGCCATGACCAGCGAGCAATGGCAATCCACCATCCGGTCCATCCGCGAACCCCTTGGCAAAACCCTCTCGCGCACCCAGCTCAACGCCACCTGCATGGTCCTCTCCTCCGAAAACAAAACACCCCTCCCCAACATGCCCCCCGGCAAGTACGTGATCGTCCAGTTCAAAACCGACTTCGAAAACAAAAAAGGCGCCATCGAAACCATCACCCCCCGTCTCGAACCCGACGGCAAGTGGCACGTCGCCGGCTACTTCATCAAGTGACGATACACCCGAATCGCCTCTGTACAGGAACCCACCCTTGCACCAATCCTCCTCCATCCTCGTCAGCACGAGCCAGTTCCGGGGCGGCTGGCTCGTGCTTGCTCTGATCCTCGCCGCTGTCCTCGTACCCACCGCCTGCGTCCTCTGGTTCGCCAATATAGCGCTGAAGAACGAGGAACTCGCGGTACGGCAGCGTTTCATGGGCCTTTACACGCAGCAGCTCACCACCGTCCGCGACATCATCTCTCGGGATCTCAACAATCGCGTCCAAACGGTATTCACATCGCGCGCCCATCCCGAAGCGGAGGCCTTCGCCGCCATCGTACAGGCCCACGCCGCCGATGGCGTGCTCCTCTTCGATCAGGGCAACGCCCTCGCCTACCCCATTCTCAACGCGAGCCTCACTCCGCCTGCATCACCCTTGCCCTCTTCCTGGCCCGACGCCGAAACTCTCGAATCCCAAAACCACTGGACCGCTGCCGCCGGCCGCTGGGCCGCCACCGCATCTGCCGTTACCAATCCCGATCTCCAAGCCCTCGCCCTGCGGAATCAGGCCCGCTGCCTCGCAACATCCGGCGGCATCCCCGCCGCCATCGCCATCCTCAACGACACTCTCCAGCAGGAACGCTTCGCCACCGCCCGAGACCCCGGCGGCAACCTCATCGCGCCCGCCGCTCAGCTCCGCGCCGTCGAACTCCTCCTCCATTCCCTTCAATCCGCCGACCAACCCGCCAATGCCCTCTTCTCCCACATCAATCGCTACGACGGCCCCCCCATGCCCTCCCCACAACGCCTCTTCCTCATGCGCCAACTCCAATCCGATACCGGAAAAACCTCCCCCTTCCTCCAGGCCGAAGCGCTTTCCCTTCAGGCCGCCGAAACCTTCGACCTCGGCCACCCCTTTCCCGGAAGCGGCATCACGCTCCAACCCACCTCCATCCGAGACGTGTGGGGTCTCGACATCACCGCCAACGCCACTACCCCCCCTTATCGCAGCGTCATCCTCTACCGCACCGAAACCCTCCGAGATATCGAACGCCACGCCATGGCCAGTGCCTCCATGCCCGCCAATCTCCAGATCAACCTCTTCCCCGATCCCGTCAACTACGCCAATCAGGAGGGGCATCATCATCTCCTCGAAATGAACCTCGGCGTCTTCTTCGGCGATCACAACATCGGCCTCGCGCTCGTCGGCGGCTTCGACGACCCCGTTTTCACCACCGCCTCCCGCCAACGCTCCGCCTACCTCTGGACCGCCACCCTCACCATCGCCGCCATCACCGCCCTCGGCCTGCTCCTCGCCCTCTACACCTCCCGCCAGCTTCGCCTCGCCCGCCTCAAAAACGACCTCATCGCCACCGTCTCCCACGAGCTCAAAACCCCCCTCTCCTCCATGCGCCTCCTTACCGACACACTCCTCGAACATCGCACCACCTCTCCCCAGCAATCCGACGAATACCTCGCCCTCATCTCCCGCGAAAACACCCGCCTCTCCCGCCTCATCGACAACTTCCTCACCTTTTCCCGCATGGAACGCAACAAACACCGCTTCGACTTCACCACCGTCAATCTGGAAACCATCATCCACGACACCCTCGCCGCCCTCCCCGAACGCACCCCGGCCATCACCACCCAGATCGACGCAACTCCCGACCGCCCCCTCCTCCTCCACGCCGACCCCGAGGCCCTCATCACCCTCCTCTCCAACCTCCTCGACAACGCCTGGAAATACTCGAACCCGCCGCGCAAAATCGAAATCCATGCACGCCGCTCAAACTCCCAAATCCTCCTCTCCGTCTCCGACAACGGCATCGGCATCCCACGCCGCTACCAACGCAAAATCTTCAAACGCTTCTACCAGATCGACCAGTCCCTCTCCCGAAAAGTCGGCGGCACCGGCCTCGGACTCTCCCTCGTCCAATTCATCGCCACCGCCCACCACGCCACCATCTCCCTCGACTCCACCCCCGAAATGGGAAGCACCTTCACCCTCGCCTTCCCACTAAGCACTAAGGACTAAGCACGAAGGACTTCCGAGAATGCCCGAAACCATCCTCATCATCGAGGACGACCCCACCCTCCTCCGCGGACTCGCCGACAACCTCCGCTTCGAAGGATACAACGTCCTCACCGCCCACGACGGCCAGCTCGGACTCGACCTCGCCCTCGCCAACTCCCCCGACCTCCTCCTCCTCGACATCATGCTCCCAAAAATCAACGGCTACGAACTCTGCCGCCGCCTCCGCGCCAAAAACCTCGAATTCCCCATCATCATGCTCACCGCCAAGGGACAGGAAGCCGACATCATCCTCGGTCTCAATCTCGGCGCCGATGACTACGTCACCAAGCCGTTCGCCCTCAAGCCCCTCCTCGCCCGCATCAACGCCTTCCTCCGCCGCAAGCGCGCCCGCCAGCCAAAAAACCTCTCCTTTGGTCCCTTCACGCTCGACCTCCCCGCCCACAAGCTCCTTAAGAAGGCCCCCAACAACGCCCCACTGAATATCGAACTCACCCCGAAGGAATTCGCCCTCCTTTCCCTCCTCGCCCGCCACCCCGGCCGCGCCTACACCCGCGACGAAATCCTCCGCCAGGTCTGGGGCTTCGACGTTTTTGTGACCGCCCGCTCCGTCGACCGCTGCATCACTACCCTCCGCAGCAAAATCGAACCCGACCCCGCCTCACCGCTTTACATCCACACCCTGCGCGAGATCGGCTATCGCTTCGATCCCCCCCACGATTCGTCATCCTCATCTTGATTCCGCCAGCCATGCCCACCCCTCGCCCTCGCCCCCTCACACCACCGGCGCCGTCCACCACGCATACAACATGATCACCACAATGATCCCCCCGATCACCCCGAACACCCACGGCGCCAGCCGCTCCATTCGTTCCGAAGGCTGCCGCAGGATCTCCCCCAGAAATTGATAAAACGACCACATGTCCTTTTTTCCTTATCGGACGCCATTCCGCTCATCTGCACGGTTTTCCCCGGCAAATTCGCGTATTGCGAACCCCTTTTCAGGATTCCTCTCAGCAACTCCCAAGCCGCCACCCCGCCAGCTTCACCCCCTCTGTTGCCTGTTGACGCCGCTCAGCACCCTTTCGCCGCCCCTCCGCATCAGCCCCCTACAACCCCTACACCCTGCCAGCCCCACATTGATTTACAACTATCTATCATTGCAAAACTTATGTAACTGCACTCCCGCTGGCACACCCCCGGTCACGCCCTTTGCTTTTATCCCCCGGCAAGGAGCGTGCAATGGATGTAGGTCAGATTCAATCCGGTCTCGTGGGAATGGCCCTCTTCGATTCCTACATGAGCAGCGTCGATGCCGCCCACCACAAGAAGCACCAGCAGGGCGACCCCCTCGTCGCCGCCGCCTTCGCCGCCTTCGAAGGCTACCTCAACACCGTCGAAGCCTCGAACGCCGCCATGATCGCCGGCGTCAGCGCTCAGCTCGGCGCCAACGCTGCAGGCGCCGGCGGCGCTGCGCTCAACGTCTACGGCCTCAACTCCCAGGGCACCGGCGTCATCTCCCAGCAGCAGATGGCCCCCCTCCTCGCGCTCAACGTGCTCGCCTGATCCCCCCCCAAATCCTCCCCATGCCCCTCCAGCCCCTGCCAGCCCCTCCCCCTTTTGCCTGATTCCCCTCCCCATAATCGGGCAACCCCCCTTCCTGCATCAAGTTGCCTTCTAAAGCCACCGAATATCCTACAGAAGCGCCTCCCTGGCCCGCGCTCTTCATGCGTTTCTTCCTTCTCGGACCGCATGACTTCGATCGTGAAGCTGGAACGAGGCGTTCGAGGCACTAGGCAATGGCAATCCAATTCCGCTCCACGACACTGGCGCGGAGACTCATCCTCCTCATGCTCCTGGCGACCATCCCCGCCATGTTCGGCGGCATTCTCGTCCTCTACGTCAACGCCGCCGCCTACATGAAGGCCAATGCCTTCGGAAAACTCGCCGCCACCGCCAACACTCTCGCCGACAGGGTCGACACCTGGTCCACCGACGCCGCCGACGACCTCAAAGCACTCGCCCGCAACACCGACCTCTCCGTCATGAACGCCGCACGACAGGAACAATTCGTGCGGCATATCGCTTCGGTCTACCCCCAGTTCACCCTCATCCATACCCTCGACCTCTGCGGCCGCGACATCGCCCGCAGCGACCATCACGCCCAGATGTGCTACGTCGATCGCCAATACTTCCTGCAGATACTCAACGGCGCTCCCTTCGCCCGCGAACTCATCATCGCCCGAACCCTCGGCCGCCCCGCCCTCGCCCAGGCAGTCCCCATCGTCAATGCCGATGGAGAACTCCAGGGCGTCCTCACCACCATCCTCGATCTCTCCAAACTCACCGAAATCTTCGGCGCCGCCCGCTACGGCAGCACCGGATTCTCCTGCCTCGTCGATGAAAACGGCCGCGCTATCGCCAGTCCCAACCTCTACGACGCCTCCCAGTTCCAAGACCTCACGCACCTTCCCCCCGTCAAAGACATCCTCCTCCACCATCAAAGCCACCCCTCGCGCTATCGCGACGAGAACGGCATCTGGTGGCTTGCACACGCCGTCCCACTTAACAACGGCTGGTCCGTCGTGAGCCTCCAGCAGGAATCCGAAGTCCTCTACTCCGTCCACGCTATCTTCGCCCTCGCACTCGGCGTCATGCTCGTCACCGCCGCCGTCATCACCCTCCTCACCGCACTCGTCGCCCGACGCATCACCCGCCCCATCGCCCGAATGACCGCCACCGCCGGCCTCATCGCCTGCGGCGACTGGTCCCAACGCATCCCCGAAGACCGCTCCGATGAACTCGGCACCCTCGCCCGCGCCTTCAACACCATGGTCGCCGACCTCGTCACCGCTCACCGCTCCGTCTCCGAAAAGGCCAGCCAGCTCGCCGCCAGCGAACGCGACTACCGCACTCTCTTCGAAACCACCAACGAAGGCATCTGGCTCATCGACGCCTCCGAACACTTCACACTCGTCAACCGCGCCTTGGCCGACATGCTCGGCTACACCCCCGAAGAAATCATCGGCCAGCACCCCTTCCTCTTCCTCCACCCCGACGAAATACACCGCGCACACACCATCCTCGACCAGGTCAAACGACAACCCGACCACCAGGAATTCCGCGTCCTCCACCGCGACGGCTCCATCCGCTGGGTGCTCATCAGCGCCAGCCCCCTCTTCGACCCCCACGGAAACCTCACCGCCATCCTCGGCATGCAAACCGACATCACCCAGCGCCGCCGCGCTGAACAACTCCAATCCGGACAAAATCTCGTCCTCCAGCTCCTCGCCACAGGACAACCCCTCGAAAAAATCCTCTCCGAGCTCATCTTCGTCATCGAAGAACAACTCCCAGGTCTCCACGGCGCCGTCTACCTCCTCGATCCCGACCGCGAGTTCCTCCGCTTCGCCGCCGCACCCTCACTCCCACCCACTTTCGCCGATCTCGCCGCTCACCACCCCGTCGGTCCCCACGCCGGCGCCAGTGGCGCCGCCGCATACCACAACCGCCGCGTCATCATCCCCGACCTCCACGCCGCCGGCCTCCCCCCCCTCTTCACGAATCACGCCCGCGAAAACAACCTCCGCGCCGTCTGGTCCCAGCCCATCCATTCCAGCGACAACACCCTCGTCGGCACCTTCTCCGTTTACGCCGCCGACGTCCACAACCCCGGTAACGACGAACTCCTCCTCATCGAAACCGCCGCCCGTCTCGCCGGCATCGCCATCGAACGCCGATACGCCGAGGACGCCCGCAACGAACTCCAGCACTCCACCGAACAAACCCTCGCTCTCCTCGACACACTCCAGACCCACGCCCCCGTCGGCTTCGCCTTCATAGACCGCGACCTCCGCTTCACTCGCATCAACGACACCCTCGCCGCCATGAACGACCTCCCCGCCACAGAACACCTCGGCCGATCCGTCGCCGAAATCGTCCCCGACCTCTGGCCACAGGTCGAGCCCATCTTCCACCGCGTCCTCGCCGGTGAACCCGTCCTCAACATCGAAATCGCCGGCGAAACCCCCTCCCGCCCCGGTGAACTCCGCTACTGGCTCGAAAACTTCTACCCCGTCCGAATCCGCGGCGACGACATCGCCGGCATCGGCGTCGTCGTCGTTGAAGTCACCGAACGCAAACGCGCCGAGGCCGCCGCCCGTGACCACGAACTCGCCGCACACCGTGAAGCCGTCCGCGCCATGGAACGCGTCCTCGGAATCGTCGGACACGAACTCCGCACTCCACTCGCCGGCATGCGAGCCATCTCCGAATTCCTCCTCACCGACATCATCCCCGCCTCCGCCCAGCACGATGAACTCCTCCGACACCTCAACATCGAAACCATCCGCATGTCCGAAACCATCAACGACCTCCTCGAAGCCACACGCCTCAACTCCGGCCACGTCAAATGGCGATGGTCCACCGTCGATCTCCACGCCATCTGCCAACAGGCCATCGACACCGTCCGCCCCCTCGTCGACACCACCCGCGTCCAACTCCTCCTCCACGCAGACATCCCCGAACCTACCATGAACGGCGACGCCGACGCCATCCGCCGTCTCGTCATCAACTTCCTCTCCAACGCCCGCAAACACACCTCCGCCGGCCACATCGCCATCCACATCTCCCTCCTCACCCTCAACAACCAACGCTGGGTCTACATCGACGTCGAAGACACCGGCTCCGGCATCCCTCGCAAAACCCTCGACCGCCTCGGCGAAGCCTTCGCTCTAAACGCCGGCGTCGTCAGCCCCACCCAGCTCGAAGGCACAGGCCTCGGCCTCGCCATCTGCAAGGGCATCGCCGCCGCTCACGGTGGTCACCTCGCCGTCTCCTCCACCCCAGGCCAAGGCACCCGCATCACCGCACGCCTCCGCGCCGACCTCGCCCAACCCACCAACCCCTCCCACACCCACCAGCACATCCACGCCGCCACACACCCCCAACACCTCCGCAATTGATTCATGGATTCATCGCGTCATGACACCATTTCCCCCCCGCCTCCAAAGGATTCAATGACTCAATCCCCAAAAATTCCGAATTCACTGACTCGCTTATTCTGAATTCCCCACTCTTCCGCTACAATCGCCCCGTTTGCCCCAATCACCCGCTAAGGAGTCCCCATGCGCGCCCTCGTCACCGGTCAGATCGGCCTCGATAAAAAAGCATTCCTCGACCAGGTCGCCAAAATCGCCAAACTCAACGGCGAAGACCTCATGATCTACCACATCGGCGACATGATGTACCGCGAAGCCCCCGACGTCCCCCACGGCCGAATCCTCGACCTCCCCCTCGCCCGACTCAACTCCCTCCGCCGCGCCGTCTTCCGCGACGTCCTCGCGGATATGCACAACCACAAAAATGTCATCGTCAACACCCACGCCACCTTCCGCTGGAAGCACGGCCTCTTCTCCGCTTTCGACTTCGACCAGCTCGCCCACTTCGACGCCGACCTCTACGTCACACTCGTCGACAACATCGAAACCGTCCACCAGCGCATGCTCCGCGACCACGACTTCGAACACAACCTCAAAGACCTCATGGTCTGGCGCGAAGAAGAAATCCTCGCCACCGAAATCCTCGCCCGCTCCATCCGCCGCATGCCCACCAACCAGGGCGGCGCTGCAGAATCAAAACCCGAAGATGCCGCCAAATTCTTCGTCCTCTCCCGCGGCCGCCACACCCCCACCGCCGAAACCCTCTTCCGACTCATCTTCCGCCCCAACATGAAAACCGTCTACCCCTCCTTCCCCATGTCCCACGTCATGGACCTCCCCGACACCCTCGCCGAAATCGACGCCTTCCGCGCCAAAATCGCCGAAAAAATGATCGCCTTCGACCCCGGCGACGTCGACGAAAAAGTCCTCTCCGACAACGCCATCAAAGCCGCCACCGAAGGCAAACAAACGCTGACCATGTCCATCAACGGCAGCCCCATGTCCCTCAAGGTCGCAGACCTCCTCCAGATCGTCCCCGACATCGACGGCCAGATCTACGCCCGCGACTTCATGCTCGTCCGCCAGTCCGACATGATCGTCTCCTACATCCCCGAACTCCCCGGCACCCCCGGCCACCCCGGCAAACCCGGCCTCTCCTCCGGCGTCGAACGCGAACTCCAACACGCCCACGAACACGCCAAAGACGTCTACGTGATCTGGAAGCCGAAGAAGGAGCCGAGCCCGTTTGTGACGCAGACGGCCAACAAGGTGTTTCGGTCGATCGAGGAGGCGTTCGCGTACTTCGACCAAAAAGGCTATTTCCAACCCTACTCCTTGTTCGGCTCCTGAGGCCCACGCTTGTCACATGCAAAAGATTCAAACATCGGTGCCGGCGGGCATTGGGACCACGAATCGGAAATCCCCGACCACGCCATGGAAATGCAGGCTGGCCCCTTCCACTGCTTCGCCGCATGCGCAGCCGCGGTGCTGCGCCAGCGCGGCGTTTCGATCGAGCAATCTGCCCTCGCCGCCAAACTTGGTGTCCCCACTCCCTGGTGCGATCTCATGGTCGACGAACTCAACCTCCATGATCCTCATTTCCTCTGGACACGCGATTGGCTCGACCCCAATTACCCAACCGAAGCCGCCGACGTCCTGGCAAACCGCCTCCCCTGCATCGCCTTCTTCAAGGAATTTGGCAACAAATACCTCCACGCCGTCGTCGTCGCTGCCTTCCTCTCCCGAAAGCGCTGGCTCATCCGCGATCCCTGGAACACCCATGGCGCCCCCTCCCAATACGTGATGCGCCCCGCCCACCTCTCCAATCCTCAGCACGGGTGGACCGGACTTATCCTTTACGTCGCCCGTCCCCGGCTCACACCCTAATTGCCGCTCCCTTCCATCCGATATGGTATCATTCACTGATCTTTCGGAGGACCTCATGAACATCACCCTCCATTCGCTTCGCAAAACCCGCTCCGGCTCCACCCTTTCCCCGATTTACTCCCTCTACCTCCTTGCCGATGGCAAGCGTCGCACCGTCCACGCCACCGTCCGCACCCGTCAAGCCAACGGCATCCGCTTCCGAGAAGCCTGGTTCGACTCCCTCCTCGCGCTGAACATGGACCAGGGGCGTTGCGTCTATCAAGCCGTCTCCGAATTCCACCGCAACCGCCGCCTCCCGAAATTCCCGCTCGAACTCGGCAACCTCGACCCCGCCCCCCTCCAACCAAAACGCCGAACCCTCGTCCCCGCCGGAGCTTGATCCTCGGGTAGGGCGATAACCATGGAACTGAAACTGATCCGCCTCAGACGAATTCCAAAATCGAAAACCGGTTTCATCGTCGATCTGCTCATCGGCGGCCGCCCCCTCCGCACCCGTGCCTTCGTCCATCCGAAATTCGGCCACTCCATCGAATTCCCGGAAGTCGCGGAGATCGCGCCGCTCTTCGAATCAGGCCGCAAAATCCGCTACCTCGCCGACGCCATCGTCCGCGCCTACTGCGGTGAAAAACGCCACTACCCCATCGTCTTCACCGATCCCCCCCAGTCCGCCGGCACCCTCCCCCTCACGGTCAAACCCAGCCGTAAACCGCTGTCCCTCATCGGCGCCGGATAACCCGCAT
>DATKPA010000113.1:0-116084 GCA_035524355.1 Phycisphaerae bacterium | reverse complement strand
CTCCCCACGCCGCCTCAAGGCGGAACTCCAACACTCCAACACACTCCCAACCACCGCCCTTTCCTTTTCCACCCGCCCCTGCGAAAATAACCGGTCTTGAACTGTTTTCCCGGAGAACGGCTCGGCAAGCACCGGCAACGCTCTCATGGCCTCGCCCAATTCTGAGCGTCCCGGG
Organism: Phycisphaerae bacterium; assembly: GCA_035524355.1. Taxonomy (GTDB): domain Bacteria; phylum Planctomycetota; class Phycisphaerae; order WQYP01; family WQYP01; genus DATKPA01. The sequence goes on along the minus strand of DATKPA010000113.1, from coordinate 115,909 downwards.
AACCCGCCGCCTTATCCTGCGTCAAAGGAAGAAACCCGGTGGACGAACCACTGGCATCCAGTACCGCCTCGATCCTCCCGGCGGCCGGCAGCGCGAATCCTGAGCCTCCGCGCCAGGCCGCGCCCGCGCCACGCCCGCTGCCGCTGCAGGACCAGCACACCCTCAGCCAGCTCAAGCGCGGCAACTGGTCGGCCATGGAGGAGCTCGTCCACCGTTACCAGGATCGTCTGTTCTCTGCCGTTCTCCGCATGGTCGGCCACCCGGAAGACGCCGCCGACCTCGTGCAGGAGACCTTCGTCCGGGCCATGCAGAACGTGGCCAAGTTCGAGGGCAAGTCCTCGCTGTACACCTGGCTCTTCCGCATCGCGATCAACCTCGCCCTGAGCCATCGGCGTTCACAGCGTTACCGCACCGCGGCCAGCCTCGACGGGCCTGTCCGCGGCGACGTTGATCAACAGGCCGCCTCCCTCCGGCGCGAGCTGGCGCAGGGAACCGAGCAGGATCCCGCCGCACAGGCCGAGATCCACATCGAGCACGAGCGTGCCGTCGCGGCGCTCGCCCGGCTCGATCCGGAGTTCCGCGCCATCATCGTCCTGCGGGATGTGGAGGATTGCGACTACGAACAGATCGGCGAGATCCTGGATCTCCCCGTCGGCACAGTCAAGAGCCGGCTCTTCCGCGCCCGCGCCGCACTGCGCGACGCCTTCGCCGCCGCCGAAAAGAACAGCAACAGCAACCCGCCGCGCTCAACCGCGACGTGAGGTCCCACAGATGCCCGGAATGAAAGAGAATCGCGAAGAACTCGAAGCCCGCATCGCGGCGTATATCGACGGCCAGTTGCCGCCGTCCGAAGCCGCTCGCCTCGAGGTCTTCCTCGCCAACACCGATCCCGCCCTCGCCCAGCAGGTCATCGGCATGATCGCCGAGCGGAACGCCGTCCGCGCCCTGCCGATGGTGAAAGCCCCCGGCGATCTCGCCGCCCGCATCATGGAGCAGGTCGAACGCACCTCGCTGCTCAACGATGTCGAACATTTCGCCGCGCCGCGACGGCCGTGGTGGCAAACGCGTCTGGCCGTGGCGGCCGCCCTCTTGCTCATCCTCGGTGGATTCAGCTTCTTCATCCTGGAAGGCCTGCGCCGCCCCAACAGCCCATGGCGCGAGACCGTGATGGACAACGATGCCGTTCACCGCGAACTCGCCGCGGCGCCTACAGCCTCGCCTGCCAGCCTCCCCAGATCCGAGGTCTCTTCCGCGCAGACTGGCCAGAGCATCGCGAGCCTCGATGCCGTGAAAAGCGCCGCCGCGGAAAAGGCCGCAGCAGACATCCAGGCTCCCGCAGCCGCCGCGCCGCCTCCCGCGGAATCGATTGCCGCCGCGCCGAGCGTATCGAACTTCGGCACTGCCTCAAAGAGTACCGCGTCGGCGCCCGTTCAAATCACGCTCGTCGCGCGCGATGAACAGGATTACACCCGCCTCCGCAACGAGCTCGAGCAATTCGCCGCCGCCAACAATCCGGCGATCGGCGGGCAACCCCGGTTGATGGGCGCAGTCCAGGCCAACGCTCCCGCCGGCCAGCTCGCACAAAACAGTTCCAACGACAACGAACAGCTCGCCGCCCGCGCCGCACGTGGTGCCGCACAAAACGAAAACGGCGCCGCCAACCCGTCCCTTGATAGCCGCCGGCAGTACGGTTTCCAATCCGTCGCAAACGCCGTCACGCGCGACGACTCCAACGCCGAACCCATTACCTATCGGGCCGCGCTTCATCCCGACCAGCTTCGCCAGCTCACTGCTGATTTCCAGGTGCAACCCGCTTCTGCCGATCGCACCCTTGCCGCCGCGCCCGCCACCGGCCCCGAATCGAACGCAGTCGCGGTCACAGGCCTCCCCGCGCAGCGCGTCGTCGCCAAAGACATCCCCGACCGCGCCAAGCAGCCACCTGCCGACACTTACTTCGATTGCCTCATCACGATCCTCCCCCCCGCATCCCCGGCCTCCCACTCCGCCACGCTCCTCTCCACTCCGCCTGCTTCCCCCGCCACATCCCCGCCCTCATCTCAGCCGGCCACGCCCACCGCGGCGCCAATGCCGCCACACGACTGACCTGCCGCCGAAGTCATTCACGACTGACCCGCAAGCGCAAGGCAAAGGTAATAAGCACCCGCCACGCAAATCCCCGCCGATCCGATACGCTGAAACGCCATCGACAGTCGCGCCCGGGTGACCACATCTGCCTGCCCATGCCGTGCCGCCTTCAACAACCCGAACGATGGCAGCACGACCAATTGATGCCCCGCCTCCACTCCCACGCTGAACGCGCAGATCGCCAGCAACATCGTTCCGCTGGGCATCTCGCGCATCGCCTCCAGCAGACCGCCGGCGAAGCCCAGCCCGTGAAACAGCCCGAAGAAAAACGCCGCCCCAAGCCGGCTCCAGCCCCTCGACTGCCGCGGCCAGAAGACATTCTGCAGCGCCACAAAGAGAATGCTCCCCGCGATCAGCGGCTCCACCACACGCCCGGGCAAGTGCACGAGGTCCAATGCCGCCAGCGTCAGCGTCATCGTGTGGGCAATCGTGAACGCGCTGACGACCTTCACCAGATCCCAAAGCGTCGTCGCCGCCAGCACCAGCGCGGTGACAAACAGCAGGTGGTCATAACCGGTCAGGATGTGCAGAATGCCGCGGTAGAAAAACGCCCGAAACAGCGAGCCGCTTCCGGTGGGATCCCGCCATCCTCGAGCCGCCGATGCCGTTGCTTCAGGCGATGGCGCCGAAGCCGCGGCTCCCTGCGCATAATCCAACTGATAAAACGACTGGTCGTAATTCCGGTCCTGCGCCGTGATCTGAATATTCGGGTCGCTCGGCACAAGACAGTTCACCAGATACGCCGCAATGGCCTGCTCGTGATGATTCTCCAGCGTCAGCCTGTGGTGGGGACCCTCTCCACTCACATCCGCCTCGAAGTTCAGCACGATGTCGCCCAGTCCCTCCTTCATCTCCTCGATTTTCGGGAAAGACAAGGAGACCAGCCGAAGCTCCCGCGGCCTGCCGTCAAGACGCAACGCCAAATCGTGCCGCACCCGCTCCGCATATGCCCGCCGTTCGCCATCCGAAAGCGTCCCGTCGCCATTGGTATCGATCTCCGCCAGCACCGTGCGGAACGTTTCAGCCCCCGGCGTCAGACGAAGCTGCACCTCGACGTGATCCTTCTCCAGGCCAATCGTGGTGGCCTGCAGATACTCGTCCAGCCTGTGTCCAAAGGCCGGCGTTGCCAGCCACAAAAACATGCAGGCGAAAACAATCAATCCCGTCTTCATTTGCCGGTGAACGCCTCGCCATAGTCATTCGTGGGATCGCGGTAAATCGTGTGAACGTGCATCGCGAGATCGCCGCCCAGACGCTGCGGCGCGTATTCGATCACCAGCTTTGGCCCTTGAATCCGATAGTAAGCCCTGCCATTCTTCCCCGCCTCCACCGTCGTCGGACCGCTCCACGCAAACCACGTGTCGTCCAGCCCCGCCTTGATCTCCGCCATCCGCACGCTCGCGTAGCTGTCGTTCACGATGCCCGCCCACTCCGAGATCAGATCCAGCAGCATCTCCCGCTGTTTCTCATTCATCGCCGAGGCCTTCAATCCCTCCGGCTGAATCTTCTTCCCGTCCTGCCCCGGTCCAAGCACCAGGTCGGCCACGCGATAATTCAAAATCGCCTGCTTCCGCTGCCCCTCGTCCAACGCATTCAACAGCGCGAACGCCTTGTCGCTTTCCCGCCCCAGCGGCCGCACGGTTTTGCCATTCTCCTGGTAAAGCGCCGGCTGGGCGCCCGTCAGGCTTGGCGTCAGCACGCCATGCTCGCCGGAAATCGTGACGTTCAGAGCCAGATGGTGCCCGCCGAACTGCAGCATCCACGGTTCCTTCTCCGACGGCTTCCCCAGAAAGGAAATGTAATACAAATCCTTCCCAAACATCTGCCCGCCGCCCCGCCCTCCCCCGGGACCACCCGGACCGCCCCTGGGCTCGCCACCGAACCCTCCCTTCGGGCCGCCCCCAGGCCCCCCAGGCCCGCCCCCACCGTCCGTCTGCTTCAACACCTCATCCCCTTCCATGATCTCCTGCACCTTCTCAAACCCCTTCTCACTCAGCACCGCTCGCAGCAAGTCCATTTCCGCCCCGCGCTGTTTTTCATCCAGCTCCCCCATGCTCACCCCCGCCCGACGTACAAACCCCGTCGGGAAATTCGACCAGCGAGCCCGCTGCTGATTGTCATCAAACGCGAACAGCACCTTCCCCCGCTGCGCATCAGTCAGCGTCGCCAGAAAGGCATTCGCTGCGCCAACCAACTGTGCCGTCCCCGACGGCGCGCTCTCCGCCCGCGCCAGCGCGCCCGCCATTACGATCGCGCCGATCCCGCTTATTCTTCCCAATTGATGGAACTTCATGAAATCTCCGTATCTGCCGCCTGAACACGGACGGCCGCAAAGAACAATGGCAATAGCCGCACGTCAGCGCCGAACTTCTCGGGGTAAAGTTGCGCGTGCCGGAACATTCCTGCCAAAAACTGTCGACAATTCCTTCCCATCGATTCACCGCCTCACCGCCCCCACAGACTCCCCCCAGCGCCTGCTTCCGCGATGCCCAGCGCCAGACCCGTCACCTGGTGATAGGCCTTCATGACCTCCAGCACCGCATCCCCCGCCACGCTGCTGCGATCGACCAGCGCCATCACGGTTCCCCCGCCGCCGCAGCCCGTGATCCGCGCGCCGAATATTCCGCGCTCCGGGCCGGCTTCCATTAAGCGGTCCACCAGCCAGTCCGCCTCGCGGCAGCTCAGCTCCAGGCGCAGCCGGTAGCTGTGATGGCTTGCCAGCGCCAGGCGCCCGGCACGCTGCAGGATCTTCTGCCGCTCCGGATTCGCGCCCTCTCCCGCCGGCAAATCCGCAAGCTCCTCCATCGCCTGCAGGAATTGCTCGGCGTGCTCGTGCTCCGCGATCAGGTGATCCACCGCCGTCCGCACGCGATACAAACGACCGGCCTCGACCAGTTCCGATCCCTCTGGCAACGGCCCGTACGCGCGCACGAAATCCTGGGCCCGCATCCGCTTGGGCAGCAGCATGCGGAAATACTGCCGGTACAGAAGCGGACTTGTGTTCGCCAGGTAGCCATGCAGCGGCGTGTGTCTCTGGCCCAGGTCGGTGTAGATCGTCTCAATGATCCGCCGGCCCATCGTTCCGGCGATGCGCAGCTCCTCCAGCGCCTCGCGCGCACTCGTGTAGCGCACGCCTGTGTCCATCGCCAGCACCCGCACATCCACCGGCACCGGCACCGGGCCCGCCAGCCGGTACGGTTGCGTGCTGTATCGCAACATAGCGCTCGGCGCCGCCAGCAGGCTCGTCAGGGCGTCGAGAATGTGTCCCGTTCCGCCCCGCATTTCCAGACCCTGGTTGGAAAGCATCTCCGCGCGCTGGATCCATTGAGCTTGCTCTTCGGCCTCCATCGTGATGCGGCGCGATTCGCAGACAGCGAGCAGCATTGCGGTCAGCAGGGCGGTCGAACTCGCCTGCCCGGCGCCCATCGGCACTTCGCCGCGGATGAGAACGGTTCCCCCCATCGGCCCCTTGGGCCAGGCGCTTAAAAGGATGTGCCAGAGTGCGGTGATCGGTGTGATCCAGGAGCGGGCTCCGGCGACCAGCGCGGGAACTTCCGTAGCGGGAATCAGTGTTCCCTGCGTGTAAAAGGAGTCCAGCTCAAGCGTTACTTCGCCTCGTCCGACGGGGGGGACGATTTGTTCGCTGCGGATGACGAGCTGGGGTTCGTCGCGCAACTGTACCGCCACTCCAACTCGTGCCGGCAGGGCCATCTGCGCCACCGTGCCCCCCGACTCTGCGCCGAGTCCGCCCAGCACGTCGAGGCGACCGGGCGCGGAGCGGACCGCGATGGGGCAGGCGGTTCCGGAGCAGAAGCCGGGCGCGACGCCGCGCGCGATCTCCTCTTTAAGCAGTTGAACGACATCCCGGCGAACCATGGCGGCACTATACGCCAGTTCCGCGGCAAGCCAAAGGCAACTCGCGTCAGGTGGGGACGACCGATCACTGGAGGGGGAAGATGGTCAGAAGAACGTTGCCAAGAAGATTCGCATCGTCGGCAAAAGGGGGAACTTGGGGAAGGGAGCGAAAATGTATCAAGAAGTTCTTGACGAAAACTATCAGCCGCCTAATAATAACGCCACTATGCCGAAACAAATGTACACTCTCAGGGATATACCCAAATACGAAACAATTAAGGCGCATGCGGCACGATATCCGGAGGTGGATCCTGCCTCATCGGCGGCGTGCGTGCTCCTGATGCGTATCGCTTCGGATATCCTGAGCATAGTTGATAATTACTTGTCTGGACATGGATTATCGCAGGGGCGATGGCAGGTTCTGATGCTCCTGTACCGTACGCCGGAGCTGCCGCAGAATCCCTGCGAGCTGGCGCGGAAGGCGGGCGTGACGCGGGCGACCATGACGGGCCTTTTGGATGGCCTTGAGCGCGAAGATCATGTGGCGCGGGAAACGGTGGCGGCGGACCGGCGGATGCTGGACGTGCGGCTGACGGTCAAGGGGCGGAAATACCTCGAAGAGGTGATGCCAGGGTATTTCCTGCTCATCCGGCGGGTGATGCGGGGGTTGACGGAAGAGGAGAAGGAGCAAATGATTACGCTCCTGACGAAGCTGGGGTCAACCGTAGAATTACCGGATAACCCCAACGTCGCCACCGCTGTCGAATAGCATGGTACAATAGAGGTAGATGCAGGCGATTTTTGGCGATCGCCTTTTGTTGTGCTATAATCATTAGCGACCTAACTATACGTCACCATACAAGAAAGACCTGGCAGTACCTACTTGGCGGTATCTGAGGAAGATAAGCAATGACGACACTCCTGGAAAAACCGGAACCCAAAAAACCCGCCCGGCGAACGCCCGGCTCGACGGCTCCCGCGCTCGAAAGCGCACCCGCAGAGTCGGTCGTGGCACCATCGAACCTTGCCGAAAGCCCATCCATCCCCGCCGTGGAAGAGCCACGGGCGGCGAAAATGCGGTTGCCGGTGAAACGTCTGCTGTTGGCGGCAGTTGCGCTGGCGGCGCTCGTGGGTGGGGGTGCGTACGGGTACGACTACTGGAAGTGGGCGTCGGTACATGAGACCACGGACGATGCGTTTGTGGACGGGCATGTGACGCAGGTGACACCGCGGATCGCGGGGCATGTGCTGAAGGTGAACATCACGGACAACCAGGTGGTGCAAAAGGGGGATGTGCTGGTGGAGCTGGATCCGAAGGACTATGAAGCCGTGCTGGCGGAGGCGCAGGGGAAGCTGACGGCGGCGCAAGCGGATTTGGTGGCAACGCAAAGCCAGGTGGAGCAAGCGCGTGCCCAGATCACGACCGCAGAAGCCCAGGTGGAGCAAGCAAAAGCGGACGCAGCCTCGAGGCAGGCGGAGTGTGATCGGGCGTCGCTGGACTTGAAGAACTACGCGAACGCGCAGAAGTCGGGCGTGGTGTCGGAGATCGAACTGCGGAAGGTGCAGACGGAGGTGCTGACGACGCAGGCGACGCTGGATGCCGCGCGGAAGGCGGTGGCCGCGACGGAGGCGCAGGTTGCGGAAGCGAAGGCGACTTTGGCCGCGCGCGAGGGACTGGTGGCGGTGAGCAGGGCGGGGATTACGACGGCGGAGGCGGCCGTGCGGACGGCGACGCTGAATCTGTCGTACACGAAGATTGTGGCGGCGACGGACGGGCGGGTGACGAAGAAGAACGTGGAGCCGGGGGATTATGTGTTACCGGCGCAGATGCCGGCGCTGCTGGGATTGGTGAACAATAACGTGTGGGTGACGGCGAACTTCAAGGAGACGCAGTTGGCGCACATGCACGCGGGGCAGCCGGTGGATGTGGAAGTGGATGCGTATCCGGGGGTGAAGTTCCATGGGCATGTGGATTCGATCCAGCAGGGGGCTGGGGCGTATTTCAGTCTTTTGCCGCCGGAGAATGCGACGGGGAATTATGTGAAGGTGGTGCAGCGAGTGCCGGTGAAGATTGAGCTGGAGAGTCCGGATCCGCGGTATCTGCTGGGGCCGGGGATGAGCGTGGTGCCGGACGTCGAGATCGCTGCGAAATGACGAATGACGAAGCACGAATGACGAATCAAATTTGAATGACGAATGAGTGAATGATGAAACGGGGTTGTGCGTATATGCAATGTGAATACGAGTGCACATGAGGCACGTGTTAAACACCGAGAGTGTGTCTAACCCGTGGCACCCGAGGATGAGATTGAGAAGTTTTTTTCTGTTTGAGAGCACATTCCGGCGATACCATCGCCGGCTTTATTGAGATATGTCAGCCGGTACTGCACAACTTCCTGCATCTGAACTGACTGCCGCCGCGGCGTGGAAGCCGCGGGCGAATCCGTGGTTGATAACGGTGGCGGTGATGCTGGGCACGTTCATGGAGGTGCTGGACACGTCGGTGGCGAATGTGTCGTTGCCGCACATTGCGGGGAATCTGGCGGCGTCGCTGGATGAATCGACGTGGGTGCTGACGAGCTATCTGGTGAGCAATGCGATTGTTCTGCCGGCGACCGGGTGGTTGTCGCGGACGTTTGGGCGCAAGAACTTTCTGGTGTTCTGCGTGTTTTTGTTTACGTTCGCCTCGTTTCTGTGCGGTGCGGCGACTTCGCTGCCGTTTCTTGTTGCGGCGCGCGTTCTGCAGGGCGTCGGGGGCGGGGCGCTGCAGCCGATCGCGCAGGCGATCATGCTGGAGTCGTTTCCGCTGTCGAAGCGTGGCGTGGCGATGGCGGCGTATACGCTGGGGATTGTGTTTGCGCCGATCATTGGGCCGACGCTGGGCGGGTGGATCACGGATAATTATTCGTGGCGGTGGGTCTTCTACATCAATATTCCGGTCGGGGCGTTGGCGGTGTTCATGATCTGGTCGCTGATCGAGGATCCGCCGCACATCAAGAATGCGGTGATGACGAAGATCGATTACTGGGGTTTCGGGCTGCTGGCGTTGTGGCTGTCGACGTTTCAGATTGTGCTGGACAAGGGGCAGCAGGATGACTGGTTCGGGGCGGTGTGGATTCGGTGGTTCTCGCTGATTTCGGTGCTGGCGTTCATCGGGTTTGTGACGCGGGAGCTGATGGCCAAGGAGCCGATCGTGAATCTGCGGGTGCTGAAGAATCGGAACCTGCTGAGCGGGGTGACGGTGGCGACGATCGCGGGGATGGTGATGTACGGCACGACGGCACTCATACCGGAATATCTGCAGGGGGCGATGGGATACACGGCGCTGCAGTCGGGGCTGACGGTGTCGCCTCGCGGCCTGGGGTCGATTACGGCGATCCTCCTGGTGTCGCGGCTCGTGGGCAAGGTGGACGGGCGGTTTCTGATAACGGCGGCGCTGGTGCTTCTGGCGTATTCATCGTGGTCGCTGGGGATGATAGACCTGGATGTGTCGTCGGCGTCGATCACGTGGCCGATCATATTGAACGGGGCGGCGATTTCGATGCTGTTTGTGCCGCTGTCGGTGATGGCGACGGCGACGGTGAAGGTGGAGGAGCTGGGGAATGCGACGGGGTTGTACAGTTTGATGCGGAACCTGGGGGGATCGATGGGGATATCGCTGACGACGACGCTGCTGGCGCGGGAGGCGCAGTCGCACCAGACGATTCTGGCGGCGCACATGACGCCGTATTCGCCGGCGATGAGTGCGCAGGTGTATGCGTTGACGATGGGGCTGCCGCAGTTTTTGCCGCGGGCTTATGCGATTCTGTATGAGAAGCTGGTGGGGCAGAGTACGGTTCTGGCGTTCGTAAGCAATTTTCGGATGATGGCGTTGTTGAGTCTGGCGGCGTTGCCGTTTGTTTTGATGTTCAAGGGGGTGAGGAGTCGTGGTGGCGTGATGGAGGTGCACTGAGGGGGAGAACGAGGGGGAATGAATCCTCGCGCGGGAACAGCCCAGGGATTGCAATCCCTGGGCTTGGCATTTGGGGGCGCGAGCGTTGCGTTACATGCCCATTTTTTTATTGAAGGCTTGGGAGGCGCCGGGGGGGATGGTGAGGTATTGCCATTGGTTTTGGAGGAGGTGTTTGCCGATGAGGGCGATTTGGCCGGTGTGCCAGCCGTAGTGGGCGAGTTGGCGGGCGAGGGCCTGGGCGACGGTGTGGGGTTCGTTGCGGATGAGGATTTGGCGGGGGAGGTCGGCGTCGGTGAGGGGGGCGATCGCGGTGAACATGCAGGACCAGCCTTGTTCCCAGAGGGCGAGGAGTTCGGGGCGGGGGAGTTGGCGGTCTTGGAATTCGGATTCGCGGTCGCGGGTGGGTTTTTCGCCGTCGGAGGTGAGGAAGTCGGTGAAGCGGGAGAGCATGTTGCCGTGGAGGTGCTGGAGGATGGCTGCGACGGAGTTCTGGAGGGGGTTGATGCGGGTGTGGAGGTGTTCGTCGGAGAGTTGGGCGAGGGCGTTGTCGCCGGAGGTCTTGGTGCGGAGGAATTCGAGTTCGAGGGAGTGGAGGAGGGTGCGCGGGGGCATGCGGGGGCTCCTGGGTTGGCGGTGATGGGAGATGATAGCGCGCGGGGATGAAGGGTGTGCATACAAAAAAAGAGCCCAGGGATTGCAATCCCTGGGCTTTTGAGGTTTGGGGGGAGTGATGCGGTGTTGGCGGAATCAGGAGGGGGTGGTAGTGCTGTCTAAGGTAACGGCGTTGGCGAAGAGTGTGTCGGGGGTGGTGGATTGGAGGATGATGCCGGAGTCGGTGACGACGAGGGTGAGGGAGAAGTCGAGGGGGCCTGTGGAGGTGTAGGGGCCGGGGAGGTTGTAGTCGGTGAGCGTATTGGCCTGGCCGGTGATCTTGAGGGTGTAGGTGCCGTCGGTGGTGAAGGTGTGCTGGGCGACGAGATCGAAGGAGCCGTGGTCGTTGGCGATGAGGGTGGCGTCGGAGGAGGAGTTATCGCCCCAGTTGATGGTGATGATGTTGACGGAGGTGGCGGTGAGGCCCGGGGGGAGCGTGAGGTTGGGTCGCGGGGTGTCGCCTTGGGCGGGGACTTCGGTGAGTTTGGTGTCGAGGGTATGGGTGGTGCTGAGGGGCGGGGTGGCGGGGTCGGCGGAGATGAGTGCGGTGCTTTCGGTGCGGTCGGCGAGCCAGATGACGAGTGGAATCGCGTAAAATCCGGGAGGGCCGTCGTAATTGGGGTTGAAGGCGGCACTTTCGGAGGCGCCAAGTGAGATGCGATAGGTGCCCGCGCCGGCGTAGGTGTGAGTGCCGTAGACGTCGTACCCGCCGTTGGGATTTGCGATGAGCGTGGCATCACCATAAGTTCCGTCGCCCCAGGAGATGCCAACGCCAGTGAGGGTGGTGGTGGGGACGGAGGGATCGGTGGTGCCGTAGAAGGGGCCGGTGACGGGGCCTTGGGGATTGCCGGGGAGGGTGCGGTTTTTGAGAGTGCCGAGGTAGCCGCTGATGGATTGGTTGGGTTGTCCGGTGATGGTGGTGCCGCCGTCGGAGTTCTGGTTGATGATTTCGGAGAAGTCGAAGGAGAGTTGGTTGATGTGAGCGCCGGGGGAATCGGGGGAGTCTTGATAGAAATCGACGTGGCCGGTGTGGGTGCCGACGCCTTCGGGGGTGGTGGCGTAGAGGGAGAGGATTCCGCTGAGGCTGCCGCCGAACTGAGCGGGGGTGACTTCGCCGTCATCCCAGGTGACTTGGGCGTGGAGGTCGGCGAAGTAGTAGGCGGGTGTGATGCCGGAGATCTTGGCGATGGTGTTGTCGCCGAGGCCGCCGCCGATGATGGGGGTGAAGATTTGGGTGATGCTGGCGGAGAGGAGTTGGCGGGATTCGAGGGGTTCGAGATAGAGGGGGATTGGCCGACGGTTGCGGGGGTTTCGCATGGTGTTCTCCTTGGGTGTGAAACAAGATGCCAGTCTGACGCGTGCCAGCTCGCGCAGTATTTCGACATAACCAAGGGAGGAAGTCAAGAAGAATCTATGCGGGTCGATAAGTCTTAGCGCATTGGGCGGGGGTCCGAGAATGGTGGGCGGGGCGGTGGAGGTGCACCAGGAATGACGAAGCGGGAATGACGAATCAAATTCGCGAAGAGCCCAGGGATTGCAATCCCTGGGCTTTGCTTCATCCGGGGGTCCACTTTTCCTTGTGGAGCGACCAGACAATCCCGCCGCGCTTTACGTGTGCCCGGATATACCGGGCCACCCGCACCTGGTGTATCCGATCCCGAATCTCTTTGTTTTTCCCCCGGACTGCCCAAATGCCCGACTTCGGTCGCAGCCCCATCTTGCTCAGTGCCCGCGCCGATTCCTTCTTGGCGATCCCGATCAGGTGCCGCGGATCGCGGATTCGCGTCGCCCGTGCATCCGCGCCCGGCCCAGGGATTGCAATCCCTGGGCTTTTCCCGCCCCTGCTCACTCCCACAAACCTGCAGAGCGCGTGAAAGTGCGTCGGTGTTACACAAACATCCACAAACTCCACTCCATGGAACCGCAACGCCTCGACAAATTTTCGACACGCAATCTCGCATTCCTCCCGCTTCAGAACCACCGCATCGCGTGTCATCAACTTCAAACAGTAGCGATAAAGCCCCGCATACATCCCCGCCGGGGGCGGATTCTTGTAATCATACGGAACCGATATCTTCCCCTTCCGATCCCGCCTGCCGCGCTGATCCCCGCGCAGCCACGCGCCATACGTTGACCCGGTGCAGTGAAACCAGTTGTTCCAGGGCTTCCTCATTATGCTGCGAATTCTCTGCACCAATGCGAACGAGAGCAAGGAAAATCCGCACACGAAGAAGAGCCCAGGGATTGCAATCCCTGGGCTTTTGAGGGCTTTTGACGGGGGGCTTGCTACCGAGTTCGGTTCGCTTACACTTTATTGCTATGGCCAAAGCAGTAAAGCCCAAGTCGCGGTATTCGAAGTCGGAGAAGTTGTTCGCCGACGCGGTGAAGTTGATGCCCGGGGGGGTGTCGTCGCCGGTGCGGTCGTTCAAGTCGGTGGATGCGTCGCCGGTGTTTATTAAGGAGGGAAAGGGGGCGCGGCTGACGGATGTGGATGGGAATTCGTACATTGATTATGTGCTGTCGTATGGGCCGCTGATTGCGGGGCATTGTTCGCCGACGGTACGTGCGGCGGTGGCGAAGCAGATCGACAAGGGGTCGAGCTACGGGTGTTGCACGGAGCTGGAGGTGAAGCTGGCGGGGATGGTGGCGGAGGCGTTGCCGAACGTGCCGATGGTGCGTTTTGTGAGTTCGGGGACGGAAGCGGTGATGTCGGCGCTGCGGCTGGCGCGAGGGGCGACGAAGCGGGACATTATTGTGAAGTGTGCGGGGGGGTACCACGGGCATGCGGATTCGCTGCTGGTGGATGCGGGGAGCGGTGCGACGACGCATGGGCATCCGAGTTCGCCGGGGGTTCCGGAGGCGACGACGCACAACACGGCGATTGTGCCGTTCAATGATCTGGGGGCGGCGACGGAGTTGTTTGAGAAGATTGGGGGGAAGATTGCGTGTTTCGCGGTGGAGCCGATCTGCGGGAACATTGGGGTGATTCCGCCGGTGGCGGGGTACCTGGAGGGGCTGCGGGCGCTGTGTGACAAGCATGGGGCGCTGCTGCTGTTTGATGAGGTGATGACGGGGTTCCGCGTGGCGTGGGGGAGTGCGCAGGGGTTGTATTCGGTGAGGCCGGACATCACGTGCCTGGGGAAGGTGATTGGTGGCGGGTTGCCGGTGGGGGCGTATGGGGGGCGTGCGGAGTTGATGAATCAGATTGCGCCGGCGGGGCCGATTTACCAGGCGGGGACGTTGAGCGGGAATCCGTTGTCGATGGCGGCGGGGATTGCGACGTTGACGCTGCTGGAAGATCCGAATGTGTACACGCAGTTGGAGACGCTGAGTGCGCGGCTGGAGGCGGGGTTGGTGGATGCGGCGCGGGAGGCGGGGATTGCGGTGGCGGTGCAGCGGGTGGGGTCGATGTTGACGCCGTTCTTTTTGTCGCAGGCGCAGGGGGCATCGGTGGCGGCGGGGCAGAGTGCTACGGCGCAGGGCTCGGGGGAGCCGGTGAAGCAGGTGATTTGCAATTACACGGATGCGCTGCAGTGCGATACGCAGGCGTACGGGCGGTTTTTCCGGGCGATGCTGGATGGTGGGGTGATGTTGCCGCCGAGCCAGTTTGAGGCGTGGTTCTTATCGACAGCGCACACGGAGGGGGATGTGGATCAGACGATTGATGTGGCGCGGGTGGCGATGCGGGCGGCGAAGGGGGATTAATGAATAAGCGAGTAAGTGAGTAAGCGATTTCGGAATGAATGGGCAAAAACAGAAGCGCCGTCCCTGCGGGCGGCGCTTCTTGTTTCCAGGCGGTTGTTGTCATCAGACGGTGATCATCTGGGTGCCGACGAGGGAGGTGACGCCGGTGGCGGGGTCGACGCCCTTGATATCGACGGTGTGGGAGCCGGAGGAGAGGTTGAAGCTGCTGAGGGAAATGTCGAACCCGTGGTCGGCGGAGCCGATGGTGGAGACGAGGTCGGGCCGGTTGTTGCTGGCGACGACCTGGGCCTTGATGGCGCCATCGATTTCGAGGAGGACGCTGATGGAGGTGGTGGGGAAGTCGGGGTCGAAGGCGTATCCGGAGACGTGGGAGGCGTTGGCGACTTCGATGGCGCCGGTGGGGGCGTTGTTGATGAACTGGCGTTGGCCGATGAGCTCCCTGGCGCCGGTGTCGGGGTTGATGCCGTAGACCTTGACGATGTGGGTTCCGGTGAGGTTGGTGGGCATCTGGCCGTAGAAGCCGTGGTGGGTGTCGGGGAGAGCGGTGAGGTCTGGACGGTCCTGATTGGCGGAGATGGCGGGGTAGTCGGTGCCGTCGAGATTGACGACGACCTGGATGGCGGAGGAGGGAGCAAAGGCGTCGAAAGCCCAGCCGGCGATGGTGCCGGAGTCGGCGATATCGATATTGCCGACGACCTGGTCCTTGAGGGTTTGGGTGGTGAGGACGGTGGTGGAGTTGTCGGCGTTGACTTCCACGAGCTGGACGGTGTGGGTGCCGGGTCCGAGGCTGGAATAGTCGAGCGAGTAGCCATGGTAACCATTGCCGTTGAAGGCGACGGCGATGTCGGGCCGGGAGGCGTTGGCGGTGCCGGTGGTGGCGGTGTTGCCATCGACGACGAGCTTGATGGGGACGGGGGTGTCGCGGAGGTGGGGGTCGTAGACCCATCCCTGGGAGTGGGTGAGGGTGGCGATGTCGACGATGCCGACGGGATCGGAGGAGATTTGGCCGGTGGCGAGGGTGAGGTCGGAGCCGGTCTGTGGATCGACGACGGCGACGGTGACGTTGTGTTTGCCGGCGGAGAGGGCGGGGGGATCGTAGAAGAAGCCGATGTTGGGATTGCCGAGGGGACCGCCGGCGTCGGGGCGCGGGGAGTTGGCCTGGACGGTGGTCGTGGTGCCGTCGATGGTGACGTGCATGGTGAGTGAGGAGGTGGGGGTGAAGGAGGAGAAGGTCCATCCGGCGATGAGGGCGCCGTTGAGGGTGTCGACGACGCCGATGGGACCGGACTTGATGGTGCCGGTCTTGAGGGTGACGGGCTGGCTGTTGGAGGGGTCGATGGCGGCGATGGTGACGTTGTGGGAGCCGGTGGAGAGGCCCGTGGGGACGTAGAAGAAGCCGACCTTGTCGGTGCCGGTGACGGAGCGGAGGTCGGAGCGGGACTGGTTGGCGGTGACATCGTGGGCGGCGCCGTCGATGGTGATTCGGACGGTGAGGGCTTGCGCGGGGAAGGCGGAGTCCCAGGCCCAGCCGGCGATTTCGGCGCCGGTGAAGATGTCGACGGAGCCGACGGGTTGTGCGGCGAGCATGACGCGGCTTTCGCAGGATTCCATCATGAGGCGGGCGGTTTGCAGGCGGGAAGGACGCGGACGACGAGCAGACGTTTTTCCAGAGCGAATCATGAGAGCAGCTCCCCAACAATATCTTCGGGATTCAGCGAGCTGCACGCCGGTCACACCTCGTGCCGAACTGTTGTGCCCGCCACCGTCTGCTACGGAAGGATGTATCGATCGGATTGTGAGTTCCCTGGGCGCTCGTGCCTGTGCGAACTGAGCGCGGCCGTGCGCGGCGTTCGAAGTGTGCGCTGGCCGCTCATCCCAACTGAGAATTACCCGGCGATTTCTCGCTTCAGCTCGCGCGACATGAGGTCGGCGAGCTGGCTGCGCGGGTCCCGCCCCTCGAACAGCACTGCGTAGAGACCCTCGCAGATTGGCATCTCGATCTGCGCCGATTTTGCGAGCGCTACGACACTTTTGCAGGTCGGCATGCCTTCGACGACGCCGACGATGGTGTCGAGAACATCCTGCGCCTTCTCACCGCGGCCGATGCGTTCGCCGAATTTGCGGTTGCGCCCCTCCGGGCTGAAGCAGGTGGTGACGAGATCGCCAAGACCGGCCAGTCCCGCGAACGTTTCGGCCTGGGCGCCCAGCGTGACACCGAGGCGGGTGATCTCAACGAGGCCGCGGGTGAGGAGGGCGGCCTTGGCGTTGTGGCCCGCGGCCATGCCGTCGAGGATGCCCGCGGCGATGGCGATGACGTTCTTGAGAGCCCCGGCAAGCTCGACGCCGAGCAGGTCTGCGTTGCGATACACGCGCAGGGCGGGCGTGGTCATCATCTCCTGCACCTGCTTGGCGAGGGGTTCGTCGGCCATGTGGGGAGCGCCGGGACCTTCGCAGCTTTCGGCGGCGACGACCATGGTGGCGGGGAGCTTGCGCGCCATCTCACCGGCGATGTTGGGCCCGCTGGCGGCGCAGACTTCGTGGGAGCCGAGGACTTCGATGATGATTTCGGAGGGGCGGCGGAGGGTGGAGATTTCGATGCCCTTGGAGACGCTGATGACGGGGATGTCGGGGGAAATGTGGGGCTTGAGGGCGGTGAGGGTGGTGCGGATGTATTGGGTGGGGACAGCGCAGAGGATGTAGGAGGCGTTGGCGAAGGCGGTCGCGGGGTCGCCGTCGAATTTCAAATATGGCGCTAATTTAATTCCGGGCAAATATCGTTTATTTTCGCGCGCGGTATCCCATTCTTTCAGGCGCGCCGCATCGCGTCCCCAGATGACGACCTCGACAGGCGCGCTGGCGGAGTGTTTGCCCGCCAGGATCTGGGAGCAAACGGTAGCCATCGCGCCATCGCCGATCGTCGTGATTTTCAGAGGCATATGTCCTTTCCGCGCCGCTTCGTGCAGCTGCTCCACGCCGCGTCAACGAGCAATTCAAATGAACGTGCAACTCCCATCGGAGGATGACGAATCGCACTGGTAGATCAATCCTCGCTCGTGTCCAAACCCGTGTCTGTTTTATCTGCACTCTTCGGCAGTTTCTTGCGTTCTGATTCCAAGCGTCGCTCGATTCTCTTAATGTCTTCGGCCGGTGGAAGATTTTCGGGCACAATTCCACGATCCGTCAAAAGCTGGCGCAGGTCTCGATTATTCTTCACATGTTCGGCAGAAATGCGCGGCCCGGTCTTCAAATCGTCCTTTTTGATATTGAAGTTTGTGATTTCGTTTGCAAAATCTTTGGCCTTGATCGTGATCGTCGGCAAAAAGTCGGCCAAAGGGCGATTTGCGGGGATCTTAAGTCGGTCTTTCATCTCCTGCGTGGTCTTGCCCCCGAACAGGGCCTGATCGCCTCTGCTCCGAATCACGGCGAAACTCTGTCCCTCTCCCAGACGTTCGAAAATGATTCCGGATAACTCTTTTTCCGAGACGCTCAATTTCTTTCGTGCGCTTATTCGCTCCACCTCATTCAGACGTTTCTCGATAATTTCCTGCTTCCGGGTTTGAACCGCGAAATACGTCTGCGCGAATGCAATTTGCACCTTCGCGGGATCGCCGTTTTGTGCAATCAGATAACATGCATATCGGGTAAGCGCTATATCCTCAATTTCCCGTTGAGCGCCCGAGCCGAGATCAACCATTTTCCTGACATCAAGAAAATGGTCCATGATTTCATGCCCCGCCGATGAACATGACGTCTTAGCCTTCTCAACAACTTTGGCGAAGTTTTCCCATTTCGCGTATCCGAGAAGTAGCTGAAGATCTCGAGCCAGCCACGCCTCTGCTCCCGACTCGGGGTCAACCTTCACCATGCTTTCAAAGTCAGCATGCAGTCGCACAATGACCTCGCGCTTCATGGATCCTCTCCGTAATCAGCTTCTTCCATCGAAACCAATCTACCAACCCTATGCACACGTGCAATCGGTTTTCGTGGCGTCAGGCTGTGTCAGACGCACCTGCTGGAGGTGTTGGATGTCAACGGGTGCCCAGGTCACCGACTTTTCAACCACCAGACCCGAATAGGCGTGTCATAACATCGCCACAGGACGGACGCACGTACTACTTGCGCTGGTTGCCGTTGGCATTTGGAAGCCCCCATTGATCCAGAACCCCCTCCGCCCTTGATTCCCTTTCGCATCCGGTATCTACTGGTGTGCAGTCACATTCCCCTCGAAGGAGTTTGCTTGTGCCGCAGTTCCCCTCATTCAACCACGATGGCGCCCTTTCCCCATGGCACGACGTCGATCCTTCCGACGGGCTGCTGCCGGCGCAGTTCAATGCGATCATTGAGATTCCCCTGGGGTCTTCAAACAAGTATGAGCTGGACAAGAAGACGGGGCTGCTCAAGCTCGACCGGGTGCTGCACTCCGCGGTCTATTACCCGGCGAATTACGGATTTATTCCGCAGACGCTGGCGGATGATGGCGACCCGCTGGATGTGCTCGTACTCGGCGCGGAGCCGGTCTATCCGCTGACGCTGGTCGCGGCGCGGGCGATCGGGCTCATGACGATGAAGGACCAGGAAGAGCTGGACCACAAGATCATCGCGGTGCATGTGAACGATCCGGAGTTCAATTCGTATCACGATGTGCATCAGCTTCCGCCGCACAAGCTGGCGGTGCTCAAGCGGTTCTTCGAGGATTACAAATCGCTGGAGCACAAGAAGGTCGTCGTGGACGACATTCTGCCGGTGGATTACGCGTATCCGGTGATCGAGCACTCGCTGGCGATTTATCAGAAGTGGAAGGCGGGGGAAGACATCAGCAAGCATCTGCACGTGGCGTGAGAAGGCGGGGCGAGCATTTATCCCGGATTCCCGCCCGGGACCCCGATCCAAATAATTGGCGCATCCTGGCCGCCGGGTCGATATCCTATTTGCACCAGGGTATGCGGATTTGACGGTTGAAGGGTTCTTGCAGGAAGGGATTTGTAATGCGCATCGGATCCTCTCGCGGCGCTTCCGACGCCTTTTACCTCATCACCATCGCGTTTCTGATCGTCATCATCGGCGTGTTCGCGATTCTCTACTTCAACGCCACGCACGACGTCGGCGAAGGGGCCCACATCGTGGCCGTCGTCACGGGGACCGATCATCCCCTTCCCAAGACGCTGGATCCGAAGTTCCACGACAGCGACGGCAACCTGTTCGCGGGCCCGCCCGCCGATCCCCGGGATTTCGTCGATCCTGATCCGCTCGTCTTCTCCTTCGTCGCGGATCATCCCGAAGACTACCGGGTCGTGTGGAAGGATTTCACGGACTACCTGGCGAAGGTGACGGGAAAGCGGGTCGAGTACGCGATGGATCAAACCACCTCCGATCAGATCCGCGATTTTGCCGACGGGAAGATTCACGTCACCGGCTTCAACACGGGAAGCGTGCCGATGGCGGTGAACATCGCGGGCTTCGTGCCCGCGTTCGGGATGGGGACGCGCGCCGCGGGGGGGTACCTGCATATGGAGATCATCGTTCCGGCCGATTCGACGATCCAGACGCCCGCCGATCTCCGGGGCCACTCGATCACGTTTGTCGACGTCAACTCCAACTCCGGCTGCAAGGCGGCACTGGTGATTTTGAAAACGAAATTCAATCTTCTTCCAGAGCAGGACTACACGATCCGCTATTCGCTGGGCCAGGAACGGTCGATTGAGGGGATCGCAGACAAAACGTACGAGGCGGCGGCTGTGGCATCGGATCTCCTGGAGCGCGAGGTGAGCGCGGGGAAGATCAAGAAGGAGCAGTACCGGACGATTTACAGCTCGGAGGATTTTCCGGCAGTGGCGCTGGGGTATGCGTACAACCTGAAGCCGGAGCTGGCCGCAAAGGTGCGCGAGGCCTTCAACACGTTCAAGTTCCCGGGCAGCTCGCTCGAAGCGCGTTTCGCGGCGTCGAAGCAGGACAGCTTTCGGCCGATCGACTACAAGAACGAGTTTACGCTGGTCCGTTTCATCGATGACCAGATCGGCCGGCCGTACCATCTTCCTCCAGCCGCAGCGCCGGAGACCCAGCCGGCCGCCGCTACTATGAATGCATCCAAATAAAGTGCATGGCCGATCCCCGTGGAACTGTGCGGAAATCCGCAGCAAAAAAGAATGGGGCCCGAAACCGCAGTTTCGGGCCCCGTTTTTATTCATTGGTTGCGATCGGCAATGACTAGCCCTGGGTGGTCGGGGCTTCGGCGGGCTTGGGGGCCTTGCCGGAAATGATCGCGGTGGCGGTCTTGCCGTCTTCGCCGAGGGTGATGCGGACCTTGTCGCCGACCTTGAGGTCGGAGACGGCCTTGGTTTCTCCCTTGATCGTCACGGTGGTTTTGTCGTCGGTGGCCACGGTCACGTCGGCCGGCGTTTCCGTGGAGCCCTTCTTAGCCCGCGGCGTGACGGTAATGTTCGCGCCGTCAATCTTTGCAATGGTGCCTGAAAGGGGCTTGGCGCTCTTGGCCGCTTCCGCGACACCGGCGCTCAGAATCAGCGCCATCATCATTGCCAACACAATCGACCACGTCTTCATGGATTCTCCTTCGCGCCGTTACGGCTCGAATTTCAAAAAGAATATCGGCCTGCTCGTGAACCACACGATTCATCTCGGCCGTACAGATTAAACGGTCAAAGTGCTGCAATGTTGCAGCGACGAGAACACAAAACAGCACGTATCCGTAGGATTTGCCTCATCAACCGATGTATCCCCAAAAGCAGGAGCGAGCTCTGCCGGAGGGGTCGCTGCACGTGGGAGGGCGTGATTCAGCGGGTTTCGTACTGCTGCTTGAAGTAGGACTGGTACTGCTCGTCTAAGACTTTGCTCAGCCATGATTTATTGGCGACGAACCAGTCGAAGGTCTGCTTGAGGCCGGCGTCGAGGGTCCATTTCTGGTGCCAGCCCAGCTCGCCCTTGGCCTTGGCGGAGTCGAGGGCGTAGCGGCGGTCGTGGCCGGGGCGGTCTTTGACGTATTCGATGAAGGATTCGTCGCGGTTGGCAAGCTGGAGAAGTTTGCGGGTGAGGGAGAGGTTGTCGATTTCGATTTCGCCGTCGAAGTTGTAGATTTCGCCATCTTTGCCCTTGAGGAGTGCGGCGAGGATGCCGGAGGCGTGGTCTTCGACGTGGATCCAGTCGCGCCGTTGCTGGCCGTCGCCGTAGACGGGGACTTTTTTGCCATCAAGGAGGCGGGTGATGAAGAGGGGGATCATTTTTTCCGGCCAGTGCCAGGGGCCGTAGTTGTTGGAGCAGCGGGTGATGATGGCGGGGAAGTGGAAGGAGCGGATGAAGGCCTGGACGAGAAGTTCACCGCCGGCCTTGGCGGCGGAGTAGGGGGAGGAGGTGTGGATGGGGTCGGTTTCGACGGAGCGGTGGGGTGGGGCGACGTCGCCGTAGACTTCATCGGTGGAGACCTGAACAAAACGCTTGCAGGAACCCTTTTGCACGTAGGGGCGGGAGGCTTCGAGGAGGACCTGAACGCCGAGGGTATTCGCCATCACGAAGGGGACGCCGGTGAACAGGGAGCGGTCGACATGGGATTCGGCGGCGAAGTTGATGACGGCGGCGGGGCCGGTGGGGCCGCAGGCTTCGAAGGCGGCTTGGACTTCGTTGGCGTGGGCGATATTGCATTTTACGAATTTATAGCGGGGAGAGCTTTCGATGCTGGCGAGGCGCTCGGGGCTGGCGGCGTAGGAGAGGGCGTCGGCGTTGACGAGCGTGACGTGGGGGTACAGGGCGTGAGCCTGTCGGAGGAATTCGGAACCGATGAAGCCGCAGCCGCCGGTGACGAGCCAGGTGGAGTGGGTGAGGTCGGTAGAGGACATGTGTTCGAGCTCCTTAGTAGGTAGTGCTGTGCAGTGTATACGGTATCGGCGAAGGGAGCGATGGGGCGTGCAATATCGAACGTGAGGGGAGGAATAGGCGAAACGAGATATGCTTTTGCGTATTTATTTGACAGAGGTGAGCAGTTCGGTTAACACTCGCAGCGTAAGCCTTTAAGTTCAATTGAGCCATTTGTCGCCCCTTTTAGGTGCGGAAAGAGGCAACAGGTCAAGCGAGAGAGCGACGTTATCGGGCTGTGGTAAAGCCGCGGTTTGTCATGCGAATGCTTGTTGGGAAGTGCATGGCAACAGAGGGTTTATCCCCTGAATCGGTGGCGGCGGCAGGCGGGAAGAGAGAAGTTGCAGCCGACGGCGGCCAAGCGCGCCGTGGGGTTTTGCCTGCGGCTGCTGAGGTGATCCAACTCGGGTCCTGGAAGGAACAACTCCATGAAAGATGTGAAGTGCCGGGATAGTGCGCGCGAGAGACCGGAACGTCAGTCGCGGGCGTATGTAACGGCGTTGGTGGCGGTGGGGATCATGGCGGGGGTGACGGTGTTGGGGGGGGGCGGGGTGCGTGCGGCGGATGATGCGCAGGCCATTGAGCCGGTGAATGTGGGTGGGGGTAAGGAAGCAAAGCCAGCGGCGGCGGTGCCGAGTGGGGTGGTTTCGACGCCGGTTGCGCCCCCTGCGACGGCGCCTGAAAACACGCCAATCCCTTCCGCTAGCCCGCCAATCCCTGTTGCGAACACGCCACCTGCTGCACCGGCGGCGCCAGTGCCTGCGGTGGTGGCGCCTGCGGCTGCGGCGGCGGTGACGCCGCCCGAAGGCGGAACTCCGAGCACTGCGCCTGCGGCGGCGGAGACGGAGAGTGCACCGCCTGTAGGGACGAGTCCGAGCACTACGCCGGCGGTGGCGAGTACGGCGCCGGCGACGGGACCGGCGGCTGCTACGGCACCGGCGGCGGCGCCGATTGAGAGCACGGCGAGGGCGACGAAGGAGGATGGACCGCTGTATCCGTGCACGGGGATCGTGCTGAAGTATTACAAGGATCATCCGGGAGAGCCGGCGATCAGCGAGTTGATGAACACGCCGGTGAAGCTGGGGGTGGTGAACGACGGGTATGTGACGACGCGGCCGGGGGTGCCGATCACGTCGATTAAATTGGGGGACATTGGGAAGTCGGCGCCGCAGGCATTGCATCAGAATGGATTGAACGCGATTTATCTGCAGTTGGTGGATGAATTGAATCGGCGGGGGATTGTGGGGGTGTTTGTGGTGGTGGACGACACGGACGTGATCGACCAGGGGCCGGGGTTGCCGCCGAAGGATGTGCGGCCGGCGGGGGAGACGAAGCTGCATTTGACGATTGTGACCAGCACTGTGGCGAAAGTTCGGACGCTGGCGACGGGCGGTGGCGTGAAGGAGGGGGAGCGTGTGGACAATCCACGGTACGCAGCGATCAAGAATGGTTCGCCGCTGAAGGGGGAGCGTGGGGATTTATTGAACAAGGATTTGCTGGACGACTACGTGCTGTGGTTGAACCGGATGCCGGGCCGGCACGTGGACGTGGCGGTGTCGGCGACGGGGATCTCGAAGGAAGACGCGGGGAAGGTGACGCTGGATTATCTGATTGCCGAGAGCCGGCCGTGGTACGTGTACGCGCAGGTGAGCAACACGGGTACGTCGCAGACGAACAACTGGCGAGAGCGGTTCGGGTTCGTGGACAACCAGTTGACGGGACATGATGATATATTGACATTGGATTATATCACGGCAGGGTTTGACGACGCGTCGCAGGATGCGATCGGGGGCTACGAGTTTCCGGTGCCGCTGGGGGATCGTCTGCGGAACAAGATTTACGGATCGTGGAACGAGTTTACAGCATCGGACGTTGGACAATCGAAGGAACAATTCCACGGTGAAGAATGGATCGTCGGGGACGAGATGACGATGAACCTTTACCAGCAGCGGGAGCTGTTCATTGATGGGATCGGCGGGGTCCGGGTGCAGGGAATTACAACGCACAACGAATCGCTGGCGACGCCGGACGGGGACGTGACGTACACATCGCCGTACGGGACGATACGGCTGGAGCGGGCGACGGAGCTGGCGACGACGAATGCGAGCATCACGGCGGTGGGCTATTTGACGGGCGCGACGGAGAAGCAAGTGGAGGCGCTGGACCGGGTGCCGGTAAGCGTGGACTCGTTCGTGCTGGAGGGGGACGCGACGCAGTCGTTCTATCTGGAACCGCTGCTGGATCCGAAGGGGTTTGTGAACGGTGCGGGGACGCTGGCGAACGAGGTTTATTTGCACGCGCATGGGCAGTGGGCGTTCGATTCGCGGCTGTTCCCGCAGGCGGAGGATGTGGCGGGCGGGTTCTACACGGTGCGCGGGTATCCGGAATCGATCATGGCGGGGGACTCGGTGTTTGTGATCAACACGGAGTACCGGCTGCACATCCCGCGGTTGTTCCCGATTCAGCCGGACCCGACGAAGACGCCGTTCTTGTGGGACAAGAGTTTCCGGGTGTCGCCGCAGCAGCCGTATGGAAGGCCGGACTGGGATCTGATTTCGCGGGTGTTCCTGGATGTGGGCAGGGTGATGTATTCGGATCCGCAGTCGTTCGAGCGGAACGGGACGCTGGTGGGGACGGGTGTGGGTTTGGAGCTGCAGTACAAGCAGAACTTCAATTTCCGCATCGACTGGGGCATTGCGTTGAACGACCTGAAGAATCCGGATCCGACGCAGCAGGTGACGGAGGGGAGCAATCGGTTTCATATTTCGGCGACGATTTTGTATTGATTGAGAAGTCGGAAGTCAGAAGTGAGAAGTCGGAAACACGAAGGACCACGAAGAGATTGTCATGTGTGGCCGACGATGGATGCAGGCGAGCGGTTGTGATGATGGAGATTGGAAGACGGATGAATGGCCACGAAAGACACGAAGGACACGAAAGTGTCTGGATGTTTTTGGGGCGGCTATTTGATGATGGTTTTTGAGACGGCGAGTTGATGGTTTTTGGTTTGAGAGGTTTTTCACCACAGAGTCACAGAGGACACAGAGGACACAGAGGACGCACAGAGACGGGCATTCGGGCTTTGAATTTGGAAGGTTGTCTTGGGTTTCGGCTTGAGGGCTGAGACTGTTTTGAGGTGAGTTATGGTGCGGACGACGATTGAGAAGCGGGATGTTGGCAGTGGGCAGGTGGGGTCGCGCCGGGGTGGGTGGGGGCGTTCGCTGGTGAGGGGGATTTTGCAGGGGGCGGTGATTTTTGCGGTGGGGGCGAGTGTGCCGGAGGGGTGGGGCGCGGGGTCGGCAGCGCCGCCGGTGGCGGCTGGGGGGAAGGTGTCGCTGCATGTGACGAATGTGCCGGTGGGGACGGCGGCGTTTTCAAATTCTGGCGCGGTGACGACGGTGCGGACGGGGACGAACCGGACGATCATTAATTATTCGTATTTGAATGTGGGTTCGGGCGGGACGCTGAATTTTATTCAGCCGAGCGCGTCGGGGCAGGTGTTAAACCGGATCAGCGGGGTGACGCCGACGCGGGTGGATGGGACGATCACTTCGAATGGGGCGGTGTGGCTGGTAAATCCGGGCGGGGTGTTTTTTGGGAAGGGGGCGGTGGTGAACACGGGTCAGTTCGTGGCGGCGGCGTCGCATATTACGGATTCGGCGTTTTTGAGCGGGTCGAAGAATTTCACGGGGGCGACGGGGAGCGTGGTGAACCAGGGGACGATCACGGCGCAGGAAGTGCATCTGACGGGGTTGAACGTTGCGAACTTCGGGACGATCGCCACGGGGACGGGCGGGATCGTGACGATGACGTCGGGGAAGGATGTTTACATTGGGACGACGAGTTCGCCGGCGGAGACGCCGCGGGTGATGGTGAAGGTGACGGGCGGGGCTGGGGCGTTGAATGCGCAGGGTACGGGGGTGGTGAATGCGGGATCGGTGCGTGCGCCGGGCGGGCAGATCCGGGTGGGGGCGGGGGATCTATTTGCGGCGGGGATTTACACCAGCGGAACTCTGCAGGCGCAGCAGGTGACGGTGGATTCGGGGAAGGGTACGAACATTGTGGCGGGGAATATCGATGCTTCGAGCACGACAGCCCAGGGGGGAACGGTGGAGGTGCTGGGGACTAAAGTGGCGGTGGAAGGGACTATTGATGCGTCGGGGGCGACCGGCGGCGGGACGGTGCTGATCGGCGGGGCGCTGCACGGCGGAAGCGGGGTTCCGATTTCGCAGGTGGCGGTGGTGACGGCGGACGCGGAGATTCATGCGGATGCGACAGGTGCGGGGGGGAGCGGGGACGGCGGGACGGTGGTGGTGTATTCGTCGCAGTGGTCGCGGGTGGACGGATTGTTGTCGGCGCTGACCGTACCGGGCGGCGCTGGGGGGATGATTGAGACATCGAGTGAGGGGACACTGACGGTGACGCGGATGCCGGAGGCGGGGAAGGGCGGAACCTGGCTGATGGACCCGGAGGATGTGACGATCGGCGGGTCGAGCGGCAACTCGACGGAGTCCGGGGGTAATCCGGACGTATTTGCGCCGCAGGGCAACAAGACGAACGTGAACGTGAAGGCGACGGACATTCAAGCGGCGCTGGCGAACGGGACGTCGGTGACGGTGAACACGACGAGCCCGAACGGGGCCAGCGGGAACATCACGTGGGTGACGGGGAACAACATATCGTTGAGCGGTGCGGCGGGAGCGACTCTGACGCTGAATGCGAACGGGACGACGGGGAACATAGACATTGAGTCGAGCATCACGGAGACGGGTGCGACGCCGCTGCATATCACGCTGAATGCAGCGAGCGGGAGCATCACGGTGGGGGAGAACATCACGACAGACGGCGGAACGTTCCGGGCGAACGGGGCGAGTTTTACGCTGGCGTCGGGGAAATCGATCAACACAACGAGCGCGTCGGCGGTGGGGGGGCAGATCGTGCTGCAGGTGACGGGAAACGTCGTGGCGAACGGTTCGATGCTGACGGGGAACGGGAGCGTGTGGAGCGCGGGGGTGGACTTCGTGAACAACGGGGCGATCGGCGGGAGCGGGGGGATCAACCTCCTGCACACGGGGAACGTGACGTTCAATGCGGATGTGAACGCCGGGAGCGGTGTGGTGGAGATCACGGGTAAGAGCGTGAACCAGACGGGCGGGAACGTGACGGCGTCGGGGACAGGCGGGGTGGCGGCGGTGACGACGGGCGGATCGCCGACGGATGCGATCAAGCTGACGAGCGCGAACAATGCGATCGGGAACATCGGTGCGACGGTGAACAGCGGGGGAAACGTGACGATTGTGACTCAGGGGCCTGTGCGGTTGGATACGCTGGCGGCGCCGAGCAGTCCGCCGGCGGGGTTCAGCTTCACGAGCCAGAGCGGGATCACCGCGAGCGGGAGCGCGATTTCGGTGACCTCGGCGGGCGGGTCGCTGACGGTGAGCAACAATATCAATGCGGGGACGGGGAACGTCACGCTCACGACGACAACGTCGGGGGACATTGACGGGGACGGCGGTGGCGGGCACAGGATCACGGCGGGGAACATTTCGCTGGTATCGGCGGCGGATGTGGGGGGCACGGGTGGCCTGGATGTGATTATCGATTCGACGGGATCGCCGGCGGTGAGCGTGACGACGGGCGGGGCGACGAATTCGGCGCGGCTGGCGTTTACGAATGGGGGGGGCGGGGCCGTGAAGACGTCACAGGTGACGGTGACGAACGGGGCGATCCAGGATTTGAGCATTCAGACCAACGGATCGCTGACGATCGACAGTGCGGTGAACAAGGCGACGGGGAACGTGACGCTGGCGGCGACGGGGGCGTCGATTTTGAGCAACGGGGGGAGCGTGACGGCGGGGAACATTTCGTTCTCGTCGGTGGGCGGGAGCATCGGGAACACGACGGCGCCGATCAGTTTCACGGCAACGGGGACGACGACGTTCACCCTGAGCGCGAACTCGCAGAACGTGGATTTCAACGCGCCGGCGACGCTGAACACGGCGGTGACATTCTCACTGGCGTCGAGCGACACGGTGGGGGTGTTTGGGCCGGGCGGGTTGACGATTGGGACGAACCTGGCGGTGGGTGCGAACAACACGCTGATCGTGACGGATGCGACGAGCGTGACGCTCAACGCGGGGTCGACGCTGAGCGGTGGGACGGTGTATGTGACGAGCGCGGGGGATGTGGCGGTGAAGGGCAACGTGACGGCGAACACGACGGCGCTGCTGCAAGGGAATTCGGTGACGGACGGCGGGACGGGGATCATCAATGCGCCAACGCTGGGGGTGAATGCGACGGGGAATGCGGCCGGGGTGTCGATTTCGCTGACGCAGGCGAACGTGGTGACGACTCTTGGGACGGGGAGCAGCGGCACGGGGACGGTGGCGTTTACGTCGAACCAGACGCTGGCAGTGGGCAACGTGTCGGCGTTCAGTCCGGCGGGATTCACAGCGTTTGGGTCGGTGTCGGGGGTGAACGGGAACACGAGCAATGTGACGCTGACGGCGGCGAGCATCACCAATGGCGGGGGGACGGTGACGGGTTCGAACATTGCGCTGACGGCGACGACGGGCGGGATCGGGGCGACCGGGGCGGGGAATGCGGTGCTGTTCAGCACGGCGGGGAACGTGACGTTATTGACGGCGGGGGCGGGGAGCGCGGGGAATATTTTTGTCCAGACGAGCGGGGCGTTTAATACGAGCCAGTTGGTGCCGGGGAATGGGACGCTGTTTACGGATAATGGATCGGTGCAGTTGATTTCGGTGACATCGACTTCGACGATGACGGTGGATACGGCGCTCAATTCGGCCGGGGATGATGTGGCGCTGACGGGGACGACGGTGACGGTGACGGGGGCGTTGACGGGGGCGAATGTGACGCTGACGTCGACGGCGGGCGGGATTTCGGGGGCGGGCGGGGTGACGGCGACAGTGTTGAATCTGACTTCGAACGCAACGATTAATCTGACGGGGAACGCGGTGGGGACGGTGAATGCGGGGGCGAACGGGACGGTGACGTTCGGGAATGCCGGCGGATTTACGGCGGGGAACATCACGAGCAATGGGAACACGATATCGCTGCAGGACACTACGGGTGCGATCACGATCGGGGGCGGGGTGAATGCAGGGGCGGGGAATGCGTCGGTGGAGGCGTCGACGAATATTGTGGGCGGGAGCGGGACAGTGACGGGGCTGGTGGTGACGCTGACGGCGGATACGGGGGATATCGGGACGTCGGGGACGAACGTGAGCACGAATTCGGGGAATGTGACGTCGGGGCACCTGGTGCTGTCGGGCGGGAATATTTTTGTGCATGAGACGCATGCGATCGACACGACGAACGTGTCGGTGACGACGACCAGCGGGGATACGCTGAGTCTGACGGCGCCGACGATCACGGTGACGACGGCATTTGGGACCAATGCATCGAGCCCGCTGATTCTGAAGACGACGAGCGGGAGCATCACGACGGGGGCGGGCGGGTCGCTGGTTGGGTCGGACATGACTCTGAATTCGGCGGCGGGGATCAACGTGGCGAATGTGACGGTGGGTGGGAATCTGTCGCTGACGGCGAATGCGGCGGACATTTCGGTGACGCTGGCGAGCGGGACGCTGGATTTGGGGAAGGTGACGATGAGTGATACGGCGGGGCAGACGGTGTCGCTGATTGCGCCGGCGTTTACGATGACGGGGAATCTGACGGCGGCGGGGGATACGCTGCTGTTGAAGGCGACGACGGCGGGCGGGACGACGACGATTACGAGCAATATTTCGGCGCAGTCGATCACGTTGATTGCGGACGATCTGGCAATTTCGGGCGGGGCGCTTTTGGCGAATGCGACCAGCGGGACGCTGCAGATTGAGCCGCTGACCCTGACGCGGGGGATCAATTTATCAGGGACGGTGGTGGGCGGGGTGATGAATGTGGATCCGGCGTTGTTGACGGGATCGACGGCGAGCGCGGTGGTGCTGGGCGGGAGCGGGGTGAGCGGGAACATGACGGTGGGGGCGGCGAATCTGTCGGGGGGTGTTTACGGTGTAACGCTTCAGACGACGGGGACGGTGACGTTCACGGGGACGCTGACGCTGGCGAATAATGAGACGCTGACGCTGGATGGCGCGAACGGGATTTTGAATTCCGCGGCGGGGAATGCGATCGTGATCGGCGGCGGCAGCGGGACGGTGGTGTTCTCGAACCTGAAGAACGGGGTGGGGAACGGGACGGCGAATCTGACGACGCAGGTATCGTTCCTGGACGGGATGACGGGGGATGGTACGGTCCATCTGTCGAACCAGGGGAACCTGACGATCAACGGGGTGGTGTCGCTGGCGAACGGGACGGGGGGGAGTCTGATTGAGGCGCACAGCCCGCTCGACATCACGGCGAATGTGACGGTCGCGGGGGATTTGACGCTGACGGCGACGGGAGGCACCCTCGTCGTGGAGAATCATGCCGTGGTGACGGCGAACGGGGGGAATTTGACCTTGAATGCGGGAACCGACTTGAACCTGGGGAACGGGACGACGGGGGCGAACAGCGAGCAGGTGGTGAGCACGGGCGGGAATGTGACGCTGATTGCGGGTGGGAATATCGCGCTGGATGCGAATTCGACGGTGTCGGCGGTGGGGAATATTGCCAACATGTCGGCGGGCGGGTTTATCACGATGAACGGAACCACGCCGGTGGTGACGGCGGGGACGCTGATCGCGACGGCGGTGACGGGAATCAAGCTGGATTCGAACGGGATCACAGTGGGGGCGTTCTTTGCGAACAACACGACCTCGGGGAATGTGACGTTTACGGATCAGAGCGGCGTGGCGATCACGGGGTTGAATGAGGGTGGGACGGGGAATGTGACGATTGTGGCGCTGGGGAATGTGACGCAGAGCGGGGCGACGGCGCCGATCACGCTGGGCGGGGGCATTTTGACGGTGCAGACGTGGAATAACTCGGGGGCGTCGATCACGCTGAATAATGCGGGCAATAACCTGGGTGCGGCCAATGCGACGCTGCAGGTGCGGGATGCGACAGGCGCGGCGAATGCGTCGGTGGCGGCGGATGTGACGTTCAGGACGTTGGGGCAGATGCACCTTCAGCAGGTGGATTCGGGAGCAGGGGGGGGCGCGAACGTGACGCTCACGGGTACGACGATCGACCAGGTGGTGGGGGATGCGGTGGGCATTCGCGGCACGAAGCTGACGGTGAATTCGGCGGGGGATGTGACGCTGAAGGACACGAACAATGTGTTCACGACGCTGGCCGTGACCGACACGAACGGGGCGGCGTCGGCGCTGCAGTTCATCACCAACGCCAGCGGCGGGCTGACGATCAGCGGATTCTCGCAGACCAACCAGACGGGCACTGCGAGCGTGACGAACCAGATCGGGGCGATCACGAGCACCGCGGCGCTGTCGACGGGGGATCTGTCGCTGACGGCGGGGAACGGGACGGTCGGCGGAATTTCGCTGAGCAATACGAGCAATTCGATTCCGTCGATGACGCTGATCAACAACGGGAGCGGGGCAATTCTGGTGGCGACGGGGTCGGATACGAATGTGAAGGGCTCGACGCAGAATGCGGGCAACTCGACGACGTTCACGGTGGGCGGGAACATGACGGTCAGCGGCGGCGTGACGGCGGGGACGGCGCTGAGCATTGATGTGGGGGCCGGGAATACGTTTATCACGACGGGGGCGGACATCGGGGCGACAGGGCCGATCGCGATCAGGGCGGACAACTGGAACATCGATCCGTTGCGGACGATCACTGGAACGAATGTGACGCTGTCGTCGGAAAGCCTGGCGCAGGCGATCACGTTTGACGGGGCGACGGCGGCATCGGGGAGCGGGCTCTCGGACGGCGAGCTGGCGTCAGTGCATGCGACAAATCTAATCATCGGCGCGAGCAATCAGACGGGCGGCATCACGTCGGGGAGCGCGGTGAGTTTCGGCGGGAACGTTTCCGGGACGATTACGCTCCTGACGGCGGGGAATATTACGCTGGCAGGGTCGGGCTTTACCGTTCTGGGCGCGGCGCCGGTATCGATGCAGCACACCGGGACGCTGACGCTGGCGAATGCGACGTTCACTTCCGGGTTTGCGGAATCCGCGATTGGCGGATCGGGCGCGGGCGGGGTGGTCACGCTGAGCGGGGCGATTCACACAACGGACAGCGCCGTGACGTTCAATTCGCAGGTGCAGTTGGGGGCCGATGCGGGGATTACGACGGTGAATCCGAACGGGGCGGACATTACCTTTGCCTTCAGTGGCGGGCCGAGCGTTGTGGGGACCGCGGGGACGGAGAATCTGACGCTGACGGCGGGGACGGGCAACATTACGTTTGGCGGGCCGATCGGGACGCCGGGGACGCCGATCGGGTTGCTGACGGTGACGTCGGCGAACGCGGTGACGCTGCCGACGGCGCAAATGAGCGGCGCGAACATCACGCACACGGGGTTGCTGACGGTGAGCGGGAACCAGACGGTGGGGACAGGCGGGTTCTCGGAGCTGGGCGGCGGGAACGTGTCGCTGGGAGCGAGCATCAGCGGGAGCACGGGGAACATTCATTTTGTGGATGTGGTGGCGCTGACGACGGGGACGGTGACGATTGCGACGACGGGCGGGAATATCACGTTCGACGGAACGGTGGACAGCGATAATGTGTCGGCACGGAACCTGACGCTGACGACGACGACGGGGAACATGACGTTCAGCGCGGCGGCGGTGGTGGGCGGGGTGCATGCGCTGGGGAACCTGACGACGAACGGGTCGGGGATTCTGCAGTTGACGATGAATGCGCCGGGGACGGGAACGCTGGGCGGGGTGAACGCGGGGAATGTCACGGTGAACACTGCGGTGCAGTTCGGCGTGGCGGGGGCGACGGCGACGAATCCGGATGTGGCGACGACGGGTTCGCAGAGCTACAACGGGAACGCGACGCTGCTGGCGGATACGTTCCTGGTGAGCAGCGGGAGCGGGAGTATTTCCTTTGCGACGCTGGATGGGCCGCACGCGCTGGTGGTGAACACGGCGGGGCAGACGTGGTTCCAGGGGCTGGTGGGTTCGAGTGCGCCGCTGACGAGCATTACGACGGATGCGGCGGGGTCGACGAAGTTCGGGAATGGGTCGGCGATGGCGGTGAGCACGACCGGGAATCAGACGTACAACGACGCGGTGACGCTGGGCAATGATGCGACGCTGACGAGCGGCACGGGGAATCTTACGTTCGGCAGCACGGTGGACAGCGACACGAGCACGGCACGTTCGCTGACACTCACGGCCACGAGCGGGAATGACATTTTCAACGGCGATGTGGGGACAGTGCATGCGCTGGCCAACCTGACGACGAATGGTTCGGCACAGTTGCAGCTCAATATGACGGCGCCGGGTTCGGGATCGCTGGCGGGGGTGAATGCGGGGAACGTGACGGTGAACAACACCGCGGTGTTCAATGTGACGGGGGCGAACGCTGCGAATCCGAGCGTGGCGACGACGGGCTCGCAGGTTTACACCCTCACCTCGACGCTGAGCAAGGATACGGTGGTGGCGAGCAGCGGGGGCGGGAACATCACGTTTGCGGGCGCGGTGGACGGGGCGCATGCGCTGACGGTGAACACGGCGGGGTTGACGTGGTTCAAGACAGATGTGGGCGCGGGGACGGCGCTCACAAATTTGACGACGGATGGGGCGGGTTCGACGGAGCTGGGGAACGGGGCGACGATTGCGGTCAAGACGAGCGGGGCGCAGAGCTTCGGGGATGCGCTGATCGTGAATGCGACCACGACCCTGACGAGCACGGGAAATGGGGCGGTGACGTTCGGGGCGACGATCAACGGGGCCAATGCGCTGACGGTGAATACCGGCGGGCTGACGTGGTTCCAGGGAAGCGTGGGCGGGAGCACGGCGCTGGTGACGCTGACGACGGATGCGGCGGGGACGGTGGAGTTCGGCAATGGGTCCGCGCTGACGCTCAAGACGAGCGGCGACCAGACTTATAATGATGCGGCGACCCTGGGTGGCGATGCGGCACTCGTGACGACCGGGTCGGGGAACATCAGCTTCAACAAGAGCGTGGACAGCACGGGAGCGGCGCGGGCGCTGACGTTGACGACGGCGGGCGGAAACATCGTGTTTGGGGCGAATGCGCTGGTGGGGGACGGCAGTGCGCTGTCGAGCCTCGTGACGAATGGGACCGGGCAGGTGGTTTTCAACGAGACGGGGGCGAGCAATGCGACGCCGACGGTGAAGACGACCGGGGTGCAGATTTACAACACGGGGGTGACGCTGAATGCAAGCACGTTCCTGCAGGGGCCGACGGTGACGCTGGCCGGGACGGTGATGGGGAACGGGAACGATCTGACGATCCTGGGAGATGGGGTGTTCACCGTGATGAACAACCTGGGCGCGCTGAATGCGAGCGGGAACGGGACGTTTAATGGCGCGGTGACGGCGACGTCGATCAACATCGGCGGGCTGACCACGATCAACACGCCGAGCACGATCAGCAGCACGAATGCGATGACGTTCAATTCGCTGGCGCTCGGGGCGAACACGTCGCTGGCGGCGTCGACGGTGACGGTGACGGGGAGCACGACGGGGAACGGGAAGAACCTGACGGTGACGGGGAACGGCACGTTCAGCACGATCAGCGGCGTGGGGACGCTGGAGGTGACTAATACCGCGACGTACAACGGAACGGTGAGCGCTGCGACGCTGCTGGATGATGGGGCGACGACGATCAACACGGCGAGCATCACGACGACGGGGTTGCAGCAATACAGCGGCGCGACGACGCTCGGCATGGATACGACACTAACGACGGGCACGCAGGCGACGTTCGGCGCGGTGATCACGGGGAATTCGCATGCAATGACAGTGAATGGCAACGGCGTGTTTGCGGGGATCAGCGGGCTGGGGGCACTGCATGTCACGAATGCGGCGACATTCAACGGGACCGTGGGGGCGGCCTCGGTGCTGGTGGATGGCGTGTCGACGATCAACACGGCGAGCATCACGACGACGGGGACGCAGCAATACAGCGCTGCGTCGAGCCTCGGCGCGACCACGACGCTGACCGGCACGACCGTGACGTTTGTGAGCACCCTGACGGGCAACGGGCACGATCTGACGGTGACGGGCAATGGCGTGTTCGCGGCGATCACCGGCGTGGGCGCGCTGCAGGACACCGGCGGGGCGACGTTTGGCGGAAATGTGAGCGCAGGCTCGGTGGCGGTGACCGGCGCGAGCGCGATCAACACGGCGAACATCACCACAACGGGGACTCAATCGTACAACGGGGCGGCGACGCTGGGGATGAGCACGTCGCTCACAGGAACGACGGTAACCTTCAGCAACCTGCTGACGGGCAACGGGCATGACCTGGCGGTGCATGGGAATGGGACGTTCAACATGGTCGACAACGTGGGGGATCTGCATGTGACGGGGCTCGGGACGTTCAATGGGAATATGACGCTGGTGTCGCTGCAGGATGATGGGAGCAGCGTGATTAACGCGGCGAGCATCACCACGACGGGGGCGCAGACGTACACGGGGGCATCCTCGCTGGGAGCGAATGCCACGCCGGCGGTGCTGACGACGGGGTCGACGGTGACGTTCGGCGGGCTGCTGACCGGGAATGGGGAATCGCTGACAGTGACGGGGAATGGGGAGTTCGCGCAGGTAAGCGGGATCGGGTCGCTGATCGTGACGAAGGCCGCGACCTTTAATGGCACGGTGAATGGAACCTCGCTGTCGGTCGGCGGTCTGGCGACAGTCAACGCGGCGAACATCACGACGACGGGGACGCAGACGTACACGGGCGGGGCGACCCTGGGCCAGACGGCGACGCTGGCGGGTTCGGCGGTCACGTTCGAGTCGACGCTGACCGGGGCCGGGCATGATTTGACGGTCGGCGGCGCCGGGTCGTATCAGCAGATCGTGACGATTCACAACCTGACGGACAACGGGTCGGCGACGTTCAACAAGGCGGTGACCGGGACGGGCCTGCTGCATGTGACGGGCGCGGCGACGATCAACGGGACGATCACGATGCAGTCGCTGACAGTTGGCGGGACGGCGACGGTGTCGCAGAACATCACGACCACGGGCGATCAGACGTACAGCGGGGCGCTGTCCGTGAACCTGACGACGCACGATCTGACGTTGCGGACGAACGGGACTATTCCGTCGGGTCAGCACGGGGCGATCTCGGTGGGGCATGGCGTGACTTCAACGGGCGCGGGGACGTTGACGTTCGAGACGGCTGCGACGAGCGACGGGAAGATCGTGAACGACAGTGATCACGCGATCCAGATTACGGGGAACGTGAGCATGGGCGCGGCGAGCATCTCGTTCATTCACGGCGGTGCGGTGGAGTTTGCGCCGGCGAGCGGGACCTCGGAAGTGGTGACGGCGGCGGGGATATCGTTCCAGATGCCGGCGGGGAAAACGGCACCGGACCAGACCGTGGCGACGATATTTGACAAGTCCGGGGATTTGACCTTCACAACGGGTGCGGGCGGGTTCTTCATGGCGCACGCGGAGACGATGTCGGTGTACAACACGCCCAGCGGCGGGAATCTGACGATCACCTCGCCGGGGAATATTACGTTGGGAGACATCGGGGCGTTGGGGAGCATTTTGGTGGATGCGCAGGGCCGGCCGATCTCGTTCCAGGCGCACGGGAATATTTCGTTGCCGATGAACGTGAATTCGGTGAATCAGTTCACGCAGACGCTGGGGGTCGTGGCGGGGGTGAGCGTGACGATGAACGGAACGCTGCAGATTCCGCAGGACAACATATCGGTGCCACCGCCGGTGAACTTCAAGAATGAGGTGTGGTTCAGCGTTCCGAGTCCTGGGGCGTTGCATTTGTCGGGTTCGCAGGTGACGCAGGGTGGCGCGAACGGGACGCAGGCGTCGGGGCAGTTCTTCTCGTTCAGCCAGGTGAACGCGATCACGGCACTGCAGTTTCAGCCGGCGGGGGTGGCGTTGTATCTGCCGGCGGATGGATCGGCGCCGGCGTTTGCGCTGCAGAGCTCGATACCGCGTGACGTGCAGACCCTGCAGCCGGAGCGAGCGGCGACGGTGGCGGGAACGATGCTGGAGGATCTGCAGCATTTGGGGGTGAATGCGCGACCGGCGACGAGGGATGAGTTGCTGGCGTATCTGCTGGGGAATGCGATATACAACGACATACCGATGACGCTGACGCCGGCGTACAAGGACATGCGGGTGGCGGCGAACAGATTGCCCAATTCGCCCATTCTGCCAACCGTGAGCATTTATCGGGCGCTCTTCTTTGAGCCCGTGGTGGATGCGAACGGCGCGGCAGTGATGAACGCGGACGGAACGCCGCAGATGAAACGTCGCAGCGAAAAGATACAGGCGTCGTTCGAAGTGGCGTGGGATGCGTACACGACGGACGATCCGAAGGGGGCGCCGGAGGGGCTGCGCGCGTACCTGGAGACCAAGAAATCGGAACCGAAGATGGCCCAGTCATTGAATTATCTGAACCAGTTGCGGGAACTGCTGGAGCAGATTCGGTCGCTGGGGTTGACGTCGGCGGAGTTTAATTTGTCGAAGGGCGTGATTTTCCGCGAGCTGCAACCTCAGAACATATCGAGCAGCGATGCGTTCATGTCGGCGATCATGGGAACGACGCAGACGGCGAAACAGAATGTTCCGGTAACACCGAAGGCGGAAGGACCCGCGGAAAATGCGTTGAAGAACGTCACGGCGATGAAATGATCTGGCCGATGATAACGGCCACAGAGTTGTTGCGCGGCGCCGGTGGAAGAACGTCGGCTCCGTGAGAACAGGGAGTTCGCATGAGTGTGATCGAGGTTGAGCCGCTGCTGGCGGAGATATCGGCGGAAGCGCCGGGCGGGGCGGACGTGGAATACGATCCGGAGTATTTCGAGCTGGAGAAGCTGGCCCGGGGTACGCCGGAGTCGCGGATGGGGGACGTGGTGAAGCCGGCGGAGGAGCCGGAGTGGCGGGAGGTGAAGGGGGCGGCGCTGAAGCTGTCGGAGCGGACGCGGGATATCCGGGTGGGGATGATTCTGGCGATTGCGTTGTTGAAAGGGGACGGGCTGGCGGGGTTCAAGGACGGGGTGGGGTTATTGAGGGGGATGGTGGAGCGGATGTGGGATCACTTTTATCCGAAGCTGGATCCGGATGACAACAATGATCCGACGGTGCGGGTGAATATTTTCAAGGGGTTTGCGGGGGATGCGCTGGATGCGGATTCGGCGGCGGATTTGTACAAAACGAAGCTGCGGCTGCGGGAAGCGATTCTGACGAACTCGCAGCAGCGGATCGGGAAGTTCTGTTATCGGGACGTGCAGGTGGCGCGGGGGGATGTGCCTGCGCCGGCGGCGGCGAAAGAGGGAGAGTCGGCCCCACCGCCTCCAGACATGGACATCATCAATGCGGCGTTCGCGGATACGTCGACGGAGGATCTGCAGGGGACGCAGGGGACGGTGCAGGGGATTATGGAGGATGTGGCGGCGCTGGATACGACGCTGGGGGAGAAGGTGGGTGCGGGGAACAGCCCGGACTTTTCGTCGCTGAAGGATGTCTTGCGGCAGATGAGCGACTTGCTGCAGGAGCAACTGGCGAAGCGGGGAATTGGGGAGGCGCCGGCGGCGGCGGAGTCGTGCGACGGCGGGGGGGCGGAAGGGGGCGGGATGCCGGTGTCGCGCGGCGGCGGGGGGATCAGCGGGGAGATCAGCAGCCGGGCGGATGTGATCCGGATGCTGGACAAGATTTGCGAGTATTACGAGCAGTATGAGCCGACGAGTCCTGTGCCGATATTCATGAAACGGGCA
This sequence comes from Phycisphaerae bacterium, assembly GCA_035524355.1. Taxonomy (GTDB): domain Bacteria; phylum Planctomycetota; class Phycisphaerae; order WQYP01; family WQYP01; genus DATKPA01. The sequence continues at coordinate 76,910 of DATKPA010000113.1, read as the reverse complement.
AAGAAGCTGGTGACGATGAATTTTGTGGATTTGATGAAGGATCTGGCGCCGGAGGCGATGGCGAAGATCGAGGTATTTACGGGTGAGCCGGCGGGCGGGGCAGGAGAATCCACATGAGGGAAGCGAGTGGCCGGGAAGATTCCGCGAGAACGGGAAAAGGATTCGCGGTGTGATGAAGGGAAATGGAATTGTGGTGAGAAATCGTATTGCTCCATGCGGGAACAGGATTTAGAATGTGGTCTGGCGCGAGCCATACCTGCACAATTTAATCAGGGCCGCAAACCCCACCGGACGGACTTCGCTTTTTTAAGGAGCCTTTATGGCGAAAGCAAGCAGCCAAAAGTTCATCGCGCGCAACCGCGCGCCGCGCGTACAGATTGAGTACGACGTGGAAATTTACGGTGCGCAGAAGAAGATCAATCTGCCGTTTGTGATGGGGGTGATGGCGGATTTGTCGGGGAATCCGAAGGAGCAGTTGCCCGGGGTGGAGCAGCGGAAGTTCCTGGAGATCGACGTTGATAATTTTGACGATCGGCTCAAGAGCATGAAGCCGCGGGTGGCGTTCCAGGTACCGAACAAGCTGACGGGGCAGGGGAACCTGCCGGTGGAAGTGACGTTCGAGAGCATGGACGATTTTTCGCCGGCGGCGGTGGCTCGGAAGGTTGAGCCGCTGCGGAAGCTGCTGGAGAGCCGGACTCAGCTTGCGAACTTGCTGACGTACATGGATGGCAAAGCGAAGGCCGAAGACTTGATCGCGAAGGTGCTGCAGGATCCCACGATGCTGCAGGCGCTGGCGTCGACCCCGAAGCAGGAGGGTAACTAATGACGGAACAGGCAAAGCAGGCGGCACCGGCAGGTGCAACCGAAGAAGTGAGCGAATTTGAGAAGCTTCTGGAGCGCGACTTCAAGCCGCAGGGCGACGGCGCGCGGGAAGACATCAAGTCCGCGGTGCGGACGCTCGCTGAACAGGCGCTTTCGACGACCAACCTGGTGTCGGATGACGCGGTGAAGACGATCCAGGCGATCATTGCGGCGATCGATGCGAAGCTGACGGAGCAGGTGAATGAGATCATTCACCACGAGCAGTTCCGGTCGCTGGAAGGGTCGTGGCGCGGGTTGCACTATCTCGTGAACAATACCGAGACGGACGAGACCTTGAAGATCCGCGTGCTGAACATCTCGAAGAAGGATGTGGCGAAGACGATCAAGAAGTTCAAGGGGACGGCGTGGGACCAGAGCCCGCTGTTCAAGCAGATTTACGAACAGGAATACGGCACGATCGGCGGCGAGCCGTTCGGGGCGTTGATCGGGGATTACTACTTCGATCACACGCCGCCGGATGTGGAACTGCTGTCGGGCATGGCACAAATCGCGGCGTCGGCGCATGCGCCGTTCTTTGCGGCGGCTGCTCCGAAGTTGATGAACATGGAATCGTGGCGGGAACTGTCGGATCCGCGCGATTTGACGAAGATCTTCCAGACGCCGGATTATGCGCCGTGGCGGAGCCTGCGGGAATCGGAGGATGCGCGCTACATCGGTTTGACGATGCCGCGGAATCTGTCGCGGTTGCCGTACGGGAGCAAGACGAACCCGGTGGAAGAGTTTGCGTTTGAAGAGGACACGGAAGGCGCGGATCACAACAAGTATGTGTGGTCGAACGCGGCGTATGCGATGGGGGTGAACATCAACCGGGCGTTCAAGCTGTACGGGTGGTGTGCACGGATTCGCGGCGTGGAATCGGGCGGGTTGGTGGAAGGGTTGCCTTGCCACACGTTCCCGACGGATGACGGCGGGGTGGACATGAAGTGTCCGACGGAAATCGCGATTACGGATCGGCGTGAAGCGGAGCTGTCGAAGAACGGGCTCTTGCCGCTGTTGCACCGGAAGGGCACGGATTCGGCGGTGTTCCTGGGCGGGCAGTCGCTGCAGAAGCCGCAGGAGTACGACGATCCGGACGCCACGGCGAATGCCAACCTGGCGGCTCGCATGCCATATCTCTTTAGCACCTGCCGGTTTGCGCACTATTTGAAGTGCATCGTGCGGGACAAGGTCGGTTCGTTCAAGGAACGTGCGGACATGGAGAGGTGGCTCAACGAGTGGATCACGCAGTATGTGGAAGCGGATCCCGGCGCCTCGGAAGAAGGGAAGGCAAAGCGTCCTCTGGCGGCTGCGGAAGTGGTCGTGGAGGAAGTGGAAGGGAACCCGGGGTATTACACCTCGAAGTTCTTCCTGCGGCCGCACTATCAGTTGGAAGGTTTGACGGTGTCGCTGCGGCTTGTTTCGAAATTGCCTTCGGCCAAAGCCGGATAACGACGCGTTATGAAAGAAGCCCGCTCGCTGTGGGCGGGCTTCCGAGACGAATTTCAAAGGCTCGAAAGATTCTTTTTGGGAGGACTTCACAATGGCTGTTGACGCATTTCTCGAATTCGATCCGAGCTGTGGGATCAAGGGCGAAAGTCTGGACTCGCAGCACGGGAAGGGGAAAGGGGACTGCCTGCAGATCGAAGGGTTCAGTTTCGGCGCGGAAGCTCCGGCGAGCGCGGAGACCGGGACAGGCCTGGGATCGGGCAAATTGAAGTTCAATGAATTCACCTTCAAGACGAAGTGCTCGACGGCGTCGCATGCGATTTACAAGAACCTGACGCTGGGCACGCACATTCCGCAGGCGAAGCTGTACCTCCGGAAGGCGGGCGGCGGTTCGGGCACCGGCCAGAAGGACTTCATGATCTACACGTTCAAGCAATTGGTGATCACGAAGCACAACCTGGACGGCAGCTCGGAGGAGCCGGCCGAGGATATTGCCTTCGCCTATACCTCGCTGGGCATTCAGTACAACCAGCAGAAGCAGGACGGCTCGGTCTCGCGTGCGGGCAGTTGGACGTACGACATGAAGGCGAACTCCGGTTCGGAATAAGCGTCGCAAAAAGCGACAAGCGAATCGAAGGAAAGACGACGCCACCGCAGGCGCAGAGCGCCTGCGGTGGCTCGTTACCTCCCGCCGGAGAGTGCCGGCACCGCGAAATGGGTCCGGTATCGAGCGGCGGGAAGGGGCGTGCCGGGCAGATTGCGTGGGTCGTTGGAAATCGCTTGGTTGTTATGAGCATGCCGAATGAGAGGCGTGCGCATTGCGGAGAATGGCGATGTTGGTCGACGAATTGAATGTCATAGGCTTTTTGTGTCTGGAGCCGGACAAGGGGCCGCCGATCGAGGGGGAGGCTCAGGATTCGGCGCACAAGGGGGAGATCCAGGTGATCTCGTACAGCCTGGGGGTGTCGAACGCGCGGAAATCGTCACCCGGGGAGGGGGACACGAAGCCGGACTTTCAGGAGATGACGTTGAGCATCGTGCCGAGCAAAGCGTCGCCGGCGTTGATGCTGGCGGTGGCGCGCTCGGATCATTTCAAGAAGGCGACGCTGAGCGTGCGGAAGCGTGGAGCGAGCAAGACGAACGCGGATTACCTGCAGGTACAGTTGTGCGACGTGTACGTGACGAGCTACTCGCACGGCGGAGGCGATGCGGGCCGGGGGTCGGAGGCGATTTCGCTGAATTACACGTCGATTGATTATTACTATGCGCAGCAGGATGCGGACGGGACGTTGAAGACGAATGTGAAGCGGGCGTGGTCGCTGTGCGACAACAAGGACATGCCGTCGGCGTTGCCGTACACGCCGAAGAAGTGAAGAAATCCGCAAGAGCGCGGGGTGAAGATCCCGCGAGAAGGAAGATCGGATGACAGCGAAGGAACTGTTGCAGCAGGGCAAACTGGAAGAAGCACGGAAGGCGCTGCAGGAGGAGGTTCGCGCGAAGCCGACGGATGCGAAGCTCCGGGTGTTCCTTTTTCAGATGATGGCGGTGCAGGGGGAGTGGGAGAAGGCGTTGACGCAGTTGAACGTGGCGGCGGACCTGGACGCGATGAACCTGCTGATGGCGCAGGTATGCCGGCCGGCGCTGGCGACGGAAGCGCTGCGACTGGAGATTTTTTCGGGACAGAGGACGCCGCTGTTCCTGGGGGAGCCTGAGGACTGGATCGGGTGGCTTCTGGAGGCGAACAAGCTTCTGGCGAAGGGGCACACGAAAGCGGCGGCGGAGCTGCGAGAGAAGGCGTTTGAAGCGGCGCCGGCGACTTCGGGAACGATCAATGGGGAAAAATTTGAGTGGATCGCGGATGCGGACCAGCGGATGGGACCGGTGATCGAGGCGCTGGTGGATGGGAAGTATTACTGGATACCGATGCACCGGATTGCGAAGATCGTCATGGAAGCGCCGAGCGATCTGCGCGACCTGGTGTGGGCGCCGGCGACCTTCACGTGGTCGACGGGGGCGCAGGCGATCGGGCTGATCCCGGTGCGGTATCCGGAGACGGAGAAACTGGGGGACAACCTGGCGAAGCTCTCGCGGAAGACGGAATGGACGGATCGGGGCGGGACGTCGGTGGGGATCGGGCAGCGGTTGCTGACGACGGACACGGTGGAGGTGCCGTTGCTGGAGGTGCGGGAGCTGGTGTTGAACACTGCGTCAGCGTCGCCAGCGCCGGAAGCGGCGGTGGCGGCGGGCGGCTCGTGAGGGGGTTGTGGTGAAGAAGTCAGACGTCAGAAGTCAGAAGCGAGAAGGGGCGCGGGGGAGTGCAATGCATTGGCGGGAGCACATGAGGCATGCTTCTGACACCGAGGTTGTGTCAGAAGCATGGCACCCGAGGGGGACGTTATGGCGGAGTTGAATCCACGGGATCGGTTGCAGCCGTTTTTGTTTGATCGGTTGATTGATGATCAGCCGGGGCAGACGAAGGAATCGCGGGACAAGAATGTGTTGTCGCCGACGCAGTTGCGCGGGTCGATCATGCGGGACATTGCGTGGCTGTTTAACACGCCGGCGCCGGTGGACCGGGACGGGATCGAGGAGTTTCCGGAGGCGGCATCGTCGGTAATCAATTACGGCGTTCCGGATTTAACGGGAATGACGGGGTCGTCGGTGCGGTCGGGGGACCTGGAGCGGGGATTCCTGAAGGCGCTGAACATATTTGAAGCGCGTCTTTCGAAGCGGGGGTTGCTGGTGGAGGTGCAGGAAAATGCGGAGGGGATGAACGCGATTTCCCTGCGGATCAGCGGGGAGGTGATCGCGACGCAGTCGGCGGAGCGGATGTACATCAAGACGGAAATCGACCTGGAGACGGGGCAGATCAACGTGAAGGAAACGAGCGATGGATAGACGCCTGCTCCGCTATTACGACCTGGAGTTGCAGCATCTGCGCGGGATGGGGGCGGAATTTGCGCGCGAGTTTCCGAAGATAGCGGGGCGGCTGGGGCTGGAGGGTTTCACGTGCGCGGATCCGTTCGTGGAGCGGTTGCTGGAGGGAGTGGCATTTCTTTCGGCGCGGGTGCATTTGAAGCTGGATGCGGAGTTTCCGCGGTTCACGCAGTCGATGCTGGAGACGGTGTATCCGCATTATCTTGCCCCCACGCCGTCTATGACCATGCTGCAGTTTCAGCCGCAGGAGGATGAGCCGGCGCTGGCGCAGGGGTACAGGATTCCGCGGCACACGTCGGTGAAGTCGCTGATCGGGAAGGGTGATCAGACGGCGTGCACGTATCGGACGGGGCATGAGATCACGCTGTGGCCGCTGAAGGTGTTGGAGGCGAATTATTACATCCGTGAGCTGGCATCGCTGGATGTTCCGCAGGCGGCGCTGGCGGGGGCGAAGTCGGGGATACGAATTCGGCTGCAGACGACGGCGGGGTTGAAGCTGAACCAGATTCAGGCCGATTCGCTGCAGTTTTATCTGAACGCGCCGGGGGAACAGCAGACGCGGCTGTATGAGCTGATCATCGGGCACACGATCGGTGCGGTGATGCAGCCGGCGACGAAGCCGCCGAAGTGGCGGGAGCTGATTGGGAATGCGGCGAATCCGCCGGTGAAGACGGTGGGGTTTGAGGATGAGGAGGCGCTGCTGCCGTACGGGCCGCGGTCGTTCCAGGGATATCGACTGCTGCAGGAGTATTTTGCCTTTCCGCAGCGGTTTTACAATTTTGAAGTGAGCGGGTTGAAAAACGGGCTCAAGCGGGGGACTGAGAACACGGTCGATCTGATTCTGCTGTTCAACACGGTGAATCTGAATCTGGAAAACATGGTGTCGGGCGCGAATTTTGCGATGCACTGCTCGCCGGCGGTGAATCTGTTTCCGATGAATGCGGATCGGATTCACATCACGGAGAAGGCGAGCGATTTCCAGATTATTCCGGACCGGACGCGGCCGCTGGATCTGGAGGTGCATTCGGTGGAGAAGGTGGTGGGGATTGGGGCGGGGAACGACACGGTGGTGGAGTTTCTGCCGTTCTACCGGGCGCGGGATGCGGAGGAGGGGGGGGCGTACTATCAGATCAATCGTGTGCCGCGGGTGCCGTCGGCGAAGGAGCAGCGGTTCGGGACGCGGACGCGGTATCCCGGGGCGGATGTGTATTTGTCGCTCGTGGATTCGAAGAATGCGCCGTTCCGATCGGAGCTCAAGCAGCTGGCGGTGGCGGTGTACTGCACGAACCGGGATCTGGCGTTGACGGTGCCGATCGGGCGTGGTCCGAGCGATTTCACGATGGAGGCGGGGGCGCCAGTGACGGCGATCAAGTCGATCTCGGGGCAGCCGACGATGCCGCGGGCGAGTTATGCGGAGGGGGATACGGCGTGGCGGATCATCTCGCACTTGTCGCTGAATTATTTATCGCTGTCGGATGCGCGAGGGGAGCAGAGCGTGGGTGCGGGTGCCGGCGCGGGGGCGCTGCGGGATCTGCTGCGGTTGTATACGGGGCCGATGGAGACGCGGGGGTCGGCGGATTCGGCGGAGTTTTCGGGAATCCGGAAGCAGGTGGAGGGGGTGAAGAACATCGCGACGAAGCAGATCATCCGGCGGGTGAACAAGCCGGGGCCGATTTCGTTTGCGCGGGGGCTGGAGGTGACGGTGACGTTTGACGAGATCAACTTTGAGGGGACGGGTGTGTTTCTGCTGGGGGCGGTTCTGGAGCGGTTCTTTGCGAAGTATGTGACGCTGAACTCGTTCACGGAGACGGTCGTGCGCACGATGGAAAGAGGGGAGGTGATGCGATGGCCAGCGAGGCTGGGTCTGCGGCACACGCTCTGAGTTTCAAGCTGCAGGAAGAGGGACAGACGTTCGACTTTTTCTCAGCGGTGCGACGCATTGAGTGCGTGAATCATGATGCGCCGAAGATCGGGACCTCGCTTAAGCCCGGGGACGATCCCGTTCGCTTTTGCCAGGAACCGGCGATGACGTTTGCGACGTCGACAATTTCGAAGGTGACGCCGGACGCGTTGACGAACGTGCCGCGGATGTATGTGAATTTCATGGGGCTCTTTGGTCCGAACGGGCCGATGCCGCTGTTTCTGACGGAGTTTGCGCGGGAGCGGATCATTCACGTGAATGATTACACGCTGTCGCGTTTTTTTGATTTGTTTCATCACCGGTTGATTTCGCTGTTTTATCGCGCGTGGGCGGTGAATCAGCAGACGGTGTCGTACGAGCATGAGGGGAAGGACCGGTTTGCGGAGTATGTGGCGTCGCTGTTTGGGGATGGGTCGGAGCATTTTCACGACCGGGACACGGTGCCGGACTCGGCGAAGCTGCACTATTCGGGGCGGCTGGTGGGGACGGCGCGGAATGCGGAGGGGCTGGAGGCGGTGGTGCAGGATTTCTTTCAGATTCGGACGCGGGTGGAGACATTTGTGGGGGAGTGGATTGAGTTGCCGGTCGATTCGCGGTGCCGGTTGGGCGAGAGCAGGCGGACCGGGCTCGTGGGGTCGACGGCGATCGTGGGGGCTCGGATCTGGGAGTGCCAGTACAAGTTTCGGATCATCATGGGGCCGATGAGGTATGCGGATTATCAGCGGATGCTGCCGGGCGGGGATTCGCTGCGGCGGTTGATTGACTGGGTGAAGAATTATGTGGGTGAAGAGCTGGCGTGGGATGTGCAGTTGATATTGAAGAAGGAAGAGGTGCCGGCGGCGCAGCTCGGGAAGAGCGGGCGGCTGGGATGGAGCACGTGGACGAAAGCGAAGCCGATGCCCCGGGATGCGGATAATTTGATTTTGGATCCGAGGCAGAACTGACGGAATTAAACACGAAGGACACGAAGAGCACGAAGGACCACGAAGACGACTTTAAGACATTGGGTAAAAGGAAAGAACTATGGCAGATATTTCCCGCGCGGCGTTTTTCAAGAAGCTGAATTCTGTTGGGTACAAGTGCTTTGAGGCGGCGACGGTCGCGGCGAAGACGGCGGGGAATCCGTACATCGAGATTGTGCACCTGGTGAATCAGGTGTTTACGCTGAGCGATTCGGATATCCATCAGATTGTGAATGCGTTTGGGGTGAATCCCGCGCGGCTGGCGGGTGATCTGCAGAGCGCGATGTCGAAACTGCCGCGCGGGGGCGGGTCGTATGTCGATTTTTCGACGCCGACGATCAACATGGTTCTGGCGTCGTGGAAGTACGCATCGCTGATGTATTCGGAGCAGAAGGTGCGGACGGGGCACTGGATCGTGGCGCTGGTGAAGGAGCCGGACCTGCGGGGGCATTTCCTGGCGATCTCGCGGGAATTTGAAAAGATCAAGGCGGATGCGCTGACGGATGATTTTGCGAAGATCACGGCGAAATCGCCGGAGGAGCAGTTGGCGTCGCGCGAGGGGGATGTGGGTGGTGGTGTGGCGCCGGGGGAGACGTCGGGGTCTGTGGCGCCGGCGCAGATGGGCAAGCAGGAAGCACTGAAGAAGTTTACGGTAGACCTGACGGAGAAGGCGCGCAAGGGCGAGATTGATCCGATCGTGGGGCGCGATGATGAAATTCGGCAGATTGTCGATGTCCTGATGCGGCGGCGGCAGAACAATCCGATTCTTACGGGGGAGGCGGGGGTCGGCAAGACGGCGGTGGTGGAGGGGTTTGCGCTGCGGATCGCGCGCGGGGATGTGCCGCCGCAGTTGAAGGATGTGACGTTGCGTTCGCTGGAGATGGGCGTGCTGCAGGCGGGGGCGAGCATGAAGGGGGAGTTTGAGAACCGGTTGAAAGGGATCATCGACGAAGTGCAGAACTCGCCGAAGCCGATCATTTTGTTTATCGATGAGGCGCATCAGTTGATGGGAGCGGGCGGGGGCGCGGGGACCGGGGATGCGGCGCAGCTTTTGAAGCCGGCGCTGGCCCGTGGGACGCTGCGGACGGTCGCGGCCACGACGTGGGATGAATACAAGAAGCACATTGAGAAGGATCCGGCGCTGGTGCGCCGGTTCCAGGTGATCAAGATCGACGAGCCGGACGAAAAAAAGGCCGTGCTGATGATGCGCGGGGTGTCGGCGAGTTTTGAGAAGCATCACAAGGTGCAGATTCTGGATGAGGCGATCGAAGCGAGCGTGAAGCTGAGCGCCAGATACATTCCGGCGAGCCAGTTGCCGGACAAGTCGGTGAAGTTGATCGATACGGCGGCGGCGCGGGTGGCGATAAGCCAGCATGCGGTGCCGGCGGAGGTGGACGATTCGCGCAAGCGCATCGAGGCGCTGGAGACGGAGCTGAACATCATCGAGAAGGAAACGGCGGTGGGGATGGATCACAAGGCGCGGACGGTGGAGGTGAACGCTTCGCTGGCCAAGGAGAAGGAGCGGTTGGCGGACCTGGACAAGCGGTGGAGCGATGAGAAGGCGCTCATTGCGAAGGTGATTGAGATTCGCGGGAAGCTGCGCGGGGCGGGCGAGCCGATTGAGTCGGCGGGCGATCCGAAGACTCCCAAGCCGGAACCGGCGGCGGCGCTCAAGCCGGAGGAGCGGGACAAGCTCCTGGCGGAACTCCATGAATTGCAGGGGAAGCTGGCGACGTTGCAGGGGGAGCGGCCGCTGATTTTCCCGTGCGTGGATGCGCAGTCGGTGGCGTCAGTCGTGGCGGACTGGACGGGGATTCCGGTGGGCCGCATGGCGAAGAACGAACTGGAGCAGGTGCTGAAGCTGGCGGACGTGCTGGAGAAGCGCGTGATTGGTCAGCGGCATGCGTTGGAGATGATTTCGAAGCGGGTGCGGACAAGCCGGGCGCGGCTGGACAATCCGAACCGGCCGGTGGGGGTGTTCATGCTCGTCGGGCCGTCGGGCACGGGGAAGACGGAAACGGCGCTGACGATCGCGGAGACGCTCTACGGCGGCGAGCAGAACCTGATCAAGATCAACATGGCGGAGTTCCAGGAAGCGCACACGGTGAGCACGCTGAAAGGGTCGCCTCCGGGATATGTCGGGTATGGCGAAGGCGGCGTGCTGACGGAAGCCGTGCGGAGAAGGCCGTACTCGGTGGTGCTGCTGGACGAAGTCGAGAAGGCCCACCCGGACGTGCACGAGATATTCTTCGAGGTGTTCGATCGCGGGCACATGGAGGATGGCGAAGGGCGGGACATTGATTTCAAGAACTGCATCATCGTGCTGACGAGCAATGCGGCGCAGGATGTGATCATCAACATGTGCAAGGACCCGGACCTGATGCCGGACGCGGAGGCGCTGGAGAAGGCGATGCGGCCGCATTTGACGAAGGTCTTCCCGGATGCGCTGCTGAATCGATTGGTGGTGGTGCCGTTCTATCCGATCAGCAAGGAAATGCTGCGGATGATCATCAAGCTGAATTTGAACCGTGTTGAGAAGCGTGTGAAGGAGAATCACAAGATTCCGTTCACATACGAGGAAGCGGTGCCCAATCTGATTGCGGACCGGTGCACGGAGCTGGAGCGCGGGGCGCGCATGGTGGAGGCGATGATCACGAACAACATGCTGCCGGAAATCGGGCATGAGATGCTCTCGCGCATGGTGGACGGAAAAACCGTGTCGCGGGTGCACGTGAGCGTCACCGACGGGAATTTTGCGTACGCCTACGACTGATGTCGCCTTCCTCAGTGGTGCTGCGGGCTGTTCAAAAGGGAACGCGTTATGGCCAAGACACAGACCTACCGCCAGATGTCGATCGAGACGACCAAGGGCGGGGACACGCTGCTCCTCGCGGGGATGCACGGCTCGGAGGCGTTGGGGCGGCTGTTCCAGTTTGAGGTGGACGTGTTGTCCGAAGGGGGCGAGCCGATCAAGGCGAAGGACATGCTGGGGACGAACGTGACGATCCGGCTGCTGGCGGGGAAGGAGAGCACCCGTTATTTCAACGGATTTGTGTCGCGTTTCACGATGCAGGGGGTGGACCGGACGAAGAGCGCGGGGCTGATTTATTCGTACCGGTTGACGCTCGTGCCCTGGCTGTGGTTTCTCACGCGCAACGCCAGCTGCCGGATTTTCCAGGACAAAACGGTGCCGGAAATCATCAAGGCGGTGTTCAAGGATCGCGGTTTCACGGACGTGGAGGACACGCTTTCTCCGGACGATTACCGCAAGTGGGAATATTGCGTGCAGTACCGGGAGACGGATTTCAATTTCGTCTCGCGGTTGATGGAAAATGAAGGGATTTATTATTTCTTCAAACACGAGAACGGGAAGCACACGCTGGTGCTGTGCGATGCGCCGACGAATCATTCGAAGGCGACGAATTACGAGACGCTGAAGTTCGACGAACCGGACATGAGTGCAAAGGGTGATTGCTACATCTGGGACTGGATACATGGGAACGAACTGCTGTCGGCCGGATATGCATTGACGGACTTCAACCCGCTCACGCCTAAGACGGATCTATACAACACGGTGTCGTCGCAGAATATCGAGGACACCGGCGTGTTCCAGCTCTACGACGCTCCTGGTGCGTACACGACGCCGGACGAAGGGAAGTTCTACACGAAGGTGCGAATGGGGGAAGTGGAAGCACAATACTCGGTGGCGCGGGCGACGACATGTGCGCGCGCCATTGTTCCGGGCGCCACATTTGGGCTGCAGGGGCATCCGGTGGTGGAGGACGGCGATTTTCTCGTTACGTCGGCGACGTACCAGTTGCAGAATGACGAGATGACGGCCGGGGGACGGAAGGGGGGATCGACGATTATCTTTCAGTCCCAGATCACGGCGATGCCGGCGAGCATTCCGTTCCGTCCGGCGCGGGTGACGCCCAAGCCGATCGTGCAGGGGCCGCAGACGGCGATGGTGGTGGGGAAATCGGGGGAGGAGATCTGGACGGACAAATACGGGCGGGTGAAGGTGAAATTTCCGTGGGATCCGGATCCCGCGGCGGACGAGACGTCGAGCTGCTGGGTGCGGGTGTCGCAGAATTGGGCGGGGAAGAAGTGGGGGATTTTCTTCCTGCCGCGGATCGGGCAGGAGGTGATCGTGGACTTCCTGGAGGGGGATCCGGATCGGCCGATCGTGACGGGGCGGGTATACAACGCGGAGAACATGCCGCCGTACGATCTCCCGACGAACCAGACGCAATCGACGATCAAGAGCAACACGTCCAAGGGCGGGCAGAACTTCAACGAGATCCGGTTTGAGGACAAGAAGGACAACGAGGACATTTTCGTTCACGCCGCGAAGAACATGGACATCCGGGTGAAGAACGACCGGTTCGAGAACATCCTGAACAACCGCCACCTGGTGGTGGAGAAGGATAAGTTCGAGCACATCAAGAACTGCCGGAACGAGCTGATCGACAAAGACCACATGGAGCACATCAAGGGGGATTATCACCAGAACATCGACGGGAAGGAGGCGAAGCAGGTGACCGGTTCGAAGAGCCTGCAGGTGACGGACGATGTCATCGAGCAGTTCAAGAACAACCATTCGGAGGTGGTGACGAACAATTATTACCTGAAGGCCGACAACATCGTGATCGAAGGGCTGACGAACGTGACGATCAAGGTGGGGAATAATTACATCGCGATCGAAAAGGACGGGATCAAGATCGGGTGCGAGGAGTCGGGCGCCACGGTGGAGACGAGTTCGACCGGCGATACGACGATCGGTTCGGGGGCGAATGTGAACGTGAAGTCGCAGGCGGACACGTCGATCCAGGCGACCGGAAATCTGAACGGGCAAGGGATGAAAGTGGCGATCAGCGCGGATTCGCAGTTGACGCTCTCCGGCAGTGGGCAGGCGGAGTTGTCGAGCAGTGGACAGACGGCGGTCAAGGGAAGCGTGGTGATGATCAACTGAGCCCGGTTCTGTGAGAGGATCGAATCATGCCGAGCAAGAAGGATGGAATTGCCGGGCAGTTGCAGGCGCCGGTCGATCCGACGGAAGCGATCGATGCGCAGGGCGGGCAGGCCGGCGAAATGGAGGAGCCGGCTGGCGCGTCTTCGGATCGGGGAACGGAGACGATGACGGTGACGTCGGTGGTGGCGGCGGCGGAAGAGATTGCCGAGCCGGACCTGGATCATGAGGAAGAGGCGTGAGGTCGGGACACGCTGCTCGAGGTGGGCGGCACTCGTGTGAGGACTAGCGAAAGGGCCGGGACAACCGGCGGAAAGACAAGGGGCGTGTTATGCCGAGTGCGAAATCAGGAACAGCGGGATCGCCGGTGACGCCGACCGATCCGACGGAAGCGCTGGATGCGGATGTTGCCGATCCGGGCGTGGTGGAGGAGATTAAGACGTTCCAGCGGGAAGCAGGGACCGGGAAATACGGGACCGCGCAGACGCAGCCGTTCAAGCCGGACCAGACGTCGCAGGATCCCGACTCGGAGGTGAAGACGACCTGGATTGAGATTGTGCTGGTGGATGAGGATGGGAATCCGGTGGTGGGGGAGCGGTATCGCGTAACGCTGTCGGACGACACGGTCGCGGATGGGACGCTGGATCAGAACGGGTTTGCGCGGCTGGATGGAATTCCGGAGGGGAATTGCAAGATCACGTTTCCGGATCTGGACAAGGATTCGTGGGAGCCGTCTTAAGGGCGACGGGAATTGCCCACAAATGGACACAAATGAGCACAAATGGGATCTACGGTTTTGAGCGGCGTTTCAATTAGCGATGGTTCTTCATGACGAACTTTGATGTGCAGAAAATGATGGAGGAGCACAAGGCGAAGGTCGCCAAGGCGGAGGCGGATGCGCGCGCGAAGGCGGATGCGTGGATGAAGGATGACAACCTGGCGCGGGCGAAGGGGAGCAGTCCGGAGCAGGTGGAGGCACGGAAGCGCGTGGCCAGGCTCTTCTGCGAAATCCATCTGCCGGACGAGAAGCCGGACCAGATTGGCGCGCGGCTGACACAGTTTGATTACACGCAGACGGTAACGACCACGAACGGGCGGCTGAAGAACCTGGAAGATCCGAAGGCTGGATTTTTGGGGTTTGGGCGGAAGCCGGCGTACATCGTGTCGGCGCGTTGCCCGCCGAAGACGGATACCGATCCTATTTACGCGCTGGAATATTTTCCAGTGAAACGGTGAGTGACACGGATGTGCCGGTGGTATTGAGGAGAAACGCATGCCTCCAGCTGCGAGAGTGACGGATATGCATACTTGTCCGATGGTGACGCCAGGGACGCCGCCGGTGCCGCACGTGGGCGGGCCGATTGTGTCGCCGGGCGGGCCGACGGTATTAATCTGCAATATGCCGGCGGCCTGCGTGGGGTCCATGATGGTATGCGTTGGGCCGCCGGACACGATCGTGAAGGGATCGGCGACGGTGATGATTTGTGGTGTTCCGGCGGCGCGCATTGGGGACACCGCGGCGCATGGTGGTGCGGTGGCTGCGGGCGCGCCGACAGTAATGATCGGAGGTTAGGAAAAGCAAGGCGGTGTCGCCGTCAAGGGATTCTCTTTCCGTGGGATGGTTTCATGTCGAACGCGCCGGATGGCAATATCCATATCGTGCAGGAGGGGGAGTGGGTGGCATCCATTGCGCTCAATTATGGCATCACGGAGTGGAATTCGGTCGTGTGGCAGCATGGGAACAATAGCGACCTGCGGAACAAGCGGAAGAATCCGCGGATGCTGGCCCAGGGCGATCGCCTGTACGTGCCGCCGATCTCGTCGAAGGAGGAATCGCGCGCGACGGAGGCGAAACACAAGTTTAAGCTGAAGGTACCGACGGAGAGTTATCGCGTGCGGATGCTGGACATCCACGGGAAGCCGCTGGCAAACGAAGAGTATGTGCTGACGCTGGATTACGATCCGCGCGGCGGAAAGTACAAGCAGAAGAAGAAGCGGACGGATTCGAACGGGCTGATCGACGAAAAGGTGCCGTCGACGGTGGTGAGCGGCGTGCTGGCGATTCCGCGGTTGCGGCAGCGGATCAATCTGAAGTTCGGATTTTTGAAGCCGCTGCGCAAGGAGGAGGAGAAATTGTGCCGGCGCGGGGTGCAGGAGCGGTTGCGATCGCTGGGGTATCCGATTGAGGAGTTAAGCGGGGAGGACGATTCGCCGACGCGGACGTCGATCCAGGCGTTCAAGCAGTTCTGCAAGGAGAATGCGCCGAACTCATCGGATGGGCGCGTCACAGATGCGGGAGACGTGAACAGCACGATCGATGACAAGTTTTTGAAGGCGCTGCAGACGTTTTACGGCTGCTGATTACTCGCACAGGAATGCCAATGGCGGACAAATACGAAGCTGCGGATGTGCTGGTGGAGGTGGATGGGACCGGGCGCATCAAGAAAGTGACGGATGGTGACGGGAAGTCGAAGGACCTGGATGATGATTGCTTTCCGGTGCACGGGGCGATGTACGGGTGGGACCTGGAGCCGTACTTGAAGAAGGGGGTCGATATCGGGGGGCTGTTCGCAAGTGATGTGCACGTGTCGACGAACGACAGTTCGGATACGAAGGATCAGCACACGCTGGCGCTGGTGGCGCCGCGGCTGGTGAAGCTGGATGTGGGGCACTGGGGCGGATACAAGCGATGGCGCGAATTTCCACCGGGGAGCAGCACGGGGAGCATCGTGGCGACGGCGATTGCAGCGGCGGTTGATCCGGAGCCGATCTCGAAAGGGGCTGCGGTGGCGAGCGCGGTGAAGCAGGGGATCAAGAAGTGGGAGGGGGATTCGGGCACCGGGGCGGGGAAGCAGCGGGATTTTGGATTGATCGAGAACGGGCACGTATGGCTGTGCCTGTACGTCGCGGATGGGACGGATTCGGTTTACCAGGAGACGAAGCAGAAGCTGAAGGATGCGGGGGCGCCGCTGGCGGGGGCGTTGAATGATGCGGTGTATAACGATCGCAAGGCGGCGATCAAGCTGGTCAGTCATGCGGTGGCGGTCTACAACGTGGCGGATTTTCCGCAGAATAAGCTGTTCGCGATTTTCCCCGACCTGCATTTGCCGGAGCGATGGCCGGATCTGCCGCTGCCCACGGAGCGCTATCACGGGGCGAAGCGCGCGGAAGTGATTTTGAAGATGCAGTTGTTGCTTCGCGAGGCGCAGCGGCATTTTGTTCCGATCGTGCCGTGGGGAAGTCCGATCGATGACGAGGATCAGGCGGCGTTGCAGACGTATCTCGAAAGAATGCACAACACGAGCGACGCGGATAAGAATGATGCGCATCAAAAGTTGATGAACGGGGCGCCAATTGATTCGATTGCGCGCGGATTGCTGTATTGCGTCGAATTGGGAGTCGGGCCGTTCTCAACGAAATACTGGCTCTCGCCAATCATGGTGCAGGCGGAGAAGGACATCGTGGACCGGGAGCTGCGGCTGCGATCGACGTGGTTTTATGCCCGCGGGCCGAACTGGGATGAGGAGGCGGGCGCAGGTGAAGAAGATTGGCTGGGAGCGATCCTGCGGAACGGCAATGGCGATGCATCACCGGCGGTGGACCTCGTAAACCTGCTCTGTGCGCTGCAGAGTGTGCGGGACAATCCGCCGAGCACTGCGAAGGGCGGCAGCGTAGCGGTGATTCAGGTGGGGGATATTTACGAAGCGTGGGTGAATCGCGAGTTCCTGTATCGCTTTTTTCCGACGAACGATAAAAAAGCGGCGCCATCGGACAAGCTCTGGAAAATCAAACTGGGTGCAACCCGACAGACTTGGGATAATTACCAGTACCGCAAAGACAAATGGCATTATTCCAGCGATTCAAGAGCCCCCGATTTGAAGCTCTACGTCTGCAAAGACAACGAATGGCCCACTGATGAACTGATTTGGCGGCACTTCACCGGCAATCAGCTCATCGCCAAATACGGCACAAACGATGATGCCATCGCCGACGGCGTCACGGCCGACGGCACCAAATTCACCGCCGCTCATCTCACCCGCCTCCGCCTCCTTCTCAAGGAGCGTATCGACAACGTCGAGGACTTTCGCCTGCATGCCCCCACTGTTCCCGGAGGCACAAAGCTCACCAATGGATTCCAGGCCCTGCAGTCAAACAACCAAGACCTGCTCGACGAGTACACTGTACAGAACAAGTTCGGCCACACGGAATACTGCTGGAACGAAATGATACTTGACCTGGTGTACGGGCTCGCCGGAAATTACCTGATTCACGGCAATCATGACGGTTACCGTGGCGATAAGCTCCTAAACGCCGAAAGCGGACGGGCCGCCTGTGCCGCCTGGATCTCTGAACCCGGTATGTGGGTCGAGCACTCGCATCGCTGGGATCCGTTCAATCGTGACGGATGCGCCTTCGGCGCGGGAGCGGCGAATTTGACGTACTACTATTTCAACAATCTGTGCAGTAAATTCGCAGGCTTGATAGAAGGAATGGTCGGCAACCAGGAATTGGAAAACTTCATCCCCGGCGCAGCGCTCTGGT
This sequence comes from Phycisphaerae bacterium, assembly GCA_035524355.1. GTDB lineage: Bacteria > Planctomycetota > Phycisphaerae > WQYP01 > WQYP01 > DATKPA01. The sequence goes on along the minus strand of DATKPA010000113.1, from coordinate 59,272 downwards.
TCCTGCTGGTCAACTGCGGGCAGGACAAGGACTGGTTCTATCCGATCCGCAAGAACATCAAGCCGTTCGGCATTTACGTGAACGGGCATACGCACTCGGCGAGCCTGGTCAATCTGAAATTCAAACTCGGTGACAAGTAAACCGTTCCGGAGGATGCTGTGGCTCGCTCAGTCTATTTTCTGCGGCAGGACTTGTCGCTCGCGGCGCAGAAATCTCCGGAGAAGCAGCGCTTCGCGGAGAAATTCAAACGCGCGGGAATCGTGCTGGTCGATTCCACCATTTCCGAGCAGTCATGGAAGCGCGTGATCGAGCATAGCGTGCTGCTGGAGACCGACATTCCCGCAATCAGCGGCAAGCCTTTCGTGGAACGCGCGGCGTTGCGGGCGATGCACCGAAAAGCGGTCACGCAAAACAAGACGCCGGTCTATCTCAAGGACACCATCGAGATACAGTCGGACCTGCTCAATCCTTCGCCGGGAATTGTGGTGGACATCGACATGGTGCCGTACACAATTCCGCGGCACATCATCCCGGTGCCGTTCGAGGCCTCGTATCTGCCGACGATCACGCCTCGGTTGCCGCCGCCGGGGAAGAGCAGGGACGAACCGTGGAAGGGCGTTCTGCCGATCGCGTTTGGTCCAGTTCCGTTCGATGTGCCGTATACATGCAAACGAATTGAGCGGCCGAGCCTGCCTGCGGTGATTCAGATGACATGGGATCCGACGACGCTCACCGCGCATGCGGAGCACGCCACTTGGACGCTCCGCACCGAGGGGAGCTACACGCTCGTTCCCGACCCCGTGACAAACGCGTGGATCTCCGCCGCCGGAAACACGACTTTCATTCTCTCGCTGAAACGCGACAACGATCCGACCGGCACGATGTTCGAAGGCTTCCGCATGGAGCATCAGTTCAAGATTGAGCGAATACCAGGATCATTCAACGAAGGGCAGGTATTGACGTCGATGTGGTCGGCGCCGCGCGAATAGGGCGGCGGCGCGGCGGCAATCCGCGTTTTTCGCTTTGACCGAAAATCTCCGTGGCCGTAAACTCGTGCGCACCCGGAGCTACCGTAAGTTTTGGTGGGCAGGCTCGTTCCGCCACCGACTCGAAATTGAAGACGCTCGTGCGAGGGAAGCATGGCCGCCCCCCCCACAGAATCGATTCTTGTTGCGCCCAGCGCGCTGCCGAAGGGATTTGGCGCGATCAATTTGCTGCCGGACTTCAAGGCCTCGCCGTTGCGTTTGAACATCCTTGCCCGGGAGCAGCCCGACCCGGTGGCCGGGCATTTCGTGACGCTGCGCACGCTGCTCGATGCCATCGTCTATCTTGGAGCGATCACCGATGCGGGCGGGCGGCTGCATGGGTATGTCGAGATCTGGGTGCAGAATCTCGACGGCCTCGACATGGCGCCGGCCGCGGCGCGCGAGGCGCTCTCCAATAAGATTCTCGATGAACGCTGGGCACGCCTCTTCAAGTCGTTCGATGCGCTCGATGACCATGCAATGGGCGCCCTCTTTCGCACCGGCATGGAAACCGCGCATCCGCGCCCCCTCTTCTACGATGCCGAGAAACGCGAGGTCATGCACCCGACCGATCCATTCTCTAACGGAGCGTGGGCGCTTTGCACCGATGACGCTGTTCTCGCCGGCAAAGGGCTTCCGCCCTATTCATCTTCGCTCCACCGCTACTTATATGTCGCCGGAGATGCGAAGTCACCGCTGATTCCCGTCACGCCAAACGCCCCGACGAACGCCGGCACCGCGCCGCTGAGCGAAATCACCGGCCCCAAGGGCTCGCTCATCCCGATTTCCACCGGCGGCCTCCTCCTCGTTCGCACCTATGCACCGGCGCCGCTGGATGCCTTCTTCGATCTGCTCTCCGGCGGCACGTGGGAGGGCATTCTCTCCGGCCGCGCCGCTGTGCATCTGAACAACCTGAATGAATTGCTGGAGAACAAGGATGGAGGTTCCGCCGCCGCCGCCGCCGATGGCCGCCTCTTCCTCGGCAAGCACGGCAAATGGGGCCGGCTGATCGAAACGTTCCACCTGAAACTGCGGCTCCTCGCCGATTGCTTCTCGGCCGTGCGGGCCCTCACCGCCCAGACGCAGCGCCCCTTTCTCAACCTGACAGCGCAGAGCTTTCAGGTGAACGTGGATGCCACCGGCGGCGCCGGTATCGCCCATTCGCTGCCGTTCCTCTGGACCGCCCGCGCTTCGCTCATTGATCCCGGCGATGCCGTCACGCTCAAGATGGAAGGCTCGGAGGCCCAGTATTTCGTCCGCGGACTTTCGGCGCCGGCGAATGTGTATCAGCCGGAATCAGTCAGCAAGCCCGCCTCCGGCCGCGGCACGCTTCGCATTCGCAAGGTGCTCTCCGAAGCTGCCGGAATGATTCTCGAAGGAACGCTCATCACGCAGGAACGGCTCGGGGAGGGAGGCGGTCCGACACGAAACGATCTGATCTGGCTGCGCGTCCCGGTCGGTTCCGGACGCATCGATCTGTACGGCCACGTCGAGAAGGAGCCGGCGCTGGCCGCCGGCGAATGGCGATTCCGCACCGAGCGGCAAAAGCTGCCCGAGCCCGTTCTCGCCCAACTCAAGGCCGGCGAAGGCGTGCCCATTCCTGAAACGCTCTTTGACATGATTCCGCTCCTCTCCGGCCCCGTCGATCTTTATTCGCTCGCCGTGCTGGGCGCGCGGGCCCTGCTGGTCAACCACGACACCACGCTCGCCATTGTCGCCGACGAACTTCTCTCGCTCGCTCGCCAGGTCGCTCTCGAGCACAATGCCAACGCCCCGCTTGGCGACCGCATCCGCTCGATTTTTCAGGCCGACGCCCGCTGGCTCAATTCGCTCGGTCCGCACCGCCTCACGCGAGAGCTGATCGGCGGCGACGGCGGAACGCCCGCTGCCCTCACGCCGCAGGAGGCGTTCGACCTCATCCCCGCCGACCTCTGGTTCTCCACGCTCGCCATGCTGATCCGCATGCTCCCGGCCATCGGCCCCGATTCCGTCTGCCGCGATTTCGGAGACGCCCCTCGCGGCGGCATGCACAAAATCTACGACCCGATCATGAACGACCTCGAAACATTATTGATACGCACCCGTTCCCTGATCGTGATCGACTGGCGATTCAATCGTGAAATCCACGGCGTCCTGCGGAAAATCTCCGTGCAGGGCCGCAAATGACCAATCATTATTTCTCAAAGGAGAGTCATTCATGATCCGTAACGCACTCGCCCTGGCCGCCCTCGCATGCATGGGCATGCTTTCCGTAGGCTGTTCCTGCAATCCCACAAAACTGAACGTCACCGTCTCACTGGATGATGCGATGCGGAAGAAACTCGAAGACCGCAAGATCGAAGTGGACATTGTCGCGATCGACACGAAGCTGGCGCAGGCCCGCTGGGAAACCTATTCGATGACGCAGTACTGGAACCCGGGCGATGAACGCCGCGAATCCGTCGACAGCTATAAAATGATCTTTGATCCCAGCAAGCCCGACGCGCAGACTCTCTCCAAGACCGACGCGCACTGGGACAAGTGGTTCTCGAAATCCGGCGGCGGCGACATGCAGCTCTACGTGCTCGCGCTTCTGCCCGGCATCTATGAAGACCTGCCCGGAGACAAGGACCCGCGCCGGCAGATTCTCCCGCTCGGCTCGTGCCGTTGGTCTTCCACCGATGTGAAGATGCTCGTGCAGAAGGACGGCATCATCACGCTCACGCCGCCGAAGCCGGAGAAAAAATAAAGCAGAAGCATTGACCTCCTGTTTGTTTGCAGGCTTGAGCGGGCGAACTCAGCGAACGCTCAAGCCCGCTCCACGCACCCGCAACGCGAGTTGTTATGCCCACCTTCGGCCAGCATGAAACGGGGCAGCGCCTGCACCTTTCAGGCGTCGGGATTGTTTTTGCCCTCAAGGCCGACGATAAAAAAACCATCAAGGTCCTGCAGCCTCCCGTGGGCATCTGGTCCGAGGAGCAGCTTCGCTACGAAATCGACGGCTTCCTCCTGCGCTACAAGACGCAGCGGCTGATTGCGAAAACGTCGAAGAACTGGGCGCCCGTGCATGAAGTCTCCGCCATTCGCGCGGGAACCGAGGGCTCCAGTGAAGGGATCGGCGGTGAGGCGGCGAGCCGCGCGGAGGACTCCGCCGGCACGTACGTCGCCTGCGGTGCGTACGTCCTCCTCGACCGTTACGAACGCTCCGTGCAGTCACTCATTGACGGACGCGTGAATCTTGATAACGCCGATCTGCGCAACATCTTCACGGGTGTATTCCGCGGTCTCCTCGATTGTCGCAACAGTGCGAAGCGGGCTCACGGCGACATCAAGCCTGCGAACATCCTCCTTCGCGATTCGGTGAATCTCTCCACCGCGGCGGTGCATCTGTGCGATCCCGCTCCCGATGCGCTCCTGAATGTGAACTCCGACAAAAAAGACCTCGCCGACATCGGCAGGATCCTTTACGAGCTGGTCAACCTTCGCCCCTATCAGCAGGGCACCATCGGTCGCTCCAAGGAATGGGACCGCCTCGGCCCCAACGGCGAAGACTGGCGAAAACTCTGCACCGCCCTGCTGGATGCCCAGGCGCCGGCCGAAGAGCGAGACCTCGAAAAACTCCTCCCCCGCATCGACACGTGGCGCGCCAAGCCGAAGAAGTCCAAGGCGCCGATGATCGCCGCCGCCGTCGTCCTCTTCCTGATCGCAGGCGGCATCACGACGTTCCTCCTGCTTCGGCCGCCCAAACCAAAGTGGGACGAAGCGAAGTGGGACCAGCTCTGCCTCGAATCCCACGCGTGGTTCCAGGATTTTTATATCGACGCGAAGAAGAACACCGACACCCTCGCCGCGGACGGCCGCTATCCGAAGACCGCCATCGATCTGCTCAATGATGCCTTCAAGAAGCGATCCTCCAAGGCCGCCTACTATCTTCCTGTCGAAATTGCGCAGGACAACAGCGGCGGGGAAATCCGCGCCCTCGTCGCCATGCCGACCAATGAGGCGAAAATCCACCCCGGCCCGGCTTACACGCTGACGTCGCTGAAACTCGTGGGCGATCTGGAAGCGGCGCTCAAGCCGGACAACTGGGGACTGCTCCACAAGCTGCAGGCCAATGGCGACACCTACGCAAAAGACCGCCACTGGCAGGAACCGGCCGACGCGATCAAGGTGCTGGTCGACGAGACGCAGCCGCCGGAAATTCCCGCCGGGGCGGACGCACTCTCGCGATACGACGCCATCAAGCCAAAGCGAAACATTATTCACGCGCTGGAAAACGCAGTGAAAGCTTCCGATGCGGTCACCAACATTGAAACCGAATGGGCGGGCATTGCTGCGAACATCGGTACCATTCAGAAGCTCGAAACCTCCGCAAACGCAGACGTCCCCATTCTTCATGACATTGCTACCTTCGCTCGACAGACCCCGACCTCGGCGACAAGTCCGGGCAAAACCAAAGAGGTCTCCGGCGATGCGGCTCTCGCTGCGGTGCAGGGGTTCGCCGACAAACTCAAACCCGCGGCCGACACGCTCTCCTCCCTCGCCACCGCGCTCACCCGGGAAAAGATTGACCTCCCCACGCTCGCCGCCGCGAAGGAATACAACCTCCCGCCGAGCATCGAGAACTACCGCACTTTTTCGGCGCACGTTCACGACTACGCCGTGATTCCCGATCCGCGCAAACCCGCCGACTGGGAGGCGCACGTGAGCGAAATCGGCGGCATTATCGAGGTGATTCAGCAAACCGCGCCGAGTGATCCGGAGATCGCCGCTCTCTCCACGGGGCTCACTCAGCTCCGCAACAAGATCGCCGAAACGAAGTCGCTTGCCCTCATCGAGCTGCACCGACAGGCGTTGAACCAGGACGTCAGCGACATTGAAAAGGGATATGCCACCCTCCGCGACCGCGGCTTCAGCAATCCGAACTACATCGACCCGCCGAAGGAAAAGGCCGTCCTTGCCGCCGCACTGAGTACGCCGCCGAAGGAACTTGCGGGCGTCGCCCCGATTGTGCTGGATCAATGGAGGCACGCGCATCAGAGCCTCGTCGATGCGTTTTCCGGGCTCGACGATACCTCGTTCCGGAGGCAATACCGTCGCACCATGCCGGCGCGGCTCGCGACTGCCTATGCCGATCTCGATCGCCAGATGCGCGTTGGCGTCCCCACCCTCGACATGAAATCGGCGGAGCCCTGGCAGAGCAAAATCGCTGCCCATCTCCTCTCCCGCTTCCATGACGAGTCCCTCAAAACCCTCATCACCGATTACGCCGCCCAATACAAACCCCAACAGGCCCCGGATATTCAGGACCACGGATATCAAAGCTTCGCTCAGGCCCATGTGCAGGCCTATCTCGCCCGCTGCGCGACCGGGCGGGATTTCATCGATGGCTATACCACGGTCGAAGCGTGCCTCAATCAGCTCTACCTGCAGCGTGATGAACCCACCGCCGGCGCTCCTTATTGGTCTGATGTCGCCGACAAGCTCGCCAAATTCGACTTCCTGCCCGACGATCAGGTCGAGGCCGCGCTGAAGGAGTCCGGCCTCTCCGACCGCATCGCCAATCTCCAAACGCTCGTCGCCACGAATGACTACGCCCGCATCGAGCCCGCGCTCTCGACCGATGCCGCGGAAATCGTGCTCACCGCCTGGCGCAAGCTCGGCACCATCGCACTTCCGGAATCCGTCACGTACCTTGATGCGGACGCCAAGGCCCAGGACCGGGTGAAAACGCTGCTGAAACAGCATGTCGACCCCGCCCGCGCCCAGGCGATCCTCGCCGAGATGGATGCCGCCGCCCCGCAGCACTGGCATCATTGGGCCGTCTCACTCACGAACCCCGAAGTGATCGGCGCCGCCCTCGAACGACGGCCTTCAAACGCCCAGCTCCAACTCCCCGGCGAAGATGATCGCCTCGTCTACAACCAATACCTGCACGATCTCTATCGCGACTTCAATTCACTCAAAGCACAGCCTGATCCGAAACAACGTGAAGCTGCCCTGAAAACCGCCACGCTCACCTTCATCAGCAAGGCCGAGAGCACTTCCGCAGACATCCAGAAAACCGCCGCCCTCCCCGCGCTCGTCGCCGTTCTGAAAAAACCGCTGGACCCCAAAAACGCCGAAGCCTCCAACACCACCAAGGCCGGCCCCAAGCTCATCGGCTGGGAAAGCGAAATCGACAACAACAACGGCGTCGCCCGCTTCTTCTACCCGCCCACCGGCCAACGCCAATACACCCTCGAGTTCCGCAGGCTTCCCGACCAGGCCGACGGCCGCACCGTTTATCTCTGCACCACCGAACTCTCCCTCGATCTCTTCGCCCACGCCCTCAACGACCCTCCCGGTCGCGTCAATACTCTCAACAAACCCAACTGGCTCAACATCGCCGACGACAGCTACACCACTTGGAGCGGCATCCGCGGCTGGAGAATCGCCAACGGAATGATCCTGCCCAATACCGACTGGCTCTGCAAAACGGCGCTGATGGGCAAGTACGCCGACATCCCCCAGGGCGGCAGGCAGATCGAGCCCCCGAACCCGCAGATGCCCGTGCAGCGCATCTCCCCATGGGTGGCCCTTTATACCGCCCGCCTCCTGGGCTGCCGCCTTCCGACCCCAACGGAATGGACGTCCGCTTACAATGCCTTCGAATCCCAGCCCGGCCCGAAAGACTGGAACCTCCGCGGCGCCGCCTTCGACGCCCAGAAACAATATGTGAAATCCCTCAACACGAACGATCTCTACGTCGCCTGGCCCTACCCCGACAAAGACATCTTTGAAAACGCCAAGACCGTCGAAGCCCGCGGCGACGCCGCCCCGGTCTGGCTTCCGGACAACCTCGTCAAAATGGAGCCCAACGCCCTTGACCGCGCCAACGCCGAGGCGATCTGCAATCAATCCGTCATCTGGTTCCGCAAAGTCCCCGCCCCATCCGCGTCCGGCGCCGTGCCGGCAATGCACGATCTTGTCGGCAACGTCGCCGAATACACCTTCGACGGACCCAACGCCGCCAAACCCCTCACCGAACGGGACATCGCCCCGACCACCGATATCATCGAGACAGACCTCAGCGCCGGCACCCTCGCCGTCGTCGGCGGATCCTCCCTCTCCTCCCCCCTCATCCCCTTCAACGTCCCCCAGCCCGCCACCAACGTCAATTCATTCGGCCTCGGCCGTTGCGATGTCGGCATGCGCCTGGCCTTCACCGCCCCCGTCGAATCCATCGAAAGCGTTCTGTCGCACCTCTTCCAGACCCCCAAATACCTCCCCGCCCCCGCCCGCAACGCCGCCAGTTTAATACCGCCGCAGTAACCAAATGGAATCTTGCAAAAGGAGATGGTTCACAACCCGGAATCCAGCACAAGAAGATTTTTCCAGAGCGTTTTGGAAAAACTCAATCCTTGTGGGCTCTTCCAACCGACTTTATAATGCGCCACGAATCAGCCGCGCATAACTAAAGCATCTGCCGAAAGTTTCCTCGCCCGATCATCAATGTATCCCGGCAGAATGTCCGCGCTTCAAGTCGTCACCCGGCGGCTTCGCGCTTCCCGCGGCAACCCTGTGCGGACCGACAGAAATGCCCGCGCGGCGGGATTCTTCGGCAACCGTCAACGCTTTTAAATCCCGAAGGGGGTTTCTCTTGCCGGAACTATCCACCGACCTCTCCCGGCTCGTCGCCGCCACGGTCAATCGGCTTCGCCTCATCCAGGTCGATTTCGCCGATCAACCCGCCGACGTCCGCGAAAACTATCTCGCCGATGAAATCGAACACGCCCTCGCCAAGCTCCTTCCCGAGCAGCGCGCTCCCTTCGTCGAAGAACTAAAAGAGCGCTTCCCCACCTGGGACCGCCAGGTCGACATCTCCGCCCCCAGCGCTCCCTCCAATACCCAGTCCGCCACCGACAACCGCGAACTCCACGACTTCACCTTCCTCGTCTCCCGCCTCGTCCAGCTCGCTCCCTCCCTTACCGAAGAACAACGCAAAACCGCCATCATCCGCCTCGCCGAGGCCGGCTTCGCCGAAAAGGGCGCCGGCCCCGAATGGCCCGCCCAACCCACCAAAGTCCTCAAAACCAAGCTCCAGCTCACCGACCGCGACAACCTCGACGCCACCCGCCTCCTCGATCTCATGAGCGAACTCGTCGCCTTCGCCAACAGCCTCGACCAACTCGTCTGGGCCACCTGGAAACAGGTCGCCCCCAAGTCCGACATGAAACGCCCCACCCCCATTCAACGTTCCTGCGGCCGCTTCGTCTCCGGCGACCCCGAAATCTCCCGCACCCAGGTCGCCGCCGACGTCGACCGCCTCCGCCAGCTCACCGCCGGCCTCATCTCCGCCATCGCCCAGGCGGGCAACCTCTTCGCCCAGAAACACGTCGGCAAATTCTCCGTCGCCAACATTGAAACCTACGCCGACAAAATGCCCGGCATGATGATCGGCAAGGAAGTGAAGTGCTGGCGCCAATACAAAGAACTCGCCACCGCCATGGACGTCCAGACCATCGAAATCGAAATCCAGAACGCCATCGCTGAATACACCGAAACGCTCATCAAAGGCCGCAGCCGCGCATAGCGCGGAATGACGAAATTCGAATGACGAATGACGAATCAAATTCCAATGCCCAAATGACCAATGACCGAAACGCTCGGGTCCCGTTTCGTCATTCAGTCATTCGTCATTTGGACTTGATTCGTCATTCGTGCTTCGTCATTCGTCATTCCCCCGTTCTCGCGAAGTAGCCGTACAGAAGGGAAAGAAGGCATGCCGGGACCAGTTCATTGGCACGAAGGGCTCTTCCTCCAGCCCCACCACTTGCAGTCGATGCAGCACCACCTCCTCGAGCGCTTCGGCCTCGAGCGCAAACTCTCCTTCGTCTTCCCCTACGGCGTCATCGAGATGAAACTCTCCGCCGACGCCCTCGAAAACATGCTCGTCCGCTTCGACCGCCTCCGCGTCATCATGCCCTCCGGCCTCGAAGTCAACTTCCCCGACAACGCCGACCTCCCCTCCCTCGACATCAAGGCCGCCTTCGAAGCCTCCTCCAACGCCTTCACCGTCTCCCTCGCCGTCCCCCTCTGGTATGCCACCCGCGCCAACTCCATCGATCCCACGGCCGCCGCCAACAGCAATGCCCCCGGCGGCGGCGGTGCCGAATGGCGCGTCAAACGCATCTACAAAATCGCCGAGGAACAGCGCACCGACGAAAACACCGGCGACAACCAGCAACCCATGATGGTCCGCCGCCTCAACGCCCGCCTCATCCTCGACGACGACGACCACACCGACCTCGAAACCATCCCCCTCCTCCGCATCGCCCACGCCACCGGCCAGGATGTCGGCACCGCACGCCAGGAACCCGGCTACATCCCCCCCTGCCTCACCATCTCCGGCTCCTCCACCCTGCGCGAAAAACTCCGCGACCTCACCAACCAGGTCCAGGCCTCCCGCTCCACCCTCGCCCAGCAGATCACCGCCGGCGGCTTCCAGATCGACGCCATGCGCGGCGTCCAGTTTGAACAGGCCATGCGCCTCCGCACCCTCAACCGTTACGCCGCCCGCCTCGGCTCCCTCCTCACCGTCCTCCCCCAGATCCGCCCCTTCGATTTCTACCTCGAACTCCGCGAGCTCCTCGGCGAACTCTCCGCAGCCCACCCCGACCGCGACAAGGAATTCATCGTCCCCGAATACGACCACGACAACCTCGCCGCCAGCTTTGAAGAACTCATCACCAAGATCCGCTCCCTCCTCGGCGGCACCGTCCAGGAACGCTTCCTCAAAATCGACTTCGTCCAGGAAGGCGGCGTCCTCGTCCTCCAGAAACCGCTCGAGCAGGAGCACTTCGACAAGCCCACCGACTACTTCCTCGGCATCAAGACCCGCGAAGACCACGCCGCCCTCGCCAAGCTCGTCGAAGACGGCGATAAGTTCAAACTCATGGCCAAATCGATGATCCAGCAGCGCATCTGGGGCGTCAAACTCCAGGAAGAACGCCACCCCCCGCTCACACTCCCCGCCAAGGGAGACCTCTTCTACTACCGCCTCATGCGCTCCGAATCCCAACGCATGTGGGACCGCATCAAGGACGAAAAAATGATGGCCGCCCGCTGGCCCGACATGCAAACCTCCGATTACCAGCTCTCGTTGTACATGCCGATTCCTTGAGGAGTTAAGTAGTTAAGTGGTTAAGTATCTCCGGGAGCCGTCACCATGGACGAACCACTGTTTACGTTCGAGAAACTGCAGGTTTACCAGAACGCCCGAAGCTTCAGAATAAGGATCTACAAGTTGGCGAGATTGCTTCCCAAAGCCGAATACAAGCTCAAGATTCAAATGTGGGACGCCGCGCGCAGCCTGACCAACAACGTCGCCGAAGGCCATGGCCGCTACACGTTCAAGGATCGCAAACGCTTCATCACCGACGCCCGCGCATCGCTTCAGGAACTTGTTGACGATATCAATCTTCGCCGCGACGAAAGCTACGCCAAGCCAGAACACCTCTGCGACCTCAAAATGGACGGATTCGCGCTCCTGAAGCAACTGAACGGATACTCCAGATTCTTCGAAAAAGAGCACAACGCCCGAAAAAAGAAGACCACACCAAAAACAGAACCCACTATCGACCGTACTTAACCACTTAACTACTTAACCGTCTCACGGTGCCTTATGACAATGACAGCTCCCAACGCATCGCAGGTCTCCCTCGGCCGCCCCCTCACCCTCCTCGATCTCTGCGAACCTCTCTTCCAATACATCTGCCGCCTCAATCGCTCCGCGCGCAAAGGCGGCAATTACGAACTCTCACAGGTCCAGAGTGAAGTCAAGGGCCTCCTCTCCGATGGCCGCAACAAAGCCGTCAGCGCCAACCTCTCTCAGCAGTGGGAGCAGGTCGAACTCCCTTTGATGTTCTTCTGCGACTTCATGATCAAGGAATCGCCGCTCCCCTGGGCACGCGAATGGAAGGAACTCGCCTTCGAACGCCACGAAATGGCCGGCGACGAAAAATTCTTCGACCTCCTCGAGGAAACCCTCAAAGACCGCTCCCCCAACGCCAACGACCGCCTCGCCGTCCTCTACTGCTGCATGGGCCTCGGCTTCACCGGCTGGTACACCGGCCAGCCCGAATACCTCCGCCGTAAAATGAAGGAAATCGCCGCACGCCTCCAGGCCGCCGGCCAGTTCACCGAAACCCAGAAAATCTGCCCCGATGCCTACGAAAAAGTCGACACCCGCGACCTCATCGAACCCCCAGGCACCAAGCTCGTCGGCATCGGCATCGCCCTCGTCGGACTCATGATCGTCCTCTTCTTCACCTACGGCTTCGGATACTACGACTCCTCCTCCACCCTCAAGTCCGAACTCAAAAAAATCATCGACAACTCCAACGCCGTCGCCAACACCAGCGACAAAGGAAGTGACAAGTGAACCCGGTTAACGGATTGATTATTGCCGCCAACCGCCTCGGCTCCCTCCCAGGCCCCGCCAAAGCCATCCTCGGAATCCTCACCGGCGGATCCATCATTGGCATCGCCTACCTCGCCCTCGGTGGCAGCACCAAGGCCGTCCTCGTCCTCACCATCGGCCTCATCGCCGTCTTCGGCGTCATCGTCCTCTACCAGTTCTTCCTCAAGGCCATTCAAAAGCGCAAGGCCAACCCCCTCTCGCAAGGCCTCGCCGGTAACGCCGCCGCCGCACCCCAGGGCATCTCCGAACCCGCCCGCCGCGCCCGCCTCGACGATCTCCGCCGCAACTTCGAACAGGGTGTCGAAAAATTCCGCGCCGCCGGCAAAAACCTCTACTCCGTCCCCTGGTACGTCCTCGTCGGCGAGCCCGGCTCCGGAAAAACCGAAGCCATCCGCCACTGCAACGTCGGATTCCCCCCCGGCCTCCAGGATCAGCTCCAGGGCGCCGGCGGCACACTCAACATGAACTGGTGGTTCACCAACCAGGCCATCATTCTCGATACCGCCGGCCGCCTCATGTTCGAAGAAGTCGCCCCCGGCACCACCAACGAGTGGGCCGAATTTCTCAAACTCCTCAAGCAGAACCGCCCCAACTGCCCCATCAACGGCATGCTCCTCGTCATCCCCGTCGACACCCTCATCAAGGACTCCGCCGACGCCATCGAAAAGAAATGCACCAAGATCGCCCAGCAGTTCGATCAGATCCAACGCACCCTCGGCGTCCGCTTCCCCGTCTTCATCATCATCAGCAAATGCGATCTCCTCAACGGCTTCCGCGAATTCTTCGACGACCTCAACGACCCCCAGCTCCAGCACCAGATCATGGGCTGGTCCAACCCCGCCAGCCTCGACGAGCGCTTCGACCCCACCGCCGTCACCAGGCACCTCGAAACCGTCAAGCAGCGTCTCACCGAACGCCGGCAGCAGCTCCTGCTCGACCCCGTCAACACGGAAGATGCCCAGGGCCGCCGCATCGATCAGGTCGATGCCCTCTACGCCCTCCCCGACTCCATCACCAAGATCGCCCCGCGCCTCCGCCGTTATCTCGAAATGGTCTTCGTCGCCGGTGAATGGTCCCCCAAGCCCCTCTTCCTCCGCGGCATCTACTTCACCAGCTCCATGACCGAAGGCTCCGCGCTTGATGCCGAGCTCGCCGAAGTCCTCGGCGTCCCCCTCGACTCGCTCCCCGAAGGCCGCGTCTGGCGTCGTGACCGCGCCTACTTCCTGCGCGACCTCTTCATCGAAAAGGTCTTCCGCGAAAAAGGTCTCGTCACCCGCGCCGACAATGCCGACAAGCAGATGCGCACCCGCCGCACCATCATCATGACCTGCGGATTCCTCGCCGTTCTCATCCTCGGCGTTCTCACATTCTTCGGTTATCGTCAGCTCCAGCGCACCATCGGCGTGCAACGCGATTTCTGGACCGATGTCGCCGAGAAAAACCGCCCCGGCGATGGCCCCGGCACCATCTCGATCATGCCGGACAAAACCTACGACAACCCCACCGTCAACGTCCTCGGCGTGAAAAAGCCCCTCGCCACCTTCTTCGATGACACCCTCAAATCCGTCCAGGAAGACATTCAGATCCCCGCCATCTTCCGCCCCATCGCCCTTGTCACCGGCAGCATCAACGACCAGCGCCGCACCGCCTTCCGCACCTATTACGAAGCCACCGTCCTCCTCCCCGCCTACAACGCCGCCCGCACGAAGATCAAAACCCTCACCGACGACAAGTGGACCGCCAACGCCACCCTCGCCCTCGCCCAGCTCATGAAGCTCGAATACGCAGGAACCACCGGCAAAGTCGCCGACGTCCCGCACCCGCAGGTCGAAGTCGGACCCCTCTTCCGCCTCGTTCTCCCCGCCGACGACAACCTCAAGGCCTACGAAGCCGACAACGACCGCCTCCAGCGTGTCGCCGATGCCATCTACGCCCCCGACAACGGCCCCAAATCCTGGCCCGACGAACTCGTCCGTCCAAAAAGCGACGACCTCGCCAAGGCCAACCTCGCCCTCATCGACACCGGCGTCACCCGCACCATCAACTACTGGAAGCGCCAACGCACCGCCGAAGGCGAACGCATGAAGAGCATCCTCGCCGTCCAGCGCGCCCTCGACGAGTTCCGCGGCGCCGAAAACGCCATGCTCCAGCTCTCCACCAGCGTCGTCGAACAGGTCCCCGCCTACAACACGTTCCTCCGCAGTTGGACCGACGCATATCAGCGCCTGCTGACCGCCCACGACAACGCCATCAAAGCCTGGGCCGCCGTCGCCGCCAATTCCTCTGACGACGCTACCCTCGAATCCGTCTATTCCACCGAGATCAAACGCGTCGCCGACGATGCCGACGCCAGCTACCAGATGCTCCTCAAGCTCACCCCCGACAACACCGGCGACGCCTCGCAGCCCGTACCCGCCGGCTATCCCACCATCCGCAAAAATCTCGAAGACGCCGCCAGGGACAACAAGGCCTGGGCCACCGCCGACAACGGCCCCACCCTCACCGACATCCGCTCCCTCGATGCCGACTACCTCGCCTTCATGGCCGACAAAAAGACCCGCCGCTTCGACCGCGTCGCACAGCTTTATAAGAACGCCGACAGCTTCCTCGTTCGCAAGGACGGTTCCGCCACCCAACCCGCGCTGGCCGGCGCGCTTCCGGATCTGCTTACCGCCCTCGAAGACCGAGTCACCCGATTCCGCGACGAAGTCGGCGCATTGCCGAACGTCAACTCCGATGCTGCCTACGGCAAGGCCGCGAAAATCTCGCTTTTCACCTCCGCCGTCGGCGCCCGCGCCCAGCGATACGACCTCTTCACCGCCAAGTTCAACGAATGGGCCGCAGCCGCCAAGGCCTCTCCCGACAGCACCGACACCAACCCCTGGCTCTCCTACGTCGCCGGTGTGCCGCAGAAAGATATCCCCCGCCCCCAGGTCCCGCTCTCCCGCCTCGACGGCGCAATGGCCAACTTCCCCCATCAGTTCTCCCCCGCCGTCGTCGGCAGCATCAACGATGCCCTCACCCGCATCAAAGACGTCGCCGGCGATACCTCCGATACCTGGGGCACAAGGGTCCTCGACCCCGTCGGAATCAAAACCGCCGAGCGCACCGCTGAAACCAGCTTCAACGCCTACCTCGCCATGTACAAGGATTACTGGAGCAAGGGCGCCTTCAACGAACTCCTCACCTTCCGCGCCGAAACCTGGGCTGACTTCTACAAGGCCATCACCGAAACCCCGCAGGAATCCGTCTACCAGGGATACCTCAAAGCCTACGGTCTCAAGTGCCGCGATGCCCTCTCGCGTGTGAGCGACACCACCGACGCCGTCGGCGAGATCGACAAAGCCCTCTCCGCTGTCACCGACGACGTCTTCAACAACTCCTGCGAAAAAATCATCGGAAAATGGTACGCCGTCGGCTCCCGATACGCCGATGCCCGCACCGCCGTCCTCTCCACTTCCCCCTTCGACTTCCTCACCGGCTACGTCATCGCCGACAGCTCCAAGGGCTTCATCTCCCGCTACTGGCAGGCCTTCACCAACAACGCCATCAACATCATCGCCAAGGACAACCGCGCTGACATCGACAACGCCATTCGAGCGCTCCAGTCCTTCCAGCACTTCCCGCTCGTCAAAGTCCCCGGCGATCCCAAGGAGGACCTCACCGCCCAGCAACTCGCCGATGCCGCAAAGGCCCTCCGCAAAATCTCCGTTTCCATCCCCGCCGCCACGGATTCCGGCACCACCGGACCCGCTGCCCTCCAGGCCCCCATCGGCACCCCCAACATCCCCGACAACATCAGCCCCTCCACCCGCGAGGCCCTCGAAAACCTCATCGGCCCCCGGGAATACCGCAACTTGGGCCCCTACTTCGCCAAGCTCGACAAACTCTTCCGCGCTCTCCCCCCCGACGCCGCCACCACGATGAAAGTCAAACTTTCCATCGATCGCGACCGCCTCAAAGACCACCAGTACTTCGACAACGACGCAATCCAGTACACCTACGTCCAGTGCGCTCAGGGTGCCAAAAACTTCAACGTCCAGCTCGCCTCCACTGAACCCACGCTCCTCGACGTCACCTACCCCGGCGGTGATCTCGTCTTCACCTTCCGCGACACCCTCAACTCTGATCCGGTAAAAACCGTCAAGTTCGACGGCCCCTGGGCGCCCCTCCGCCTCCTCGCACTCCACGCGACCAACACCGAACCCAAGCACGACGGCGCCAAGTGGAACTTCGAAATCGCCGTCCCCGATCGCAACGGCAATGGCACCCACATGCTCCCTCTCATCCTCGAATTCGAATCCGCCCTCCCCGACCTCAAAGACTGGCCCAATCCCCCTGCCAAATCCGCGAACCCCTAGTCCCTGGCTCCTAACCGTCCGGTGCTTATGGCTGCCTTTCTCAAAAACCTCGCTCGCATGCTCGGCTCCAACGCCGCCGAGCCCGCCGTCTATCTCGCCGCCTTCGGCAAGCACCCCGGCTGGAACGACCACATCGACGACCTCGGCCTCGATACCGACGACCTCGTCACCGCCAAACGCCTCCTCTACGTCCAGGGAATCAACCAGAACATCGACGCCGGCGCATGGGACAATCTCGATCCCGACAAACGCCTCACCGACTTCCGCCACGAATTCCTCTGGCACATGAAAGGCAACGGCTCCGGCGACCACGGCCATTCCCTCATCGCCGGCCGCTTCTGGTCCTCCGCCGACGGCAAAGGCCGCGACAAATACCCCATGGTCCTCTGCGCTGGCACCGTCGAGCTCCCCGACTCCTTCGCCGGCAAGACCGCCCTCAAGGCCCTCGCCAAAACCCACGAACGCTGCCTCGCCGCCACTTCCGCCGATGAGATCCGCAAACTCATCGAAACCGATCGCAACACCCTCCGCGCCTCCCTCAATTCCATCCCCGCTCCCGAAGCACTCGCCCCCAGGGAACTCGCCGCCGTCGCCTCCTCGCACGACCTCGCCCCCGCCCGCGAAGGCTTCCACCGCATCGTCTACCAGATCGCCCGCGGAATGTCCGCCTATCGCCCCGGCACCACCAGCTCCGGCAGCTCCCGCTCCAACTCCGTCCGCCCCGAACAAATCCGCGTCCCCCTCTGCGGCATGACCCCCTCCGCCGCACTCCTCTTCTGGCTCCGCTTCACACTCACCTTCCTCGATCCCTCCGTCCCGATCCTCCTCCTCGCCCCCGATCCCGCCATCACCCGCCCCGTCGTCATTCCGCCCCTCGAATTGCCCCCCGAGGACCCCGCCGAAGAAAGCGTCGTCGGCCCCCCCGCGACGCCGCCACCGCAGATCGGCTGGATTGACATCCTCGTCGGCGAGCCCACCGCGCAAAGCCTCTTCTGCATCAAGGCCTCGCTCAAATCGATCCCCCTCACTTCGGACATCCCCTACACCCTCGACCCCAACTTCTGCCGCGCCGTCAACCGCTTCGTCGACGACTGCGCCGCCTCGCCCCCCGGCACACCGCTGCCCGCCTGGCCCGCCCTATAAATTCGCGAAACCCAGATCGCCGCACAGCCCGCGCGCCTATCGCGTCCACGAATTCTTCTGCTCCGATGTAAGGAAACCGACCAGATGGCCACATTGGATACGTCTAGAATCCAGAAGTCCCACATGTGGAGTCTCCATGCTCTGGCGGCAACAAAAAACCAACACCCGTCCCGCTGCTCCTCTCCCCGACCTTGAAGCACGCACCCAGCAAATCGGCCATGACCTCCTCGAAGCCACGCGAAAGAACGCCTCCAAGCAGCTCTGGTCCGACCGCCTCATCGCCTGGGCCCTGAAAAACGAATCCTTCAAAACCCAGCTCTTCCGCTTTATTGACGTCTTCCCCGTCCTCAAAACCCCCGAAGCCGTCCACCGCCACCTCGTCGAGTATCTCGAACAACCCGGCGTCGAGCTCCCCACGGGCATGTCGCTGGGCCTCAAGGCCGGGGGAATCTTCAAAGGCACCCTCGCCGGAACCATCGCCTCGCAGATCGAATCCATGGCCCGCACTTTCATCGCCGGCCAACAGCTCGACGAAGCCCTCCCCATCCTCGAACAACAATGGAACGGCAACATCGCCTTCTCCATCGACCTCCTCGGCGAGGCCGTCGTCTCCGAAACCGAAGCCGCCGCCTACCGCACCCGCTACCTCGACCTCATCCAGAAACTCCCCGCCGCCACCGCCAAATGGCCCAAAAGAGAGATCCTCGAATCCGACAACATGGGAGCAATCCCTCGCGTCAACGTCTCGATCAAGATCTCCGCGCTCAGCGCCAATATCTCCCCCGTCGCCACCGACGACTCCATCGCCCACCTCATCGACGCCCTCGCCCCACTTCTCACCCTCGCCGGGAAAAGCAACGTCCTCGTCAACTTCGACATGGAGCATCACGCCTACAAAGACCTCACCATCCGCCTCTTCAAGGAATGCTGCGAACGGTTCGATTTCCCGGCCGGCCTCGCCCTTCAGGCCTATCTCCAGTCCGCCGACGCCGACGCCCGCGGTCTCCTCGACTGGTCGCGCGAAAAGAAGCGCACGGTCACTATCCGCCTCATTAAGGGGGCCTACTGGGATTTCGAAACCATCCACGCCGAAATGATGAACTGGCCCTCCGCCGTCTGGCGCCACAAACCCGAAACCGACGCCTGCTTTGAACGCCTGACTCATCTCTTCCTCTCCCAGGTCCCCTCCAACCCCGCCACCCCGCACATCAAACTCGCCCTCGGCACCCACAACATTCGATCCATCGCCTTCTCCCTCGCCTGCCTCGACCACTTCCGCCTCCCCCAAAACGCCATCGAATTCCAATCCCTCCGCGGAATGGCCGACGACCTTAAATCCGCACTGGCTCAGCGCGGCTGCCGCACCCGCGAATACGTCCCGCTCGGCGACATGATCCC
The DNA here is from genome assembly GCA_035524355.1 of Phycisphaerae bacterium. Taxonomy (GTDB): domain Bacteria; phylum Planctomycetota; class Phycisphaerae; order WQYP01; family WQYP01; genus DATKPA01. The sequence continues at coordinate 39,902 of DATKPA010000113.1, read as the reverse complement.
CGGCATGGCCTACCTCGTCCGCCGCCTCCTCGAAAACACCTCCAACGAATCCTGGCTCCGCGCCGGCAATACCAAGACCCTCTCCGACGAACAACTCCTCGCCCCTCCCGCCGCCGCCTCCTTCCCGGCTGACAACGCAAGGCGCAAAACTCAGGATTTCACCAACGAACCCCTCCGCGATTTCTCCCACCAGCAGAATCGCACCGCCTTTGCCGAAGCGCTCAACACCGTCACCCTCCCCCGCATCGAAAACAACACCACCGTTGAGCAGATGCAGCGCGCCATCGAACGCGCGCTCGCCGCCTTCCCCGCCTGGCGCGACCGCCCGCAATCCGAACGTTCCGCCATCCTCCAGAAAGCCGCCGCCAGCCTCCGCAGTCAGCGCGACGCCCTCGCTGCGCTCATCATCAAGGAATCCCGCAAAACCTGGCCCGAAGCCGACGCCGACGTCTGCGAAGCCATCGACTTCTGCGAGTTCTACGCCCGCGAAGCCCTCCCCCTCTTCACGCCGCAACCTCTCTCCCGCCTCGACGGTGAATCCAACCACGAACTCCACATCCCCCGCGGCCCCGCTGCCGTCATCTCCCCCTGGAACTTCCCCCTCGCCATCTGCACCGGCATGACCGTCGCCGCCCTCGTCACCGGCAACCCTGTCCTCCTCAAACCCGCCGAGCAAACCCCCGCCATCGCCGCAAAACTCTGCGACATCCTCTGGCAATCCGGATTCCCAAAAGACATCCTCCACTTCCTCCCCGGCACCGGTGAGCTCATCGGCGCCGCCCTCGTCCGCCACCCCCACATCGCCACCATCGCCTTCACCGGCTCCAAAGCCGTCGGTCTCGACATCCTCCACGCCGCCTCCCAAACACCTCCCAACGCCCAATTCGTCAAACGCGTCATCTGCGAGATGGGCGGAAAGAACGCCATCATCGTCGACGAATCCGCCGACCTCGACGAAGCCGTCCTCGCCGTCCGCCACTCCGCTTTCTCCTACGCCGGGCAGAAATGCTCCGCCTGCTCCCGACTCATCCTCCTCGACTCGATCCACGACCACTTCCTCGATCGCCTCGTTCAATCCACCCAATGCCTCGCGCTCGGCAACCCCGAAAACCCCGCCACCGACATCCCCCCAGTCATCGACGAAGAAGCCGCACAAAAAATCCGCCACTACATCGACCTCGGCAAACAAGAAGCCACCCTCGCCTACCCCCGGCAAATCGAAAATCGAAAATCAGAAATCGAAAATCTCGTCGAGCCCCACATCTTCACCAACGTCCCCCCGACCGCGCGCATCGCCACCGACGAAATCTTCGGCCCGCTCCTCTCCGTCTTCCGCGCCAAAGACTTCTCCCACGCCCTCGAACTCGCCAACAACTCCCCCTGCAAACTCACCGGCGGCCTCTTCTCCCGCACCCCCTCCCACATCGAAACTGCCCGCTCTCACTTCCTCGTCGGCAATCTCTATATCAACCGCGGCATCACCGGCGCCCTCGTTCAACGCCAACCTTTCGGGGGCTTCGGCCTCTCCGGCATCGGCGCCAAGGCCGGCGGAACCCACTACCTCGCCCAATTCACCGACCCCCGCGTCATCACCGAATCCACCCTCCGCCGCGGCTTCGCCCCCACCGCGGAATAAAGTGAAGCCGACGCCCCCGTCGGCTGAACCGGTTGACCAACCCGATATCCCCCCAGCTGGCCTGCGTTGCGACCGCCAAATGGGGAGACCGCCAAACGAGCGTACGTCATTGGCGGTCTGCATTACATTTTCATGATGGGTCGTAAGATGGGGGCGGCGAACGTCTTCCGCAATGCGCGCGCGTTGCAAGCCATGATATGTGCGCGCACAAATGTGTTCGCATAGACGGGCGAAATTCAGTGCCGGCGTTTGAGGAGGAGGGGAATGGCGATGCCGAGCAGACAAATCGTGGCGGGTTCGGGGGTGGGGAGAGAGGAGGTGGAGGAGGTTGTGGTGGGGGTGAGGAGGAAGGGTGTCGCCTGGCCGTTGAAGAGGCCGTTGCCGAGGATCGATCCATCATCTGTGATTGCGTTCGCTTGGAAAAGCTGCCATCCGGTATTTGCGGGGATGAGGTCATTCAGGTTGATTGGGCTGCCATCTTGCCAAAGAATGGCGACTGAATCGCCCGTTGAGTTGTCGCCGAAGCCGACGATCTCGTCAGAATCGTTGATTCCCATGGCTTCCGCGTATGAACCGCCGGGAAGACCGGGAAGGGCGGCGGTTGTGCCTTCTTTGTAAAGGAACGCGACTGTGACGTTGTCCTGCACGGCGGCGCCAGCGACGTGGCCGAGGTCGTTGATCGCGTGGCCAGCGAGTGTATTGTCGCCGAGGTCGGGGATGAGGGAGGAAGTATTGTTGGACCATATCGACGTGGTGACGCCGGTGGCGCTGGAGGCGACGGTGAGGACTTGGTTGTTGTTGTTGATGGCGGTGGCGAAGGCCTGCGTGTTGGGGAGGTTGGTGAGGAGGGTGGGCTGGCCGGTCGGAGTCCAGAGGATGGCTTGGCTGGTGGTGTTCGGGCCGACGTTTGTGGAGACGGAGCCAGCGATGAAGCCGGCGTTATTGATGGCGGCCGCGGCACCCGAGGATTGGTTGAGGGTGGAGAGGAGTTGGAGTTGACCGTTGTGCCAGAGGGCGGGTCGTTCGTCAGTGTTGGGACCGAGGGTGTAGACGAGGCCGACGGCGTCGCCGGCGTTATTGATGGATTGGGCATCGCCTTGTTGGCCTACGGGGAGTGGGAGGAGGATAGGTTGGGCGCCTTGCCAGAGGGTTGGATACACCGAAGTATTTGAAATACCGTCAATGCCCATGCCAGTTGTGACGTAGCTTTCACCAGCTTCGCCAAAAGAAGAGGCACCTGATACTTGGGCGAATCCTGTTTCGCCGGGAGGTGGTAGGTAAGTTACTGTGTACTGAGGGGCGGCCCAAGTTGTTGCGGGGAGCGACAAGCAAAATGCGGTAAGGAGTCTATGACGTATTTTCATTGTGCTTTCCCCTTGGTGCGATACTTGCTCTGAGACCACAATGATTATCGGTCATTTTTCGATTGCATGTTAACTGATTTTCGGATTACCTATTTATTTCTTATTGCCAGAGCTCAACTGACGCCAACGCGCCAACAAGGAGGTTCATCATGAGACGGAATCGTGGGCGTTTTCAGGGGTATTTGGAATGCGCAAGCACCTTATTCGTCATCTCGAATTTGGTGAGCGCCTCTTTTGCGGCCTCTGACACGTGGATAGGCCCCTTCAATGGGCTGTGGTCAAATTCCACGAATTGGAGCCCCAGAACCCCCGGTTTTCCCTTTTCGGGCGATGTGGTCATCCTATCTGGAGGGAATAGCGAAGACACCATTGACGACTTGGACACGACGCTTTCGGGCTTAACAGTCAACTGCCCTACGACTGGCGCGGCCGCTATTTTTGGCGGGGGGGCCGTAATCACGTTTTCTTCAGCGAACATTACTACGGGCAGCAGCTTCGGTGCAAACGGCACTTTTGATTTTGGGGCGTCCGGTCGCGATTTGCCGCTAGACTTTATTGGAAACAATACCATTTCGCCCGCTTTCGGCACTCAGACTCTCGTCTTCCAAGGAGTCGTTTTTGGCGCGGGCAATGTGGCGCTCACGAATGGACAACTAAATTTTAACGAAGACTCCCAGTCGACCGGGCTAATAACGGTGAGTGGTGGGGCGACTCTGGTGGGACTCTCGAACAACTCATTTGAGTCGAGTCCGCTGGACGTTCTGGCCGGGGGTACGGTACAGCTGATCGGGAACCTTACGAACGGCAGTCCAAGTCCAAGCATTGCGTCGATTCAAGGCGCGGGCAATCTTAGCTTTAGCACAAGCAGCCTGACGGTCGGCCGCGACAATAGCAACCGGACGTTCGCCGGTGTCATCACTGGAGCCGCCGGTGGGGCGCTTGTGAAAGCTGGTAGCGGGACGTTGACGTTAACCAATCCGGCAAACGCCTATGCAAGCACGGTTATTGGTGCCGGTACCATTTCTATCGACAATGAGTTGGAGCTTGGTCCTGTTCCTAGTGCTTCCAGCACCAACGTCACGTTCGACGGCGCGGGCGGCGGCATATTGCAGATTACTAGCAACGTGACGTTTAGTGCAAACCGAAGCATTGCAATGGGAACGAGCGGGCTTTTCGACCTTCAAGGAAAAACTCTTACAATTAATGGCAGCATCACTGGCGCCGGTGCGCTTACGGAAGGTTTGGGGAGCGTTGGCGGGACTTTGGTTCTTGGGGGCAATTCAGCTACTTATTCCGGTAATATGTTGGTTAACTTCGGCGAATTGGATATTGCGTCCACGGGATCAATCGGCAGTGGGAATATTTCCGTCGCTTCCGGCGCGACTTTTTCAGTTGCGTCGGGCGGTTCGATTTCGAGTACGGCGAATTTGACGAACAACGGGGTGGTGAATTTGAGCATGCCAACGGCGACGATTGCGACGTTGAATGGGACACGAACGGGGGCGGTGCTGACGCTCAATGGCACCAATTTGACGATTTCGAGTGGGGGAAGTTATGTAGGGACGGTGAGCGAAGGAACGTCGCCGGGGGCGTTGACGCTTGCCAGCGGCACGCTAACGCTGGGCGGAAACGTGACTTACACGGGTGCTACGACGATTAATGGGGGGCTGTTGCAGTTCCATGGGGCTTCGAGCAGTGTGGGCATGGTTTCTGGCGCCGGGAATCTGACGGTGGGAAGCAGTGCAGCACTGACGTCCGGTGGAATCCAGGTCAATGCGGTGGAGGTGGACGGAGTGCTTACCCTGCAAGGCGGAGGGGCGAATGGGGCGAAGGTCAATTCGCTGGTGATCGCGGGGAGCGTGGGGGCATGGACGGGGCTCGTCGATATCGCGGATAACGCCCTGATTGTTGAAGCGAGCAACGCCACTAAAGCGAGCGTTATGGCGACGCTGCGGGATCAGGGGTATTACGCTGTGTCGAACGGCACCGGGATTACGAGCAGCCTGCTTTCGACCTATTCGGGCTCGATGGGCGTCGCGGTGGCGGACAACGCGGTGCTGGGAAAATTGACGTTTGGCGGAATCGCGGTGGATGCGAGCTCTATTCTTGTCGGTGCCGAGGTTTTAGGCGACAGCGACATCAACGGCGCTGTGGATCTCACGGACTTGAGCAAGGTTCTCAACAATTTCGGGTTGACCACGCCGAATTGGACCGACGGCAATTTTGACAATGCGGCGACGATCGATTTGACCGACTTGAGTGATGTGCTGAACAATTTCGGTACGTGGGATGTCGGACCCATGTTGATGGTTGTGGGCGGAACGCAACGCAGCGTTGGGACCATCGATGGCCTTCGCGCCTTGGTGGCGAGTTTTGACGGGACGATGACGGCGGACGACTTGGCGGAAGCTCGCGCATATGCCGCGACGATTCCGGGGTACCCGCAGACGTTCACGGCGTCTGTTCAAAGCGCGCCGGAGCCGGCGGCATTGGGAACGTTGTTGGCCGGCGGCACGCTGCTTCTTTTGCGTCGGCGCGCGCGTAGCAAGCCGTAAGCGATTGGGCGAAACCCAGCTCCTCCCTCACCAACCCGCTCGAACCTCTGCGCCTCTTCGCGTCTTCGCGGTTCCCTCCCCGTTTCGTCATTCCATCACTCGTCATTCGAATTTGATTCGCCATTCGTCATTTGTCATTCGCCGTTCCGTTTCCCCTTTCCCGCCCGCCGAGCCTCGCTTACACTACGCCCTTTCCAAAACCCGGTATCGCAACGGCTTCCGGTGTAGTCATACTGGCGGACCCGCACGAGAACCTCTATGCCCGTAATCTCATCTCACCGTCGACTCGCCGCTCCTCTCCTCGCCTTCGCGGTTTCTGCCGCTCTTCTCCCCGCGCCTCTCTTTGCGCAATCCACCGCTCCCGCGCCTGCCACATCGCGCGTTCCTGAAAAACGCCCCGCCGGTCCTGTCTCTCTTGAAGGCCTCCCCATTCTCCGCGTCGAAGTCATTGGCAACACCCGCACCGAGACCCGCCTCATCCTCGATCAGGTCCGCTCCCAGCCCGGACAACCCTACGCCCTTTCCCTCGTCGACGTCGATCAGCGCGCCATCGCCGCTCTCGATCGCTTCGTCACCGTTTCCGCCAAGGTCCGCCTGGAAAACGACGCCAACGGAAACCCCAAGGGCGTCGTCGTCCAGTTCGTCGTCGAAGAACGCCCCAATGTCGCCTCCGTCGAAATCGTCGGCAACCGCGCTTTCAGCGACACCCAGCTTCGCGACGCCATGACCATCCACGCCGGCGGCGCTCTCGACCCCTTCTTCGAGCAGACCGACATCAAAACCATCCTCGATATGTACCGCAAAAAAGGCTACGCCGAGGCCAACGTCACCATCGATCAGAACCTCCTCCAGAAAGGCATCGTCCGCTACACCATCCAGGAAGGCCCCCGTTCCAAGATCAACAAAATCGAATTCGTCGGCAACGACCACATCAAGGGCTCTTACCTCCGCTTCAAAATCTCCACCAAGACCTCCTTCTGGTTCTTCCGCAAAGGCGTCCTCGACGAAGACAAGCTCTCCCAGGACCTCATCACCGTTCGCGACGCCTACCTCAAGCGCGGCTACATCGACGCCCGCGTCTCCTACTCCCTCGACTACTCCGAAGACAAATCCAAGCTCACCGTCCGCTTCGCCGTCATCGAAGGTCCCCGCTACAAAATCGGCAAAATCAACGTCTCCGGAAACAAGGTCTTCGGCACCGCAGAACTCCTCGGCGACCTCTCCAAGTTCGGCCCCGGCTCCTTCGCCGAACGCGACAAGATCGACGCACTCCAGAAGCGCATCGAAGACCACTACGGCCACGAAGGCTATATCGACAGCAACGTCATCACCAACCCCGTCTACACCGATGTCCCGGGCGTGGTCGATCTCGACATCAAGATCGTCGAAGGAAACCCCTATCTCGTCGGCCGAGTCATCGTCCGCGGAAATCCCTACATCCAGGACCGCGTCATCCGCCGACAGATTCGCATCTACCCCGACCAGACCTACGACAAGGTCCTCGTCAACAAGTCCATCGAACGCCTCAAGGCCATCCGCATCTTCTCCGACGTGAAGATCACCCCCATCGATTCCCCGGGCAATCCCGCCGACGTCAAGGACGCACTTGTCGAAGTCGGTGAGGGCCAGACCGGTAAATTCCTCATCGGCGCCGGCGTCTCCACCAACTCCGGTCTCGTCGGCCAGATCAGCCTCGAACAGCAGAACTTCGACATCGGCAATCCGCCTCACTCCCTCGGCGAATTCCTCAGCGGACAGTCCTTCAAGGGCGCCGGACAGTACTTCCGCATCCTGCTCGAGCCCGGCACCGAGTTCCAACGCTACCGCGTCACCTTTGAAGAGCCCTTCCTCTTCGATTCCCCTTACTCTTTCTCCAACGACATCTACTACTTCACCCGCGGCCGCGAATCCTGGGATGAACGCCGCATCGGCGACATCGTCACCCTCGGACGCCGCTTCGGTGATGTCTACTCCGCCTCACTCGCCTTCCGCGCCGAACAGGTCACCATCACCAATGCCATCGACCGCCTCCAAAAAAACTTCTCCGATGTCAACTACCCCATCTACGACGGCCTCGGCAACCAGATCGGCACCGCCTCCGACTCCGCCCAGCAAATCCTCGACCAGGATGGCTCACACTTCATTACCTCCATCAAGCCCGGCATCGTCCGCGATACCACCGACTCCCGCATCTTCCCCACCACCGGCACCCGCTCCGTCCTCGCCTGGGAGCAGTACGGCGCTATGGGTGGCGATGCCACCTTCTCCAAACTTACCCTGCGCTTCGACTGGTACACCCCTCTCTGGGAAGACATCTTCGAACGCAAAACCGTCTTCGCACTCCGCAACCAGCTTGGCTTTGACTTCCTCGGCGACTCCCCCTTCTACGAGCGCTTCTACGGCGGCGGCATCGGCGACCTCCGCGGCTTCAAGTACCGCGGCGTTGGGCCCGTCGCCGGCGAGTTGAACGACCCGGTCGGCGCCGACTTCTCCTGGGTCACCACCGCCGAAGTCAACTTCCCCATCTACGAGAACCTCCTCCGCGGCGTCGTCTTCACCGATGTCGGCGACTACGAAAGCGATATCAAGATCGGCACCGTCCGTTCCGATGTCGGCGCCGGTGTCCGCATCACCATCCCCTTCTTTGGTCAGCTCCCCCTCGCCCTCGACTTCGCCATCCCCGTCACCAAGGCCAATCACGACAAAACCCAGATCGTCAGCTTCTCGCTCGGCATCCCGTTCTAATAGGAATGACACCCAGGCTCCAACCAATTACTATTTACCAATTACCAATTACCAGTTACGGAGTTCCCATATGCGTCCCACCACCAAACTTCTCCTCACCACGCCCGCGCTGATCCTCATCGCCGCCCTCTCCCTCGGCCAGACCGCCACCCCCGCCCCCCGCGTCCTCGCCGTCATCAACATCAACAAGGTCTTCTCTTCGCTCAATGAAAAGATCGATGGCGACGCCTCCATCAAGCAGATGGCCGACCAGTTTCAGGCCGACCAGCAGAAGCGCGAACAGGAGCTCGAAAAGATCGCCGGACAGCTCCGCGACGACACCCTCTTCAAGACCGATTCCCCCGAATACCGCAATCTTCAGGACAAAGCCCTGCAGATGAAGTCCGAATACGACGCCAACGCCAACATGGCCCAGCAGAAACTCCTCATCGAGCAGCGCCTCAAGACCATCCAGATCTATCGCCGCATGAATGACGCCATCAAGCAGTACGCCGAATCCAAAGGCATCGGCCTCGTCCTCGTCGCCGATGACATCAACTTCGACGCCGCCCAGACCATCGAAGGCGTCACCCAGCGCATCGCCAACCGCAAAGTCATCTACGCCCACCCCGACTACGACATCACCCAGCAGATCATCGAAAAGATGAACGCCGACTACAAACTCGGCAACAAATAAATAACCCGGATCCCAATAGATACTCATCCGCAAGCAAAATGTTTATTGATCTTCACCATGCCAATATCTCCCACAACAATTGTGGCCACACCAACGCTTGCGTCGTCGCGGCCCGTACATATAACCCGTTGCATCCGTCCAACATCACCCACGCCCCCAACTCACGGACATTAAAAACGTGAGCCTCAATAGCCGTCGCTCGAAGATCGACGCGTGCTCGGCGCGAGTTTCAATTGGGAGCCGGATAACCCCAAACACGCCCCCCAAAACGACCGCCTCTGTGTGCCTGTCCCTCCGCGACTTAGTGCTTCCCGTCTTCCCCGTTTCGTCATTCAGTCATTCGTCATTCGAATTTGCTTCGTCATTCGTCATTCGTCATTCGTCATTCCTTCGTGACTTCGTCTCTTGGTTCCAACTCCACCGCGCCATCCCCATTTGTGTCCATTTGTGTTCATTTGTGGGCAATTTACGTCGTCGGGCGGAAGGGGGGGGACGGTAAACAGTTACGTGCCCGCTCCATTTTCCCTTGACGTTCGCATTTCGTAAGGTATAATCCACGCAGCCCGCAATCGGGCAAAAAGGGGGGAAACCATGCGCACTACCACTCACACTCCATCGCAATCCCGTAAAAACCCCGTCGCTTCCACTCTCACACCAAATCTTGCAACGTACCCCCATTTCGCAGCAGATCGACGCCATATCGCGGCGGAACGACGCGGAACGCCCCCCATTTCTCCCCGAATCCCCACCCCCGAACCCCTCAAAAACCTCATTTTCACCCCCAAAAACCCCATTTCCCTCCGCAAAAACTTTTCCCGCCCGCAAAAAAGCGCGCAACTCCTTATTTCTCGTCCCCACGTTCCCGCTCCACCAATGCGCTCATTCTCCGACGCGCTGACTCGCTTCCCCGCCCGTTGCATCTTCCCCCGCCTCCCCGCATACTCTTTGGTCCTTTTAGTGATGTTTTTGCGAGACCCCCACATGTCATTATTCGGCGCCAGAATCGCGGGCACCGGCTCCGCTCTCCCCGAACGACGCCTCACCAACGCCGACCTCGAACGCATGGTCGAAACCTCCGACGAATGGATCGTCCAACGCACCGGCATGCGCGAACGCCGCCTCGCCGGCCCCCAGGAATCCACCGCCACCCTCGCCACCGCCGCCGCCCGCAACGCCCTCGATGATGCCAATATCTCCCCCCAGGACATCGACCTCATCATCCTCGCCACCCTCACCCCCGACATGCTCTCCCCCGGCACCGCCTGCCTCGTCCAGCACAACCTCGGCATCAAAAAACACATCGGCGCCTTCGACCTCAACGCCGCCTGCTCCGGTTTCGTCTACGCCCTCTCCACCGCCGCCCAGTTCTTACGGACGGGCGCCTACAAGAATATCCTGGTCATCGGCGCGGAAACCCTCTCCCGCGTCGTCGATTACACCGACCGCAACACCTGCATCCTCTTCGGCGATGGCGCCGGCGCAGCCGTCCTCACACGCGACGACAATCCCGCCGTCGGCCTCCAGTCCTTCCATCTCGGCGCCAATGGCGATGGCGCACCTTTCATCAGCATCCCCGCCGGCGGCTCGCTCCATCCCGCTTCCGCGACCACGCTTGCCGAGAAGATGCATTACCTCAAGATGAACGGCCGCGAGGTTTACAAATTCGCCGTCCACCAGATGACCGAATCCCTCCGCGCCGCCATGGAATCCTGCAACCTCACCCCCGACACCGTGAAACTCGTCGTTCCCCACCAGGTCAACCAGCGCATCATCGACTCCGCCACCGAAAAAATGGGCTTCCCCAAGGACAAGGTCTTCCTCAACATCGACAGGTATGGCAACACCAGCGCCGCCAGCGTGCCCATCGCCCTCGATGAAGCCCGCAAGTCCGGCCGCTGTGGCAAGGGCGACTGGATCATCATGGTCGCATTCGGCGCCGGCCTCACCTGGGCCGCCGCAACCGTCAAGCTGTAAATGGAAATCGTTATGACTCTCGCACTTTTGTGTCCGGGCCAGGGCGCCCAGCATGTTGGCATGGGCAGGGATTTTTACAACGCCTTCGGCGTCGCGCGCCGCATCTACGATCAGGCCGACAAACACCTCGGCTTCTCGCTCTCCAAGCTCTGCTTCGAAGGCCCGGAAGAAGAACTCAATAAAACCAACATCGCCCAGCTCGGCATCTTCGTCACCTCTGTCGCCATCTACGAAACGCTCCTCGAACTCGGCAAAACCAGCGCCCCCGATTTCGCCGCCGGCCTCTCCCTCGGCGAATACACCGCACTCCACGCCGCCGGCGTCATTTCCTTCTTCGACGCCCTTACCATCGTCAAGGCCCGCGGCACCCTGATGCAGGCCGCGGCCGAGGCGGCACCCTCCACGATGCTTGCCCTCCTCGGCGGCGATGAAGCCACCGCCGACGCCATCTGCGCAGAAGCCGCCCATGGCGAAGTGCTCGTCCCCGCCAATTTCAACACGCCGGGACAAATTGTTCTATCCGGCGCCATTCCCGCCTGCGAACGGGCCGCCAAGGTCGCTGAAACCAAAGGCTGCAAGGCGATCCCGCTCAAAGTAGCCGGCGCTTTCCACTCTCCATTCATGCAGTCCGCCGCCGACGAAATGGCCCAGGTGCTCGCCCCCATCCTCTTCAACGCGCCCAAGTTCCCCGTCATCAGCAACGTCACCGCGCAGCCCCACACCGACGGCCAGGCCACGAAGGACCTTCTCGTCCGCCAGGTCGTTGCCCCGGTCCGCTGGTACCAGAGCATCGAAACCCTTCGCGGCAAGGGCGTGACCAACTGGCTCGAGGTCGGACCCGGCCGCACGCTGACCGGTATGATGAAGAAGATTGACCGCAAGGCCCCGGTGCAGAACTACTCAACGACCGAAGGCCTCGCTATTCCGGCGGCTTAAAAAGAGACCTTATTCACAGGATCCCACACAATGCCCACTGAAAAACGCGTCGCATACGTCACCGGCGGTTCCCGCGGCATCGGCGAGGCGATTGTTCTCGCCCTCGCCGCCGATGGCCATCACGTCGTTGCCGTCGCCCGCAACAAGGAAAAGCTCGATGCCGTCGTGAAAGCCGCCGCCGACAAAGGCCATTCCGTCGAAGCCGTCTCCGTCGACATCGCCGACTCCGCCGCCCTGACGGCCTCGATTGAGCAGACGATTGAAAAGCACGGCCGGCTCGACATCCTCGTAAACAACGCCGGCATCACCCGCGACGGCCTCTTCATGCGCATGGACGACAAGGACTTCGATGACGTGATCAACACGAATCTCAAGTCCGCATTTGTCGCCTGCCGCGCTGCCGCGCGAACGATGATTCGCGCCAAGTGGGGCCGCATCATCAACATCTCCAGCGTCTCCGGGATCATCGGTAACGCCGGTCAGGTGAACTATGCCGCGTCGAAAGCCGGCGTCATCGGGATGACGAAATCGATCGCCCGGGAGCTCGCCGGCAAGCAGGTGACGGCCAACTGCGTCGCCCCCGGCTTCATCACGACGGACATGACGGACGTGCTGCCCCAGCAGATCAAGGACAAGGTGGTGGAACTGATTCCGCTCCGCCGGTTCGGGAACGTCAACGACATCGCCGCGACCGTTGCCTTCCTCGCCAGCGAGAAGTCGGGCTACATTACGGGCCAGGTGCTCGCGGTCGACGGCGGCATGACCATGTAAAACCGCGCCGAGAGGTGCGCGATGGATAGAAAAACGCGGTTCCAAGCTCCGCCCTCCGGGGGGTTTTTGCGAAGAGCGAACCGATCAACTCAAGGCCCGTCATGATTGCCAATTGGACCCGGTTTCGTTACGCTACCGTGTCTATCGCTCCCGTAATCCCGGCATTTCGCGGCTTATCCGGGGCGACGGAACTTCTTGTTGTTGTCCAATGTTGCCGTGTGTATTCGGTAGGATCCCTTTAGGTCTCAGGAGGCCATAACGTGGCTGAAATCGACGAAATTGAACAGAAGGTCATTGACATCGTGGCGGAGCAGATGGGGGTCGACAAGGCCGAAATCACCCGCGACACGAGCTTCATCAACGACCTCAACGCCGACAGCCTCGATACCGTCGAGCTGGTGATGGAGTTCGAAGACGAGTTCGAAATGTCCATTCCCGACGAGGAAGCCGAGAAGATCCAAACCGTCGGCCAGGCCATTGATTACATCAAATCGGTCGCCGCGAAACAGAAGCCTCAGGAGTAAGGGAGAAGCAGGCCACAGGAAACAGAAGCAGGAAGTCATCTTCCTGCTTCTTGATTCTTGTTTCCTGCTTCAATTGTCGTCATGTCCAAACGTCGCGTTGTTATTACAGGCCTCGGTGTCGTGACCCCTTTGGGGGAGGAGCTGGATTCGTTCTGGAATCGGCTTCTGGAAGGGCATTCCGGCATCAAGCCGCTGACCCGGATCGCGAACATCGAGACTTACCCGGTGCGCTTCGGCGGGGAAATCACTCCGGCCGATTTTGATCCCCTCAAGACCATCGACCACAAGACCGCCAAGCGGATGGATCCGTTTTCGATCTATGGTCTCTGCGCCGCCATTCACGCGGTGAAGGATTCCGGACTGGATTTCACGAAGGAAAATCCGCATCGCGCGGGGGTCATCGTGGGTTCGGGCATCGGCGGCATCACCACGATGGAAGAGGAATACGACGTTCTGCTTGCCAAGGGCGTGCGCCGCATCTCCCCGTTCACCGTGCCGAAGCTGATGGTGAATGCGGCTGCGGGCAACATCTCGATTCAATACGGCATCAAGGGGCCGGTGAGCGCGACGGCCACGGCCTGCGCCACGGCGGGGAACGCCATTATTGATGCGTATAAGACAATTCAGTACGAAGACGCAGATATCATGATCGCCGGCGGTTCCGAAGCAGCCATGACCAAGCTTGGCCTAGGCGCTTTTTGTGCTCTCCGCGCGCTCTCCACCCGCAACGAAGAACCGACGAAGGCTTCCCGCCCATTCGAAAAGAACCGCAACGGGTTTGTCATGGCGGAAGGGGCCGGGGTTGTCGTGCTGGAAGAATACGAACGAGCCAAAGCCCGCGGGGCGCGCATTTACGGCGAACTCGTCGGCGTGGGCGCAACGGGTGATGGCTGTCACATCACGGCGCCGGATGAAAACGGCGCCGGTGCCGCTGCGGCCATGGAGAAGGCGATCCGCGAAGCGAAGATCAATCCCGAGCAGATCGGCTACATCAACGCGCACGGCACTTCGACCGAGCTGGGCGACCTGGCGGAAACGAAGGCCGTCAAAACGGTTTTCGGTGCCGCCGCCAAAAAGGTGCAGATCAGTTCGACCAAATCCGCCATCGGGCACTCACTTGGGGCTTCCGGCGGGATCGAAATGGTGATTACCGCTTTAGCGTTGACCCGGTCCCATCTTCCGCCGACGATTAACTATGACGAGCCGGATCCGGAATGCGATCTGGATTACGTCCCCAACGTCGCGCGCCGCAGCGTTTTGCAGTACGCGATGTCCAATTCCTTCGGTTTCGGCGGTCACAACACCAGTCTGCTCATCGCCAAGGTGTGAGCCTTCGCGTATTTCATCTGGCCTCACCGGGCTGCTACAATGGCCCCACTGGTTTTTCTTTTACCGGGTCAGGGTCCGGCTTGGGTGAAGCTGAAGAAAGGCCAAGGCTGGAAGGATTCTGACGGCAACATCTGGAAGAAAGACAAGCTCCACAAGGACCATTGGGATGTATCGGATTCAGTGGGAAAGAAGATAAGAGAAGTAGACTTCTTTGGCCGCCAAATCTGGCCTTCCGGTCGGAAGAACAGGAATAAGAAATGAATACCCGGCATCCATACAAATCGCTCGAGCGCCACAAGGCGTGGAAGATCACAGAGAAAGCGATCAAAGACCTCGTTTCCAATGGAGACGTCGAGGAGTTTACCGATCGCTCCCACATCGTTGGATATATCCTGAAGAAGCTGCAGGACGCCAAGGCACTTGCGCCTCTGGTAATGGAAGTTAACGGCGTGCCGAATCACGCCAAGCAGGCACAGCACGCCTGACGGATATCACTTTTGAGCGTAGGAGGAACCCGCGATACGGAAGTCGCGGGTTCTTTTATTTGGGGGTGAGAGGGGGGCGGGCACATTCATGCAAAATTTAATTCGGTTTTTTTCGCACCTTCCAAATTCCGGGGTATATTCCTTTTTGGACACGAAGCGTTTAGTGAATACCGAGAGGATTGATGGGAATTGGTCGTAACTCTCCCCGCTCCGCCCGCGCGCGGCAAGCCATCGTATGCCTGCTTTGCACCTTGGTCTCGACAAACGCTTTTGCCGCTTACGAAGCGCCAGATCCCGCCTTCAATCCTCCCGCTGGCTACTATGCCGGCGCCACCGGCACCGGCGACACCCTCCGCCTCAATCTCCACACGATCATCTCCGCCAACTTCACCGGCATCAGCTACGGCGATGCCCGCGCCGACCTGCCCATCATGTGGACCGATCCCGCGAACAGCCTCAACATGATTCTCGTTTACGACCACACCTCCATCGTCAAACCCACCGGCGGATCCATTCCCGGCTGGGAGTACAGCAACAACGTCCTGGTCTGGAATCGCGAACACATTTGGCCGCAGTCCTGGCTTGGCGTCTCCGTCGGCAACTCCTACGTCGGCCCCGCCAGTGACCTCTTCGAGCTTGCCCCCGCGAATCCAAACACCAACGGCGGTCGCGGCAACGACGGCTACGGCAGCGTCACCTCCTCCGGCGCTCCCGCCGTCAACGGCAGTTACTACTACCCCGGTGATACCGACAAAGGGGACATCGCCCGCTCCCTCTTCTACATGGCGACCCGCTACTACACCGGCTCGGGCACCCTCTCCATTCAGAACCTGCAACTCGTCAACGGCTCCGCCTACAGCACATTCCAGATGGGCGACCTGCAGTCGCTCCTCAAATACAACTACACCGATGGCGTCGACAACTTTGAACGTGCCCGCAATGAGATCAACTACAACCAGTTCCAGCACAACCGGAACCCCTTCATCGATCATCCCGAGTACGTCTGGGCCATTTTCGGATATGACGCCAACGGCGTGAAACTGAACAACACGTCGCAACTCTCCGTCTCCACGCCCGATGCCGGCGGCGCTTCTTCCACCACCGTCAACCTCGGCCGGATTTTCGTTGGCGGCACGCTGGGCACCGCGAACGTCACCTTCACAAAGACCGGCACGACCCCCACCACCTTCGACATCATCACCGGCGGGAATGCGACCACGGGCACACCCATCGGCAACACGACTCTTGGCGCCGGCACCGGTCAGGTCATCGACTACAACAACCAGACCCGCACGATCGTTGCCGGTCTTAATGCTTCGACGGCAACGTCCGGCGTAAAGACCGGCACGATCACGATTCACAACACAGATCTTACCTCTGCCGGCACTGGCCAAGGCTCCGCGGATGGCGACGACACGATCAGTGTCTCGGCCACCGTCTACCAGCACGCATCCCCCTCCTTCACGGTCGGCCCGGTCACTCCCGCTCTCACCATTGATTTCGGCATCATTCCGCTGAACGCTGCCGCACCGTCTCACACGTTCACCATCGCCAACCGCCAGTCCACCGCACTGGCCGCGGGTCTTGACCTAACTGGCTCATCGCTTACCGGATCGACCGCCTTTTCGACGAATGCAGCCGCGTTTCAGAATCTCGCGGCCGGTGCGTTCCAGACGTTCAGCGCCACGCTGGATACAAGCACGTTTGGCAGCTTCTCCGCCACCGATATTTTCCATCTCTCCGACGACCACACGATTCCCGGCGCGCTCTCGTCCGATTTCACCCTCACCCTCACCGGCATCGTCGCGATGCCGGGCGATGCCAATGTGGACGGCCACATCGACCTCACCGATCTCTCCGTTGTTCTCAACAATTTCGGCCAGGCGACTTCCGACTGGACGGCCGGCAACTTCGACGGAAGCAGTTCGATCAATCTGACCGACCTGAGCGATGTGCTGAACAACTTCGGGTTCGCAAGCAGTGCTCCGTCAGCGGTGCTGAATTCATCGGTGGCCACATCCGCTCCGGAACCCGCTTCCATCGTTCTATTCGCGCTGGGCGCAATGTCGCTCACTGCACGGAACCCCACCCGCCTTCGCAAGCTCCGGTTCTGATCAGGCTTCCGCGGCGACGGCGGCGGACTTGTAGTGATGCAGTTCCACCCGCCCTGAGGAGATGGTCAGGTAGGTCGAGGGGTTTTCCGTCCAGGAACCGGAATTGAAGTATCCCACGGGCTCTTCCGGGGACGGTTCGATTGCTTCCGGATGATGGGTGTGGCCGCAGATCGCGATCTGGCATCCGTTGCGCGCCGCCAGCTCCCGCGCGCCTCTGCGGATTTTATCGATGCACCGGATGAAGATTTTCGACTTTCGCTTCGCAAGCCGGGCCACGTAATGGGTGTTGTCCAGCTTTTGCAGAATCAGATAAATGCAGTCGGCGAACCAGGTGAGGATGGGGTGGTCCTCGATGAAGTCGTCGTAGCGGTGGCCGTGGATGACGAGGATATCGCGGCCGCCGGAATGGAGGATGTACTCTTCGACGACGGTGACGCCGAGGAGATGGGAGACGATTTCCGCGGGGCCGTCGTGGTTTCCGACGATCCAGACGACGTCGATCTTGTCGGAGAGATGGCGGATCTGCGAAAGGACTTTCCAGTGCGTTTTTTTGAGCCTGCGGAAGTCGATGGAGTCGAAAACGTCTCCATTGATGATGAGCTGGCGGGTGTTGATTTCGCCATCGAGGATTTGCTGCAGGAAAGAGGTGATCGCCTTGGCCTGACAGTTTTCGCTGCCGAGGTGTAAGTCGGAGATAATGACGGCCTCGAGGAGGTCGTCGCGCTGGCGATCTTCCATCGGCGGGGGGGAAAGGTCTTCGGGCGGGATACTGTCGGGGAGCAGCGGAAAGCGAGGCGCAAAGACGGTTTCGGCGGAATGATCGAGTTCTTGGGTCGTGGTCACATGATCCTCCGGGCGTCCTGCCCTCGTACACTATCCTGTAAGCATCATCGGTTCAGCGAGTTGTGGCTGGGTTTATTTCGTGTGAAGAATTTGTGAATGTGCGGCCTTGGCCCGAGAAAAGTGCAATCCGGACGAAAACCGGCAAGTTCCATCAAAACTCGCGGGCTTTGAAGGATTTCGCTCCTTGCGGTACACTTGGGTTCCCAGCGACGACCGGAGGATTTCATGCCCGCCCAGTTCAAGGCCAGTCTCATCACACCCGAGGCCATCGTCCTCGAAACCGACATCACCAGCGCCAAGATTCCGGCTTTTGACGGTCTCGTGGGCATCCTGACCCACCGGGCTCCGCTTCTTGCCAAGCTGGGTACCGGCGTGCTGACACTCGGTACCACTTCGGGCGCGCAGCGCTTTCTGGTGACGGGGGGTTATGCCCAGATGAAGGATGAGGAACTCACGATTCTCACCACGGAAGCCATTCCAGCCGCCCAGATCAATGCACAGACGATCGCTGCTGAACAGGCGAAACTGGGCAACATCACCGGCATCGATCTGTCGGCGATGGAGAAGCGGCAGGCGATCGAGGCGCGCATTTCGGCAATGCGCAGCCTGAGTGCTTAAAAGCCCCTTTTGAATGTGATTGTGGATCAGGTCGCCGCGATTGCGGCGTTCGTCGGCGTTTCGCTGTCGGCGTGGATGCGCGCGTATTCCTCGAGCAGGCGCGATGTGGGAAACGAACTTTCCACCCTCACCCGTGCGCGCGCTGACAAGGCGTTCTGCATTGTCGCGTCGTTCAGCAGTAGTTCGAGTTTGGCGGCAATGGCGCGAGGCGCGACCGATTCTGCGAGCAGGCCGTTCTCGCCATCCTGAATGATTTCCGCCATGCAGGGGACCGGCGTGCCTACGACGGGGACGCCTGCGGCCATGGCGTGCAGGAGGCTTCCGGTCCCGCAACCGTGGTCTGGGGTGAGGAGAAACGCGTCCGCAATGGAAAGAAGCTGGCGAAAGGGAAGCTCCGGGCGGGCGACGGCGATGATGTGTTCCTCGGGGAGAGCGTTGAGGAAGCGATCCAGTCCGGAGTCGGGGCAGCCGCGCGGATCTTCGCGCACGATGACGCGGGTCCTGGGAAAAAGCTGCTGGAAGATGGCGGCCGCCCATAGGCCGAAATCGTGGCGCGCCGCGGGACCTTCTCCTCCCAGCAGGAGGATGGGGCCGTCGGACGGGTCGATCTCCAACTCGTTGCGGAGCGTTGCAACTTCCGCTCGATTCAGCGGCATCGATCCGCCGACCGCAGGCCGAATGCAGGTGACGTTCTCTGTTTTCAGCGGAAATTCGAGCAGGGTCTTCTGGATCGTTGCGGAGGAGGCCACCCAGCGCCATGGCGCAGCGCGCATTTCGAGCCACCGCAGCATTCGCAACTGCCCGCGAGTTGGCGGGTTGGTGAATGTGGCGATCCGCATCGCTGGTGAGCCGGAGAATGCAGTCGCCACTATTGCCGGGAATCCCCAAGCATGGATGTGCGTCGGTTGCCATTGCGTCACGATCCGGCGCAGCGCCCGCCAGCCGGTCGGATCTGCCCACCCGACGGACGGCAGCCATTCGATGGGCTGGGTGATCGCCGCGTGTTCCGCCAGCAGTTGGGTGCTTCGATGGCCAAGGGCGAAGAGTCGGTGTTCGGTGGGAGCGTCGGCTCCGCGAAGAATCGCGGCGAGCATGTCGAAGGAGTCAACGGGAGTGGACGCATCGGTCAAATGGAGGATACGGCGGTGGGGGGTGGGCATAGGTGGGCGATTATAGCGGCTGCGCAGATGCATGGCGCGAAAGGAGGGGCGGGTGGGAATGCATCAGGTGGAGAAGCGGCTACCGAAGCCGAAGCCGCGATGTTTGGCGCGACCGAATTCCCGAGCAACGCCGAGGAGGATGCGGACCTTGTCGAGATTGCCCCGCAGATCGTACGAGAGCTTCACGACTCGCGCCAAGCTTCCGCACGGCTGAGCGCGCACGACCCAGGAGTTGAGGATAAAGCAATGGTGGTCCGCCAAGGTTTGCAGGAAGTCGCAGTCAGTGACTTCGCAGGGGATGAGGCCGCGTGCGACAGCACGGAGTTCGTTGACGGACAGTTCACTGATGGACGTTGTGAAACGCATAAATACCCCTGAGTAGGTCCCCTCCAGGACCCTTGGGAACACAGCGGAGCATTGCTGCCGTGATTTACGGCCAGGCGCGGAGTCTGGGCGCGGAATCTCCCGTCTCTCAATTTCCAATGCAAACCCGGTTATGGAGTTTCCATTGCGAGATGCCTTGTGTCATCCCGCGTCCCGCCTGACACCCGCCTACTTCAATATAAATCACCAATGAAGATTGGCAAATCTTTCCTTATCGATTCCTTGTTTTTTTTGCGCAAGGGGGATTGTTATCACGCCCGCATGGGGAATGGGGTCTCCCAAGAGCGACAAACGGCTGTAATCGACGCACTTGTGTGCGGTTTGGAGCCATAGCGCCATTTTTGCCTGCGTTGGCTCCCCATCGTTGGGTTTTCTCCGGCGTCTCTTCGACACACTTTCGCCACTTGTTTACGTCACAAATCGCTACAATGATTCTCATGTTGGCTCATAATCGACTACGCCTGATACGCGCCGGCAAGCAGTTCCTCGCGGGAGTTGCCGCGCTGGTTTTTGTCGTCGGCGCGATTCGAATGGTGTGGGGTTGGGAAGCGTCATCGCGGCTGGAGAAAGCCCGGGCGCAAGTCGCGGCGAATCATTTTGAGCTCGATCCCCGGAAGCTTCTGCCAGCCCCGGTGCCCGACGATCAGAACGGCGCCGTCGCCATGATGGAATGTTTTGGGCGCGAGCATGTCGACCTGCCCGATCCGAGCCGGCGCGGCGATGGCCGCTTCTTTGGGTTCGGACGTTTCTTCGGCCCGATGAACGCGGTGCGAATGAAGAGGCAGATCGAGGATAACGCCGAAGCGCTTGCGTGGCTCGATCGCGCCGGGAAGATGCCTCGGGTGGAATGGGAAATAAATGCCGACGGCACACCCCGGCAAATTGACGAAGAGCATCTCTACGCGGCGTCATTTGATGTCCAGGCTCTGCTGCGGGGTGCGGCGGAGGTGGCTCACGTTGAGAGAAATGACGTGGCTGCGATCGGCTGCCTCGAGCGGCTGCTCGTGCTTGCCCGGGTGGTGGGGGCGCGCGAATCGTTGCTGAGCAAACAATTCGCAAGCAACATGAGGTCGGAAGCGGCTCTCGCCCTCGACCGCTGGGAACCGGAACTGCAGTTTCGCGGGGAGACGGGGCGGGCAGTGCAGCAGATCGTCGGGGAGCTTGTTGTTTCCGCGCGCGATTCCGACGAGATCAGGAGAGCGTTCCAGTACGAGACGGCCACCTACAGCGATCTGGTTCTCCAGAAGTGCCCGGCCCTGGATGAGTGGTGGATTCGGCCGTTGATGATCGATTCATTCGCCCGCCGGCTCACGCGGCAGATGGAGCTTCTGCCGATTGTGGAAGCCACGAGTTGGCAGCAGGTCGGGCTGGTTCCGATCGAGCGCAAGACCGACGTATCGAATTTGAACAACATTGTCCTTTCCATTTCTGTTCCACGATACATGGCTGCTGACGTGATGCGGGCGCGTTTCCATGCAATGAGCGATGCGTGCGGAATCGCTGAGACGCTCGCCGCGTACCTGTACCACGAAGACAAAGGGGCATTTCCGGACCGGGCGGCACAGTTGGTTCCGGATTATCTTCGCGCCCTTCCGTTGGATCCTTTTGCCGCCGATGGGCGCGTGTTGCGTTATCGGCGCGATGCCGGCGGGCCTACCGTCTGGAGCGTGGGCGAGAATGGAAAGGACGAGGGCGGCTTGGTCAGCATGACCGGCCTGCCGATGTTCGGGAATAGCCGGCGTTACAACCAGCCGGACATTGTGTACGGCGCCGCATGGCGGGCCGCTGCCACCACGATGCCGGTCCGTTGAGGGGGAATGAGGATTCGCGTGCGGCAGTTGGAGGAAGGGCATGGGGCGGGATTAATGCGTCATAGACCAGATGGCAATGGTGACGTAACCAAGCGTCCAGAAGATGGTGATGATCGAGAAGATCAGCGCGAGAAGAGAGAGGGCGGGGAACAGCACCACCATCGCGATCTTGCGACCCGGAGAGGCGTTTCCGGCGACGCTCAAGAGCGTAAGTGTAGGGTAGTAAAATACGATCGGCGTGAGCAGCAGCAGAATGAACCACGTGAGCCGGATCACCGTCGTCCACGCGCCCACCGCCCACATCCATTCTTCGCCCTGCAGCGTGTGCAACAACACAAGAATGCCGAAGATCGATACGAGGACCGGGGCGAGTCCCGAGCCGTAGTAGGCGAGGCGCGCGGCACGGCGCCGGGCATTTTGGGATTTTGCAGCGCCGATGCGGAAGAACAGGCGATAGCACCAGGCACTCATGCGCAGCGTCAGGTAGATCACCGGCAACACGGGGATGAGGATGCTCAGCCGGTCGGTCCAGACATACATCGGCAGGCGATACAGCACGGCCGGGATTGGAATGGAAATGGAAATATGATCGGAGAAGAGATAGACCTGCACCCAGGAGACCAGGTGCGGCTGCGATTGAAACAAGGATTCGACTGTCGGAGACAGGAGGGCGTCCCACCTGGCGCCGCGGAGCAGGAAATCGATGGCAAACAGGCCTGCGCCGAGGAATGTCGCGAGCGCCATGGATTCGAGATGGAATCGCCGCGCGGGTTGACGCCGGACGCGATGGCGGACTTCGGCCGCGAGTTCTCGCGGCTTGAACAGGAGAAGGGCAACGGTTTGAGCATACGCCCGGATTCCGCCGCGTGCTCTTTGATAGATCCACGGAAGGCGGGAACTGGCGGCGCCAAGGATGGGCGTACCGCATTCGGGGCAGCGGCCGGACGTATTGCCCCGGAGATCATATTCGCAGGCCGGACAGCGACGGTGTTCGCTCAGGTTGGCCGCTTTCTCGTTCATGAATCGAGTTTACGATGTGCGTCGCCGGCATGGAAGTCCGCAAGAGCAGCGGCGTACGCGTCAGCGCACCTTTCAGAGCGCTTGTAGCGCGTCAAAGCATGTTCTATTCTTTATGGTTTGCTGGAGAAAAACGCGCAATGAACAATCAGGAACTCATCGCTCGGCATCAGGCGGCCCTTACTCTCAATTATGGGAAACTCCCTGTTGCCCTTGTCCGGGGTGAAGGCAGCCGCCTCTGGGATGCCGACGGCAAGGAATACATCGATTTCTTCGCGGGCTTCGGCGGCACGATTCTCGGCCATTGCCATCCGGTGCTCGTCGATGCGGTCGCCAGGCAGGCCCACACGCTCTGGGCCACAGGCAACCAGTTCTACACTGAACCACAGATCCGGCTGGCGGAGCATCTCAAGGCCAAAGCGTTCGACGGTCGCGCGTTTTTCTGCCATTCGGGCGCGGAAGCGAACGAGGCGGCGATCAAGCTGGCGCGGCTCGCGGGAAGCCAAGGGGGGGGCGGGCGCTACAAAATCATTTCGATGGAGCGCGGATTCCACGGCCGGACGCTGGGAGCGCTCTCGGCCACGCCGACTCCTGAATACCAGAAGGGCTTTTATCCGCTTGTCCCGGGTTTCTCGGCCGTTCCGTATAACGATCTCGCCGCGCTGGAAGCGGCAATCGATAAGGAAACATGCGCGGTCATCGTGGAGCCGATTCAGGGCGAAGGCGGCGTGAACGTGCCGGCGGAGAATTATCTGCGCGGCGTTCGCGAACTCTGCACCCGGAACAGCCTGACCATGATCGTCGACGAAGTCTGGACCGGCGTGGGGCGCTCGGGCAAATACTTCGGCCATCAGCATGCGGGAATCACCCCCGACATCATGACCTTGGGCAAGGCGCTCGGTGGCGGCGTTTCCGTTGGGTGCATGTTCGCTGTGCCGGAGAAGGCGGCGCTTCTGAAGCCTGGAACGCATGGGTGTACGCTTGGCGGGAATCCGCTCTGCGCCGCGGTGGGGGCTGCGGTGCTCGAGGTGATCGAGAAGGACAATCTTTGTGCTTCGGCCACAAAACTGGGTGAGATGGCCATCCATCGCATTCGCAACTTCAAAAATGCCGGCCAGCGGATCAAGGACGTGCGCGGCCGCGCGTTCATGCTTGGTGTCGAGCTGACGATTCCCGATGCGGCGCCGGTCGTCAGTCACGCCCTCGCCAACGGCCTGATTATCAACGCCACGCGCAAAAACGTCCTGCGGCTCTGCCCCGCGCTCACGATGACAGAGCAGACGCTGAATCGCGCGCTGGATATGCTGGAACAGGCCATCAACGCATAGCGACTAACCTCGGCAATTGCGACACTTGCATTGCACCCCGTCCCTCTCGCTATACTGTTTGCATTCCCGAGAGGACCACTGATGAAGTGCCAGAAGTGTTCGAAGCCTGCGGTCATTCACCTGACCGAGATCATCACCGATTCGGCGGGAGCCAAGCGCGCCGTCGAGATTCATTTGTGCCTTGGGCACGCTGCAGAAGCGGGGCTCGTGGCGCCGGGTTCTGAAATTTTGCCGCAGGGGATGGCGGGGATGGGGACGAAAAAGTCCGAGCCGATCAAACCCACGTCGGCGGCCGACACCGGATTACCCACGGCGATCGTCCCTGCTGCTCCGACCTCCAGCGGCGGCCTCGTGGTGACGCGGGAAAAGGGCGGCAGCAGCGATCCCTCCGCCTGCCCGGTCTGCGGCACAAGCTGGTCACATTTCAAGCAGTCCGGCCTCATGGGCTGTTCGCACGATTACGAACTGTACGAAGGCAAGTTGCTTCCATTGCTCAAGCGCGCGCAGGAGGGGAGCACCCAGCATGTCGGGAAAGTTCCGCATGCGAGGAAGACGCCGGACACGGATCGCCAGTTGGCAACGCTGCGTCTCAGGCGCGAGCTGCAGAAGGCAATCGATGCGGAGAATTACGAGCAGGCCGCCAAGTACCGCGATGAGCTGCGCAAGCTCGAGAACTGAGCATCTCCTTCGGGCATCCCCTCCAAGCCACTTCCCCATTGAATGTCACCCCCAGGTTGCAATCCCCTTTTATATTTTCTGATTGTCACCGCTACATGTCTGCACGACAATGCTCCCCAAGTCACTTCTTGACCGTAGCGGAGACTGAACATGTTCTATCTCGGCGCCAACGACCAGCGCGTCACCCTCGTCGACGAGGAGGGGCACGAGGTCTATTCCACGGACTTTCGGCAATTCACCACGGTCCTCACCCACCTGCGTCCGATGATCCGCGCGATCGCCATCGCCAATCCCGTCGGAGACGTCGATAAGAACCTGCTCGCCGTCTTCCAGGACCAGATGCACCGGGAAAAGAACTTCCATTCGTTGACAGCGCTTTCCATGGCCCCTCTCGACAGCCGCTTCCTCGCCCTGATCGCCCTCACGAAGGCCAGGACGGAGAAGGCCGCCCCGCCCCCGAAAGTCAAAAAGAAGCGGAAGTAAGCCTCCGTCTTGCGGCGCTCATTGCCAGCCGGGGAATTTCGTCTCTCCTGCAATTTAAGCGTTGACTTTCGCCCAGCCCCCGGCGATGTTAAGACTGGCTCGTGCATCCGGCATCACGAACGTCTTCCTTCGGGAAGTACCATGTCCAAGCGTCGGAAAAAGAAGATAAGTAAATAACCGTCGGCAGTTCTCTATTGGCGGCTTCAGGAGAAATGCATGTTGACGTACCCCCCCCCGCAACCCCGCAGCACGCTGTGGTCGCGCCTCACGCTCGGCCAACCCCGTCTCCTTCTGCTCGCGATCGCGCTTCTGGCGGTCTGCATCTTTATGCCCGACCTCTCGAGAGCCCAAACCGCTCCGTCGGCCCGCCCCGGCATCACCCTTGGCGGCCCCGCAAACACGCCGACACCCACCGGCCGGCCGTTTACTCCGTTCGGCTTCCTCTCCGATCCAAGCTTCAGCGGCATCGAGCGCGTCGCCCTGTTTGTCGTGCTCGGCGTTTCGCTGCTCGGCCTCTCCTACGCCGCGTTCCTTGTCGGCCAGGTGAAGTCGGCCAACAAGGGAACGCCGCAGATGCAAGCCGTTGCCCAGGCGATTCGCGAAGGGGCCATTGCCTACCTCGCCCGCCAGCGCGCCGCACTTGCGCCCATGATCGGCATCATCACGATCATCCTGCTCGTCACCGCCGATCACACCTCGCCCGCGGCCTGGCACGTGCCGATCGGAAGGGCAATCGCGTTTCTCATGGGCTCCATCTTCTCGATGCTTGTGGGCACGATCGGCATGCGGATGGCCACGATCGGCAACCTCGCCGTCGCCTCCGCCGCGCCCAGGGGTTTCGGAAAAGCCATGCAACTCGGATACCGCACCGGCACGGTCACCGGCATGCTCACCGACGGCCTCGGACTCCTCGGCTCAACGCTCATCTTCATGTACTTCGGCGAGATGGCCCCCGCCGCGCTCCTGGGCTTCGGCTTCGGCGGAACGCTCCTCGCCCTCTTCATGCGTGTTGGCGGCGGCATCTACACCAAGGCCGCGGACGTCGGGGCCGATCTCGTCGGCAAAATCGAAAAGGACATTCCCGAAGATGACCCCCGCAACGCCGCCACGATCGCTGATAACGTCGGCGACAACGTCGGCGATTGCGCCGGCATGGCTGCTGACATTTTTGAATCCTACGAAGTCACCATGGTCGCCGCGATGATCCTCGGCTACGCCTCCTTCGGACACGAAGGCGTCATCTTCCCCCTCCTCGTCCGCGCCATTGGCTGCTGCTCCGACATGATCTCCACCTTCTCCGTCCGCGCCGACAAGAAGGGCGGCGTCAAAGAAGCCATGGCCTCTCTCAACAATGGCTTCCGCCTCGGGGCCATCCTCTCCACCACCGGCTTCCTGATCATCGGATTCCTTTATCTGCGATTCGATACCACCGATCCCCTCCACAGCTTTGCCCGCGATCTTCCCGGATGGGTGACCCTTGGCCAGACCAATCCCGCCGCCATGCTCGACATGCGCCCCGCCTGGGCCTGCCTCGTCGGCATCATCCTCGCGCTCGTCCTGAACTTCTGCACCGAGTATTTCACGAGCACCGAGTTTTCCCCCGTGAAGTCGCTGGTCAAAGCGTGCGGCACCGGCCACGCCACCAACATCATCCAGGGGCTCGCCGTCGGCCTCGAGTCCTCCGTCTGGGCCGTCATCATCATCGCTTCCGCCATCTTCGCCTCCATCTTCATCTTCACCGGCGCCTCGCCGATCTTCGTCGCTTACGGCGTCGCCATGACCGGCATCGGCATGCTGACTCTCACGGGCAACACGATCTCGATGGATGTCTTTGGCCCCGTCGCGGACAACGCCAACGGCATCGGCGAAATGGGCTATGACCGTGCCGCCATGGGCGAAGCCGAATACAAGAACGCCCGCCAGATCCTCGCCGATCTTGATGCTGTCGGTAACACGACGAAGGCCGTCACCAAGGGAATCGCCATAGGCTCCGCGGTTATCGCCGCCGTCTCTCTCTTCGCCAGTTTCATCACCGTGATCGCCACCGGCACCGAGCACGCGGTCATCTCCGAATCCGTCTACAACCTTGTCGCCGGCATGCTCACCCTCGCCAATCCGCGTCTCTTCATCGGGCTCCTTCTCGGCGGCGCTGCACCTTTCCTCTTCAGCTCCATGACCATCCGCGCGGTCGGCCGCGCGGCGTTTCTCATCGTCAAGGAATGCCGCATCCAGTTCCGCGACAAGGAAATCTGGGCCGGCACGAAGAAGCCCGATTACGGCCGCGTCGTCAACATCTGCACCGCCACCGCCCAGCGCGAACTGATCGGACCCGGACTCCTCGCCATCCTTGCCCCCACCCTCGTCGGCTTTTCGCTCGGCACTTTCGCCCTCGCCGGTTTCCTCGCCGGGGCGATCATTACCGGCCAGCTCCTCGCCGTCTTCATGGCCAATGCCGGCGGCGCCTGGGACAACGCCAAGAAACTCGTCGAGGATGAACCTCGCGAGCCGGAAAGAAACCTCGGCAAAGGCTCCGAACGCCACAAGGCCTCCGTCACCGGCGACACCGTCGGCGACCCGCTCAAGGACACCGCCGGTCCCGCCCTTAATCCGCTGATCAAAGTCATGAACATGGTCGCGCTGCTCGTCGTCCCGCTGGTCATGCCTTACGACGAACACCTGCGCGCCAAAGCCCAGGAGCTGAACCTTCCAACGGTCGGCACTATCCTCGCGGGATCACACGAGCCATGGGTACGCTGGGTTGTCGTGGTGGTCTGCCTCGTTGCGCTGATATGGGCAGTTGCGCGCAGCAAGAATGAGACTGCCGAAATGAAATCGGTCGAAACCGAACTGACATCCGAGCCCGTCGGCGTGTGAGTTGCGGATGGCGGCATGCCTTCGGTATGCCGCAGATCAGCGAGGAATGCGCACCTCGCCGGTCGCTCCGAACGGAGCAGCGACAGCCTGCCCGCGGTCCAAATCGACACTCGTAACCGATATGCTCTGGAAAACGTCTTTGCCCGCATAGGAACCCTCCCGCTTCCATCTCAACGTGCGGCTTGCATCATTCCAAGTGAAAGTGGTTCGGCGGCTCTTCCCCCGAAGATACGCTGTGGTGCATCCATCATCTTCGACCAGCGTGAACGACGCATCTTTCCCTGGATAAACGCGCAGATCGAGGGGTCCTCCCGGCAGATCGTCGGTATGTTCCAGCGTGGCCGGCCCCAGTGGAACAATCGAGCCCGCGCGAACATAGACGGGAATCTCGTTGTGTGCGGCACCGATCTGGAGCGATTGGTTCCCAGGCAGCGGCCCCGCCGACGAATTAAACCGGTACCAGGACGCCCCGCCGGGCAGGTACACCGAGCGGCTGTCCGATTCGCTCAGGATCGGCGCCGCCAACAGAGAATCGCCCATGAGCCACTCGTCGGAAAGATACGTGCAGTGCGGATCACCCGGGAACTCCATTACCAGCGGCCGCATCAGGGGCAGACCGGACTCGTGCGCCTGGTGAGCCAACGAGTAGTAGTAAGGAATCAACTCGTATCGAAGCTGCAGTGCGGACTTGATATCGGCCTGCGCTTCCGCACCGAATAGCCACGGAAAATGCGGCGTCGCCTCCAGCGTGGAATGCGTACGCATGATGGGAAAGAACACCCCCGCCTGCATCCACCGCGTGAGCAGCTTCGGGTTCGTCTCCGGAGAAAACCCGCCGATGTCGCACGCCGTCCACGGCATTCCCGCAAGCGACCAGTTCAGAAGCGTGGTCGGCGTCTGCTGCAGGTCGTCCCACGTGGCATGAATATCCCCGGTCCACGCCGCCGCGCCCGTGCGCTGGAGGCCGGGGGAGAAGGCGCGGTTGAGGGACCAGTGGCGGGCGGTGGGGCGGACTTCGGCGAGGGATTGGATTTCAGCGAGATTCCAGTAGTGGTAGAGGGTGTAGGTGAGCTCGCCTTCATCATTCCACCAGCCGTCGACGCCCTGAGAGAGGAGCGGTTCTGTGTGTTCAGCGTAGTAGTTGCGGACAGCGGGGAGGGCGAAGTTGAGGACGCGGGAGTCGATATCGGAGTTGCCAGCGGGCAGGATCCAGTGGTAGGTGCGGGCGTATTCGAGTTCGCCGAAGTTGCCGAGTCGAGGTTTGCGGATGCCTACGACGTGGATGCCTTGCTGATGGAATTCGTCGAAGGCGGAGCGGGGCTGAGGGAGGAGTGTGGGGTTGAAGGAGAAGTCGTGGAAGTCGGGGAGGCCTTGAGATTTGACGGTGTAGTCGGGGGTGGGGGTGTACCATTCGAAGTCGAAGATGAAGGCGTCGACGGGGAGGTGGCGGGCTTTGAATTCTCTGGCGGTGTCTTGGAGGTAGGCGGAATTCTTCCAGCCCCACCGGCTTTGCAGATAGCCGAGCGTCCACCGTGGCGGCACCGGCGCGTGCCCGGTGAGTTGCGCCAGCGCCGCAGCCGCCGCCTTCAGGTCCCGCGCCGGCATCAGATACAGGTTGGCCGAGGTTCCGTGAAAGTACCAAGTGATAGGCGAGTCACTCGTCAGCGATTTGAAATAATCCGGAGGCGTGTTGTCGTCGCCGGAAGTGCCGAAGGCCGCGTAGCCCGTGGTGGAGAAATAATACGGAATCGTGGCGTGCCCATTGCCCAGGTAGGGAACCGCACTGATGTGAAGGAGCGAACTCGCAACATCCCCGGATCCATAGAAGTCCGCGGGCCCGTTCGCATGGATCGGAAGCGCAATCGGAGAGGTTGTCGCCGGCTGCGCGGGAAGCGGGCTTGGCGGAATCACCGTGCCGCCCGAAGCATTGCGAAGCGTCCACTGCGACTTCGCCGGATCGATCAAAAGTTGCCCCGCCGACGTGCGGATGCCCACCCAGTTGCCATCACGAAATTGCGAGCAATCGTCCGCAACGCGATCCGGGTCAAGAAAAATGCTCCGCGGCGTATGCGGCTCCCCATTCGTAGAAACGTGCAGGCAAAGAACGCCGCCACACGGCGCACTCAATTCAATCACCGCACCGCTGAGCTTGGCGTCGACGGTCGCCGAGGGGACCGCACGCGGAGCGGGATTGCGAAAAGTGCAGCCGCTCAGCAGAAGCGTTGCCAGGGCAATAGGAACAGCCGTTGCTTTCATCGTCGTTTCTCGCAGGAAGCGTGCGGAGCCGGAAGCTTACTGGATTTCGCGAAGGGGTGTATAATCCAGTGCTTTCATTGGGCTCTTTCGAAAGCGATTCATGCCTGTATATCGGATTGAAGTTCGGGCGGTTCATGCCGCGGATGACCCCTCGGGCGCCGGCGTTCTTGGCGAAATTCGCCAACTCGGGATCAACGAAGCGACCGACGTGCGCTCCTCGCGGCTCTTCCTGCTCCAAGGGTCCAGCGACCTCCTCACCGCCGAAAACCTCGAAAAGATCGCCCGCGAAGTGCTCATCGATCCCGTCACCGAAACTTTCGCCATCGGCGCAGAACCCAGCCATACTGCCGAAGGCGCCAGAATCATCGAAGTGCACCTGAAGCCCGGCGTCATGGACCCCGTCGCCGCCTCCTGCGAAATGGCCATCTCCGATCTCCTTGGGCAGCCCAACGCCGTCCAGGTCCGCACCGGCAGAAAATACACGCTCCTCGGTCACGTAAACGAAGATCTTCTCCGCGTCATCGCCAAACGCCTGCTCGTGAACGAATCGATCGAGACCGGCCACTTTGAACCCTTCACGCCCAGCGAGTTCCCCACCGGTCACCCATACTCCTTCCAATTAACCCACGTCGCCATCCGCGACCTCACCGACGAACAACTCCTCGAACTCTCCCGCAAAGGCCATCTCTTCCTCGACCTCCGCGAAATGCAGGCCATCCAGAACTACTTCCGCGAACTCGGCCGCGACCCCACCGATGCCGAACTCGAAACCCTCGCCCAGACCTGGAGCGAGCACTGCGTCCACAAAACCCTCAAGGCCACAGTCGAATTCACCGAAGCCGGCAAGAGCGAACCCGCCATCATCGACAACCTCGTCAAGCAAACCGTCTTCAAAGCCACCATGGACCTCAACAAGCCCTGGACGATCTCCGTCTTCAAAGACAACGCCGGCGTCATCGAATTCGACGACACCACCGCCGTTTGCATGAAGGTCGAAACCCACAACCGCCCCTCCGCCATCGAACCCTACGGCGGCGCCGCCACCGGCATCGGCGGCTGCATCCGCGATGTCATGGGCACCGGCCTGGGCGCAAAACCGGTCGCCAACACCGACATCTTCTGCTTCGCCGATCCGTCCACCCCCGTCGAAAACCTCCCCAACGGCGTCATCCATCCCCGCCGCACCATGCAGCGCGTCGTCGCCGGCGTCCGCGACTACGGCAACCGCATGGGCATCCCCACCGTCAACGGCGCCGTCTTCTTCGACGAACGCTACGTCGGCAACCCTCTCGTCTTCTGCGGCACCGTCGGCGTTATGCCCCGCAAATTCGCCGAAAAAGGCAAGGCCCAGCCCGGTGATCATATCGTCGTCATCGGCGGCCGCACCGGCCGCGACGGCATCCACGGCGCCACCTTCTCCTCCGACGTCGTCACCAACACCCACGCCGACGAATTCTCCCACGCCGTTCAGATCGGCAACGCCATCACCGAAAAGAAAATGCTCGACGTCATCCTCCAGGCCCGCGATCATCAGGGCGGCCCCCTCTTCCACGCCATCACTGACTGCGGCGCCGGCGGACTCTCCAGCGCCATCGGCGAAATGGGCGAAAAAGTCGGCGCCACCGTCGAACTCCACACCGTCCCCCTGAAATACGAAGGCCTCTCCTACGCCGAAATCTGGATCTCCGAGGCCCAGGAACGCATGGTCCTCGCCGTCCCCGCCGAAAAAGTCCAGACCCTCCTCGACCTCTGTGCCGGCGAAGATGTCGAAGCCACCGACATCGGCCTCTTCGATGGCTCCGGCAAACTCACCCTCCACTTCCACGAGCACACCGTCGCCCAGATGGACATGGCCTTCATCCACGACGGCATTCCCAAGCCCACCCGCAAAGCCGTCTGGACCAAACCCCAGCGCACCGAGCCCCATCTCCCCGCCCCGAAAGATTTCGCCGCCACCTTCCACGCGCTCCTGAAGATGCCGACCATCGCCAGCAAACACTGGATCATCCGCCAGTACGACCACGAAGTGCAGGGCGGCACCGCCATCAAGCCCCTCGTCGGCCCCGCCCACGATGGCCCCGGTGATGCCTCCGTCGTCCGCCCCTCCCTCGATTCCAAAAAAGCCGTCGCCCTCGCCAATGGCTGCCAGCCCCGCTTCGGCGACATCGATCCCTACCAGATGGCCCTCAACGGCATCGACGAGGCCGTGCGCAACATCGTCTGCGTCGGCGGAGATCCCGCCCGCACCGCCATTCTCGATAATTTCTGCTGGCCCAAGTGCACCGATCCGCAGAATCTCGGCGCCCTCGTCAAAGCTTGCCAGGCATGCTACGACGGCGCAATCGCCTACGGGACGCCCTTCGTGTCGGGCAAGGATTCCCTCTCCAACGAGTTCATCACCGACAAAGGCGAGCGAATTCAGATTCCCTACACGCTCTTGATCAGCGCCATGAGCGTCGTGCCGGACGTCTCTCGCTGCATCACCATGGATGCGAGGAAGGCGGGAAATCACCTCGTGCTCGTCGGCCTGACGAAGCGCGAACTCGGCGGCTCGCATTACTACGCGTTGAAGGGGCACGTGGGAAGCAGTGTGCCGGTGGTGGACCTGAAGATGGGCCCGGCAACAGCCAGGACGGTCGCAGGATTGATCGGTGCCGGCCTGATCGCGTCCTCCCACGATCTGTCGGAAGGCGGCTTGGCCGTGGCGCTCGCCGAGATGCTCTTCGCCGGCGGGCTCGGGGCGAGCGTGGATGTGGCCGGCGCGGCGCGCACTGAGGACGTAACGGACGATGCCGCCATTCTCTTCGCCGAGTCGGCCTCGCGCTATCTCCTCGAAGTCTCGCCCGAGAAATTCGATGCCGTGGCGCGGACCCTCAAGGCCGCGGGAATCCGATTTGGCGCGATCGGCACGGTGACCGACGGCGGCCCGGGCGCCGTGTTGAAAGTGCGATCCCTCAAGGGCGGCGCGCTCATGGATGAGCCGGTGGCGGGGCTGAAGAAAAGTTGGCTTGGGACGTTGGATTGGTAGTCCACGCGGCATCACGAATCGCCTGAGAATGTCTGATATGCCGCGGGGAATTCGCCGCCCTGCTGTGCCTCTCCGGTTCTCTGGTCATGGGCCGCTGATCTTCCGACGAGTCCGGCGATCATCCTCTGCGGACGGGGGAGTTTGAAGAGAGTTGAATCGCTATAATGATCGGTCCAGTCGCGGCTGCGCTCTGAGTGCGTCCAATAGGTTTCCAATCGGAGCCAATGGTTCACATGAGTACAGATATTGGTGCTGTTTCCAATGGGTCCAATGAAGGGCCCGCGCTGGGTAGTGGCCGGGTCATTCCGAATTCCCAGATGATTTTCTGGTCCTGCCTCGTGGGGTTTGTCGGTGGACTTCTCGCAATCGTGTATTACTTCCTGCTCAACGGAGCAATTCATCTCGTCTGGACCAAACTCGCGGGGCTCGACTGGCTCAATATGCCCCTGACGTCCGGCTTTTATCCACGTGTGCTCATCATCACGACCGTCGGCGGATTCTTCGTCGGGCTCGTCCTCAAGTTTATCGGTTCCCCGGGCGAAATCGCCGCCGTGGTCAATAACATTCACATGGAACGCGGCCGCATTGACGTCCGCCAGACCCCCTCCATGGTCGCCGCCTCCCTGGTCTCCATCACCGCTGGAGGCTCCGCAGGTCCCGAGGCCCCGCTCGTCCAGATCCTCGGCTCCTTCGGCTCCTGGGTCGGTGATCGCCTGAAACTCCGCGGCGATCTCGTGCGCACCCTCACCTTCTGCGGAATGGGAACAGCCCTCGGCGCATTCTTCGGTGCACCCCTGGGCGGCGCGCTTTTCGCCCTGGAGATCCCCCACCGCCGCGGACTCGAATATTTTGAGGCCCTCGTCCCGTCGATCATTGCCGCCCTGATTGGCTTCTTCGTCTTTCGCTCGGCCGTCGGATATGAAGGCGCTATTTATCACATGGCCGCGCTCAAGGAGTTGACCTTGGGCACGGTCGCCTGGGGAGTCCTGTTCGGCCTCCTCGGCGGAGCCGTCGGTACGCTATTCATCCTTCTCTTCAGCCTCACTGAGCATCTTTTTCGCCCCCTGCACAAGCACACCATCCTGCTGGCTACCCTCGGCGGACTCCTCATCGGATTGATCGCACAGATCGCACCGGTCTCCCTCTTCTGGAGCGAACTCCAGTTGCCGGGCCTCTTGAACGCGGCGCCGGATTACGTGGCGCACCACGGCGTGCGCGCCGCCGTCTGGCTCCTGCTCTTCATCGCGCTCAGCAAAATGATCGCCGTGGGTGTCACCCTCCACACCGGATTCCGCGGCGGATTCATCTTCCCCCTCTTCTTCATCGGAGCCGCCATCGGCCTCGCGATCACCCTCGCCTTTCCGGCACTTCCCGCCGCCGTCGTGGTTCTCTGCATGATGGCCGCCGTCAACGTGGCGGTGACCAAGACCCCCATCTCAACAGCCGTGATCCTGACAACTCTCTCCGGCACCTCCTATATGCCGGCGCTCGTGGGCGCCTGCTTCGCCAGCTTCCTGCTCACCACACGAGTCTCGTTGATCCGAACCCAGCGCTCCCGGGCCTCCGTCCCGTCAACCTTGGCGACCAGCGGAAGCTAAAAGTCAGATTGACCGTGGAAAACTCGACTCGCGCGGAGAGCGAAAGGGGAGGGTCAACCCCGCGCGTCCCGATACCTGACATTCAACGTGATGCCCTCCTTCGAGAGGTTCGTCATCAGCGGACTCATGAAACGCGTCACCGCCTCCTGACCCGCCTCGCGCGCCTCTTTCTGCATCAACGGCACGCTCGCCTCGATAATGATCTTCGGCCGGAGTTCCGTGATCGCATTGTCGCGTGTCTCTTCCTTGTTCCAGCGCATCCACCCCCCCCGCAAATCCAGCGTCTGTATCTGCCCCGGATCAATGCTCACCATCGACGTATCCAGCCGCGGCGGCGGCAGCGTGACCGTCAACGTCTTCGCCGGCGCATCATAAATAAAATCCCCCGTGCTCAGCGTCGTCAGATCAATGTAATACTGCACATGCGCCCCATGCACCGCCACCCGCGCCACATTCGTCCCCCAGTACATTCCCCAGCTCGTCGACCCCTCCTCCCGCGTCACATCCGCATCCACCGTCGTCTGCAGTACCACCAGTTTCTGCTGCCGCTGCATGTCCTGCACGCTCGCAAAAACAAATTCGTTCACCGTCGTCCGCGGCTGCAGCACATCCGCCGCCAGATCCCGCATCGCATTTCCCAACTGCGTCGGCGCATTCATCGCCGCCCGGCTCCACAGGATGAACGTGATCCCCAGCGGTATCCCCACGATCAAGAACGCCGCAATGAACACCGCCGCCACCGCCCACGCCGTGCTCGCCTTCTTCACGATGATCGGCATCGGCTGAAACGCCCCCTCCGCCGCTGGCGGCGGAGCAGGAAGAGGCGGGGGCGGAACATTGCTGATCTGCTGGCTCATACCTGTCTCAAAATACGTGCGGACTTCCTCTTCGCAAAACGCGCTTTCCCCCCCTCAGCCGCACCTCTTTCCCTTTCGGGCTTCTATAATCCCGGCAATGAATAATAGCACTGAAATCCTCTACACGCCCGCCTCCCCCGAAGATCTCCCCGCAGTTGTGGATCTCTGCATGCAGGTCGAGGCCCAGCACGAAGCCTACTGGCCCCTCCGCTGGCAACGCCGCCCCGGCCTCCACGAAGGCTACCTTGGCTGGCTCTCCCGCCGCCTCAGCGAGCCCCGCATGCTCATCCGCGTCGCCAAGGACCCCACCCTCCCCGGCCCGCGCGACCTCTTCGGCGAGGGTGGCGCCGTCGTCGGCATGGTCCTCGTCACCATCGAAAAAGAAATCCCCATCTACACCTACACCGAATACGCCTTCATCCAGGACCTCGCCGTCCGCGAATCCCACCGCCGCCGCGGAATCGCCCAACAACTCCTCGCCGACGCCGCCGCCTGGGCAAAACAACACGACCTCACCCAGCTCCGCCTCCTCGTCGCCAATCAGAACCCCGCCGCCCGCGCCGCCTTCGCCAAAGCCGGCTTCCGCGACACATATCAAGAAATGGTCCTCCCCCTCTAAATAAATGAAAGGAAAAAAGACACCTTTCGTGTCTTTAGTGTCTTTCGTGGCCACTTATGAGTCTTGGTTCGTCATTTATCATTCGTCATTCTCAGCCGGGCGCTCCCGTCCTCAACGTATGCAGCAGCGAATGCAGCGGCGTCGTCGTGGTGTGAAGACTCGTGGGGCGGTTGTGGGCGTCGAGGGCGACAAGCGTCGGCATGTGGTGTTCATCACGCAGGACGATCTTCATCGGGCCCGTCATCTCCTTCTTAAACGTCGTGTGCACCCCGCCGATCGAGACGGTGACTTCCGGGTACACCCGGCCCCTGATCTCGACGACCCCGTTCATGACGCGATCCAGCTCCTTCCGTGCGGCATCCAGTGATTTGTGCAGCTCCTCCGATTTTTTCTCAAACTCCGCCGCCGTGCACAGCAACTCCGTCGCCTTCTCCTTCTGCTGATTCGTCAGCCGCTTCGTATCTTTCATCAACGGCTCGATCGCCGCCCGAATTTGCTCCGACTTCTGCCGCAACGCCTTCAGCTCCCCCAGCACCGGCTCAATCCGCTCAATCTCCTCGGGCGACAGCGACAGCTCCAGCAGCACCTTCACCGCCGATTCCGATCCCGCCGTCTCGCAACTGATCTTCGAGATCGCCGCAATCCGCCCCGACAGCAGCGACGCTCGCTCCGCTGCGATCATCCCCCGGCAGAACAGATCCGAATTCGTCACATCCTTCCCGATCTCAATATTCCCCCCAGCCCGAATCTTCGCGTTCGATGCGAACCGCACCGACACGTTCCCCTCCGCCGCCACCAGCCCCCTTTCCTTC
Source organism: Phycisphaerae bacterium (assembly GCA_035524355.1). Taxonomy (GTDB): domain Bacteria; phylum Planctomycetota; class Phycisphaerae; order WQYP01; family WQYP01; genus DATKPA01. The sequence continues at coordinate 2,427 of DATKPA010000113.1, read as the reverse complement.
CCGCACACACCGTGATGAATGGTGATGTTCGTCCTGCTCCGAATCGTCGCCGCTTCCACCGAACCATGCACCGTGATCGCCGCCTCCGAATCCAAATGAACAAGATCGAGCACGTTCTTGTTCAGATGCGCCTCGCACGCAAGCTCAATTGGCCCCGACGATGCATCCAGGTCTTCGTTGAGCGTCCACACATCCTCCACCTCCAGCAGGTCCTTCCTCAGATTAATGTGCCCCGTCTTCTTCGCGACGACCTCCGTTCTATCTTCATTCCAGTCCGCGTGCTTCCCCAGCCGCACCGCCTCCAGCGGAATCGCAAGCTCTCCCTGCGAATCCAGCGGCGCCTGCTCGCGCGGAAGCACCCGCGCAATCACCTCGCCCTCCCGGCACGGCCACACAATCCGCCGCGACCACGGAATCCCCGCCTCCGCTCCCTCCGAACCGGACGGAAACACCACGCACAGATAATGCGTGGGTGACACCAGTTCCGGCTTCCCCGTTTCCACTCCAACTGCCGTCGTCGTCATGCCACCCTTCCTGCCCCTGAAGAGGGGAATCGATGAATAGAGGCTGCAACTGTGTCGAATATCTAGACGTGTGAATCTAAATAAACCTATCGACTTTTCGTCTTGAGGCCTTTTGTCACACGTTCTTGCGTAAATAGGGTTTTCTCGTATCCCCACCTTGCGGTTGTCGCGGAGCACAAAGCGCACCCCATACTTACGCCATTCCTGGCGAAATCTCGGCCATTCCTCTTCTCTTTCCTGACCTGCGCATCCCGCAACTCCCCCAAAAAGGGGTGCAATCAGCTCCCCCGCCATCCGCCTCACATGAACGCACAATCATACGCTCACGTTTTTTGAAGCCCCCAATTGCGCTACCGGCTCCGGCCGGCCTTCGCGCCGATGTCCTTCCGGTACTGCATCCCCGCAAAATGAATCTTCCCGATTGCCTCGTGCGCTTTGCCCCGCGCATCCTCGACCGAACTCCCCAGCGCCGTCACCGATAGCACCCGCCCTCCGCTCGTCACCAGCTTCCCCCCCGCATCCCGCGCCGTACCCCCATGAAAAATCATCACGTCCTGCACCTTCCCCGCCTCCTCCAACCCCGTGATCTCCACCCCCTTCTTCATCTGGTCGTCCGGCTTCCACCCGTACCCTTCGCTCGCCAGCACCACCGTCACCGCCGTCCGCGGATCCCACTTCAGCGTGATCTGGTCCAGCTTCTGATCCACCGTCGCCAGCATCACCTCCACCAGATCGCTCTGCAGCCGCATCATCAATGCCTGGCACTCCGGATCCCCGAACCGCGCATTGAACTCCAGCACCTTCGGCCCGCCCGCCGTCAACATCAACCCCGTGTACAATACCCCCCGAAAATCAATCTCATTCCGCTTCAGCGAGTCCATCAGCGGAACAATCACCTCCCGCTGCACTTTCTCGATGATCGAATCCGTCAGCAGCGGCGCCGGCGAATACGCCCCCATCCCCCCCGTGTTCGGACCCGTATCATTCTCCCCGATCCGCTTGTGATCCTGTGCCCCCTCCATCAGATACGCATTCGCCCCATCCACAAACGCCAGCAGCGAAATCTCCGCCCCTTCCAGCCGCTCCTCGATCACCACCGTGTTCCCCGCATCCCCGAAAATCTTCTTCTCCATGATGTTCCGCACCGCATCCAGCGCCTCCACCGGATCGCTGCACACCAGCACCCCCTTCCCCTTCGCCAGACCCGCCGCCTTCACCACCAGCGGCTCTGTCCGCGTCTCAATAAACGCAATCGCCGACTTCAAACTCGTAAACGTCCGCCCCTCCGCCGTCGGTATCGACGCATCCCGCATCATCTTCTTCGAAAACGCCTTATCCGCCTCCAGCGCCGCCCCCGCCCGCGTCGGCCCAAACGCCCGGATCTTCTTCTCCGCCAGCGCATCCACCAGCCCCAGCGCCAACGGATCCTCCGGCCCAACCACCACCAGCCCCACCTCCCGCTCCACCGCCGCCTTCACCAACCCCGCCACATCATTCGCCTTCACGGGCAAAAGCTCCCCCAACCCCTCCATCCCCGGATTCCCCGGCGCCATAAACAGTTTCTCGCACAACGGCGACTGCCGAATCTTCCACGCCAACGCATGTTCCCGTGCACCCGACCCAACCAGAAGAATTTTCATCGCATTTCCCGATTACCAGATTCCAAATCCCCGCAGCCCAAAAAACCGCCGCGGGGGAATCGAGCATTCTAACCGCTCGCCACGACAAATATCTATTCGCGCGCTTTCTCCGAGGCCCGACGGTAGGGCGATTGCATCGCCGCTGCTCCATGCGACACATTCGCGCCTGCGAACTTGCGCAATCAGTAATAGGAATGTAAAGTCCGCGGTGTCGGGTGCTTCGCGCGAATCCCGCTGAAAAACAAGTGTTCTCTTAAACGAGG
>DATKPA010000112.1:0-2499 GCA_035524355.1 Phycisphaerae bacterium | reverse complement strand
AGGAGTGTTGCTCTTCGGCTGGCCACCAATTTCTAATGATCATAGGGTCGGGTAAGTGGCAGGAAGACTGACCATGCTTCTTTCCAGTCGTCATGATCCCGTTCTTCCGCGCGACAGCATCGCTTCCAGACGATCGCCCTGCGGTTGTGTCCAGGCCAGGAAAAGCCGCCCTCCACTTCCGAGTCCAATGGTCGGGTAGGCAATCGAATTCTCGCTACCCGGTACGGGAATCGGTTTCGAAGCAACGCCGCCAGGGTTAATCTGAACGATATAAGCTTGGGTCTTGCTCCAATTGCCGTTTGTGGTCGGGGCGCGTCCTTGAAAAGCGAGCCACAGGGTTCCGTCATCCGCAGTTCGCATGGCCGGATGGTCAAGATCCAAGATTTCACCGGTAACATCAAAGGGGTGTCCGAAGGTCTTTGCACCATCATCAGAGCATGCAAACTCGATGCGAGGGTGTTCATCCTTGCCCTCTGTCATCCAGGCAATGTACAGGGCACCCCTGCTTTCAGCCAGTGTCGGCCCGCAGTCGGGGCAGCCTTTCAATTTCCAGTCATCGTCATGCACCCGGACAGATTCGGCGAATGTCAGGCCGCCGTCGTACGAGGCCGAGACCACCAAATCCCGAATCTCCCCCGGAAACACTCGACGCCACGCCACCAAGACCTCGCCGTGAGCGCCGAACGCCAGGCTGGGACGACAGCAGGGACATGCATCTTTGCTTACACGCACGTTCTGCCTAAAGGTGGCGCCTCGATCGACCGACTTGGAATACGATCGTGGCCCGCCAGTCCGGGTACTTTCAAGGGAGCCTCTCCAACGAAATGCCTCCGTCTTTCTCCCACGCAGCAAGCACCTCTCCGCCAGGAAGCGGTGCCAGATTCGGGAACGACGCGCCATCACTCAGCGTGCTGACCTTTCCTGAGCTCCACGTTTCCAACCGCGCGTTGTCAATCCACGCCACGTGAATGCGGCCATGCGCCGCTGCCACCGCGACGTCTTTGCCTTCACCAAGCTTCTCCTCCAGACTTCCCGGCTCATCCAGGTAGATGCTTTGGTCACGTCTCCATGCGGTAGTGATTCGATTCCCGTCGAAAGCCAAACCGCCGCCGTCCATGGGACAGGCGTTGATCATCCAAGTGCCGTGCCCCAGTTTTTGCGGCGTCCCGAAGTGTTGACCATCTTTTGACTCGGCGAGATAGAGGTCTCGCGACCCACCCAGGCAGTTCCGCCACATCACTGCGAGCTCGCCAGTTTGGGCGAATGCCGCACTGGGGTGGCAGCACTGGCAGATGGTTCCGTCAGGCGATGCGTAGATCAGAATATTCGGAGACCATGTCGCGCCGGAATCGTTGGAATGGGCACCGTACAGGCGCGTGCCTTTAGCGCGCAGGTCAAGCCACGCGGAAAACAGTTTTCCGTGACCATCCGCAGCCAAAGTGTGCAACCCTTCGCGAGCGGCGGCGGGCACGTCGTTAATCCGGACTCCCCCGCGCCACGTTTTACCCCCATCCGTAGACCGCCAGGCGATTAGATCGCCGTCAGAGGCCATCCCGTGAGCGTGCAGACCCTGTTCGGCGGTGCGTCCCACCACAGCCGTCACGATGATAGTGCCTCGCGAGATCACGACGCGCGGCCCACGATGCCGGCTGAGCGGTAGGATCCCTCCCTCGTACACTTTGACGGGCGGAGAAAATTTCTGGCCGCTATCCTTCGACGTCGAAACGAAGATGCTGTTTCCGGAGCCGAAGGCGAGGGCCACGAGATTCCGCGAAGCCGCCAACTGCGGCTCCCGATATGCAACTCCGCCGGGTGGTGCGGCTATATGAAGCAGCGCCAGAAGTCCGATGGTTAACATCAAGTTCCCTCCTTAACGCGTTCGTTGTTTCGCATCTTCAAAAGGTGACGCGAAGCGCCAACTGTGCTCCCCGCGGGTCCGCCACCGCCGTAGGTTGTCCAAAGGTCGCGGAGGGATTGGTGGGGTAAACGCCGGTGCCAAAAGAGTTGTTCGGTATCTCATAGTTCGGGTGATTCAGCACGTTGAACATTTCCGCAATGGCTTCCACGCGGACTCGCTCCCCGAGTGAGAACGTCCGGCCCACCCGCGCGTTGAAGTTGAAAGCGCCAAAACCCACTCCGGCGTTCCGGCCAATCATCAATGGGATATTGCTGGTGCACGCCGAGGCATTACCAGCCAACCCGGGACAGGGGCGCCCGGAGGTCGTCTGGATTGTGTTTGCACCGCTTACGATGTTGAAGGGCAGGGCCGAGAAATACGTGAGTATGCCGCTTAGGCGGAACCCGTGGCTTAGCCGTTGCCAGTTCGTATTCGCGTTTCCCATCGGGGAATGAAGCGAGGCATCCAAGCTGACCCGATGGCGCTGGTCGTCGTCGGAGCGACCCCAATCCTGACGGATGTTGAAATTGTTTAGCGGTGCGCTGAAAAAGAACTCGCTTACATCATCCAGCGCCTTGGAGTAGGTGTAGGAGGCGCGCCAG
>DATKPA010000111.1:0-22153 GCA_035524355.1 Phycisphaerae bacterium | reverse complement strand
GGATCGTCTGTCGGCCTGGAAAGGCCATCTGCGGCGTCCTCGACCTTCGGAATATTTGCGAATATGCCTCAGGTCTGCGTCCTTGCATCTGGCCCTTCCAGACCGCCATCCGACCGCACTGCTGTTTTCAGACAGAGCCTAGAGCGAGAGGGACGGCGCTTACGCTACGGGTTCCATGGCCGCCGATTCTGTTACGCACCCATGGGCGAATTCGTGGGCGAAGAGATGAGGGGGAAAGGGCGTAGATGTGCTATACTTGCTGTTTTATTCCCGGCCGCCTTGTGAAAGGATGCGACCATGAGTCAGCGGACGAAATCGGATGTGTCGAAGTGGTCGAGGGAGGCGGAAGGGAATTACGAGACGTTTTTGACGCGTCTGGGACAGAAGGCGCATGCGATGGTGGAGAATCTGACGGATGCTGCGGCTGCGGATGCGGCGCAGGGGTATGGGAAAAGCTGGAAGCGGATAGCGGGGATGCTGGGGCAGATGGCGCCGGTGGGAATTGAGTCGGTGGGGCGTGCGGCGCTGAAGTTCCACATTCCGGATGGGAAGTATCGGCAGCAGGTTTTTGCGCTGGAGGAGAGCGAGGGGATGATCAATGTGTATCTGCCGGACGTATCGGCGGCGGCGGTGTCGCGGGGGATTATTTCGGGGCAGGACAAGGATGGGCAGACGTATTTGATCGGGGAGGGGCCGAACAAGATTGTGCTGGAGCTGATCACGTCGGATCGACAGGAAGTGCCGGCGTTCTGCAAGGCGATGCTGGGGTGGGGACGCAAGGCGTTGAAGGTGACGCTGTCGCCGGTTGCGGATGCGATGCAGTTGCGAGCGGTGGAGCAGTTGTGCGAACTGGCGGCGGAGGGGTGGGAGGGGAAGGAGCAGGTGGTGCAGGGGGCGGTGAAGTGAGGGGGATGTAGCCTCACTTGGGGAGTGGTTCGCGACGACGCAAGCGTGAGGGTGCGCAAGCGTGAGGGTGCTCACAAGTGTGGGCGTGCGCACATATCAACGGCGGAGCGCGCATGATTTGAGGGGTTTGATTGCCTCGGGGGTCGGGATGGCGTAATGTACGGGGCTTCGCTTTTGAATTGGAGCACGTGCGATGGAAATGAAACTGGCGGTGTTGCCGGGGGATGGGATTGGCGCGGAAGTGATTGCGGCGGGGATGAAGGTGCTGGAGCACGTGGGGAAGAAGTTTGGGCACACAATTCATGCGGAGCATGGGGATATCGGGTGGGCGGCGTTGGACAAGGGGCATAAGTCGGCGTTGCCGGCGGCGACGAAGGAGTTGTGCGCGCGGTCGCAGGCGATTTTCTTCGGGGCGGTGGGGTTGCCGGACCGGGACAAGACGTTGCCGCTGCAGGAGCGGCCGGAGCGCGTGGCGCTTCTGGAATTGCGGAAGGGGTTGTTTGCGAACCTGCGGCACGTGGTGTTGCCGAAGAATTTGAAGCATTTGTGTCCGCTGCGGCCGGAGATTCTGGAGAAGTACAACAACGGGATGATCGACATCATGATCATCCGGGAGTTGACGGGCGGGTTGTATTACGGGCAGCCGCAGGGGATTTCGGGGACGGCTCCGGATCGGAAGGCTGTCGATACGATGGCGTATTCGGAGATGGAGGTTCGGCGGATTTTGAAGGTGGGGTTTGAGACGGCGCGGAAGCGGCGGAAGAAGCTGCTGAGCGTGGACAAGGCGAATATTCTGGCGACGAGCCAGCTTTGGCGCGAGACGGCGATTGCGATGGGGAAGGAGTATCCGGATGTGGCGCTGGAGCATATGTATGTGGATAATGCATCGATGCAGTTGCTGCGGCGGGCGAGCGATTTTGATGTGATCGTGACGGAAAATACGTTCGGGGATATTCTTTCGGATGAGGCGTCGATGCTGGCGGGGTCGATTGGGCTGGTACCGTCGGCGTGTCTGGGGAATGAGTTTCTTGCCAATTACGATGCGAGCGCGAAGGGATTGCCGACGGCGACGCCGTTTTATGAGCCGATCCATGGGAGTGCGCCGGATATTGCGGGGAAGGACCTGGCGAATCCGGTGGGGACGATTCTGACGGCGTCGATGATGCTGCGGTATACGTTTGGGCTGGTGAAGGAAGCGGATGCGATTGATCGGGCAACGTTTGAGGTGCTGAATGAGGGGAAGGCGTTGACGGGGGACTTGGGTGGGAAGGCGAAGTGTTCGGAGGTGGCGGGGGCGGTGATGGCGAGGATTTGATCTCGACTCACTTTCGCCACTGTTTTCTTGGGAACAGCCGCTTGATGTTTCGCGCGCCGTGAACCACGCGCCACACATATAGATTCTCTCCTTCGACGCGATAGGCGATCAGGTAGGAGTACACGACCCAGAATCTCACGGTTTGATTTCTGACGTCCGAACGCTGATGTCCAAGCCAGGGCGCCTCGCAAAGCTTGAGCATGGCCGCGTGGAATTCAGCTTCGACGTGATCGGCCGCCTCGACACTGTCGGACGCGATATGGTTCCAGATTTCATCGAGATCGTTGATGGCAGGATTGGTGACGATCAACTGCTTCATTCAGGTCGTCCACGACGGAGGTCGTGCCTGCGGCGGAGTTCCGCGAACGCTGCATCTCCCTGCATGACTTCGCCCCTCTGGATGGCGCGTTCAGCCTCTTCCAATTGGGCGTCGAGTTCTCCGGGTTCGAAGTCAGCGAAAGCCTCCTGCTGATGAAGGCTGACCATGGCAGCGGTGATCACTTGTTCGACGGTCTGGTACTGGCCAGACCTCACAAGATCGTCGATCTGCTTTTGAACTTCGGGGGACAATGAGAGTTGCATAGACACCTCGGGAATGATTATAGCAATCCGCGACGAGAGGGGTCAGGCAAAACATTGTCCCGCGCGTGGCTGGAAACTGGTGAGCGGCTAACTCCCCCCAGAAGGCAAAGCGCGAAGAATACAAAGAGAAAACGCCGGTGCACGCGAGTAGTTGAGCTGCGTACACCGGCGTTGTTTTTTTGAATGGGCTGCGGCCCATCATTGGCAGGATGCCAATGCCACGGTTAGAGGCCGCCTTTGAGGTATTTCTTGGGTTTGTTGGAGGCGGCGGGTTTGGCGGCGGGGGCGGGGGTTGCGCCGGGGGTTGCGGCTGCGACCGGTTTGGGTTCTTCGGGCTTGAGTTCGCCGCTGGCGATTTTGGCGTCGCGCTCGGCTTCGGCCATGGAGAGGGAGATGCGGCGTTTTTCGAGGTCGATGCCGAGGATCTTGGCCATGACCTGCTGGCCGTCCTTGGCGACTTCGCTGGGGCGCGTGACGCGCTTGAGGGAGAGCTGGGAGACGTGGACGAGGCCTTCGATGCCGGGGGCGAGTTCGACGAAGGCGCCGAAGTCGACGACTTTCTTGATCGTGCCGCTGACGGTGGTGCCGATGGGGAACTGGGTGGTGACCTCTTCCCAGGGGTCTTTGACGAGGCCCTTGAGGGAGAGGGAGACGCGTTTCTTGTCTTTGTCGAGGCTGGTGACCATGACCTGGAGTTTGTCGCCTTCCTTGACGACCTTCTTGGGGTCGCTGACGCGCTGGTGGCTCATGGCGGAGACGTGGAGGAGGCCGTCGACGCCGCCGAGGTCGATGAAGGCGCCGTAGGGCTGGACGCTGCGGACGGTGCCTTCGCGGACCTGTCCGACGGCGAGTTCGTTCCAGGTCTGCTCGCCTTTCTTTTCCTCTTCCTCTTCGACGATGGCACGGCGGGAGAGGACGATGTTGTGGTCTTCGCGGTCGACCTTGGTGACGCGGGCGGTGATTTTCTGGTTGAGGAAGACGGAGAGATCCTGGTGGAACTTGGTGTCGACCTGTCCGGCGGGCATGAAGGCACGGGAGGTGCCGACCTTGAGTTCGAGGCCGCCCTTGTTGACGCCGGTGACGACGGCTTCGACGGTGTCTCCGACGGCGAGTGTTTCCCAGGCGCCGTGCTGGAGAGCGCCTTTGCGGGCGAGGATGACGAGGCCTTCGCGGGCGTCGTAGCCCTTGTAGATGAAGTCGTATTCCTGGCCGACTTCGACGCCGCGGCGTTCCGGGTCGCCTTCGACTTTCTGGTCAAATTGTTCGAGGGGGCAGATGCCCTGGGACTTGCCGCCGATATCGACGAGGACGTTGGAGCCGGAGACTCCGACGATTTTGCCTCGCTTGATGTTGTCGGGGTTGATGCCCTGATCCTGGAGGTGGCGGCGAGCGCCGGGTCGGCCGCCGCGGACGGGGCGCTGGGGGTCGAGTGTTGGCGTGGAGGGGCCCTTGTTGACGGAGCCGGCCATGAGGTCTTCGATGGAGATGCCTCCCATGGCTTGATCGACTTCGTGCTGAATGTCCTGTTTTTCAGAGTGGCCCGGGGGTGAGGGCGGGCGCGGCGGGGTGAAGGGAATGCCGGCGGGTTTCTGCTCATTTCCGGAGGGGGAAGTCATACACAGCCTCGATAGCCAAACTGGGGACTGCACCGGGGGTCATGACGCGAATCCCCGGGGAATTGGGTATGGTACCCCAAGGAAGAGAAATGCAAAATAGGTGCGGGGTGAAGAGATTCATGAGGGCGGTGCAATCCGCGGGGATGAAGACGGTGGTGATTATCGGCGGGGGGGCGGGGGGCATCGGGGGGCTGGCGCTGGCGGCGTGCCTGCACGTGCGCGGGGAGGTGCGCGTGCGTGCGGTACTGTTTACCCCCCCCACCCCGCCCCACGACGTAAATTGGCCACGAAAGACACGAGCGACACGAAAGAGGCAAGTGGAGAGCGACGGCTGTGGTGGTCGGGGAGCCTCGGCGTGAACGGAAGAAGCATGAGGTTCGATTGTTGGGGAAACAGTTTCAGGAGTTGTGGAGATTGTGATGCGTGGAATGCGCCATTGGTGATGCCCGGGTAGAATGACGAAGCACGAATGACGAATCAAATCTCAATGACCAATCGGTGAATGACGAAACGGGTGATGTGTGGCTGAGAATCCGGATGCGGTGGTGTTTGGGTTGATTGGGGAGGAGGGGTTTGAGCGGTTGACGGCGGCGTTTTACCGGCGGGTAGCGACGGACGACATTTTGTTTCCGATGTATCCGTCGGGGGATCTGGAGGGGGCGCGGGGGCGGTTGCGGGATTTTCTGATTTTTCGGTTTGGTGGGCCGGCGCATTATATTGCGCGGCGGGGGCATCCGAAGTTGCGGGCGCGGCATATGCCGTTTGCGGTGGACCAGCGGGCGCGGGATCGGTGGGTGGCGTTGATGGAGGCGGCGTTGGAGGAGGTGAAGCTGCCGGCGGAGGCGGAGGGGATTTTGCGGGAGTTTTTTCATGGCACGGCGACGTTTTTGATCAATCGTGGAGAGACGGAGGGGGGAGCGGGCTTTGCGGGAGGCTCGCATTTTTCGGTGACGGAGTGATGAGATGGAGACCGTTGTGGAGAAGAAGCGGGGGCGGCACAGGCGGTGGGTGTGGCGCGGGGTGATTGTTGTGGCGGTGCTGGTGGTGGGAATTGGGGCGATTCCGTTTTTGTTCACGGCGGCAGTGGTGCGGTGGGGGTTGGCGCGGAGTGCGTATGGGCGGTTTTCGCCGGAGGTGAGTGGGGCGTCGTTGTCGCTTGGTGGGGAGTTGGTGTTGCGGGATTTGGCCTTGCACGAATTGGCGCCGCATGCGGATCGGGTGTTGTTGAAGGTGGGACGGTTGCGGGTGCGGTTTGCGTGGGGTGGGGTGATGGATGGGACATTGCAGGATGTGGATGCGGAGGATGTTGTCGTGTTTGGCCGGGAGGGGGATTCCGGTGGCGAGTTGACGGTGATGGAAGTTGTGGGTTCGGGGGATCAGCCTTCGGCGGGGAAATCGACGGCGGCGGCGAAACCGATTTGGATGGATCATCTTGATTGCGGCGGGACGCTGCGGATGGAAGGGCTCGATGGCGTGGGGGTTCCTGATGGGAGTTATCCGTTTCATGTGACGATGAAGATGCGCGGGGATCGGCGGAAACCGACGCAGGAGGTGGCGGCATCCATTGGGGCGTCGGCGGAGTCGGGGCGTATTTCCGGGCAGATTGTGGTGGAACCGACGGCTGCGGGCGATCGGATCACGATTGAGGCGTTGAGCGCCCGGGAACTGCACGAGACGCTCGCGGAGAGTGTGGCGAAGGGGATGTTGAAGCAATTGCCGAAGGCGTTTCAGCAGGAGCTGGCGGGGCGGGTGGCGACTTTGGATGGGAGTGGGGTGATTGAACGGACTGGGAGCGGGATGACGATTGCGGGGCATCTTGATGTTTCGGGGATTGATGTCGCTTCGAAAGTGGATTCGGCGAGGCCGTTTGAGTTGAAGGGGCTGGCGTTTGGGGGTGACGTTGAAGGGCCGTTGTCTGCGGAGTTTCTGAAGAGCGGGACGGCGAAGAACGGGACGATGGGGATGGAGTTACTTTCGTATGGGAAGAATAGGGTGGAGCGATTTGCGGCGCCGTGGGGGATGGAGAATGGCGTGCTGGAGTCGGCGGGAGTGACGCTGATGTTTGCGAAGGCGGATCTGGAGGGGGCGGTGCGATTCTCGCTGGCGGAGAGGAGGCTGGTGACGGCGAAGTTTTCGGTGAAGCATCTGGACCAGGCGGAGGTGGCGCACAATATTGCGCCGGATCGGTTTGATGCGGAGGGGACGGTGAGCGGGGAGATTGAGCTGGGGAGCGATGAGAAGGGGACGATTGTGGGGAGGATTCTGCTCACGAGCGATGGGCCGGGGAGATTGCGGATCAAGGATCAGGCGACGGCGGCGGCGTTGGCGCAGAAGCTGGAAGTTGGGGCGAATACGGGAGTGCTTCCTCCGAATTTCAGCACGATGGTGGTGGGGCAGTTGGAGGATTATCCGTATAAGACGGGGCGGATCGAGGTGAGTGCGCCGGACGGGTTGCCGGTGGTGACGCTGAATTATCAGCGGGAGGGTGTGAAGGCGGGGGAGCCGGGGTATGGGGTGAAGACGAAGATTGGCGGGCAGGAGGTGGTGGCGAATTACACGGTGCAACTTCCGGGGGTGACGATCGTCTTGAAGGGGAAGACGGTGCAGGAGATTCTGTCGCTGGCGGCGGGGTTGGGAGAAGAGATTGCGGGCGGGCCGGCGGCGAAGTGAGTATCATGGGAGCGTGTACATTGTGAGGTGCGAGATGAGGATGATGACGGCGATGGTGATGTGCGGGGTGGCGGCGGTTGGGGCGGGCGGGTGCTCGCCGATTGAGACGCACAACACGGTGGTGATTGAGCAGCCCAAGCCGCTGGAGGTGAACGTGAATTTGTCGGGGCGGCTGGAGTTGGTGATCACGGATGCGCGGAAGGATATGGAGACGATCCAGGGGGAGAAGCCGAAGCGGGAGGTGAAGCCGGAGGATATTGGTTTACCGGCGACGGGGGTTCCGGGAGCGGCAGGGACGGAGGAGGAGGATCGGGCGGTGGTGCTGGCGGATGTTATTGCGGGGGCGCGGGTGGGGACGCCGCAGCCTCGGGAAGTGGCGGCGAGCGAAGAGGATCTGGTGAAGAGCATGGCGGCGCGGAATGCGCAGGTGCGGAAGTTGCTGAGCGCGCACGTGGCGGGAGAGGCGCACACGGGATTACTCGTGGAGAAGGGGACACTGACGGCGGATCAGAAGGGGACGGTGGAGGCGGAGAATGCGGATCGGCAGGCGTTGTACAAGTTGCGGGCGGCGAAGACCGGGACGAGCGAGGCGGATGCGGCACTGGCGTATTATCTGCAGCGGCTTGGGTATGCGGAGAAGGGGGATTGGGTGGAGAAGTACAACAAGGCGACGAAGCAGTGGGAGTGGGTGAAGTGGGGGGAGTGAGATGAGCGTGCCGGTGATCGATCTTCACGCACGCACTCACTTCCGGGGATTGAGGCGAGTGGTGAGGAAATCAAGCCACTGGTCGTCGGGGACTTCGTAGGGGCGGAATTTTTCGAGGGTTCCTTGCTCCTCGCTGTAGAGGAGGGCGCGGTGGGCGCCGAGATGATTGGCGAGCGGGGAGTCGATGAGATTGCTGGAGTCGGTGGCGCTCATCTGGAAGAGGATGCGGTGGTCGAAGTGGCGCATCGAGGAGCGTTCGAGGGTGCGTTCGAGGGTGACGGGGGTGTCGGCCCAGAGGATGTTGTGCAGGCCGAGGGCGGGGCCGTCGGAGAGGAGTTCGGCGAATTGTTTGTCGGTCTTCGGCGTTTCGGATTCGCTGCTGCGGCTGAAGCTGAAATCGTCCTCCTGGCGGCGGAGAATGCGGTAGCGTTGGAGTCCGAAGACGAGCAGGTAGATAGCGGGGCCGGTGGCGGAGTCGTCGGCCTGGCGCTGCTTCAGTGTGGCGGCGAGTTCGTTGATGGCGTCGGGGACTTCGCGGAGCGTGATAACTTTGGAGGCGTGGGGGATGGTGGCGAGGACGCGTTCGAGGAGGCCGAAGTAGCGGGAATCGGCGGGGGTGCCGTCGAGGAGATAGAAGAGTGCGTCGGCGGGTCGGTGTTGTGCAGCGAGGGAGACGATCATGGAGGCGAAGATGGCGATGGCGGATTCTTCCTGCTGTCCGACGAGCAGGGCGTTGGCGCCGATCTGGCGGCGGAAGAGCACGGCGCTGGGGTCTTTGATGGCGACGGGCTCGCCAACGTAGGCGGGGATTGAAGAGGCGGTGGAGGCGGCCGGTTGTTCGATCAGCGAGATGAGCTTGCGGTTGGTGCGGATCGAGGCGGCGGAGTTGCCTTCGAAGACGATCGGCTCGGGGGTGGAGACAGATTTGCCCTGTGCGAGTTGGCGGACGCGTTCGAGATACTGTTCTCGCTGAGCATCGGGGAGGAAGGCGATCTGGAAGGGGCTGTTGGCTTCGACGAGGCCGCCGGCGTCGTTGTAGACGGCTTCACCGGGGCGGCTGAGGAGGCGGGCGGCGGAGTTGTTGTCGCCGAGAATCATCTGGGAATCGGCTTCGCTGCACTGGAGGGCGATGCGCACGGCGATCTGGCCGAGGGTGCTGCGGGCGAGACCGGAACTGCCGCCGATGGTTTGGGAGCCGAGGACGACGTGGATGCCGAAGGCGCGGCCTTGACGGACGAGGCGGTCGAGCAGGCCGGAGGCTTCCTGTGCGACCTTGTCGTCTTCGGAGAAGAATTCCTGGAATTCGTCGATGAGGAGGACTGTGCGGGGTAGCGTTTGGCCGGTCTTCTCGCGGAAGGCGCGGATTTCCTGGGCGCCGGCATCACGGAACAGAGTGCCGCGGCGGGTGAGTTCGGCGTCGACGCGCTGGAGAACGCTGAGACCAAACTCGCGGTCGCTTTCGACGGCGATGGCCCGGGCGTGGGGGAGGCGATTGCTGGCGTAGGCTTTGAACTCGACGCCTTTTTTGAAATCGACGAGGTAGAACTCGAGTTCGTCCGGGCCGTACCAGATGGCCATGTTGGTGACGATGGCGTGCATGAGGTTGGATTTTCCGGAACCGGTCTTGCCGGCGACGAGCAGGTGTTGCGCGACGCCGATGCCGAGGCGGAGCGATTGGAGCCGCGTGGCGCCGGCCTTGCCGATGGGGACGCGGAGGTCCTCCTTGGAATTGAGCGACCAGAAGCGATCGGGAGCGGGGGCGATGCTGTCGAAAGGCACTTCGACGCGCTTGGCTTCCTTCGCGGCGACACCGACGCGGTCCATCAGCATGGTGAGTGTTTTTTCGTCGGGAGGGCCGTCGATGCGCAGGGGGAACTGGCGGAAGACCGCATCGTTCCAGACGAACGCGCCGTTCTTGAATTGCAGGTGCACGCTGCGGGCGAAGATGTCTTCGATGCGCGCCCCCTGCGGGAGCGGGAGGCGGGTGTCGCGGAGGATGATGGTGTAGACGCCGCAGCGCGGGCCGGTCATGGCGATGCTGGAGAGCCGGCGGAGCGATTCGGGCTCGAAGCCGGTGGGGAAATCGGCGATGACGAGGAAGCGGTAGGGCTCGGCAAGTTCGCCGGCCTGGGCGTTGTACTGGTCGATCGTGGTGTATTCGTTGCGCAGGTATTTCTGGATGACGGTTTCCATGTGCTCGGTGAGATCGGCGAGGCGCTGCTGGATGTGTTCCTTTTCGGTCCAGATGCGGGCGCCGACGAGGGATTCGTCGTGGTCGGTCAGGTGCATGAAGCCGGCGAAATTCTGGCCGAGGCCGGCGGGATCGAAGATGGTGAATTTCACGCGGCCGGCGGGAACCTGAGTGAGGAGTCGGGCCATGACGAGTTTTGCGAGATCACTGCAAGCGGCGCGGCCGGTCTGGTCGCCTTCGAGGAAGAGGGAGCCGCGCTCGGGAAGGGTCAGTTGGGCGGGGACGTGGAAGGGCCCGGGCAATTGGAGGCGTTTCGGGAGATGCTCAGTGAGCTGCGTGAGATCGACCTTCATCTCGCCGAAGCGGATCTGGCCGGAGAAGTCTTTTGGCGATTTCCAGGAATCCCAGGCGGGGCTGTTCCAGTCGACCAGTTGCGGATCGATGCCGCTGCCGGCGGAGAGGAGCGCGTTGACTTGCCGGAGTCCCTCCTCCCAGAGCAGCGAGAGCGCTCGTGATTGGGTTTCATAGGTCGATTCGATTTCCTGGAGGCCCCTGGCGTGGCGCGATTCGGCATCGTGGCGGGAGGCGGATTGCTCTTTTTCGATCTGCTGCTGTGTTGAATCCCGGTTCTTTCGCACCAGTTCCAAGGCGTGGACTCGTTCGGCTTCATTTTCGGAGAGTTGCTCGGTGCGGAGGCGGGCTTCTTCTGCGAGAGCGCTCTGGTATTGCTCGGCGGCGCGATTTTGAATGGATCGGGCCTTGTCACGGGCGGCGGCGACCTGCTGATCGCGCTCGCGCTGGGCGTCTTTCACACGCTTTTCCCTGGCAGCGGCGGCGGCGGCGGAATCGACGCGCGCCGCCTCCCGCGCAATGGCGAGGGTTTGCGCGAAGGATTCGTAGAGGGTTTGACCGCGGGCACGGATGCGCGCGCGTCGGCGAACGCGGAAGAAGATCCATGTAATGATGCCGAGCAGGAGTGCGGCCCCCGCCCCCCCGCCGGCCGCCAGCATGCGCGAATGCTCATCCTGCGGCAGTGTCCAGCCGGCGACTGCCGCGGCGGCTGCCACGAGGATGATGAAGAACCAGGGGATGAGGGCGTCGGTGGCGCGCGGTTGCGTGGTCGAACGCAGTTCCGAGAGGATCGCCGTCGAGCGGTTGCGATATTCTTCGAGGAGCCCCAGCCGATCGGCGCTGAGCTTCTGCTTGAGCGGGTCATCGAGTTCTGCATCGACCGTAGCAGACGCGATTCCGCAGCGGGCGATCGCTCTGTTGGCGGCGCTCTCCAGTGCTGCGAGGGATGCAAGGTCCGCCTCGCTCTGTTCTTCGATCTTCTTCCAGTTCTGTTCGTCCGAGTCCACCTTCATTTGAATCTGAACCAGCACGCTCTCGGCCTGCCAGCTTGCCTGCTCAAATTCCTTCTTCAGGTTGGATTCGATTTCGCGCCGTTGACGGATGGTCTGCGCCTGGTTGTTCTCCCGTTCCGTCTCGATCTCCTGCTTTCGGGCTTCGTAGCGGGATTGAATCCTTGCCTCTTCATCGGCGCTCTTTTCGGCGATCACGGAAAGACGCTGCCCGGCGTGTTTCTCCGCCGCCTGGATCTGCTTCTCGAAATGGTCATTCTCCCGCGCCAGCGCCTCGGCATGTTCCTGCTCGATCCGCTGTTCCGAAGCAGAACACTGGATCGACAGTTTGACGATCTGCTCCAGTGTCTCGCGCTGGGAATCCTGCAAATGATGCTCCATTCCCGTGGGGGTCTGCGGGGGCGGGGTGGTGGCGGTGGTCGCTTCGGCGAATGGGGTCATGTAATGCTCTACTCGCAGTCGTTCTCAATTCTCTGCAGGACCTGGTTCATGCTGTCGAGCGCTCCGAGGGCGCTGCGGACATCCTGTTCGATGAGAAGAAGATAAGTCTCTTCGAATGCCTTGCTTTGGGCATCGGACCAGACGGTTTTGACATCATCCCACCGGGCGAGCAGTTCCTTGGTCGCCGAGGCAAGCATGGCTTTACTGTCCAACAGGGACATCGCTGCCTTCTTTCTGAACGGGCCTTGCGGAATCGGTTCCCGCTGTCGGGACGTCCTGTTTTTCGGGCGTTGCGACCGGCCTGGGTTCCGTCGTCACGGGGGCAATTTCATTCTTCGCATCGCCGCCACGGCTCATGGAGGGTTCGGCCGTGCCGGGCTCCAATGAAGACGACCCGCCGCCAGCCGCACCCTCTATCTGTAGATATTGTTGCAAAGAATCGGCTAAACGGTCTAAAAGGGCGATTGCTTTGGGGACATCGTCGTCAACCGTTTTGCTCAGACCGGCGACCCCGCTTCGGTACATGCCGGCCGCGCGTTCCAACCTGGGGAGCCAGCGGCGAACCGATTCGAGCCGCTCTTCCGCGTGCGCCACCGCGGCGATGCATTTCGCCAGGAACTTTTCTTCCTCGACGGCGCCG
This sequence comes from Phycisphaerae bacterium, assembly GCA_035524355.1. GTDB lineage: Bacteria > Planctomycetota > Phycisphaerae > WQYP01 > WQYP01 > DATKPA01. The sequence goes on along the minus strand of DATKPA010000111.1, from coordinate 9,725 downwards.
GGCGTTCGTCCGGACGAATCCTTATAGAGCTTCTTCTGACGCACGGCCTCGCGGGCCTTGGTGACGGCTTCGGTCCGTTTGCGAAGCTGGCCTTCCCAGTAGGTGCGTTGTTCGGTCTCGAGCCACGAATGGGTGCGGGAGATTTCGCTGTCGGCGCTGCCGAGCGCCTCGTTGGCGGCCTGGGCAAATTTGATCATCGCCACGCGAAACCGGCCGAAGATTTCCAGATCGTCAACTCGAACTTGCTCCGACATCGATGTTCTCGATCCATGGGACGCGGGGGGTATGCTGAGGAATGCGGATAATTCTAGCGCTGTTTCAGGTATTGTTCGATCGCAGCCGCCTTGCGATTCAAAAAGACCGAATGCTCGGTGGCCGCCTCGACGAACACGCCGAGCGCCTTGGTTGTCTGGGCAAACGTCTCGGCAAACTTTTTCTGCTCCTGGTCCCGCCACGACGCTTCGAGGTTGTTCATGCGGCTGTGAAGCTGGCCCATGAGCGATTCGATTTCGTCAGTGAAGCGTTTGAGATCGAGGGCAAAGCGACGGAGTTCGGCCGGATCTACATTGGCCTTGGACATAATTGAAGTACCTCCAACGGCTGTATGGACCGTTATATCCGCCGCAAAGTCGTGCAACAATGGAACAGGAGGGGTTCGCAACTGCCGGTGAAATCGCCGAAGGCGAATGAGAGGTGTGCCGATGATCGGGATCGGGGTATCGGCAATCCGGAGGGGGAGGCGGGAAAGCGGGCGATGGGATTCGAACCCACGACCAACAGCTTGGAAGGCTGTGACTCTACCACTGAGTTACGCCCGCGCGTTCAGGCAGAGATAGTAGTGAAAAACGGCGTGCGGAACAAGCACGCCCTTCCGGCGTCGCCCGTTCCCGCGTTTCTGCTTATAATGTTCGGCCAGTCCTTCCTACACGGAGTGCTCATGTCCCCCCCCATCTCCACCGCTCACCCAACGGCCGGCGATCTCAAGGCGTTTCTCAAAGATGCGGCGGCACGCACCGATGCCTACCTGAAAGCGTACCTCGATTCGCTGACCGACTCTCCGGCGAAGCTCACCGAATCGATCGCCTATTCCCTCTTTGGTCCCGGAAAACGAATTCGACCCGCACTCGTCCTGCTTTGTCACCACGCGGTCGGGGGCACGGACATCGAAACGGCCCTTGCGCCGGCGGCGGCCATCGAGATGATCCATTGCTTCTCGCTGATTCACGACGATTTGCCGGCGATGGACAATGATGACCTGCGCCGCGGTCGGCCGACGAATCACAAGGTCTACGGCGATGCGCTGGCGATTCTTGCCGGCGATGCGCTCAACACAATGGCATTTGAAGTGATCGCCAGGAAGGTCGCCGATCCGCGGCTTGCCAGTGCGCTGATCAGAGAACTCGCTTTCGCCACCGGTCCGGAAGGGATGATCGGCGGGCAGGTGCTCGACACGTGTCACCCGGAGGAAGCCAGGGCGGGAACGGCGGGTGATCTCCCGAAACTGCAACAGATACACCGGATGAAAACCGGAGCGCTGATTCGCTGCTCCTGCCGTATGGGAGCGCTCTGTGCAAATGTGAATGCGGCGACGCTTGAGGCGATGGATACCTATGGCCGCGCGATCGGCCTCGCGTTCCAGATCATGGATGACATCCTGGACGTGGTCGCGACCGAGGAGCAGATGGGCAAGAAGACCGGGAAGGATGCGGCGATCGGAAAGCTGACGTATCCGGCGCTGGTCGGATTGGAGAAGTCGCGACAGTATCTGGCCGACCAGGTGAAGATCGCCGACGAGGTGAGCGCCCGGCTCGGCACGCATGCGGTGTTGCTGAGTCAACTGGCGCACGATCTCGCATCGCGCACAAATTAACGTTAAGAACGGGATAATCGAAACGTATTGAGAGTTGTGCACTTTTTGGGCAACAGGTAAGTTACCGCGTATGAGCCTTGGAAATACAGCGTATGTGATCGATGACGATCCCTCCATTCGCAGCCTGATTGAAGCAACGCTTCAGGCTGAGGGCATCGCCGTTCGGACCTTTGCTTCAGCGGAGGAGTTCGCCGGCTTCACAATGCCGGACGGCGTGAGCTGCATCCTTCTCGACCTGGAAATGCCCGGGCTTTCCGGATTGGAATTCCTGGAAAAGCATTTCCAGGGGAAAAGCGGATGCCCGGTCATTGTCGTGACAGCGCACGGGTCTGTGCCGGCGGCGGTGAAGTCGCTGAAGCTGGGGGCCGTCGATTTTCTGGAGAAACCGTTCGAGCGCCCGGTGCTGATCAAGGCGGTGACGACGGCGTTGGAGGCGGATCGCGTGCGTCGCGAAGCAATCGGGGCACGCGAAGAAGTTCGCAAACGACTCGCTTCCCTCAGCAAGCGGGAAGCTGAACTTCTCGGGGCCGTGATCGACGGCAAGTCGACGAAAATGATTGCGGATGAGCTGGGAATTTCGGCGCGTACCGTCGATCATCACCGTGCGAACCTCATGGCGAAGATGCGTGCGGCAAACGTCGCGGACCTGGTGCGGATGTCGGTGGAAGCGGGATTTGCGGCCAAGCCCCCGGTGCCCCCTTCCTGATTGCATCATCGCGATTCCGTTGCGATGACTTTGCTCGGCATTCTCAGTACAATTCTGATTCGCAGTTTGCAGCCTGATCGCAACCCGCAGAGTTGGAGCGCTTCGTGACGCCACTTCCCCGTATGGTATTTCGGACAATTCCCGCTTTTGTCATTGCAACCGCCGCCGTCGCCCCCCACATTTCGTATGCCCAGGACGCCGCCGCCACGCTCGATAACGCGGCTCATTTGCTCGCGCGGGCCTTTAATGATGCAAAAGACTCTCCGATCGCTTCAAGCCGGGATGCCGGTCTGATCATCTCCGCGTTGCGCTCGTCGAGAGACAAGGGACTGCTGCCGCTGTTCGCCAAGTTGCGGCAGAGCTCGGTTCCCGAGAATCAGCTTTACGCGATGATCGCGCAGTTGATCATCACCAAAGATCCGAAGATGCTGGATCTCAACCAGCTTCTGTCGCAGCACGATCCGCAACTCATTGCGTCCGCAGTGGCGGCGCTGATCGAGACCGAAGTTGTCACCAACGATCAACTTGAACAGATATTGAAGACCGCAACGGATCCGACGCTCAAAGCGATGGCCGTGGGGGAACTGGATTACCGCAAGGCGTTGAAGAATCGCGACCAGATTCGCGAACTTCTGCGATCCGACAAGGAGGTGGTGCGTTTTTACGCGGCCACGATCCTGCTGGAGGGAGATGATCCTGCGGACAATGCGGCGGCGCTGAAAACGCTGCACGAGATGAGCGATACGCACAACCTCCGGCAGGCGGCGGTGGAAGCGATGATGCTGGTGCGGATTCAGAAGGAGAGCATCAAGAACGCGGGGCCGTGGGTGGCGGAGATCGCCAGCGACGAGGAGAACGATGAGGGGTTGCGGTATACCGCGGTGACGACGCTACTTGCGATCAAGCATCCGGATGGGCCGCGGATTCTGGCGACGATGATTCAGAAGCAGCGGGGGACGATTGAGCAGGTGAAGCTGGGGCTGATTTCGATGGAATTCGGGCCGCAGTTGAAGCCGGGGATGCTGGAACCGATTGCGCAGTCGAACTCGTCGCTGGTGAGCACGATCGGGAATCTGGCGCAACAGGCGGCGAGCGGGACAGATATAACTGATGGTCTGGTGAAGCTTATTGGGCAGGGACATCCGATCGTGCTGGACTGGGCGTTGGCGTATAGCGATCGGGCGGAAGCGGACCGGCGGTTGAAGCTGCTGCAGGCGGTGATCAATGAGTCGACGATCGTGGATGATGCACGGGGAAGGGATTATGAGCGGGCGGTGCTGGCGGCGGAAAAGCTGGTGACGTCGGCGGGGAAGGATGGGCGCGCGCTTGCGGGTGTGCTGTTGAAGTCGGACAATCGGGCGATTGTAGAGTCTGTGTTGGCAGGGATTTACAGGTCGGTGTCGGATCAGCAGTCGGACCTGGTGGTGCCGGTGTGGGAACGGTTGCGGACGACGAAGGGGTGGGAGATGGCGGCGAATTATGCGGCGCTGATCATGGCGCGGGAGGGGCACACGGAGGTTTCTAACTGGTTGAGCCGCATGGTGTTGGGGGCAACGATCCAGAATCCGGGGTTCCGGGGACTGGCGGGGTGGTATTACGCGAAGCTGCAGGGGAAGGCGCCGGAGCTGATTGAGCGGGTGGTCTCGGGGTAGTCGTTTCGCGGGCCTTTGCGCTGCCACATCCCCCCCCTACGCACCCCTCACCTACTCCCCACTCGTTGCTTTTGAGCCGTCGATCCCCTTCGCGGGGCCCCGTTTCGGCGTCCACCCGCACACAAAAAAACCTGCCGGTCGGGGGCGAGAGGAGCCGATAAAAGTGGGGAAAGCAGGGACTATTCGCATGCTGAATTTGGATGCAGTTCGGCGGTTGCTGGCAGTCGCCGAGGTGAACGTGAATCCGTATGTCGTCGCGGAGGTGGCGGGGGCGCTACTGGCGGCGGATGAGACTGATTTGGTGGCGCGGGCGCATTATGCGCGGGCGCTGAGTGCGATGAAGCTGGTCGCGGCGACGCAGCGGGTGGTGGGGAGTTCGCAAGCGAGTTCGGGGGGGGAGACGATTGGGATTGTTCCGTGGAAGAGCCGGGCACGGCGGTTTGCGGCGAACGTGGCGGCGCTGGCGCGGCGCGATGCGGCGGGGGCGAAGTTGGTGGAGGAGGCGGCGAAGGGGTTGGATCGGTTTGAGCTGCATTGTGCGGGGGATGGAAATTTCCAGATTCTGGAGATGGGGAGACCGGTGCATGCGGGGTGGCTGAGAGGATTGGCGAATCACAAGTCGATGGAGGGGGTGTGGGCGTTTGATCGGTCGACGCCGACGATTCCGGCGCCGATGGCGTTTGAGGGGTTGGGGTTTGGGTGGTTGTTTCTGGAGGTTCTGCGGAGCACTGAGCGGAGTTATCTGAATTACAGTTGTGCGCTGTACGTGATCGAGGGGGATCCGTTGGCGCTGGCGATGGTAATGCATCTGCATGATCTGCAGGAAGTGATTGGGGCGGAGCGGGTGCGGTGGTTTATTGGGATGAATGCGGAGGAGGCGAAGGCGGCGTTTCGGAGGGGGCTGGAGGAACACGCGACGTGGAGTGCGCCGGAGCAAATTGTCCGGCAGTCGCTGCGGTGTGGAGAGGGGTATGCGACGGAAGTGGTGGCGAGGGAGATCATGCAGAGGCGGGCGGCGAAGCGGGAAAGAGATCTCGCGGAGGCGCGGGCGTGGTACGCGGACAAGACGCCGGCGTATTGGGCGCGGCGGTTTGAGGAGGCGTTGAGCGGGAGGGAGCGTGGGGGGGGCGGGGAGAAGCTGCGGGTGCTGGGGATTACGAGCCGGTTTACGACGGTGCTGCGGCACTCGATGAAGGAGTTGTGCGCAGCGGTGAATGGGGCAGGACATGAGATGCGGGTGGCGATGGAGCCGGACGATTATTCGGTGGAGAACCTGTATGTGGCGGAGATTGCGGAGTGGCAGCCGGATCTGATTATTCTGATCTCGCGGATGCGGTACGAGAATCCGTTGTTGCCGGGGAATGTGCCATTTGTGTGCTGGGACCAGGACAATCTGCCGTGCATGCGGACGGAGAAGGCGACGGAGAGCCTGGATGCGTTGACGTATGTGGCGGGAAGTGGGGCGGCGTATGGGTATACGTTTTTGGGGTGGCCGCGGCGGAATTTGATTTTCTGCGAATTGGCGGGGGCGACGCATCGGTATTCGGGGCGGGCGTTTCCGGAGGAAGTGTTGGCGCCGCATCGGTGTGATGTGAGTTTCGTTTCGAATGCGTCGGGGATGCCGGAGGAGATGCGGGGGCAGCAGCGCGGGATGTGGAAGAACAATGAGATGGCGGGGGCGATTTATGAGGAGGTGTCTTCACTGATCATTGCGGGGATGGAGAACGGGGGGACGTGGGAGCATCATTCGATTCTGCGCGAGGTGCGGAAGGCGTCAGAAGGGCGCGGGGTGCGGCTGACGGCGAATTGGGAGAATGAGGTGGTGATTGCTCTGGCGCTGTTGTCGGATCGGTGCTTCCGGCATGCGGCGCTGCAGTGGGTGCGGCGGTGGTGCGAGAAGACGGGGCGGACGTTGCGGCTTTATGGGCAGGGGTGGGAGAAGCATCCGGACTTTGCGACGTATGCGGCGGGGTATGCGCAGCAGGGGGAGGGGTTGATGGCGATTTACCAGGCGAGCCGGATCAATTTGCATTTGATGGAGAGCGGGGGTTTTTATCATTCGCGGCCGCTGGATGGGTTGGCGGCGGGCGGATTCTTTTTGACGCGGACTTCGCCGAACGATGGGGCGGAGGAGAAGGTTGTGCGGGCGCAGCTTGTATTGGCGGAGCGGGCGAAGGTGTTGGGGTTGGTGACGAAGGGGGATCTGGAGCGGTGTGCGGATGAGGCGGTGGTGGAGGCGTGGGGAGTGATGCGGCATTATTTTGCGGAGATGGGTGAGGGGGAGAGGATTGCGGGGTTGGCGGTGTGGGGCGAGTTGTTGCCTCCGCGGGTGGTGTTTCCGGAGTTAGAGAGGATCAGTTTTTCGAATGCGGTGGAGTTTGAGACCCTGGCGGAGCGGTATCTTTCGAACGAGGCGGAGCGGGTCGAAATGGCGCAGGCGATGCAGGATCGCGTGCGGCGGGAGATGAGCTATTCGCGGCGGTGGGAGCAGTTTGTCGCGGGAGTGAGGAGCGGGTTGGAGGCGGCGAGGAACGATAAGACCGAGTCCGCTGCGGAGATTCTGGTGGCGTAGGGACGACGTAAATTGTCCACAAATGGACACAAATGTGTTTTTGAAATTCGAGTGGTTTTTTTAGCGAGCGTGAGACGGGATGGCGGCGATTAGTGCGGAACAGTTTGAGGCGGAGTTTCGGGAATTTGCGCGGCTTTCGGCGGGGGATTCGCGGTTTGACGTGCAATGGGAGGACCGGAAGCCGTTCTTGAATGATCGGACGAGTTCGACGGGATTTGATCGCCACTACATTTATCACACGTCGTGGGCGGCGCGGGTGCTGGCGGAGATTCGGCCGGCACGGCATGTGGATATCAGTTCGAGTTTGTATTTCGCGGGGATCGTGTCGGCGTTTGTGCCGGTGGATTTTTATGACTATCGGCCGGCGGATTTGCGGTTGTCGTCGCTCTCGATGGCGAGTGCGGATCTGCAGAGACTTCCGTTTGAAACGCAATCGCAGGCATCGCTTTCGTGCATGCACGTGGTGGAGCATGTGGGGTTGGGGCGGTACGGGGATCCGATTGATCCGGAGGGGGATTTGAAGGCGATGGCGGAGTTGCAGAGGGTGATTGCGCCGGAGGGATCGCTGCTGTTTGTCGTGCCGATGGGGAGGCCGCGGGTGGTGTTTAATGGGCATCGGATTTATGCGTATCGGCAGATCATGGCAGCGTTTTCGGAGTTGAAGTTGAGGCAGTTTGCGTTGATACCGGAGCATGGGCGGGATGGGGGGTTGCTGATCGATGCAACGGAGGCGATGGCGGATCGGGAGGAGTATGGGTGCGGGTGTTTTTGGTTCGAGCGGGGGGGGACGTGAATTGCCCACAAATGGACACAAATGAACACAAATGGATTTCTTTGATTTCGGATGTAGGGGCCTATTATGCCGACGAATGCGGAATTTTTTGGGCGGTTTTTGAATCCCTGTTTTGTGGAGACGGGGAGTTATCTGGGGGATGGGATACAGGCGGCGCTGGATGCGGGGTTTGTGCGGGTGCATTCGATTGAGCTGTCGCCGAAGTATTTCGAGCTGTGTACGAAGCGTTTCAGGAATGATCCGCGGGTGACGGTGCATTTGGGGGATTCTTCGCAAACGCTGCCGCGGGTGGTGGCGGGTCTGGAGACGCCGGCGACGTTCTGGCTGGATGGGCATTGGTCTGCGGGGGATACGGCGCTGGGGCCGAAGTCCTGCCCGTTGATGGAGGAACTGGAGGCAATCGCGGCGCATTCGATCAAGTCGCACACGCTATTGATTGATGACATGCGGTGCTGGAGAACGGAAGATCCGACGATCGGTTTTGGGCCGAGAGAGATCGAGGCGAAAGTGCAGGCGCTGAATCCGAATCATCGCATTGAGTATGCAGATAGCACGCTTGCGCCGCGGGACATACTTGTGGCTAAGCCGTTGGTGGTTGGGACGATGAATGAAGCGGCGCGGCGGGCGTGGTTGGAGAAGACGCTGGCGGCGATTCCCGCGGGGTGGCGGATTCTGGATGCGGGGGCGGGGGAGCAGCAGTATCGGAAGTTTTGCGGGCATCTGAAGTATGTGTCGCAGGATTTTGCGCAGTATCAGCCTGCGGCGGATGCGACGGGGATGCAGATGCCGAAGTGGGATTATGGGAAATTGGATTTGGTGTGTGATGTGACGGAAATTCCGGAGAAGGATGGATCGTTTGATGCGATCATGTGCACGGAGGTGTTTGAGCATATTTCGGATCCGGTGCCGGCGATGCGGGAGTTTTCGCGGTTGCTGCGGAGCGGGGGGATGCTGATTCTGACGGCGCCGGTGTCGTCGTTGACGCATTTTGCGCCGCATTATTATGCGAATGGTTTTTCGCGGTTTTGGTATGAGAAGCATTTGGAGGCGATGGGGTTTGAGATTGTCGAGATGACGCCGAATGGGAATTATTTTGAGTATCTGGCGCAGGAGGTGCGGCGGATTTCGCAGGTGTCCTCGCGGTATGCGGGGATTGCGCCTTCCGTCGAAGAGAAGGCGGCCATGCGACGGGTCCTTGGCTTTTTGCAGCAGGCGAGTGAGAAGGGGGCGGGGTCGGCGGAGTTGCTTTGCTTTGGGTGGCATGTGCGAGCGGTGCGGCGATGAGGGGTTTGCACCGCGGAGAACGCAGAGGATGCGGAGGGGGACGACGGGAATTACCCACAAATTGACACAAATGAACACAAATGGGTTTGGGTGATTCGCAGTCGATTTCTAACCAAGTGCGCCGGGGTGGATGAAGGGGGTGAGTGTTTCGGGGATGGGAGGTGGGGGGAGGTGGTTTTGTTTGGCGAAGCGGTGGAGGGAGATGTAGCGGCCGGTGAGGGTGCGGAGGAAGGGGTCGCGGGGGAAGGATTTGTGGTTTTCGTTGGCGTCGGCGAGGGTGAGTAGCCAGAGGCCGGCGGCGGCGATGAAGTCCGTGGTGGGTTCCCATTTTGAGAAGGCGAGACGGTGGTGGAGGTCTGCGGTTCGTTGGTTCAGTTGGATGTGCAAGCCGTGTTGAATCAATTGGGCCTGGGCGCGCGTGACGGTTTGTTGCTGCTCGGCGAGGTGGAGGGAGCTGATCTGGCCGGGATGGACGCGGTATTTGAGGAGGACCTCGGGGAGATTGGCCATGGGGAGTCCGCGGAGGGCGCACTGGACCCACAGGGCGTAATCCTGGGAGCGGCGGAAGGATTCGTCGTAGCGGAGTGCGGCGGCATCGAGGGCGCTTTTGCGCAACATGACGGCGGGATGGGCGAGGGGATTGCGGAAGAGGAGGGCGGCCGCGATTTCGGGGGGTTCGGTGGGAAAGCGTGTGACGGGGGGGAGGGTTGCGGCGTCGTCGGAGAATTTTTGAATGAAGGATCCGACGACGGCGATTTCGGGGCGGGCCTGGAGAAAGGCGAGTTGCCTTTCGAATCGCTCCGGGAGGCAGAGGTCGTCGGCGTCGATGCGGGCGATGAAGGGGGCGC
>DATKPA010000110.1:0-33795 GCA_035524355.1 Phycisphaerae bacterium | reverse complement strand
TTCCCCCCCCCCCCCCCCCCCCGCCCCCCCCCCCGCCCCCCCCGCGCCCCCAAAGCTCAACCTCAACAAGCAGCTCCGCGTCAACCTCGCCTGGCAGATCGCCCTTGATGCCGCCAACTTTTCCCCCGGCATCCTCGACGGTCACTTCAAACGCAAATCCCTCATGGCGCTCTCTGACTACCGCGACCGCTTCTTCCCCTCCCCCGCCGGTTTCGCCCCCAACTCCCCCTTTGACCCCAAAATATTCCATGCCCTCAACGTCGACGTCGACGGTGCCGTGACGACCTACGAAATCACCGCCGACGACGCCGCCCAGGTCGGCATGGTCCCGGAAGACTGGAACGAAAAAGCCAAACTGGATCGCCTCCCCTACGAATCCCTCGCCGAGTGCATGGGCGAAAAATTCCACTGCACCAAGGTCCTCCTCGAGACCCTCAACCCCGGCCTGAAACTGGACAGCCTCCAGCCCGGCCAGATCATCAACGTCCCCAACATCCGCCCCTTCCCCGAAGACAACAAGGTCGTCGTCCTCCACAACTGGTCCAACACCGGCTCCGTCACCGTCGATCTGGCCCAGAAAACCGTCCGCGTCTTCGACAGGGACGGCAACGAACTCGCCCTCTTCCACTGCTCGATCGCCAAGGACAAAGCGAAACTGCCGGATCGGGACACCAAGGTGCAGGTGATCGCGGCACCCAATCCACAGTACACGTTCCGTCCCGAAATGTGGCCGGACGTGAAGGACGTGACGCAGACGCTGCAAATTCCCGCCGGCCCGCGCAATCCCGTCGGCCTCGCCTGGGTCGGCCTCGATCTTCCCGGGTACGGCATCCACGGCACTCCCAAACCTGAACTCATCGGCAAGACCGGCTCCCACGGCTGCTTCCGCCTCACCAACTGGGACGCCCTCAAATTCGCCGGCATGGTTCAGGTCGGCACCCCCGTCAAGGTCGTCAACCCGGAAAAAGGCGCCGAACAATGAGCTGCGGGGCCTGATGTTCATCGGCCGACGAAATCCATAGAATAGTCGAATGGCTGATCTTCCTCTGAATGTTGCTGCCGATCCGAACGCGCGCCGCGCGTTCGCCCTCCACTCCCGCGCGTGGCAGTCGAATCGCTATGTCTATCCCGTGGTTTCACGCCGATCCAAGGGGATCTCGATCGGCGTGAATCTGAATCCCGACAAGATTTGCAATTTCGACTGCATCTACTGCTCGGTCGAGCGGAAGGGGCCGGTCGTTCCGGAACCGAACATCGACATAAAACTACTGCGTGCGGAGCTGTCCGGGATGCTGGAGCTTGCGGCCTCCGGCAAGATCTACCGGTTCGACCCGTTCGACAAAATCCCCGCGGGCCTGCGGCGCATCAACGACATCGCCTTTTCGGGTGATGGCGAGCCGACCACATGCCCGCAGTTTGCGGACGTCTGTCGCCTCGCGGCGGAATTGAAGGATGCGGCGCATCTGGCGGAAGTAAAGCTCGTTTTGATCACCAACGCCACGATGTTTCATCGCCCCGCGGTTCAGGAAGCCCTCGCGTTTCTGGACCGGCACAACGGGGAGATCTGGGCCAAGCTGGATGCCGGTACGGAAGCCTACTACGACCTCGTCGATCGCACGGCGGTTCCGTTTTCGCGGGTTCTGGAGAATCTGAAGTGGTGCGCCGCGCGGCGACCCACGGTGATCCAGTCGCTGTTCATGAAGGTGCACGGGAAGCCGCCCTCTGATGAGGAGGTGCATGCTTACGGGATGCGTTTGGCGGAAATAGAAAAGGCGGGTCGCGCGGCGGGCGGGGGGATCAAGCTGGTGCAATTGTATACAGTCGCACGACAAACCACTGAAGCGTACGCCACGCCGTTGTCCGCTGAAGAACTGACGCGGATTCAGGCGCTGGTCACCGCGGCGCTGCCGGGAATCTTCGTGGAAGTCTACCCCTAAGCGGGTGTGACAACCGTCGGCAGGCAGAGGTTATCAGGCGTTGGCAGGGGAGCGTGGAGTGATCCGATCGGCGTATCGTCAAAAAAACAGGTTCATGTTGATTGATGATCAATCTTGTCTTGTAAAACTACCGATACAACCTGCATCACATATCTCATCGTCGGCATCAACAACGCAGGGGCGTACAATGACAAACAAGATGGTCCTGGTGGCGGAGGACGATCCTGCAATCAGGCTGGTGCTGGTGCACGCACTGGAGGTGGCCGGGTTCAAGGTGGCGGCGGCACAGGACGGGCGGGAGGCGTTGCACATTCTGAACGAATATTCGGATCAGGTGGACGCGATCATCACGGATTGTTTCATGCCGGAGATCGATGGATTGAAACTGGCGCAGTTGGTGCGGGAGCGTTATCCGCGGCGGATGCCGATCGTGATGGTGACATCACTGGAGTATTCGCTGGCGCCGGAACTTTTGTGCGAGAACGGGATTGATTACGTGGTGGGGAAGCCGTTCAGTCCGAAGGCGATTTGCAAGCTGGTGCGGGATATTGTGAAGGACCGGGCAGTGCAGGGGGCGGAAACGCAATAGCTCTACGGCGGGCGGGACAAGGCGGGGGCAGTCTCTCAATTCTGAGAATAGGGGATCCACCGATATTTCGCGACCCCCTCTATGGGGGAAGATGATTCAGGATGCGGAGCATCGGGGGTGCTCTGTTATGTGCTGGCGTTTGATGCGGGCGATTGAGGTGATTCGATGCGGGCAAGATGCCCGCGTTACGGGGATTCAGAATTCAGGATGCTCTTCGGAAAGGGTATGGCGATGAAGGTTGCGATGGTAGCGATGGGGGTGGTGTTGGTTGGGGCGGCGTCGTTGGCTCTGGCGGCGGATCAGGAGAAGGTGATCAGCGTGGAAACGATGCCGCCGGTGGTGGTGAAGACGGTTCCGGAGGCGGGGTCGCTGGAAGTGGATCCGAGCACAACGGAGATCCGGGCGACGTTTTCGAAGGACATGATGGATGGGGACTGGTCGTTTGTGCAGTCGACGCCGAAGGAGAATTATCCGGAGACGACGGGGAAGCCGCACTATCTGGAGGATCATCGGACGATCGTGCTGCCGGTGAAGCTGGCGGCGAATCGGACGTATGTCGTGTGGTTGAACAGCGGGAAGTTCAGTTCGTTTATGGACACGGGGACGCGTCGTGCAGTGCCGTATTTGCTGGTGTTTAAGACGAAGTCGTGAAGGCGGGGGGAGAGGTCCGATCGAACCTTCACCGGCATCGCAAGGCCTGCGGGCCGTCATTGGCGGGACGCCAATGCCACTTTTTTAGCGGGTGCGGCGGTAGATGGTGCGGGCCATGGCGTAATCGACGATGGAGGGGAAGAGTGCGGCGAAGGCGAGGCCCCAGCGGGAGGCGAAGACGGGCCAGAGTTCGGGCTTGGGGTGGGCGATGAGGCGGGCGATTTTTCTGGCGACGATTTCGGCGGGCTGGGCGTGGCCGAGGCCGGTGGAGCGGAGGCGGGATTTGCTGGAGGCGACGTCGAAGAATTCGGTGGCGGTGGTGAGGGGGTGGACGGTGGAGACGTAGATGCCTTGAGGTTTGAGTTCGACGCGCATGGCTTCGGCGAGGGAGAGCTGGGCGGCCTTGGTCATGGAGTAGACGCCGTAGAGGGGGAGTCCGCGGCGTGCGGCGCCGGAGGAGACGGCGATGATGTGGCCGCGGGCGGCGCGCTTGCGGTGGGGGAGGGGTTCCTGTTTGAGCATGACCTGGGCGGCGGCCTGCATGCAGTAGAGGGTGCCTTTGACGTTGGTGGCGACGATGTCGTCGAACTGCTGGTCGGTGGTTTCGTGGATTTTGGCGAGGAAGCCGTAGCCGGCGTTGGCGAGCATGACGTCGAGGCGGGGGAGTTTTTCGAGGGTGGTGGAGACGAGGGCGTCGACTTCGTGACGGTTAGAGACGTCGCAGCGAAGAGTGAGCGGATTTGCGCCCAGGTCGCGGCATTTTTTGGCGACTCCGTCGAGTTTCTCGAGACGGCGGGCGGCGAGGATGAGGTTGTGTTTTTCTTTGGCGAGTTGGAGGGCGGTGGCGGCGCCGATGCCGGAGGAGGCGCCGGTGATGATGATGGTTTTGGGTGGGGGCATGAGTGGGGCGGATTAAGATTAGGATTAAGATTAAGATTAAGATTAAGAATTTGGTGCGGGGGGTGCAATGTGATTTCGCGGGCACATGAGGCACGGGGATGGCACCGAGGTTGTGCCATACCCGTGGCACCCATGGCGGGTTAGTCGCGGCGGTTGCCGAGGAAGCGGAGGAGGTACATGAAGAGGTTGATGAAGTCGAGGTAGAGCATGAAGGCGCCGAAGATGGCGGAGTTGGTGAAGGCGCGGGAGCCGAACTGGCCGGAGGCGTAGGATTGTTTGATGCGTTGGACATCGTACGCGGTGAGTCCGGTGAAGATGGCGACGCCGGCGAGGGAGATGAGCCAGTAGAGGCCGGAGCTGTGGAGGAAGATGTTGACGATGGAGGCGAGGAAGAGGCCGATGAGGGCCATGAAGAGGATCATGCCGAGGGAGGAGAGGTCGCGTTTGGTGGTGTAGCCGATGAAGGCCATGGTTCCGAACATACCGGCGGTGATGAAGAAGGTGCCGTAGATGGAGGCGCTGGTGTAGACGAGGAAGACGGTGGAGAGGACGATGCCGGTGACGACGGAGTAGACGACGAACATGGCGGCGGCGACGGGGGAGGGGACGCTTCGGAAAAGGAAGCCAAATCCGAGGCCGACGACGAAGTAGGTGATGAGGAGACCGATGGCGACGCCGGGGTTGTTGAAGACGGCGTTGTGGAGAGCGGGGACTTCGGCGAAGGCGAGGGCGGTGAGTGCGGTGACGAGGAGGCCGATGGTCATCCACCCGAAGACGCGGGCCATGAAGGTGCGTTGGATGGCGAGTTCTTCCTGGAACTCCGCGGACTGCGTAATGGCTTGAGGGTCGAAATTGGTCATGGTCGGGCTTCCTTGTTCTGGTCGGGCGCTTTGTTGGATGTGACCATTATAGGAGGGAAGGGGGTGGGGAGCGAATGGTGCGGAGTCCGGCAAAAATCGAATGGTTTGATTGGGGCGAGGGCACATTCCGGCGATGCCATCGCCGGCTTTTTACTGGAAGAGGGTGGGTTCCTGGCCAATGGGTTGGCAGGTGGGGCAATACCAGGTGAGGTGGGCATCCTGTCCGGTGCGATCGACGGCGATTTCGGTGGAGCAGACGGTGCAGGGGAGTCCGGCGCGATCGTAGACGCGGTAGGGGAAGGGCATGCTTTTGCCGGCGAAGGTGGTGGCGGTGGCGACCTGGGCGATGATGCTGCTGGCGAGGCGGTCGATCTGGGAGGCGAGGAGTGTGCCGATGCGGGCGGCGGGGGAGAAGCGGGTGGCGAAAAGGATCTCGCATTTGAGGGCGTTACCGAGGCCGGCGACGATTTCCTGATCGAGGAGGGTGTTGGCGACGGTGCGTGCGGGGTGCTGGCGGAGGCGGTAGGTGAATTCGTCGTGGAAGGCGGGGGAACCGATGGGGTCGGGACCGAGGACGCGGATTTCGGGATGGGACCAGACCTTATTTGTCGGCAGGATATAAAAGGCGGGGTGGCCGGTGAGGATCGCGACGAGTGGGGGGGCGGAGGCGCGGGAGCGGAAGGCGACGGTAATCAGCGGAGCGGCGGCGCGGCGGGCGGGTTTGGCGGAGTCCGGGGGCGCGGGAGTGCCGGGCAATTGGAGGTAGCGATCGTTATGTTCAGTGGGGACGATGGTCCACTTGGCCCTGGTGATGAGCTGGCAGAGCCAGGTGACGCCGTGGGAGAAGTCGAAGAAGAGCCATTTCCCGTGGGAGCGGACGCGTTGGATGACCTGTCCGACGCAGTTGAGGAGGAGGACGTTGGCCTGCCAGCGGTGTTCGGGGACGAGGATGCGTTCGACAAATTTGCCGGTGATGGCATCGTTGAGATGCTCGGCGAGCGCGCGTGTTTGAGGCCCTTCCATGGGGTAGAGAGTAAGGTTTTTTTCCGGCGTGGTAAATACGTGGGGGGTGGTCAAAAAAACTTTTTCGAAGGGCGTTTTGCAGGCATAACGGCGGGAGGAAGACCGTTTATAGAATGCGAACGGCGCAAGGCCGGCATGTCTGGTATTCGGAAATACAAGGGGAAGAACGATGAAGCGGAAGAACGTGTGGGTTGCGGGCATTCTCTCTCTGTGCTGGGTGATGGCGGGCCGGGTGGCGGCGGCGCAGGATGCGGCGGTTCCTGGCGCGGCGAACGCGGTGCCGGCGGCAAATCTGATGACCTACGACGTGCGGAAGTTCGGCGCGACGGGGGATGGGAAGACGCTGGATCATGCGGCGATCAACAAGGCGATCGGCGCGGCTGCGGAGGCGGGCGGGGGGACGGTGTACGTGGGGCCGGGGAAGTATTTGTGCGGATCGATTCACATGAAGAGCAATATTCATCTGTTTTTGGATGCGGGGGCGGAGATCATCGGGGCGCCGCAGGAGGCGAATGCGTATGACGAGATTGAGCCGTTCTCGCAGGGGAAGACGGCGGAGGGGTATCCGGTGGCGTATCAGGATGGCGGGCACTGCTATTTTCATAACAGTTTGATCTGGGGGGAGAATCTGCATGATGTGTCGATCACCGGGCTGGGGCGGATCAATGGCGGGGGGCTCGTGAGGAAGGATGGGTTGCTGGACAAGCTGTCGGGGTTCTCGAATTTTGGGAAGGAAGCGGGCAAGACTGTGGCAGCGCCGGAGGAGAAGGAACCGGTGCGGCTGGGGAACAAGGCGATTGCGTTGAAGCTGTGCAAGAACGTGACGCTGAAGGACATCACGATTTACCAGGGGGGGCATTTTGCGATCCTGGTCACGGGTTGCGACAACATGACGATCGACAACGTGACGATGGATACGAACCGGGACGGGATTGACATTGATGCGTGCCGGAATGTGGTGATGTCGAACTGCCGGATCAACTCGCCGAACGATGATGGGCTTTGTCCGAAGGCGTCGTATGCGCTGGGGGAGAATCGGATCGAAGAGAACATGACGATCACCAATTGCCAGATGAGCGGGTGGGTGGAGGGGACGCTGCTGGATGGGACGATGAAGCCGAAGGCGAATGGGAATGGGCGGATCAAGTTCGGGACGGAGGCGAGCGGCGGTTTTCGGAATATTACGATTTCGAACTGCACGTTCCGGTCGTGCCGGGGGCTGGCGATGGAAGAGGTGGACGGGGGGATTATGGAGAACATCACGATCAGTAACATTACGATGATGGATACAGCGTCGTATCCGATTTACATCACGACGGGGAAACGGAACCGGACGGGGGATCTGAAGCACCCCAGCATCCTTCGGCATATTCTGATTTCGAATGTGGTGGCGACGGATATCGAGTGGAGCGGGGCGGAACAGGGGAAGGGGTATTTGAGCGGCATTCAGATCACGGGGCTGCCGGACATGCCGATCGAGGATGTGCGGCTGGAGAACATTCGGCTGCAGTACAAGGGGTATGGGACGGCGGAGATGGGGGCGCGGATGCCGCGGGAACTGGCGACGGGCTATCCGGAGCCGGTATATACGGGGACGACGCCGGGGTATGGGGTTTTTGCGCGGCATGTGAAGGACCTGGAACTGGCGAATGTGCGGCTATATCCGGCGAAGGGGGAGATGCGGCCGGCGGTGGTGTGCGGGGATGTGGAAGGGTTGCTGATCGACAATTTTGTTGGGCCGGTGGGGGAGGGGATGAAGATGGCGCGGCTTGAGAAGGTGAGCAGGGAGGTGATTCGCAATTCGCCGGATTGGGAGAATGTGGGGGCGGTTGAGCGGAAGGGGGAGTTGTCTGAGCCGTCGCCGGAGCCGGGGAAGGCGAAGGGGGAGGCGAGTGGTCCGGCGGGGCAGTGAGTGGACAGAGAGTCGGCAAGGGTCGCACAGAGCCCCACGCCGCCCGAGGCGTCGGGAGTCAACAGTAAAACCAGAAGGGGCGGCCGTGATGGCTGCCCTTTTCTTCTTTTGCGGGGGATTGGTTTGTGACGGTGAGCCTACGTAGAATCGAAGAGTTGTGGGAAAGAGGTGGTGGGCGATGGCAACAGGTAACAAGAGCAGTTCTGTTTTAGAGGAGCCGTGATGACGCAGGCTGATGTGGTGCAGATGTCGCCGGAGGAACTGGCGAGCGTGCAGAAGTTGCAGGAAGCGTATGCGTCGATGCGTGGGGAACTTGGGAAGGTGATCGTAGGGCAATCGCAGGTGATGGAAGAGCTGTTGATTGCGCTGTTCTGCCGGGGGCATTGCCTGCTGGTGGGGGTGCCTGGGCTGGCGAAGACGCTGCTGATTTCGACACTGGCGAAGACGATGTCGCTGTCGTTCAATCGCATTCAGTTTACGCCGGATTTGATGCCCAGCGACATTACGGGGACGGAAGTGATCGAGGAGGACAAGCTGAGCGGGAAGCGGGCGCTGCGGTTCGTGAAGGGGCCCGTATTTGCGAACGCGATCCTGGCGGATGAAATCAACCGCACGCCGCCGAAAACACAAGCGGCGTTGCTGGAGGCGATGCAGGAACACCAGGTGACGGCGGGCGGGGTGCAGCATCGGCTGGCGGAGCCGTTCTTTGTGATGGCGACCCAGAACCCGATCGAGCAGGAGGGGACGTATCCGTTGCCCGAGGCACAGTTGGACCGATTCATGTTTAATGTGCTGGTGAGTTATCCGACGGAGGCGGAGGAGTTCGACATCGTGCGGCTGACGACTACGCCGCGGAAAGTGGAGCTCAAGCATGTGCTGACGGCGGAGGATGTGCTGGTCTTGCAGGAGCTGGTGCGGAAGGTGCCGGTGGCGGACCATGTGGTGAGATATGCGATCCGGCTGGTGCGTCAGACGCGGCTGAATCAGGGGGATACGCCGAAGTTCATCAAGGATTATGTGAGCTGGGGTGCGGGTCCGCGGGCGAGCCAGACGCTGGTGATGGCGGGGAAGGCGCGGGCATTGCTGCAGGGGCGGTATGGGGTGAGCACGGACGATATTCGCGCGGTGGCGCATCCGGCGTTGCGGCATCGTATCCTCACGAATTTCAACGCGGAGGCGGAGGGGATTCGGCCGGACAACATCATCCAGATGCTGATCGAGCAGACGCCGCGGGACGCGGAGGATGAGAAGACGGCAGCGGCGTTGCCGAAGGTGTTTGCGGGGAAGTGACGTAAACACGAAGTCACGAAGACACGAAGGACCACGAAGAGGAGAATAGATGGGATTTGGGGATGTGTTGGATGACGAGACGGAAAGGATCGCGAAGGAAATTGTTGACGCAATATTTCGGGTTCATTCGGCTTTAGGGCCCGGACTATTGGAGAGCATTTGCGTGCAATGCCTCGTGCTTGAATTAGAGGCTCGAGGCTTAAGGGTCCAGCGCGAGGTGTGGTTGCCGATCATCTATCTTGGTCGGAAGATCGAGCCCGGTATGCGATTGGATTTGCTGGTGGAAGATCGCATCGTTGTCGAAGCCAAGGCCGTCGAAACACTGCACCCAGTGTTTCACGCCACGACCAAGACGTACCTCAAGTTGTCGAAAAAGAGGCTGGGAATTTTAGTCAATTTCAACGTGCCGCTGATCAAGGACGGAATCAAGCGCATCATCTTATAACTTCTTCGTGGTCCTTCGTGTCTTCGTGTTTAGGTAGTTTCTGTGACGTTACCGGCTGAAAAGATTGATTATCGCAAGTACCTGGATCCGCGGACGCTCGCGAAGATTCAGGCGCTGGATATCCGCGCGCGGCTGATCGTCGAGGGGTTCATCACCGGCATGCACCGGTCGCCCTACAAAGGTTTCAGTGTGGAGTTTGCGCAGCATCGGCAGTATTCGCAGGGCGATGACACGCGGTACATCGACTGGAAGGTGTTTGGGCGCACGGATCGGCATTACATCAAGCAGTATGAGGAAGAGACGAACCTGCAGGTGATGCTGGTGGTGGATGCGTCGGAGTCGATGACGTATTCCGGGGTGGAGACGCGGTCGTGGAAGGGTCGCAGCGGCACCGAGGGGTGGCGGAAGTTTGATCATGCGACGAGCATCGCGGCATCGCTGGCGTATGTGGCGCTGCATCAGCAGGATTCGGCGGGGCTGGCGGTGTTCGATCAGAAAGTCCGGCGCTTCATCAAGGCGAGCAACAATCCGCGGCAGTGGCGGGTGATCATCGACGAATTGACGACGGCGCCGAAGAACCAGAAGACGCGTACGGGGGCGATCCTGGACGAGATAGCGGAGCAGATGCATCACCGGTCGCTGATCGTGCTGATCAGCGATTTGTTTGATGATCCGAAGAACATCATCAAGGGGATTCAGCATCTGCGGTATCGGCGGCACGATCTGATTCTGCTGCAGGTGCTGGATCACGATGAGATCGAGTTTCCGTTTGAGACGACGACGCTGTTCAAGGGGCTGGAGGAGATGGGCGAACTGGTCGTGGAGCCGCGGGCGCTGCGGGAGGCGTACCTGGCGGAGTTCAAGAAACATTCGGACCTGATACGGGACGAGTGCCATAAGTTGCACGTGGATTTTGTGCAGGTCGACACGAGTTTACCGCTGGATGTGACGTTGCCGGGGTTCCTTGCGACGCGTGCGGCGCGGATGAAGTGAGCAGCGGTTGCGTGATTTGGAGTTGACAAGGTGACACGGTGGCAGGGTGACAAGGTGAGGAGAAATCGGATGAAGGAGCCGGCGCGCGGTGGAAGGTTCACCTTGTCACCTTTTCACGTTGTCACCATGTCCGTTTTCGGGATGCTGCGTTAACAGATGGAACTACCGGTCAATATTCTCGCTTTCGGATTCTTGTCCCCGGCCCTCTTCGGGGCGGGAGCGGCGGCGGTGTCGATTCCGATCATCATTCACCTGCTGAACAAGCGGCGGTTCCGCACGGTCATCTGGGCGGCGATGGATTTTCTGCTGGCGGCGCAGCGGCGCAATGCGCGGCGGCTGCTGCTGCAGCGGTGGCTGCTGCTGGCGGTGCGGTGTCTGGCGCTCCTGATCCTGGCGGCGGGGATGGCTCGGCTGGTCGTGGATTCGTCGGCACTGGGCGGGGCGCTCAGCGGGCAGCGGGCGGTGGTGGTGGTGTGGGATGATTCGTATTCGATGGGGTATGCGACGCCGGGTGCGGACGGCTCGGGGGCGACGGCGTTCGATCGGTCGAAGCGGTTGATCGGGGAGTGGCTTCGCGGGATCAAGCCGAGCGATGAGGTGATGATCGTGCGTGGGAGCCGGGGCGGAGTGAAGTCGGGGAACAAGATGACGCTGGATCATGCGGGGCTGGCGGCGCAGGTGCGCGACGCGCAGATTTCCGATGCCGGAACGGATCTGGCGGCGGCGTTTGATCAGGCTGCGGATGCACTGAAGGAGGCGGAGAGTTCCACGCGGGCGCGGCAGGTGATCGTGCTCACCGATTTTTCGCGGAGCTCACTGGAACCGTCGGGCGGCGGGGAGGAGCGGCTGAAGGCGGCGGCGGCGGGGATGATGGCGCATGCCACGGGGGTGCGGGTGATTGATGTGGGGGATGCCAGTCAGGAGAACATGGCGGTGACGGGTCTGGAGTCGCAGCGGCCGCTGGCGGTGGCGGGTTCGTCGAGCGATTTCCGGGTGACGGTGGTGAACGCGACGAATGGGCCGAAGACCGATGTGCCGTTGACGGTGTCGGTGGATGGGGTGACGGCGCATACGGAGAAGCTGGGGAAGATCGAGGCGGGGGCGAGCCGGACCGTGCTGGTGGAGTTGACGATTCCGACGGCGGGGCGGCATGCGGTCGAGGCGCGGCTGCCGGCGGATCAGTTGCCGCTGGATGATGTGCGGCGCCTGATGCTGAATGTGCGGCGCGAGATTCCGGTGCTGCTGGTGGATGGGAGTCCGGGGGATGGGAAGCTGACGCAGGGAAGCACGACGTATTTGTGGGCGGCGTATGGTCTGACGGTGGATGGGAAAGTCGGAAGCGTGTTTGAGCCGCAGCGCATCACGGAACTGGAACTGCCGACGACCGCGTTGAATCAGTATTCGGAAGTGGTGCTGTCGGACACGGCGGTGCCGAGCGCGGGGGTGCTGGAGAATCTCAAGAAATTCGTGGAGAGCGGCAAACTTCTGATGATTTTCCCCGGGAACCGGACGAACGCCGCGCTGATGAACGAAGCATTTGGGAAGGCGGGGTTGATGCCGGCGACGCTGGGGCAGCCGGTGCGGTTTGAGAACACCGCGGAGATGGCGAAGGGAGTGGCGTTCGCGCCGGAGGGGTTCACGCATCCGGTGCTGGCGCCGTTTGGGGAAGCCTATAAGAGCGGCGCGGATGTCGGGTTCCTGACGGTGCAGACGAACGAGTATTTCAAGCTGGGCGTGCCGACGGATGGGAGCGCCGAGACGGTGCTGCGGTATGCGAACGGGAACAACGGCGGCAGGGGGGATGCGGCAGTGGTCGAGAAGCAACTCGGAAAAGGGCGTGTGGTGTTGTTCGCGAGTTCGGCGGACACCTCCTGGAACACGTTCGGCGCGAAGCCGTCGTTTGTGCCTTTCATTCATGAATTGACGTATTACTCGCTGCCGCGCGAATCGGAGAATCTGACGTTGCGGCTTGGGGATCGCATGAATCTCTCGGTGGAGACGGCAAGCGCGGGGGCGTGGCGGTCGCCGCACGGTGGTACGGTGAGCGTGACGCCGGAGCTGGACCAGAGCGGTCAGATGCGGCTGACGAGCACTCCGCTGACGGCGGCGGGGATCTACACGCCCGGCGATGGCGACCAGCGTCCGGTGGTGGTGGTGAATCCGGACGCCGAAGAAGCAGACATCCGGCACATCGGCATTGCGCAGATGGCCGGCGTGCTAGGAATGGATGTGAAAAATCTGACGGACCGCGCAGCGGAACTTGAGCCGCAGGGTGAGGAGAAGGTGGTGGAAAGCGGGGCGTCGCTGATCGGGCCGTCACTGATTGCGGCGGCATTGGGATTGTTTCTCGTGGAAGCGTTCCTGGCGATGTACTTTTCGAGTTATGGACGCTAACAGGTAAAAGAAGGCGAGATGTTTCGGCGCTTTTTGGAATTTCTGTTTTCGCTTGATCACGTGCGGCTGACGCCGAACACGTACTTCTCGTTCGTCTGGAACTATCCGGCGTGGATCGTGCTGGGGTGCCTCGTGCTCGGGGGGCTGGGATACTTCTCCTACGTGCGGCAGGCGGCGGCGCCGAGGAAGCGCGTGGCGATGGGAATCGTCCGCGCGGTGCTGCTGGCCTTCGTCTTCATGCTGATCTGGCGGCCGGAACTGGTGGTGCAGCACGAGGAGCGGACGCGCAGCGTCGTCGCCGTGTGGGTGGATGGTTCGGCATCGATGCAATTGGAAGATCCGTACACCGATCCCGCGATGCGCGACTTCGTCAAGCAGATTGGCGCACGGGAAAAACTCGCCGCGGGGCAGACTCGCCTCAATCGCTATCAAACGGCAGTGGGGGCCCTGGAAGAGGCGAAATGGATTCGGGAATTCGCGCAGTCGCAGGATGTGGCGCTGTATACGGGTTCCGGGCACGCACAACTGATCGGCGTCGCGCATCGTCCGGAGGAAGTTGCCGGACTGGTGGAGCAACTCCAGAAGATCAAGCCGGAGGGGGAGACGACGGATGTGCCGACGGTCGTTCAGGAAATTCTGCAGAACACGCAGGGGCAGCGCGTGAGCGCCGTCGTGCTGGCGACCGACGGCCAGACGACGGAGCAGGGCGGCGGCGGCCGGCTCGATCACGCGATTGCAGCAGCGGAACAGTCCGGAGCGAAAGTCTTCGCTCTGCCGTTGGGACTGGCGAAGGAGCCGTTCGATTTGAAACTGGCCGACATGCAGGTCGCCGAGAATACGTTTGTGCGCGACCCGGTGGCGGTGCATATGCAATTGTCGGGCTCGGGGATTGCTCGCCCGACCCCGGTGCGGATCACCCTGTCGCGCAAGGGTTCCACGGACGGGGAGATGACAGAACTGGCCTCGCGCGAGGTGACGCTGGATCCCGACAAGAAGCAGATGGATGTCGAGTTGATCTTCAAGCCGCAGAAACGCAGCGACGAGAAGGCGGAGAGATTTGATCTCGTCGCGCGCGTCCAGCCTTTGATGAACGACGGCGACGAGCTGACGAAGGCGAACAACGTCGTCACCGGCCAGACAAACGTGCTCGACGCGGAAGTGAACGTGCTCTACGTCGAGGGTTATCCCCGCTGGGAATTCCGCTACCTCAAGAACGAAATGATCCGCGAAAAGACCGTGAACGTGGCCACCCTTCTCCTGAGCGCGGATGAGGATTTCGCACAGGATGGCGATCCGCGCGTGGTCGACAAGAACGGGCACGAGACGTTCCCCGGACCGATCAACCGGTTCCCCGAGACCGCGGAAGAGCTCGCGAAGTTCGATGTGCTCTACATTGGCGACGTCGACCCGACCTTTTTCAGTCCGTCGCAGCAGAAGCTGATCGTCGATTTTGTCGGTAACGGCGGCGGCATCGGCTGGATCGCCGGGCCGGAGTGGAACCCGGAGGGGTACAAGGGAACAGCGCTCGAGGTGCTGATGCCCATCGTGCCGGACGATCTGGATGCGCGATCGCGCGTCATGGTCGCCTCGGACAATTCCCCCTTCAACCCGGTGCCCACCTCCGCCGGCATGCAGAGCAATCTTTTCCGCTTCTTCGATGACCCGGAGCAGAACGCCAAGCAGATGGCGGAGCTGCCGCAGATGTACTGGTACAAGCCGGTGGTCGGCCTGGCCCCCGCGGCGGAAGTGCTGGCGGTGCATCCGACGCGGACGCAGGGCGGCAATCCGGCGCCGCTGCTGGTGACCGGCCATTACAAGCGCGGCCGCACGATGTTCAGCGCCATTGACGACACGTGGCGTTGGCGGCGTTACTCGGGCGAACCGCTGTACCAGAGCTACTGGCTGCAGATGTGCCGGATGCTGTATCGCAACAAGGCCCTCGGCCAGAGCAAGCGCATCGAGTTGACGAGCGAAATGAACCGCATGGAGGTCGGCCGCCCGCTGCGGGTGACGATGGAGGTCAAGGATCCGACGCTCCTCGACCAGATACCGGCGAATGTCCCCGCGATACTGACGGATAGGGACGGCAACGCGGTGGAATCGATTTCTCTGCAGCGCGCCGCCAGCGCAAGCGAAGACGGCACCCAATGGACCGGCGTCACCACCGCCACCGAGGTCGGCGATTTCAAACTCAAGATCCAGCCCGGCGTCCTGCCCGCGGTTGAAGGAAGCACGACCGAATACGCGGTAACCGTCGAACCGCCGCAGCGGGAGTTCGAGAAGCTCACGGCGGATATGGAGAGCCTCGGTATGCTGGCGTCGAAGACCACCGGGGCGGTCGTGCCCATCGTGAACATGGAAGGTTTGCCCAAAATGATCCCCGACCGCAGCGTGCCGGTGCTGGTCTCGAGCACGGAAGAGCTCTGGTACAAGCCGATCACGCTGTTGCTGGTCGTCGGTCTGGCGACGCTCGAATGGCTGTTGCGGAAGAGTGCGGGATTGGTATGAGATTCGGAATTCCGCCTTCAGGCGGCCCTTTTGAGTTCGCCCGGAAGGACCGTCTGACGGCGGAACTGTGAACTTTAGTTTGGAATGAAGACGGCCGGGCGGAAACGATAGAATAGCAGGCGTGGCAGCGAACAGGGGTTCATGACCGAAACGATTACAACTTCAACGGAACATCCGCTCGTCCATCGGATCACGCGCTTGCGCGGACGCGTGCGGCTGGTGCTCGCGCTTTTCGGACTCGGCGTGGTAGTGGCCGCTGCCGTGGGGGGAATGTTCCTCCTCATGTTCCTCGATTACTTCGTGCACATTCCGGCGGGCGGACGCGTCCTCCTGCTGCTGGCATGGGTCGGCGTTCTTGCTTTCCTCGCGTGGCGGATGCTCATTTCCCCGCTCATGACGCGGCTCACCGATCAATTCCTCGCAAGCCGGGTGGAGAACGTGCATCCCGGCCTCTCCGATGAATTGATGTCCGCGGTGCATTTCATCCATGCGGGCACCTATCGCACCAACGTTCTGGCCTCGCGGCACGTGGATGCCGTGGCGGAGAAGACCGTCTCGATTCGTTTCGAAGAGGCCGTTGATTTCCGCCGGTCGGCGAAATCCATCGCCTTGGCGCTGCTGACTGCCGGAGTGGTGGCGCTGCTTGCCGCAATGAATGGCAATCTCACCCGCATCGCCATGTCCCGCTGGTTTTCCGCCCATGGCCAGCCGTGGCCCCGCATCACCAACGTCGAATTCGTCTGGAACACGCCCAACGGTCAGGCTCCGGAGGTCGCCCCCATCGGCGAACAACTCCTGGTGCGTGCAAAGGTGGTCCACGGCGGTTACGCGAAGCAATACGTGACGCTCACCACCTGGTCCGACACGAAATCCGCGACTGACGAACTCATGACCTTCCAGCCCAGCATGAGCAGCGGGGGCGAATTCGTCTATGAGCGGACGCTCGAACCCGACGGCCAGCGCTCCTTCTCAATGAGGCTCTCGGCAGGCGATGATCGCGATCAGGAACCGGTGACCATCCGCCTCGCTCCTCGGCCCGTCATTTCGGAACTCAGCGCATCCGTCACCCCGCCGCCCTATGTCCGCGACGCAAACGACCCAGCCAAACCCGCGCCGCCGGTCATCTCCGATTTGCTCAACCAGGCCGCCCACGCGGTGCAAGGCTCCACCGTTGCCATTCGTGTAAAGGCGACCAAGCCCTTCGCCACCGATGAAAAGGGCGAACCCGAAATCCGCTTTATGGATCAAAACAAGGATGAGGTGCTGCCCATTCCGATGCGGCAGGCGCTGATTGAGCCCACGGTCGCGGAAGTGACATTCCCCGCCGCCAGCAGCCTGCAGGCACGCCTTTCCATGCGTGACTCAGACAGCTTCGAAAATCGCGTCGGCGGTTCGCTGACCCTGGAAGTCGTGCCGGACGCATTGCCCTCGGTCGTGATCACCGAGCCGCGGAGTTCCGTGGAGCGCGTCCCGACGGCGTCGGTGCAGCTCGTGGTGCAGGCGACCGACGATCTCGGGCTGGATGGATTGAAGCTGGTCGCCGAGAAATTCGATTCCAAGCCCGGCGACAAGCCGGTCGAGGAGATTCCGCTGCCCTGGTCGGAGCGCACCGCCGACGCGGCCTCCGGCAACACCACTGGCCGCTCGCAATACATCTGGAACCTCGCGCCGATGAACCTCACGCCCGGAACCCGCCTCACGTTCTACGCGATGGTGCAGGACAACTACAACGTCAACGGCCGGCGTCACCCCTGGGTCAAGTCCCCCTCGATGAGCCTCCAGATTCGCAGCGAAGCCGACATCGTCGATGCCCGCCGCCGCGAGCTCAACGAGGTGAAGGAACGCATTCGTACACTTCGCGGTCAGCAGGAACAGACGCGGCGTCAAACGCAGGCGATCCAGCAGGCGGCCAGCGCCGCGGGAATCACCACGCCACAGCAGAAAGAGCAGCTCGCCCAGCTCGCCCAGCAGCAAAGCGAAGAGGCCGCATCGGCGAATGCAATTCAGCAGCGCACGGAACATATCGCCCAGGACCTCCAGGAGAACAACCTGGGCGACGGCGATCTCGGGAAACTGGCACAAAGCGTTTCCGCGGGCTTGAAGGATGTCGGTCAGAACAACATGCCCGCCGCGGCGTCGGACCTGGATCGCGCCCGAGACGCCGCAGGGAATCAGACGCAGCAGAATGAAAAAGCCAGACAGGAGGCCCAGCAGACCGCCGATGCGGCCGGCGCGGCCGGTGAGCAGCAGCAGCAGGCGATCGCCAAGATGGACAACCTGGTCAACCAGCTCGGCGCCGCCGGAGATTTTGAGGCGATCCGGGGAGAGCTGCAGAAGATCAAGGAGATACAGGACACGGTCGGCCAGCAGACGCGCGCTCTTTCGGCGCAGACCGTCGGGAAAAAGCCGGAGGAGCTGTCCCAGGACTTGCGCGACAAGCTCAGCAGCCTGTCGGAACAGCAGAAGAATCTCTCCAATCAAACCAGCGACCTGATGTCGCGGATGAGCAAGGCCGCCACGCAGTTGAAACAGAGCGATCCCGCATCCAGCGAAACGCTGCAGCGTACGGCGCAGGCCGCGCAGGAGAACCAGGTAAGCTCGGTGCAGGACAGAGCGTCCAAATCGATCGCCCAGAATCAGACCAACGAAGCAGCAAACGACCAGACTCAGGCCCAGCGCGGTTTGCAGCAGATGCTCAACGAGATGGAAAAGAACGAGGATCGGCAACTGGAGCAGTTGTCGCGCGATCTGCAGGATATCGTCGACCAGCTAAAGCAGTTCCGTGAAGACCAGGACGGCATCCAAAAGGCCACGGTGGCCGCAGCCGACGATCTCACGGCCAAGAAGCTCGGCGATCGCCAGGGGCAACTGCAGAGGAATACGGTCGTGACGGAAAAGCGGGCGGAAAACACCAAGGGAGCCGATCAGGCCGCCGGCAACATCCGCGAAGCGGCGGATCACATGAGCTCGGCCGCGGGCGCTCTCGTTGCCGTCCACAAGACCGACGCCATCGATCCCGAAACAAAGGCCATTGCCTCGCTGGATGAGGCGATCAAAAAGCTGCAAAAGCAGAAAGACAAGGTCGACAGCCAGATCAAGGAAAAGGATCTGGCGGAATTCGTGCAGCAATACCAGGCCATCAAGACGGAGCAACTGGCCATCAAATCGTCAGCCGATGGTGTGGAGACACGCCGGCAGGCGGCTCCGGATAAGCTGGTGGATCGCCGCGACATCGTCACGCTCGCCCAGCTCGCAGGGAAGCAATCGTCGCTCGTGGGGCAGATCGGAACGCTTTCTTCCGACGATCGGATGAAGGAATTCGCCGTGGTGGTCTGGATGAACCGCCAGATCGGCGAATCCATGCAGTCCAGCCAGGATCTCATGAAGCGCCAGCAGACCGGAACGCAACTCGCCGCGGCGCAGCAGTACGCGTCCGACCGCATCCAGGACATCATCGACTCGCTCAAGGAAGAACAGAAACGCCAATCCGAATTCAAGAAAGAAAACGGCGGCGGCGCAGGCAAAGGTGGCGGCGGCGGCAGCGGCGGTAAACCCCCCCTGGTGCCTCCGCTCGCCCAGTTGAAGCTGCTCAAGGCGATGCAGATGGTGGTGAATGCCCAAACCGCCGATCTTGCCAAGGGCATCGCGGCGGCCCCCGACGATGCGACAAAGGCCAGGCTGCAGGGCGAAGCCCGAAAACTCGGACAAGCGCAGGGTGAAATCAAGGATATCGCGCATAAGATCATTCAGGACATGCAACAGAAGCACTGAACTTTCGCCGGGCCGGAGCGTCTAACCAGAAAGATGCGGGACAAGACTGATGCGTAGCACGATCAACAGAATGATTTTCGCGGCGGCCTTTGCAACGGCCGTGGGGGCGGCGGCGGGAGGGACCGCGTTCGCGCAGAGTGTTCTCGATCAGCAACTGGAGGGGAAACAGGCCGATGCGCCCAAGCCGGCTGCCTCCCCGAAAACCGACTCTCCGCCCCAGCCTGGAGCCGATCAGAAGCAGCCGGTCGCTCCCGACATCGTCAATCCGAGCGCCTCCAAGGCGATCGATGACATGGATCTCATCGACAAACTCACTGGTGCCGACGATCAGGTTGGCCCCGAGCAGATCAAGCAGATGCTCGACCGCATGGACCAGAGCCAGACGCGCCTGGCCGATCAGGACGCCGGCGCCGTCACGCAGGAAACACAGAAACGCATTATCGGCGACCTCGACGTCCTCATCGAAGCGGCGCGCAAGCAGCAGCAACAGCCGCAAAGCAAACCGCAGCAGCAAAGCAAGCCGCAGCAGGGCCAGAGGCGCCAGGAGAGCAGCGGCCAGCAGGAGAAGGGGACACACGATGAGCGCGGCAATCGGGCGGCGACCGATGCCACCGCCCGGAACGGATCCGCCGCAACGCCGCAGTCCAACCACGAGGACATGCACCAGCAGACCCCCCAGGAATGGGGAAATCTACCCCCGCGCGATCGCGATCTTATTTCCAACGGCGCCAACGAACAGTACCTCCCCAGTTACAAAGAAATGATCGATCGCTATTACCAGTCGCTGGCCGAAATCGGGAAGTCGAAAGAGAAATGATGTACCGGAAAAAACTGTTTTGTGCCGCGATTCTTTCCGCGATGCTCGCGGCGGTGTGTGCTTCGGCTCCTCACGCCAGGGCCCAATCGGGGAATTCCGACGTCTCCACCATGGGCGGAAGCGGCCCGCTGCCCGATGAAGTCACGCCCGATCTGCAGCACCGCGTGAAAAAGGGCCTCGACTGGCTCGCCAAGAACCTCAACAGTGAGGCCGCGATGAGTTCCGTGGGCGTTGACCCCACCGCCATCGTGGGGCTGGCGGGAATCGCCTTCATCGCCGACGGCAGCCTCCCGCAGAACGGCCCCTACGGACGCGAGGTGGACCGCATTCTCGATTTCATCCTGAAGAATTGCCAGGAATCCGGCCTGGTCGCTTCTCCGGGCTACCCGTCGCCCATGTACGGCCACGGCTTCGCGACCCTCTTCCTTTCCGAAGTCTACGGCATGAGCCCTCGCCCCGACCTCAAGGAACGCCTGCAGAACGCCATCCGCCTCATCGTGCAGACGCAGAACAACGAAGGCGGCTGGCGCTATCAGCCCGTGCCGCAGGATGCCGATCTCTCCGTGACGATCTGCCAGGTCATGGCTCTGCGTGCCGCGCGCAACGCCGGAATCAAGGTGCCCAAGCGAACCATCGATCGCGCCATCGACTACGTCAAGAAACTCCAGGAGCCCGACGGCGGCTTCGCCTACATGATGAACTCCCGCGGCTCGGGCTTCCCCCGCTCCGCCGCCGGCGTCGCCTGCCTCTACTACATGGGCGAATACGACGCCCCTGAAATCAAACGCGGCCTCAAATACCTCATGCAGCGCCTCCCCGGCAAAAGCGAAAACTCCGGCGATTATCATTACTTCTACGGGAATTATTACGCGACCCAGGCCATGTTTATGTCCGGCGGCGATTCGTGGGCTCAGTACTGGCCCGCCATCCGCAAGGAACTCGCCACCCGCCAGCAGGCCGATGGAAGCTGGAACGATCAAAACGGCCAGATCTACGCCACCTCCATGTCGCTGATCATTCTCCAGGTGCCCAATCGCCTGCTGCCGATCCTCCAGAAGTGATCCTCATCGACGCGAAAAAAGTCCGAAAGGTCCCCTGATGCTCTCCTCGCGGCTCCTCCCGGCAATCCTCATCGCCTCAGTTCTCGCGCATGCCGCGGCCGCACGCGCCGATTGGACGCTCACCTCCGCCGACTTCTCAGAACAGGGCAAACTCACCGTCAACACGTGGGACGCCACCGGCCTTTCCGTCACCGGCCAGAGCGGAAATCTCGTCCGCATCCCGACCCGCGATGTCGTCTCCCTCGTCTCCGATCTCCCCGTCGCACCGCCGAACAAATCCTGGTGTCTCGCGCTCCGCAATGGCGATCTGCTTTACGGCGAACCTGCCGACATCGCCGGCCAGTCCCTGGAATTCAAGACCGACTTCGGCACCATCGCCGTCGCCCTGAAGGATCTGCAATCGCTGACGACATCAGCCCCCGCCCCAGCCGTCCCCGCGCCCGCGTCTTCCGACAAAGACGTCGTCCGCTTAAGCAACGGCGATAGCATGTCCGGAATCATCGCTTCCATCGACCCCGACAAGGTCCAGATCTCCACCGACGCCGCCGCCGGAAATGTCACTGACATCGCGCTTAATCTCGTCAAACAAATTTACTTCGCCGGCGCCACGTCGCCGCGCACCATCCCGCCCCTCTCCGCCCGGCTGACCTTCGCCTCCGGCTGCAGGCTCACCGTCCCCGCCACCGGCTTTACCTGGACCATCAGCGACGTCTCTTTCCAGGACCCCTCCGGCCAGCTACACAAAATCGCCGCCTCCCAACTCGCCGGCGTCGAAATCCTCGGCGGCCGCGTGGTCTACGTCACCGACCTCGACCCCGCCAAGGATGAACAGAATTCCTTCATCGGCGGCTCCTGGCCCTCCCAGATCAACCGAAATGTCCTCGGCGGCCCCCTCGTCGTCGGCCGCACCACCTATCCCCGCGGCATCGGCGTCCACACGCGCAGCTTCCTTGCCTACGACCTCGATGGTTCCTTCGACACGCTCAAACTCCAGGTCGGCATGGATGATTCCGCCGCCCCCCGCGGAGAGGCCGACGTCTCCATCGTCCTCGACGGAAAAACCATCTGGCATCAGCACCTCACCTGCGGCGCCGCGAGCGGAATCCTCTCCGAGCCTCTCTCCCTTCCCGTCGCCGGCGGAAAGCATCTGGAATTTCACGCCGAGCCCGCCCAGGGCTCCGGAAATCTCGACGTTCTCGGCCGCGTCGACTGGCTGAACATCGCCCTCGTCCGCCATTAACCACCGCCACAGAACCCGCAGCGTAAGCGCCGGCCCACCTCCCTCGCATCTCAAAAGGCCGCTTCCTCGCGCAGGCGATGCAAAACGCCTCAAAGAAACAAACCTCAAGCCACCCGTCAATTCGGTGAATTTGCCCCGCTCCGGAAAATACTTTCCAAATCCCGCAAGTTCGCGACAATAGTCGTTGATATGAATTATCAAATCACCTGCTTTTGCGGAAACCGTTTTCTCATCACGGACCAGCAACTCCACGGCCCCGTGAATTGCCCCGCCTGCAAGCGGCCGCTCCAGCCCATGGTCGCCGAAAATCCTCCGCCCTCCCCGCAGCCGGAACCCACCCCCGCCACCCCCGTTCCCTCCCCCCCCTCCGACGCCGAAGCCACCAAGCGCTGCCCCTTCTGCGGCGAAGTCATCCTTGCCGTCGCCAAGAAATGCAAGCACTGCGGCGAGTTCCTCGACCGCTCCCTCGCCCCCGCCAACGCCACCAACACCCCCGCCGCGCCTGCCGCCGACATTCCCCCCGTCTTCTCCCTCTCCGTCTCGCAATGGGACAACTTCTGGAAATTTGTGATCTGCGCCACCCTCGTTGTGCTCACCGCCCTCGTCCTCATCGAAATCCCCTCCCTCCGCCAATACGCCCCCATCGGCATCTGCTCCTCCCTCGCCATCATGGGCTTCATCGCCTGGCTCCTCTATCTCTCCGTCAAAAACTCCCGTTGCTACATCCGCCCCAATCGCATCGACACCGAGGTCGGCATCTTCTCCAAGGAAATCAATTCCATCGAACTTTTCCGCATCACCGACCTTGAACTCAAGCAGGGCATCGTCCAACGCCTCCTCCGCATCGGCACCATCCACATCACCTCCAGCGACCCCAACGCCCCCAATCTCGTCCTCTACCAGATCCCGCAGGCCCGCAAAGTCCACAAGTACCTGCAGGATCAGATCCCCATCGCCACCCGGCAGCGCGGCGCGATGTTCGTCGAAAAATGATGCCCGCACGCCGTTCGCCTACAATCACCCATCATGCCTGAATTGCCCGAAGTCGAAGAAGTCCGCCGCTCCCTCGAGCCGCACGTCCTCAACGTGCCGATCGCCGCAGTGCGCATCAACCGACCCGATTTCATCACCCCGCCCACAGCCCCGCTCCAAGACCTCGTCGGCCGCCGAATCGTCTCCACTTTCCGCCACGGCAAAAAGCTCTTCTGCATCGCCGCCGACGACCAGACCCTCGTCATCCACCTCGGCATGTCCGGCCGCATCGATTGCGTCCCCTCCTCCGCCCCACTCCCTGCCCACACCCACGTCATCTTCACCCTCGCCTCCGGCACCGACGTCCGCCTCGTCGACCCGCGCCGCTTCGGCGGCCTCTGGCACTATCCCACCTCTGCCCTCGCCAAACGCACCGAACTCCAAAACCTCGGCAAAGACGCCCTCCAACTCCACGCCGCCGACCTCGCCCACTGGCGCAAAACCCGCGGCCGCCTCAAACAACGCCTCCTCTCCCAAAAAGACGTCGCCGGCCTCGGCAACATCTACGTCGATGAGTCCCTCTGGATGTCACAGCTCCACCCCCTCCAGCGCGTCGATCGCATTTCCCCCGAAAGCATCGAAAAACTCGTCGCCGCCATTCACCTCGTCCTCGAACGATCCATCAACGCCGGCGGCACAACCCTGCGCGATTACCGCAACGTCGCCGATCAGCCCGGCCAGTTCGCCCGACAACTTCAAGCCTACGGCCACGGCGGAAAACCCTGCCTCCGCTGTGCAACTCTCATGAGCGAAACCTCCGTCGCCGGCCGCACAACCGTCTTCTGCCGCATCTGCCAGCGCCGCCGCTGACAAAAAAAGCCGGCGATGGTATCGCCGGAATGTGCTGCCGCTTCAAAGCACCGCATCAAACCCTGCTGATCCATTCCCCCCCCCAACATCCCCATCCGACCCTCCCTCATGCGCGTAATACCTGCGATTGATCATGTCGAGCAGGTGTGCAATGACCCCATCCCCGCAACCAGACAGCACAGTTGAGCCCGCCTCGGCCCCGCGCCGGCCCTTCTCCGTCAGCGTCCGCCGCCACGCCATCATGCTCCTGACCCTTCTCACTCTCCTCAGCTCGGCCGTTTTCCTCTATTCGCCGCATTTGCAACGCACCTACGACGTGCAGGGCAGGATGCTTGTCTCCGCTCGTCCAATAGATGCCATCCCCGACCTTCAGCGACTCCCCGAAGCCGCGGTGCAGAACCTCGAAAACGTCGCCGACGACAATGCCGTCCGCCTCACCGTCGATACCATCCCTTCGGGCAAACAAATCAATCTCGCCGCGAGCGCCTCCAACCGCCAGCTCGCCCTCGGCCGTCTTCACCTGCTCGCCGATCAACTCACCACCTTCATCCACCACCGCGTCCAGGAACTCGCCGCCTTCCGCCGCTCCGAGCTCTCCACTCAATCCGAAATTCTCGCAGAGCGTGAACGCGCCATCGCCAGGCAGATCGAAACCTTCCGCCTCGCCCACCGCGGAATCCTTCCCGACGACCCCAACAGCGTGCTCTCCCAGTTCGAAAAGCTCAGCGCCAGGCTCGACGACAAGCAGCAGCGGCAACGCATCGTCAGCGATCAAATCAAACGTCTCCAGGACTACATCGCCAGGCGCCACGCCGGCGCCGGACAGAATCTCGCCCCGCCCCCGCCCATCGCACCCGTAGCGCAGGACCCCCCCGAAGTGCCAGCCTCCACCGGCGCCGATCCGGAAGTCGCAACCCTCACCGCGCAACTGCAATTGATCAACGACCAGATCGATGACCAACTGGCGAACAAGCACCGCACGGAGGAGCACCCCTACGTCAGGGACTTGCGCAGCCAGCAGGCCGACATTCAGAAAAGACTCGACGCCGCCCGGCAGCGCCTCGCCGCCGGCAAGCCGCCCCCCGCCGGCATCCGCATGCCCGCGCAGCCATCCTCCCCCGCATCCAGCGACGCCAGCCTCGCCGCCGCCCAGCAGGTGGATCTCGAACTCCAGGCCCTGCAGGCCGAAAACGATTCCCTCGAAGTCGACGTGCACAACCTCACCGCCCAGCGTGATGTCATGCAGCTCGATGTCGATCAGGTCATGCCCGTTCGCCGCGAGTACGAGAAGCTCACCGCCCAGATGAATTCCACGCAAAAAGACATGCAATCCGTCGCCGCTCAGATCGACGCCTTCAATCATCAGTTCGGCAATCCCGATTCCAGTGACAATTCCACACCCCTCGCCGCCGGACCCGTCGACATCGCCCCGCTCGAATTCTCATCCGCATCAGCCCTCCCTATCTATCCAAAACTTCCCATGATCTACCTCATCGGGCTCGCCGGCGGCGTCGCGGCTGCCTGGCTCGTCGCTCTGCTGCTCCATCGTCTCGATCGCAGCCTTCATTCCGCAGGTGAAGCCGCCGCAATCCTCGATGTACCGATCATCGGGGCCGTCTCCGAAATCCGCACCCGCAGCCGCATGCACGTTTACCGGTTCTGGCGCGGCTTCCTCCGCCCACTCGTTGCTGTCGCATTGGTCCTGCTGGCCATTGGAAGCGCCTTTCTTTGCTACCGCGAACTCTCGGAGACCGATGTCGCGGCTACCACGGCAACGCAGCAGCCTGTGGCTTCCCTTTTCACCTTCCGCTTCGGAGACAGCCGCCCATGAGCTCGATTGCCGATGCACTCAAACGCGCCCAGCAGGAACGCGAACGTCTCCGCGACACGCCTGCAGGTCCGGTGGCCGAAGCGGCATCACACGCCGACGAACATTCCCTCGCCTCCGTCGTCTTTCGCAAATCATCGCCCCGCGCCGATGCTCCTGTTGCTGACCGTTATCCCGCCGTCTCCGCTTCCATCACGCCCCTCACCGAAGCCATCCGCCAGTCCCCGCCCACGCCTCCCCCCGCTGTCGTCGCACAACGCCGGGTCGCCGAAACCATCGTCGAAGACTACGCTTCCAAGCGCAAGCTCAACCTCCCTCAATCGATGGTCGTCTATCACGACCGCTCCGGCCCCTTCGCCGAGCAATACCGAAAAATGCGTGACAACCTCATGCTGCAGAATCCCAGGCGCGAAACCCACGCCCTTGTCGTCACCTCCTCCATCGCCGGCGAAGGAAAGACCGTCAGCGTCCTGAATCTCGGCCTCTCCCTTGTGGAAATCCGCGCCAACCGCGTCCTCCTCATCGACGGCTGCATGCACGAATCCGCCTCGCCCTCTCTGACCGCACTCCTCAAAATGCAACCCGAGCACGGCCTCGCCGAACTCCTCCTCACCCCCGACATCGACATACAGCCCTTCCTGAAAGCCACCCCCTGGCACCAGCTCTTCGTTCTCCCCTCCGGCGCCAAGACCACGCCCCACGCCGCCGCCGGATTGCTCAGCTCACCTGCCTGGCGCACCATCCTGAAAAACCTCCACGCCAACTTCGACTGGATCCTCATCGACGCCCCGTCCGTCCTCGCCCTCCCCGACGCCGGCCTCCTCGCCGCCGCCTCCGACGGCATCCTCCTCGCAGCCGCCCTCCACCACACCCCCCGCGCCCGCATTCAAACCGCGCTGCGAAAGCTCAAATCCATGAATCTCCCCGTAAAATCCTGTTTCCTCACCCACGCCTGACCGCACGAGTTTGACGCCCCCTCCCCAACTCGTTTCAATAGCTCAATGATCATTGCCATCGATGCGCGTCCACTCGTCACCCGCCAGATCGGCGGCGCCGAGCAGCGCGCACGAAACATCGTCTCCGCCTGGATCAAGCAGCGGCCCGAGCACGAGTTCCACCTCATCTACACTCGTGGCATCCCCGCACCCGGCGCAGCCGGCGCTGACGAACACTACGACGATTCCCTCCTCACCAATCTCCCCGATAATTTCCACCGAGTCGAAATTTCTTCCTACCAGTTCCCCTCCCGATTCCACATGGGAACCCGCGTGCTCAATGCCCTCTCCCGTTCCCTCGGCCGCACCCGCGCCGACGTTTACCACGCCTTCACCCCCTATGCCCCGCGTACCGCCGTCTGCCCCGTCGTTCCCACCATTCACGACCTCTCCTTCGAACTCGACCCCGTCGTCCGCGAAACCGCCGAGGGCCGCGAATTGCGAGTCCTCACCGCCAAAACGATGCGCTTCGCCGAACGCCTCATCGCCGTCTCCTCGCAAACCAAGTACGACATCGCCTCCATCTACCGCCTCTCGCCGGACCGCATTGATGTCGTCTACAACGGCATCGATCCCGCCTTCGCCCCGCCGTCCCCCACCGATCTCTTCAAGCCCGCCCCCGTGCATATCCGCAACAACATCACCGGCCAATACGTCCTCGCCGTCGGCGCCGACATCCCGCGCCGCAATTACCCCCGCATGCTCGACGCGATGCGCGCCGTCTGGGCCGGCGGTTCGAAGGCGAAATGGGTCCTCGCCGGCAGGGACGATTGGAAGATTTCCGACATCTACGCCGCCGCACGCGCCGCCGGCGTCCTTGACCGCATGCGATTCGTCGCCGCCCCCACCAACGCCGAACTCGCCGACCTCTATCGCGGCGCCACCATCACCTGCTGCGCCTCCAGCTTCGAAGGCTTCGGCCTCAGCGTGCTCGAATCGATGGCCTGCGGTACGGCAGCCGCCTGCTCCGACATGCGCTCCCTCCGCGAAGTCGCCGAAGATGCCGCCGTCTATTTTTCCCACGATGATGCTGAAGCCATGGGAGAAGCCATCGGCGGTCTCCTCGATGACGCCGAGTATCGCCGCCAGCTCAAATACCGCGGCCTCCGCCGCGCACAGATGTTCACCTGGGCCACTGCTGCCCAACTGACCCTCGCCTCACTCGAGTCCGTCGTGAAGAACCGTTCCTACGGCCTCTTCGGGACCCCCAGAAAATGAAGGCGGCGAAGATCTTTCGCCGCCTTCCGCTCATTGAGTCCAATCGTTCCGCTACGCCGAGCGCCGTCACTGACCCGGTGGCGGCGGCGCATCACCGCCTGGTCCGCCATCCTGCCCCGGCCCGCCATCACCCGGCCCGTCCTGCCCCCGCTGCCCGCGCGGGCCGCCCCGCGGTCTCCCGCCGCCCGGCCCGCCGCTGTGCACATTGATCCCGTTGACCGTATGCGCATCGATCATGCTGTTCCCCGTCGGCATCTTCGTCGCAATGCCGTCCACCGTCAGCTTCATCCCCGACGCCAGCGCCAGCAACTTGGCATCTTCGGGACTCATGCGCACCACGTCGCCATTCTCCATCTGCGCTCCGTTGGCAAGCCCGCGCGCATCATAATTCACCGCCTTCACGCTCCCCTCCAGATGCACCGCCTTGCGATCCTCCGGCGAAGGCGCGTGAATCTCCTTCCCCTTCGCATCCGTCAGCGACACCAGTCGATACACCGGATGATCCGCCTTCTGCCCTCCGGGCCCCATCCCGCCGTTCGGTCCACCATCGGGAGGCCCACCCGCACCATCCTCAGGACCGCCTC
Source organism: Phycisphaerae bacterium (assembly GCA_035524355.1). Classification (GTDB taxonomy): domain Bacteria; phylum Planctomycetota; class Phycisphaerae; order WQYP01; family WQYP01; genus DATKPA01. The sequence continues at coordinate 4,937 of DATKPA010000110.1, read as the reverse complement.
CGCCCGGCCCGCGGCCATTGCGCCGTGCCCCCGGCCCGCCACCCGGGGGGGGCGGCGCCCCGTGGTCCGGCTGCACCGTCGCCTTCACCTCATCCCCAACCGCCACGCTCTGCGAAATCAGCGCCCCAAGCTCCGGCCCGAAATTCACCTGCGCCGCCTTCCCGTCCACCGTCACCATCATCCCTTCCACCCCACCCCGCGGCCCAATATTAAAACTCTGCACAGCGCCGGAAATGGTCATCTCCTGCTGCTCCTGCGCGCTCATCCCGCCGCCCGGCGCCGCCGGATCCGCAGCATACACACCCGTCCCCGCCACAGCGGCCGCAAGAATTGCCGCGGCAAATAATGACACTTTCATGGGCATCTCCTTTTCCAAAAAAAACGTTTCCCTGGTCAGCACGATTGTCCGGGCAGGCGCGTGTTGCCCCGCCTCGCACAATGCACGATTTCTCCAATTCAACTTCCGACTCTGCTGTTCGATCTCTTACGTGGCCGCCCGGTTGGGTGCAGGAGCGGCCGGTGATTCGCTGGTGTACTGACGCTCCATTCGCGAGAAGGCGATCCGGACCAATCCGAGCAGCGCCAGGATCGCTCCCGAGCAGATCGCCACCAGTCCGGTCAGCTTCTGGGTCTGCACATGGTGCCATCTTTCCATGGCCGGATTCTGCGGGGGCCGGCGCTCTGGCGCGGGGGGGATCGGACGGGATGGACGGTCCATTCCCGGGCGCGCCTCGGGGAAGGATTGCGCCGGAGGGGGTTGTCCACCGCGCTCATCGACTCCCTGCGGACCTGCAAAAGCCTCCGCCGGGAGCGGGTCAATCGACGACGCCATGGCCACCAGGGCAATTCCCGAACAGGCCACCCCAAGTCCCAGGATCAACGCCAGCATCCCCTGCCGCAGCGAGAGCAGCCACCCGGGAATCGTCCCGGGCATCGCCGTAATCCCTTTCTCCAGGGCGGTCTGCATCAACTGATACTGTTGCTTGTCCCGCTGCAGCCGGAGGTAAATCGTTCCCCCGACCAGCAGGATCGCCCCGGCCACGCCGAAGCTTCCGATAACAGTTTCCCATATCATTCCTGGTGGCATGTAAATCTCCATTCGTCTGCCGGTTAGTGCCGCCCGCCGGAGTGGGGGTTTCAAAAATTCTCATTTGCCGGTGAGAAACAATTTTGAAACCGGATCGCCATTGGCCGCCACTAACACCTGTGAGGATAATTTGTCGCGTGACCTCAACGCCGGAACAACCGCTCGATCTACACCGCCTGCGGCAACAGGACGAGCGGGAGTTTGCGGCGTTTGTGGCGGCCCATCAGCACCTCGTTGCCGGCCTCGGCCAAGCGATGGGGCTTTCCGGCGCGGATTGCGATGATCTTGCCGCCGAAACTTTTGCGATGGCCTATCGGGCGCTGCCGAACTTTCGCGGCGAGTCGGAGCTTTCCACCTGGCTGTACCGGATCGCCTATCGGACGGCGATAAAGATCCGGCGGCGATATCCGGCGACCCCGGAGTTTCCGGATCGGGAATTTGCCAATGCGGACGAACCCGGGCCGGCGCAGGTGACGGAATCGGCGGAAACGAATGAGATGATCTGGAAGGCCGTCGCGCGGCTGGATCCGGATCAGGCGATCGCGATTGAACTGTTTTACCGTCGTGGCCTGGCGGTGGATGAAGTTGCGAAGATGATGGAAAAGCCTTCGGGCACGGTGAAGACGTTGCTGTTCCGCGGGCGGGAGCGGTTGAAGATGCTGCTGAAGACCCTGGAGAAAACGTCATGATGGAAGAAGACGATCGGTTTGAACTGGCGCTGTCGAGGGCATTGCGTGCCCGGCCGGAGCATGTGCCGCTGGCGAATATTGCCGCGGTAGCGATGGCGCAGGCGCGGGTGCTTGAGGAGCGGGCAGCGCGGCTGGCACGCATCTCATTCTGGACACGCGTGTCGAGTGTCGCGGCGGTGTTGCTGATCGTGGCGACGGTGGCGGTGGCGTATTGGAAATGGCCGTCGTCAACTTCGTCGACGACGAGCACCGAAGTTGCGGAGTCCACGGATGCTTCTTCCAGCAGCACTTCGAGTTCCTCCATTGATATGACGACGGTGGGCGGCGGGGCGTTTTTGCTGGTCGTTCTGGCGGTGGTGGGGCTGACGGTGCTGACGCCGGAGGGGCCGAACTGGCGATTGACCCCCGCTTGATTGGCCCCCGGTTGATGCATTTGCGCCTCAGATGGTTTTGAAGATATTGTCGATGACGACGGGGGCGCCGCAGTAGAGGCAGCGGCGGTGCTTGGGGAAGATGGTCCGGCCGCAGGCGGCGCACTTGGTGGAGGCGGAGGTCATTTTTCCGTCGGCGACGCCGTCGCTGGCGTCGAGGGCGGCGACTTTGTTGACGAGTTCTTCATCCTGAATGGCGAGTTTTTCCTTCATGAGTTCCCACATGGCGGCGCAGACGAGGGTGAGCTGGTCGATGCGGTCGTTGGCGAAGGTGGAATCGGGGGAATCGGCGGGGATGCCGGAGCCGGTGGCCTGGTCGGCAGCGATTCGGGCCTGGTCGATCATGTCGCCGACGGTCCAGAATAGATTGCGATTGTTCGACATGCCGCGTCCTTTCAATTGCCGATGACCTGGCGGAGCCTTCCCTCGGCTTGCTTGAGTAGGTTATCGGCTGTAAAGACATCGCACTTTTTGTGGTGCATGACGATGGCGCGTTTTACTTTTCCGCCGGCGGTGTGGAGGAGTTCAATGGCGTCTTCGCGGGAGAGATTCGTGAGGCGGGAGATGATGCGGGCGGCGCGGTCGATGAGCTTGGCGTTTTTGAGGGCGTCGATGTCGACCATGAGGTTGCCGTAGGTTTTGCCGATCTGGACCATGGCGAGGGTGGTGATGGTGTTGAGGACGAGCTTGGTGGCGGAGCCGGCCTTGAGGCGGGTGGAGCCGGTGAGGATTTCGGGGCCGGTGTTGATGGGGATGCAGAGGTCGGGGATGGCGGGGGGGAGGTGGACGTGGGCGGGGTCGGTGCAGATGAGGAAGATGGTTTTGGCGCCGCGGGCGTGGGCTTCGATGAGTGCGCCGTGGACGTAGGGGGTGGTGCCACCGGCGGCGATGCCGAGGACGACGTCGCGGTCGGTGACGGCGTGGTCGATCATGGCCTGTTTGCCGGCGATGAGGTCATCTTCGACGTTTTCGATGGAGCGGCGGAGGGCGGCGTCGCCGCCGGCGATGATGCCGACGACCATGGCGGGGTCGGAGCAGAAGGTGGGGGGGCACTCGGAGGCGTCGAGGACGCCGAGGCGTCCGGAGGTGCCGGCGCCGATGTAGAGGAGGCGGCCGCCGATGGAGAAGGCGTGGGCGACGAGTTTGACGGCGAGGGCGATGGGGGCGCGTTGCTGGGCGACGGCGGCGACCATGCGGGCGTCCTCGGCGTTCATGAGGTCGACGGCTTGCTCGACGGAGAGGGTGTCGAGTTGGACGCTGGCGGTGTTGGGTTGTTCGGTGAGGATGTGGGAGCGGTCGGCAATCATGGGGGTAGTTTCGCTGTTTTTTGGGGGGGATGCCAGCGCGCCTGGGGGCGGCGAATAAGTGAGTAAGCGAGTCAGCGAATGAGTGAATGGGGGGGCGGGGGGCCAATTCAGAATAAGCGAATGGGTGAATTCAGAATGGGGGAGCCGCGTTTTTGATAGCGCCAGCCCAAGGTGCTCAAGTTCGATTGTGGAAGAACCGCGTTTTTGGGCTGATTTCGGCAAGATGCTCAAGTTCGTCGCCACCCCCTGCGCGCGCGGAGAGCGGGGGGAGGTGTTAGCAGTGATATCCGTGGTATCAGTGATAGCAGGGGTTTGGTGGGAGTTTGTGAGGAGGGCGGGGCGTTTGTGTTTGATGGGTGCAGTGGGGTGCAGGTTGTGGGTTTTTGAGCGGGAAATGAGGGTGGCGGCGTGGGGAGGTGCAACCGGGTGCAGGTTGGGGTGGGGGTGCGGTGCAACTGGATGCACCTTGGGGTGGGGGTTGGGTGCAATGGGGTGCGTGTTGGTGGGGGAGTGGGGGGCATGGGAGTGCGGGTTGGAGAGGAGTGTCGCCGGTGTGGGTTGGATTGGTGGCATGGGGTCCCCTCCCTTCGATTGTGTGGTCGGCCTCGATCGCCACGTTAGGATTATAGTCGGGTTGTGGTGGAATGCAAGAGAATTCCGGATTTTGTGGCGGCGCGGGTTAAGGCGCGCTGCGTCACACGATCAGGGAAATGGCCGGGAATCTCGCGGTTTGCGGGACGTGGGGTCGCGGGGAAGGCGATGTGAAAACGATGTTTGACCCGAATGGCATTAAGTTAAGCGTGACACCCTCCTTTTTTTGGCTCGATTTCGCTGATAAGTCACATGGTTCACACCTTAACTTAACGCCATTCATGTTTGACCCCTTTTTGACGCCTTGGGCCAGAGCACGAAGTGCCAATGGTTGGGCATCAGGCAATGCGCCAGAATGCGAATCGGAATCCGCTGATGCGCTTCGGCCAAAACGCGGTCAAAGGCGGCATAGTCCTCGTCCTTATGGAACAATGTCTGCCGACCAACGCCACGATTCAAGACGAGGTAGATCAGACCCGGAGGGGTATGCCGCGCCCGACGTGGCATCGCAGCAACTTACGAATTCCGGCCGTCCCGGTCCACGCTACGAGCAACTTTGAATCATGTCCCGTTTTCCGGTCCAACGTCATGGCCGGCACATGAGTGCAGCCTGTCGCTCGGTATTCACGCCTTTACGGGAAGCGGCCCGTGATCGTCACAATGATCACCGTGGGGATGGTGCAGCTTCCCCTCCACCAGGTAATCCACATGATCGCCGTGCGGCACCTGCTCATGGCCACAGGTCGGCCCATGCTTGTGCTTCTCGCCGCTGATTGGCTTACATCCGTCTGGGTTGGTGGCCGACACCTCGATTACATGCTCGTCCACGTGT